>CAUCQW010000011.1 GCA_958445065.1 uncultured Collinsella sp.
GACGCCGCCCTCTCAAGGCGGAGATCACCAGTTCGAATCTGGTACGGGCTACCACTTCTTTTCTGCTGAGGCTTATGGCCCGTTCGTCTAGCGGTTTAGGACGCCGCCCTCTCAAGGCGGAGATCACCAGTTCGAATCTGGTACGGGCTACCACGCATCTGATACCCGGACTTCCTATGGAAGCCCGGGTTTTTATTTTCAAACAACCGTCTGCAATTCCCGTTTGAACCAGAGCTTTGCGTTCTGCCTATGGCCCTTACGGGTACAATATCCAAGATACTTTGACTGTTAGAAGGAGTCTCATGACGGAGTCCTCTCAGCATACGTCTAAGCCCCAGGTCGAGGTTGAGGCCTCGGGCGGCGATGACAATAAGAGCGCACGCCGCGGCGCAATCTTTATCGGCGTTGTGCTGGTGGGTTATATCGTCTATCTGGTGGTAACCGGGCAGATGGGGCAGTTCTGGGCTGCTATGTCGAGCGTCCAGGCGCCCTGGCTCCTCGCTGCATGCTTCTGCATGTTTCTATACCTCTTTTTTGGTATCGTGGCGTACGCGATTGCCGTTTGGCTCGATCCCAATTCGCCCGTCGGTATCCGCGACCTCATTTCGGTCGAGGCGAGTGGCATCTTCTTTGGTAATCTGACACCCATGATGATGGGCTCTACGCCTGCCCAGATCTACCGCCTGACCAAAGCGGGCCAAAATGTCGGCGAGGCCGGCGCCACGCAGTTCACCCGATTTATTGTGTATCAGTTTGGCCTAGTTGCCTGGGGCGCTATCCTATTGCTTGCTCGCATGCCGTTTTTTGCCGAGCGCTATGGCGACATGACGCTGCTGTGCGTCTTTAGCTTTGGTGGGCACTGCTGCATCTTGCTGGGCATCTTCGCCGTCGCGCTCATGCCTAAGACCGTCACGCGCGTCGCCCATTGCATCATCAATTGGCTCGAGCGCATAGGTGTCTCGGCCACTAAGATCGAGGGATGGCGCACGTTTGTCGACGGCGAGATCTACTCCTTCTCCGAGAAGTTCAAGCTTTCGGCCGGACATTTTTCTTCCATGCTGCTCACCGTGTTTATCACCATGCTGCAGCTCGCGTTTTTCTATCTGGTTCCGTATTTCCTGATGCTTGCCTTTGGCCATCACGAGGTCGACTTTTTCTCGGTCATGGCCGCGAGTGCCTTTGTCCAGCTGCTGAGCTCTGCGGTTCCCTTGCCCGGTGGAACTGGTGGCGCTGAGGGCGGCTTTGCATTGTTCTTGGGTCATTTCTTTGGGTCGGCTTCGACCGCCGGCTATCTGCTGTGGCGCCTCATTACGTTTATTGCGCCGACCATTTTGGCTGCGCCCCTGCTGGGACTTAAGAGCGCCCACAACGAGAGCATCCATGCGCGCTGGGATCGTGTGATGCGCAAACTCGGCCGCACGTCTCAGACGCCCTCTGCGCCCACTAAGCCGCACCCCACGAATGCGGTTACCGTTGATCCCAAGAAGCACGCTCAGAAGGCTTCTGGGACCGCTAAGCCGGCTCATAAAGCCTATGTGCGCCAGACAGGCGACGGTATTCGCGTATCTCCGTCGGCACTCAATAAGAAGAAGCACCCTAAGTCGCAGTAGGGCAGTCGTGCGTTCTTCATGATGCGGGGCATATTTGTGCTGTATGGGGGATAATCCTCTTACGTAGATTATCTCTCATCTGTTGATGAATGCCCGCATATCGAAGGGACGCGCCCATGGCCACCAGCAAACCGCGTATTGATCGCCGCATCGTTCGCAGCCGCAATGCCATCCTTTCCGCTTTCGAGCGCCTGCTCATGGAAAAGCCGCTGGCAGACATTACGGTGAGTGCCATCGCGCGCGAGGCCAATGTCGACCGCAAGACCTTTTACGTTCACTTTGGTACGGTTGACGGCCTGCTCGATGCCATTGCCGTCGATGTGGTGGAGATGATTGTCGACTCGGTCGAGAAAACGCTTGCCTCCATGGGCGGCGATACCAACGAGCGCGCCCTGGGCGCGGCGGCGACCTTCTTTAAAACCATTAACGAGGCGCTATGCAACAACCTGGTGCTCAATCGTCAGCTGATCGAGAATATTCCGCTCGATGATTTTATGGCTCGTCTTCGTGTGCCGCTCGAGCATGAGATTGCCGAGCGCGACTTGCTGCCCCACGGCCTCAAGGACGAGATGTTCGATTACTATCTGGCGTTTTTGCTGTCCGGTATTATCGGTATCTATCGCACGTGGGCGCTGTCTGACGGTTCGGTTCCTATCGAGCGTGTCTCGGAGGTCGCCAACGACCTGACTCTCAATGGCCTTTCGAGTTTGGAATCTCGCTTGGATTAGGTCTAGTTGGGCTCGTCGGCGTGGAAATTCCTGTTTACGAGGTTCTCCGGCGCCTTGTAGACCTCGCCGGCGTAGGAGCTGTAGCCTGAGGATCCTTAAAAGAAAGTCCAGTTTATCCTTTCCACCCCAATTGGGAATCCTCCGATGCGCCTTCGCACGCTCGCATGACCTCGATACCGTGCGAGCGTGCGAACTCGACGAGCTCTGCGTTGCGGGCGTTTATGGTGCCGAAGGCGGCGGGACACACGATAAGGCGCGCGCAGTGGACGAGGAGCTCTTTGGCGCGGGCTATGGTTCTATCCCCGATCGGCTCGAAGGCGCGCTCGGCCACGCATTCCGCCGCCAGGTCGCGCGCTAGCTCGCAGTCGATGTCCCCTTCGTGCAGAACGCCCGTGTAGAACGCCTTGCCCTGCCGGATGAGCTGGCGAAACACAGCCGACCCCGTACCTGCGCCGGCGATGACGAACGTGTGCGCATCGCCGTGCGGGCGTCCAATTTCCACGCTGCCGAAGCGCTCGTTGAAGGTGCCATGTTGAAGGCCGTAGAGCTCGCCAATCGTCTCGCGCGTGAATATGTCCTCGGGTACGCCGGCGCGGAAGACCCGGCCGTCCTTCACGCAAATCACCTTGTCGGCGCTTTTCTGCGCGAGCTCGAGTTCGTGGATGGACATGATGACAGCCACATTCCGCGATTTCGCAAGGTGGCGAAGTATTCGCAGCAGGTCGATCTGGTAGCGGATATCGAGATACGACGTGGGCTCGTCGAGCACGAGCACACGCGGATCCTGCGCGATGGCGCGTGCGAGCATGACGCGCTGGCGTTGCCCGTCGCTTATCTGCATGAAGTCGCGCTCGGCGAGCTCTTCCACATGTGCGGTTTTCATGGCCTCGTCGACCCGACTATGGTCGTCGGGCGAGAGTGTGCCCATTCGCCCGGTGTAGGGGTGCCTTCCCGCCTCTACGACATCGCGGCAGGTGAGGAGCTCGGTCCGGGGGCGATCTGTCAGCATAACGGCAAGGTTCCTTGCAAACTCCGCCGTCTTCCATCGGGAAATCTCTCGCCCGTCGAGCTCGACCGCGCCGGCAAGCGGTGCCAGATGGCGTGTGATGGTTTTTAAGATGGTCGACTTGCCCGAGCCGTTCGGCCCGATGAGCGCCACGACGTCGCCCGCGCGAACCTCCAGATCGACGCCTTCGACTACGACCTTCTTGTCGTAGCCCGCCGACAGGTCGCTTATGTGGAAAAGCGGCGCTCCGTCAGTCTGCGTTTTGGGCCGCGGCACGAATTCTCCCATCTACCTCACCCGCTTCTCCAACATGAGCGCGATAACCACCGGCGCGCCGAAGATGGCGGTGACGGCGCTGATGGAAAGCTCGACGGGAGAGAACAGCGTGCGTGCGATCAAATCGCAGCCCGCGCAGAAGATGGCGCCTCCCAAGAAGCACGCAGGAATCACGCGGATGGGCTTCGACGACTTTAGCGCTGACTTCACGAGATGCGGAACCGCGATTCCTACGAACGACACCGGACCAGCGAACGCGGTCACGCAGGCGGAGAGCATGCTCGCTAGAAGGACGAGCACCACGCGGAAGCGTACGACGTTCACGCCGACGCTTTTCGCGTAGGCTTCTCCCAGCTGGAAGGCGGAAAGGGGCTTCGATATCGCGAATACGCATGCGCTCACGGTGATCACCACGACCGCGATGACCGCGATGTCGTCCCAGCTCGAACCCGAGAAGCTACCCAAAGACCAGTTGTGCAGGTTCACGATGGACTGGTCGTCGGCGAAGGCGATGAGGAAGTTCGTCGCCGCCGAGCAGATGTATCCCACCATGACGCCCGCCACGATGAGCATGGCCATGGAACTTATGCGCCGTGCGATGAGGAGCACGAAGCCGATGGTGATAAGCGAGCCCAGAAACGCTGCGGCCACCATGGCCGGCGAGGACATGGCCTGATTTGCGCCCAGAAGTACGATCATCGTAAGCGCGACGACGAACTTTGCGCCCGAGGAGACGCCCAAGATGAACGGGTCGGCGATGGGGTTGTTGAAAAACGTCTGCAGCAGGAACCCGGAGAGCGAAAGTGCCCCGCCGAGAAGCACGGCTGAAAGCACGCGCGGCAGGCGAATCTCCCAGATGACCTGGCTTTCCATGGAATTGCCCGCGCCGCCCGAAAGGATGCCGGGGATGTGGTCTGCGGGCACGAGCACGCTCCCGATGCACAGGTTGGCCCCGACGAGCACGATGAGGGCAACAGCGAGCAGCGCCGTCACGACGCGACACCGCGCGGCGCGCCCCGATTCGTCGTATGCCATGGAAAGTCGGCTTCTCATGGTGCTAGCCGAGCTTCCTCAGATAATGGAAGTCGCTCGCGTCATCGCCAGTGAACGCCCCGTGCAGCTCGTCGATAATGTCGGCGGTAGAAGTCATCTGCTGGTACATGTCGGCGCTTGTGACCCAGACGTTGCCGTTCTTCACGGCTTTGAACTGCGACAATAGCGCGTTTTTGCCTACGAAGTCGTTCAAGGTGGCAACCGATTTGTCGATGGTGCCGTTGTAGATGATGATGTCGGCATCCTTCGCCGTCGCGTAGAAGCGCTCCATTTCGAGCGTTACTGACGAACCTGACGTCGACGCCGTCTGCGCGTCATCGAGCGCGTAGCTGCCGCCTGCAAGCTCGATCATCTGCGCCACGTAGTCGCCCGCCCGCCGCGTGACGGCGGCCCCGTTCGAGTTAATGTAGAAATACGCCACGGTTTTACCTGACGACGCCAGCCCCGACGTTTGCTCGACGCGGGCCTTCTGCTCGTTGAACAGGTGCGCGGCCTCGTCTTCCTTGTCGAACAGGACGCCGAAAAGCTTAATCCACTCGACGCGCCCGAGTGCTTCGGGCTCGCTCGACGACTGTTCGGTGAGCACGACGAGCCCGAGTTTCTGCAGCTTTTCCTTCACATCGGGCGTGTGGTTGATCATGGTGTTCTCGATGGCGAGCGTGCAGCCCGAGGCCGATATTCGCTCGTAGTCGGGTGCGCTGTACTTGCCGCCGTAGGCGATCGCCCCACTTTCGAGCGCGCTTTTGAAGCCCGCGACCGAGCAATCGTCGGCCTTCGTGCCCGACATGAAGATATTGTCGTTCGCATCGAGCGCGTCGACCAGGCACATCGTCGCCGACGACACGAGGTACACCTTGTCGGCGGGGCGCCTTATGACCGCGATGTCGGAGCTCAACCCATCAGGTACCTTCGCATCTTGCGGCACCACGAGGAAGCGCTCCCCGTTCGAAATGCAGATAAGCCGCAGGCCGCCTTCGTACTCGTCGACAGTGAAGTGCTTGGCGTATTCAAGCTGAAGCGCCCCCGTCGGCTCCCAGCCGCAGCCCAAATCGGCGTTGTGGAAGTCGGCCGCGGCGCTTGAAGCCGTTCCCGCAGGGGAGCCGCCGCTTGCATCGTTGCCCGATTTCTCCTTCATGGTGGATGAGTCGAAGTGGAGCGTGTAGTCGATGGTGTGCGGCGTCGACATGGCGACGGTCTCGGCCGACACGGCGATGTCCTCGTCGAGTGTGACGGGTATCTCGAACGTGGAGTTGCCGCCGTCGTTTACGGGCGCGTAGTCCACGCCGTCGGCGGTCATCTTGTCGTAGTTCGAACTCGACCAGGTGATGGTCGCGGTGTAGGTGTCGCCATCCTTCACAATTGTGGTTGGTGAGGCGATGCTTGCGCGCCCTGACCCGCCGGAAAGCGAGACGCTCACAGTGTATTCCTGAGAGCCCGCCGTGACACCGGTCGCGTTTGGGCTCGCACTGCACCCCGCGAAGGGAAGCGCGAGCAGGGCGACGAGAACGCAGGCGATTACGCGCGCCGCGATGCTGCGGCGCTTCCTGTTTTCCCCCTTGGGAAGAATCGACCGCATGGCGTTACTTCAGTGCGTCGGCGCGCAGATCGACGCCGGCGGATTCGAATACGAGCGTGCGGTCGTACCACCGCTCCCTTTTAATGCTCCACGCGGCGCAGGCGGTGTCCTCGTCGAGCGCTTCAACGGGCACGTCGTAGGTGTACTTGCCTTCCGCGTTTTCCACATAGGGGATGAAGTCGGCCTCGCTCGCGGCGGCAGCCTCGTCGCCCGTGCCCATGAAGAGCTTGCCGTAGCCCGTGCCGGAAAGTGTCATCACGCAGTGCATGGAGCCGTTTTCCACGATGAGCTGGGCGTCCACAATCCTGAACATGTTCGAGCTGGAATCTACGGTGATTGGATAGGTGCCGTCAGCCACCTTGTCGGCGGTAATGGGGGCAGCGCTTGCGCCCTCGGGCGCATCGGCCGCCTGTTCGGTCTTTTCCTGGGAATCGGCATCGCTTGCCTTTGCGCTGTCGATTGAATTTCCGCCGCAGCCGGCGAGCGAGAACGCGAAAAGCGCCGCCGACAGTGCGAAGACGAGGGTTTTCTTCAACATGGAGGGGTTCCTTTCAATCGCTTCGACCGCCCGCGCCGTGCGGTGGGCGGGCGGGATGCGAATGCAACGGGCATGCGCCGTCGGTCGGGGAAGGCGCATGCCCGTTGCACGGGGACGCGACCGGCGCCCCCGTGCGCGGCGAGTTTACAGCTTGGCGATAGCGTCGTCCACGTGCGAGACGTAGATGTCGTCGACCGCGGCGTTCTGTCCCAGACCCTGGAGCAGGCACGTCACTTCGAAGCCGGCGGCTACGAACTTTGCAGCCCAGCTGTCGGGGTCGGTCTCGTCTGCCATGTCGTTGTTCGCGTGGTCGCCCGCGACTACCATGAACGGCGCGAGCACGGCCTTCTTGTACCCTGCGGCGCTCGCGGCGGCGATAACATCCTCGCAGGTCGGTTCAGCCTCGACGGTGCCGACGAAGAACTGCGTCAAGCCCTCGTTCTTGAACACTTCCTGCATCTTGGCATAGTCGGCGTTGGAATCGGCTTCGGTGCCGTGGCCCATGAGGCACAGCGCCGTCTTACCGTCGTCGAAGGACGCCATGTTCTCCTTAATGGCTGCGGCCACCTTCTTGTAGTCGTCGTCGGAGGTGAGCAGCGGGTCCCCGAGCGAGATCTTGTCGAACTTGTCGGCGTACTTGTCGAGCTCGTCTTTCACGTCGGCGTATTCCAGGCCAGCCATGAGATGCGTCGGCTGCACGACGATTTCCTTCACGCCGTCTTCCACGCAGCGGTCTAGCGCCTCGGTCATGTTGTCGATCGTGATGCCGTCGCGCTTCTTCAGCTTGTCGATGATGATCTGCGCGGTGAAGGCGCGGCGGATGTCGTAGTCCTGCCAGTACTTCTCGCGGATAGCGTCTTCGATGGCGCCGATGGTGATGTGGCGCGAGTCGTTGTAGCTCGTGCCGAAGCTCGTGACGAGGATGACCGGCTTCACGGCCTTCTCCTTTTCGCTCGATTTCTCGGAACTTGCGGAGGTGCTGGAGCAGCCCGCGAGCGTGATTCCGGCGAGCGCGACGGCTCCGGTTGCTGCGGCGCCCATGAAGCTGCGGCGTGACATCTGGTCGGACATGGTTTTTCCTTTCCTCGGTTTTCCGGTCCCCCGGCGACAGTTGCTTGTCGGCACAAGCGAAAGAAAAGCGCACCCCTCGGGGTTCACAAGGAGCTAACGCCACGGCGATGCCGTGAGGAAAAGGCGAAGCAGTCTGGCTTGGGGCGCGAGGCGGTTCGCCCGTGCGTCCTATACAGTAATGTCCCTTGCCCAGGATTCCCACCTGGTTCCCTCCGCAAGCCAGCGCGGGCTGTGCGGACGCCGCGCCGGTCATTTCCTTTTATCCGATTGTCATATGCTCGTTGCCGAATCTTTTACTATGATAGTGGGCACTTGTGAACGTGTCAAAGCCAGGGCGGGCGGCATTGCGCCTCCTGCCTGCGTATTTGCGCCGATTGCCGCTTCGGGCGCCGTGTTTTGCCCGCTGCGCGAATGGCGGCGTAAACGGTTGCGATGAGAAACGGGAAGGGAAGGCTCGGATGATTCATATCGTTGGCGCAGGCTCGGGCGCCGCCGACCTTATCACGCTGCGCGGGGCTCGTCTTCTGCGCGCGGCCGACGTGGTCGTTTGGGCGGGGAGCCTTGTGAACCCCGAGCTGCTCGCCGAGTGCAAGGAATCCTGCATCGTCTACGACAGCGCGCACATGACCTTGGAGGAAGTGCTCGACGTGATGTGCGCGGCAGATGCGCGGGGCGAGGAAGTGGTGCGCCTGCACACGGGCGACCCGTGCCTGTACGGCGCCATCCAGGAGCAGATGGACGCGCTCGACGCGCGCGGCGTGGACTACGAGGTGGTGCCCGGCGTGTCGAGCTTTTGCGGTGCCGCGGCGGCGCTTCGCCAGGAATACACGCTGCCGGGAATCAGCCAGTCGGTCGTGATCACGCGGCTTTCCGGGCGCACCCCCATGCCTGCGGGCGAGGGCATGCGCACCATGGCGGAAAGCGGCTCGACTATGGTCATCTTCCTGAGCTCGGGTATGCTCGCCGAGCTTTCCGCCGAGCTTTTGGCCGCGGGCCGCAGCTCCGACGAGCCGGCGGCGCTCGTGTATAAGGCGACCTGGCCTGAGGAGCGCGTGGTGCGATGCACAGTGGGCACGCTCGCCGATGCGGGCGCGCGAGAGGACATCGACCGCACGGCGCTCGTGGTGGTGGGCCGCGTGCTCGGAGCTCGTGGCGGGCTTGCGCACAACGGCGCGCAAGCGGAGTCGTACGAGCGCAGCAAGCTTTACGACCCTTCGTTTGCCACGGGGTATCGAAAGGCGAGCAGCTAGCGTGGCCTTCGAGCACTACATATATACCGGGACGACCCGCCTGCGCTGCGGCTACACCACGGGGAGCTGCGCCGCGCTCGCGGCGAAGGCGGCCTGCGAGATGCTCTTGTCACGAAAGCCCGTCGGCCGCGTGTCGATCGTCACCCCCGGCGGGCTGCCCGTCGAGGCGAACGTGGTCGACGCATGCATCGGCGAGGGGTGCGCCCAGTGCGCCGTGCGAAAGGACGCAGGCGACGATGCCGATGTGACCGACGGCGTGCTCGTGTACGCGCGCGTGGAACATGCGGGGTCGGGCACGGGCACTGCGGGCAGCAAGGGCGTGCCCGCGCGCGAATCGGAAGTTTCCGTCGATGGCGGCGTGGGCGTGGGGCGCGTGACGTTGCCCGGGCTCGAGCAGCCGGTGGGGGCGGCCGCCATCAACGCGACGCCGCGCGCGATGATCACTTCGGCGGTGCGCGAGGTGTGCGCCGCGCACGGCTTTTCTGGAAATATTGCTGTGACGATTTCGGTACCCGAGGGTGTTGCCCTTGCCGAAAAGACCTTCAACCCGCACCTGGGGATAGAGGACGGCATCTCCATCCTGGGCACGACGGGCATCGTCGAGCCGCGCAGCCTCGCTGCCTTGCGCGACAGCATCGAGCTCGAGATCCGGCAGCATGCGGCTATGGGGCGGCGCGGAGTCGTGCTCACGCCCGGCAACTACGGCGCGCAGTTCATCTCGGGGCATTTCCATCTAAACGGTGCGCCGGTGGTCTTCATTTCCAACTTTGTGGGCGATGCGATTGATTGCTGCGTTCGCGAGGGATTTACCAATGTCCTTCTTGTGGGACACATCGGCAAGCTGGTGAAGGTCGCGGGCGGCATCATGGACACCCATTCGCGTACCGCCGACTGCCGTGCGGAGATTCTGACCGCCCACGCGGCCTTGGCCGGCGCGGGCACGAAGACCGTGCGCGATATCATGTCGTCGGTCACGACCACGGCGGCGCTCGAGGTAATCGAGGCCGCCGGCGTGGGGGACGCTGCGCGCGCCTCGCTCGCTGTGGCAATCGAGGACAGGTTGCGCCGCCGCGCGGCGGGCGGATGCGACATCGCCGCGGTCGTGTTCGACGCCGAGCGCCGCGAGCTTTTCCGCACGTCGGGCGCCGATGCAGTTATCGGGGAATTGGGGGCGACGTATGAGTAAAGGCGTGCTGTATGGGGTGGGCCGCGCAATCGGCTGGCCAGGGACGAAGGTGGCTATGAAGGCGCGCCGCTCGCTTGCGGACACGAAGCGTATCCTTCGCGAGGAGGGCACCTTCGACGGTGCCGAGCTCGTAGAGGACTGTGGGCTTCCGGGCGAGCGCGTGTACCGCTCGCTCGACGATGTGCCCGATCGGGGCAGCTACTTCTCGACGATGGTGGTGCGCTAGATGAGGGTTTCCTGCATAGCGTTCACTGAGAGGGGGTATGCGTTGGCGGAGCGCACCGCACGCGCGCTTTCCGATTGCGCGCAGACAGGTGAAGATGACCCTGGCTGGGACGTTTCCGTTTCGCGCGGGTTCGGCGAGGGGAAGGCCGACCTGCGCGCATGGACGGCGCTCACGTGGGAAGCGTCGGACGCGCTTCTGTTCGTGGGCGCGGCGGGCATCGCCGTGCGGGCGATCGCGCCGCATGTCGCCTCGAAGGTAAACGATCCCGCGGTTGTGGCGATCGACGAGGCGGGGCGCTTTGCCGTCCCGCTTTTGTCGGGGCATTTGGGCGGTGCGAACGAGCTTGCGCAAACTGTGGCACGCGCGGCAGGGGCCATCCCCGTCATCACCACGGCGACCGACGTCCGCGGCGTGTGGGCGGTGGATACGTGGGCGCGCTGTGCGGGGCTCGCCGTTTCGAATCCCGAGGCTATCAAGCGAGTGTCGGCGCGGCTGCTTTCGAGCGGGCGCGTGGCGCTCTATTCCGCCATGCCGATTTCGGGACAGCCGCCTGAGGGGGTTGACATTGTGTCCGACCGCGCTCGGGCCGATATCGTCGTGTCGCCGTTCGCTGGCGCGAATGCAGGTGCGTCCGTTCGCACGGCGGAGACAACGGACGAGGTCGTGCCCGCCGGTGAGACGGGGAAGCCGGCGGGCGTGCGGGCGCAGGCGCCTGCGCCCGAGCCGCTTCACCTTGTCGTGCCCTGCATCGTTGCGGGCATAGGGTGCCGTCGCGGTGCGTGCGCCGAAGCGATCGGGGAGGCGTTTCTTCTCGCGTGCGGGCAGGCGGGCATCTCGCCTTTGGCCGTTCGCGAGGCGGCGACGATCGACGTGAAGGCGCGCGAGGAGGGCCTGCTCGCCTTCTGCCGCGCGCGCAATATCCCGCTCGCGACGTATTCCGCAGAGGAGTTGTCGCAGGTCGAAGGCAGCGTTTCGCCATCTGATTTCGTGTGCGCGACGGTGGGGGTCGACAATGTGTGCGAGCGCGCGGCGCTCGCGGACGGGGGTAAACTTATCTTCCCGAAGCTCGCTCACGGCGGCGTGACCGTCGCGTTTTCCAAGGTAACTTTCGAACTTTCGTTTAAGGAGCGGTGATGGGAAAGCTCTTCGTGGTGGGGATCGGCCCGGGCGGCCCCGACGGCATGACGATTGCGGCTCGGCGCGCGCTCGAGGCGGCCGACATCGTTGTGGGGTACACGAAATACGTGGAGCTCGCACTCGCCGCCGTGCCTGACGCGGCGCATCTCGCGACGCCGATGATGCACGAGGTCGAACGGTGCCGCCTGGCGCTTTCACGCGCGCAGAGCGGAGAAGCCGTGGCGCTCGTGTGCAGCGGTGACGCGGGCGTGTATGGCATGGCGAGCCCCGTGCTGGAGCTTGCGGAGGACTACCCCGATGTTGACGTGGAAGCTATCGCCGGGGCCACCGCGGCTCAGAGCGGGTCGGCGGTGCTCGGCGCCCCGCTTGCCCACGACTTCGCGGTCGTGTCGCTCTCCGACCTGCTCACGCCGTGGGATGTCATCGAGCGCAGGCTCGCCGCCGTGGCGAGCGCCGACTTCTGCATCTGTTTGTACAACCCGCGCAGCAGAAAGCGCGCCGACAGGCTCTCGCGCGCGGCGAAGATTATGCTCGAATGGAAGGCCCCCGACACGCTCTGCGGCTGGGTACGCAACATCGGGCGCGAGGGGCAGCAGTCGGGCATGTGCAGGCTCTCCGAGCTGGAGGAGTTCGACGCCGACATGTTCACCACCGTGTTCGTCGGCAACGCGGACACGAAGCGCGTAGGCGGCCGTATGGTCACGCCGCGCGGGTATCGGGAGATTCCATGCGAAAGGTAACGATCATCGGGGCGGGGCCCGGAAACCCCGACTTGCTCTCGCGTGCGGCGCTCGACGCGATCGACATCGCCGACGTGGTCATCGGCGCTCATCGCGCGCTTGTCGGCATCGACGTGCCGCCCGACGTGGTGAAATGCGAGCTCGTGAAGACGGCGGACATCGTCGCCGCGCTCATTGATGCGGCGTCGTGGCAGCGCGCCGTGGTCGTGATGACGGGCGATGTGGGGCTGTTCAGCGGCGCGCGCCGCCTGATGGAGGCTCTCTCCGGCGACGCGCAGGTGGACGTGCACGTCATTCCCGGCATAAGCTCAGCGTCGTATCTCGCCGCGCGCCTCGCGCGTCCATGGCAGGATTGGCGCTTCGCGAGCGCTCACGGCGTGGCGTGCGACATCGTGGCCGAGGCCGAGCGCGCAGGTGAGCTCTTCCTCGCCACGTCGGGCGGGGAAGACCCCTCGCGGCTTTCGGGCGAGCTTGTGCAGGCGGGCTTCGCGGACGCGCGCGTGACGGTGGCCGAGCGCCTGTCGTACCCCGACGAGCGCATCACCTGCGCGACCGCAAGTGAAATCGCAGGTCAGACGTTCGACGACTTGAACGTGATGCTTATCGAGTTCGCAGGCTGCGCCGGGTCGCCTGCGGGCTCTAGCGCAGCCTCCGAGGCGCCGGCCGGCGCGTCTGCGCCCGCGGCGGCTTCTTTCGCGGCGGACTCTGCGGGCGCATTCCGCGCCGCGAGCTCCCGCTGGCCGTACGCTTCCTCGGGCATTCCCGACGAGCTCTTCATCCGCGGCGAAGTTCCCATGACCAAGCAGGAGGTGCGCGCCGTCGCGCTCGCGAAGCTGCGCCTTACCGCGACCGACACCGTGTGGGATGTCGGCGCCGGCACGGGGAGCGTGTCGATCGAGGCGGCGCTCGTCGCGCGAGCGGGGTCGGTATGGGCGGTCGAGCGCAACGCGGCCGGCGTGCGGCTCATCCGAGAGAACGCGGATGCATTCGGGTGCGGCAACGTGCATGCGGTCCCCGGTGTCGCCCCCGAAGCGCTCGCGAAACTGCCTGTCCCCGACGCCGTGTTCGTCGGCGGGAGCGCGGGCGAGCTTCCCTCCATCGTGGAGGCGGCGCTCGAGAAGAACTCGCAGGTTCGCCTGTGCGTGCCATGCGTCACCGTTGAGACGCTCACCGAGGCGTGCGCGCTCCTCTCGGGTTCGCGCTTTAAGGGGTTCGAGGCGTGCCAGGTGTCGGCCGCCCGTGCCGAGGCTGTAGGCTCGCACCATCTTATGAAGGCGCAAAACCCCGTGTTCCTCGTCAGCGCGCGTGGTGCGGGCGCGGATGCCGAGGAGCTTGCCGAAGTCGGCGCGCTTGCTGAGTCGCCTGTCGGGGAGGACCTCTCTGTCGAGGGGAACCCATCCGTTGAGGTGGTCTCGCTTGCTAACTGCAGCGCCGCAGGTGGGGAAGGCGGCGCCCGGTGAGCACGTCCATCCCGCGCTTCATGGTCGCTGCGCCCTCGAGCGGGAGCGGCAAGACGGTCGTAACGTGCGCGCTCCTGCGCGCGCTCGCGCACCGCGGCATTGCATGCGCGGCCTTCAAATGCGGCCCCGACTACATTGACCCGCTCTTTCATCGCCGCGTCGTGGGTGCGCGCTCGGGCAATTTAGACGGCTTCTTCACCGACGCCCCGACGCTGCGCGCCCTGCTCGCACGCGGCGCCGCGGGCGCGGATGTCGCGGTGCTCGAGGGGGTTATGGGCTTCTACGACGGCATGGCGCCCGGCGTGGCCGACGCGAGCAGCTACCAGGTTGCGCGCAACACGGAAACGCCGGTCGTTTTAGTGGTGAACGGGCGCGGGGCGTCTTTATCGCTCGCCGCTGTAACCCGCGGCATCGCCGAGTTCCTGCCTTGTGCGAACGTGCGCGGCGTCGTGCTGAACAAGACGAGCGCCGCTGCCTGCGCCTACGCGGCGCCTGCGATCGAGAAGCACACGGGCGTCGCGGTTTTGGGGAATATCCCCGCCGACGAGGCGTTCTCGCTCGAAAGCCGGCATCTGGGGCTTGTGACCGCCGACGAGGTCGAGCAGCTCTCCGCGCGCATCGACAAGATGGCCGAGCTGGTGGAAAAGAGCATCGACGTCGACCGCTTGCTCGAAATAGCGGCGACGGCACCCGATATCCGCGAGGAACCTTACCGGTTGGAGCCGATCGCGGGAGCGCGGCCCATCGTCGCCGTCGCGCGTGACGAGGCGTTCTCGTTCTACTACGAGGAGAATCTGCGCGCGCTCGAGGACCTGGGTTGCGAGCTGGCCTTTTTCAGCCCCCTGTGTGATGGCGAGTTGCCCCGGGGGACAAGCGCCCTCTATCTGGGGGGCGGCTACCCGGAGCTCCATGCGCGGCAGCTCTCCGAGAACGTGTCGATGCGCGGGGCGGTGCGGCGCGCGGTGGAATCCGGCATGCCGACGGTCGCCGAATGCGGTGGGTTTCTGTACCTGCAGCGCGAAATCGCCGATAGCGAGGGGTGGCGCTGGCCTGTTGCGGGCGCCCTTGAGGGCGCAAGCGAGAACGGGGGAAGGCTGTCCCATTTCGGGTACGTGGAGCTCACTTCCCAACGCGACGGGCTCTACGGGCCGCGCGGCACACGCATCCGCGCGCACGAGTTCCACTACTGGCAGTCCACCTGCCCGGGCGGCGACTTTTGGGCGCAGAAGCCCCGGCGCGACAAGGGCTGGCCGTGCATGACGACCACCCCGTCCCTGGTGGCGGGCTTCCCGCATGTGTACTATCCTGCGAACCCCGACGTTGCGCGCGCGTTCGCGTCTGCCGCAGCGTCGTTCACAGAGAGGAGGCGGCATGGCTGAAGCAACCGAAACCGCGCTTGCCTGCATCCGCGAGGAAGTCGAGCGCGCGTTCTCGTCGGCGCCGGGCGCCGTGCTCGAAGCCGCGCTTTCCCGGATCGCGCCCGCAGACGAATGCGCCCGTGCCGCCGCGTACGCCGCGTGGGACTCCATCGCGCACCCCTTGGGGGGATTGGGCGACTTTGAAGACGCCGTCGCGTGTATCGCCGCAGCTCAGGGGAGCGCCGAGGTGGCCGAGTTTCCCCGTGCGCTCGCGGTATTCTTCTCCGACAACGGGGTCGTTGCCGAAGGCGTGTCGCAAAGCGGGCAAGATGTGACGCGAGCCGTCGCGCGCAACATGTGCGAGGGGGCCGCGAGCGCCTGCCGCATGGCGGCGTTCGCGAGTGCCGAGGTCGTGCCCGTCGACGTGGGTATGGCCCGGGGCATAGAAGACGCGCGCATGGTGCGCGCGAACGTGCGGCGGGGGAGCGGCAACATCGCTCTCGGCTCCGCTATGTCTCGCGATGGGGCCGTGCGCGCGATCGAGGTCGGAATCGCCGTCGCGTGCGGGCTTGCCCGCGCCGGCGTGCGCCTTCTCGCCGCGGGCGAGATGGGCATCGGCAACACGACCACCTCGGCGGCGGTGGCCGCAGTGCTCATCCGGGCGGACGCGCGGAGCCTTGTCGGGCGCGGCGCGGGGCTCTCGGACGCCTCGCTCGCGCGCAAGCGCGACGTGGTCGAGCGCGCTATCGACGCGAACTCGCCCGATCCCGCCGACCCGATCGACGTGCTCTCGAAGGTGGGCGGCTTCGACATCGCTGCGATGTGCGGCTTCTACCTGGGGGCCGCGGCCTCGAAGGCGCCGGCGCTCCTCGACGGGGTCATATCCTGCACGGCGGCCCTGTGCGCGGCGCGCCTGTGCCCCAACGCCTTGGGCTACCTCGTGGGCACCCACGCATCAAGCGAACCCGCAAGCCAGGAGCTCCTTCGCGAGCTCGGCATAAAGGCACCCCTCGACGCAGGCATGCACTTGGGCGAGGGCGCGGGCGCCATGGCGTATCTGCCCCTTCTGGATTCGGCGCTGTGCGTGTACCGGGATGGGAAGACGTTCACGGCGACTGGTATGGCTGCTTACGAGCATTTCGAGGCCGGGAAATGACGGTGACGCTCGTCATCGGCGCCGCCGCGAGCGGCAAGAGCGCCTACGCCGAGTCCCTGTGCCTCGGGCACGACGGCCCCCGCGTGTACCTGGCAACGATGGAGCCCTTCGGGGAAGAGGGCGCCCGCCGCATCGCGCGCCATCGGGCGCTGCGCGAGGGCAAGGGGTTTTCTACCCTCGAGTGCACGCGTGACGTGGGCGCCGCAGTGCCCGGGCTTCCGCGCGACTGCACGCTTCTTTTGGAGGACGTGGGCAACCTGGTTGCGAACGAGCTCTTCGCGGAAGGCGGCTTGTGCCCGCGTGACCCCGACGCTGCGGCGCGCGAGGTGCTCGGAGGCATCGAACGGCTCGCTCAGGCCGCTGCATATACGGTGGTGGTCACCGTCGACGTGTTCGCCGATGGGATGCGCTACGATGAAGGGACCGAGGCATGGAGGCGCGCGCTCGCGCGCGTGAACGCGGGTGTGGCTGCGCTGGCCGACCGCGCAGTCGAAGTGGTATGCGGGATTCCCGTGTGGATGAAAGGCGAAGGACCTACAAGGTGAAGATAGTAGAGGCAATCGGCGCGGCGTTCGGAACGTTCTCGCGTATCCCCGTTCCGAAATCGGCCTGGACCGATTTCGGGTCAACCCATGCGCTTGCCGCGTTTCCCCTGGTGGGCCTTGCGGAAGGCTTCCTCATGACGGCGTGGGGGTACGTGGCGAACCTGCTCGGCGTGCCCGCGACCATCGTCGCGGCCGTGCTCGTGGCGCTGCCTGTGGCGGTGACGGGAGGCATCCACCTAGACGGGCTCTGCGACACCTCCGATGCGCTTGCAAGTTGGGCCCCGCGCGAGCGAAAGCTCGAGATCATGCACGACCCGCGGGCGGGCGCCTTCGGGGTCATCGGTGTTGTTGTGTACCTTATTCTGCAGTTTTCCCTTTTCACCGCGCTGCCGCTTACGGCGGGGGCGTTCCTCGCGCTTCTGTGCTCTCTCGTGTTCTCCCGCTCGCTTTCGGGGCTCGCCGTTGAATGCTGGCCTGCCGCGCGAGCGGACGGCATGGCCGCGGGGCTCTCGCCTGCGAAGAAGCGCGTGGCGATCGTCGTGCCGCTTTGCGCTTTCGCTGCGGCTTCGGCTGCAGGGATGGTCGCGTGCGCTCAGGCCGTCGGCGCCCTTATGGCGGTGGCGGGGCTTTTGGCGCTCGCGTGGTACCGCCATGTTGCCCTGTCCCGCTTCGGCGGGGTGACGGGGGATTTGGCCGGATGGTTTCTGCAATGGGCCGAGCTCGCGATGCTTGCCATGCTGGTGGCGGGGGGCATGCTCCTATGATGCTCGTGGTAGGTGGCGCGCATTCGGGGAAGAGGACCTTCGTGCGCGAAAAGCTCGGGTTCGCGGCGGACGATTTCGTCGACGCGGCGCAGTTTGCGGAGGGCGGCGTGCCCGCGGCTTTTGCCGGCCGTGTCGCTTACCGTGCTGAGGAACTCGTACGCGCGCTCGACGCTGACCGGGCGCTCGAGCGGCTGATCGGCTTCGACGTAGTGATTCTGTCCTTGGTCGGCTCGGGGGTCGTCCCTATGCGTGCGGAAGACGCCCAATGGCGCGAGCGCGCGGGGCGCCTGGGATGCGCGCTCGCTGCGCGCGCCGACGTCGTCGTGCGCATGACGTGCGGGATACCCCAGGTCATCAAAGGAAACCTTGCCGATTCGCCTCGAGGGACGCAGGGTGCGGGCGCGCCTTTGGAAGTCGTCTTCGTGCGCCATGGTGCCACTGCGGGCACGGAAGACCATCGCTACAGCGGGGCGGGCACTGACGAGCCCCTGTCGAGCGCGGGTGAGCGCGCTTTGCGCGACCTCGCGTGCTATCGTGACGTGTTCCGTGTTATCACGAGCGGCATGGCCCGCACCGACCAGACGGCGCGCATCCTCTTCCCGAACGCGGAGTTTATGGCGTGCCCCGGTCTGCGCGAGATGAATTTCGGCGACTTCGAGGGGCGAAGCGCCGCCGAGCTTAAAGAGGATGCGCGCTACCGCGCCTGGGTAGACTCCTGGTGCGAGACGCGCTGCCCGCATGGCGAGGGCAAGAGCGATTTCACCCGCCGCGTCGTCGCGGCGTTTCGGGAGGCGTGCGAATCGGAGCGCGTCCAGGGGAGTGGGCGCGCCGTCTTCGTCGTTCATGCGGGTACCGTGAAAGCGCTGCTCTCCGAGCTAGCTGTCCCGAAAATTGGATACTTCGACGTGCATACCGAGCCGGGCGGCGCATGGGCCGCCACCTGGGATGGGCGCTGCCTTCGCGACGTTCGCCCCGCTTCGGGGGGCGATGCCCGGTGATGACGATTCTTGCCGTCGCCGCCGGGTTCGCGGCCGACCTTGCCTTCGGCGACCCGCGCTGGCTTCCCCATCCCGTCGTCGCCATGGGGCGCGCGATCACGTGGGCCGAAGGCCGCCTGCGGGGCGCATTCCCGCAAACGTCCGCGGGCACGCGTGCCGCAGGGCTTGTGCTCGCCGTGGCGCTTCCGCTTGCGTGTGGGCTTTTGACCTGGGGAATCCTGCATCTTTGCGGCATGGTTCACCCCGGCCTGCGCTTCGTGGCCGAGGCATGGGCGAGCTATCAGATTCTCGCGGCATGCGAGCTGCGCCGCCAGAGCCTGGCCGTGGCCCGCGCGTTCTCGAAGGGCGGCCTTGTCGCGGCGCGCGAAGCCGTCGGGCTCATCGTGGGACGCGATACGTCTGTTCTCGACGAGCGGGGCGTCGCGCGCGCCGCTGTGGAAACGGTGGCGGAGAACGCGAGCGACGGCGTCATCGCGCCGCTTTTCTACCTTATGATCGGGGGTGCGCCCTTGGGCATGGCGTACAAGGCAGTGAACACGCTCGACAGCATGGTGGGCTACAAAAACGAGCGCTACATCGACTTCGGCTGCGCCTCGGCGCGCCTCGACGATGCGGTGAACTGGATTCCCTCGCGCTTATCGGCCCTGCTCATGATCGCCGTGTGCCCGATCGTCGGTCTCGACGCGCGCGGGGCGGCGCGCATCTGGCGCCGCGACAGGCGTCGCCATGCGAGCCCGAACGCGGCGCAGACCGAGTCAGCGTGCGCGGGCGCGCTCGGGCTGCGTCTGGCAGGACCCGCGGTGTATTTCGGCAAGCTCGTTGAGAAACCGACGATAGGCGACGCGTCCCGCGAAATCGAGTGGGGCGACATCGCCCGGGCGACAAGGCTCATGCTCGCCGCGTCCGTATGCGCGCTCGTCGTCTTCGGTGCCGCGCGTGCGGCGGTCGTGCTCGCCGTGGGGGCGATGGCATGAGGGAAGACCACGCCGCGCCCCGGGTTGCCGGGGGAATCCTGCGCGCCCGTGCGCATGGGGGTAGCACGCAATCGCTCGGCATCGCTTGCGAAGGGGGCGCCTCCGACCTCATTGACTTCTCGGTGAACGTGAATCCGGCAGGGCCCTCGCCGCGCGCCCTCGCCGCAGCTTGCAAGGCGCTTTCTCGAATCGACGCCTACCCCGATAGGGAAAGCCTCGCCCTCGTTCGCGCCCTAGCGCGCGCCCAGGGCATACCCGAAGATACTATCGTCTGCGGCGCGGGCGCGTCCGACATCATCTGGAGGCTCGCCGCGGCGGTGCGCCCGAAACGCATCGTCGTGTGCGCGCCGACGTTCTCTGAATATGCGGAGGCGGCATCGTACTACGGCGCATGCGTGCAGGAGTTCCCGCTCTCCGAAGCGGACGACTTCGACGTGCCCGCCTCCTTCGCCCGCGCGATCGAGGGGCCGGGAGACGTGGCGTACCTCTGCAATCCGAACAACCCGACGGGGCGCCTCGTCGACCCCAGCGTGATCGATGCCGCCGCTTGCCGCTGCGAGCAGGTGGGCGCGCTGCTCGTCGTGGACGAGTGCTTCCTCGGATTTGCGCCCGACGCCCGCGAAAGGAGCGTGGTTGCACGCGCCGCGTGTTCGCGCCATGTGGCCGTGCTCTCCGCGTTCACCAAGCTCTACGGAATGGCGGGGTTGCGGTTGGGATATCTGATCAGCGGAAACGCCCAACTCATCGAGGGGATTCGCCGGGCGGGGCAGGCGTGGCCCGTCTCCTCGGTCGCCGAGGCCGCGGGCATCGCCGCCCTGGAAGACGTTGAATACGTCTCGCGCACGCGCGATGTATTGGCAGGCGAGCGAGCGTGGCTTTCCCACGAGCTCTCCTCGCTCGGGCTTTCCGTCGTGCCGTCGGATGCGAACTTCCTTTTAGTCCGCACGCCGGCGAAAGACATCCCCGAGCGCCTGTATAAACAGGGGGTTTTGGTCCGCACGTGCGACTCGTTTTCGGTGCTGTCCCGTTTCTGGTGCCGCGTCGCGGTGCGCACGCGCAAGGAGAATGCCCGGCTTGCGATGGCGTTCAGCCGCGCGCTTCGGGCGGAAGGTGCATCGGGCGAAGCTGAACCCGACGAACGGGGCGGCGCTTCTTGCAGCGGCGCTATGGCGGGCGCGGATGGCCGAGGCTCGGCGAAGGAGGTCGATACCCGTGGGTAGGGCGAAGCCCATCATGATCCAGGGCACCATGTCGAACGCGGGGAAGAGCCTGCTTGCGGCGGGGCTGTGCCGTGTGCTTTCGCAGGACGGCCTGCGCGTGACTCCCTTCAAGAGCCAGAACATGGCGCTCAACAGCGGTGTCACGGCCGATGGGCTCGAGATGGGGCGCGCCCAGATCATGCAGGCCGAGGCGTGCGGCATCGCGCCCGACGTGCGCATGAACCCCATCCTTCTTAAGCCCGAAAGCGACCACCGAAGCCAGCTCATCGTGGCCGGCAAGGCGCAGGGAGCCTTCGCTGCGAGGGACTACTTCGCGCGAAAGAAGGCGCTCATGCCGCAGATTTTGGAGGCGTTCGATTCGCTCGCGGAGGAAAACGACGTCATCGTCATCGAGGGCGCCGGCAGCCCCGCCGAAATCAACCTTGCCGAAAACGACATCGTCAACATGGGGCTCGCGCGCGCCGTGTCCTCCCCCGTGCTGCTCGTAGGTGACATTGACCCAGGCGGGGTGTTTGCCCAGCTCTACGGCACGGTCGCGCTCTTTGCGCCCGAGGATCGCGCGCTTTTACGGGGGCTTGTGGTGAACAAGTTCCGCGGCGATGTGGAAATCCTGCGCCCGGGTTTGGCTCCGCTCGAGAAGATGTGCGGGGTTCCCGTCGTGGGGGTCGTGCCGTATCTTACGCTCGACCTGGACGACGAGGACTCGCTCGCGCCGCGCTTATCTGCCCGCGAGGCGCGCGGCGTCATCGACGTCGCCGTCGTGCGCCTTCCGCATCTGTCGAACTTCACCGACTTCGACCCGCTTTCGCGCGTGCCCGGCATGGGCGTGCGCTACGTTTCCTCGACGACCGATCTGGGCCGACCCGACCTGGTGGTGCTCCCCGGCTCGAAGACCACGCTCGACGACGCGCGCTGGCTTGCGGCTAGCGGCATCGGTGCCTGTGTACGCGCGCTTTCGGGCGCGGGTACGCCGGTGCTCGGCATATGCGGAGGCTACCAGCTTTTGGGAGACGAGCTTTCCGACCCGCACGGCAGGGAAGGCGCTGGCACCGCGCGCGGGCTTGGGCTCATTCCTGCAAGTACGGTGTTCAAGGAGGAAAAGCGCCTCGCCCAGTCGGAGCTGCGCATCACGGGCGCCCAAGGCGCGTTCTCGGTGTGGAACGGCATGACGGCGCGCGGGTACGAGATTCACGACGGCGAAACGACCGTCTCCTGCGCCCCTGCAGGCACGATTGGCGGCAAACCAGAAGGCGCGGCCTGCGGAAACGTGTTCGGAACCTATCTCCACGGCCTGTTCGACGAACCGGGGTTGGTGCTCGCCCTCGCGCGCTCGCTCGCGCGCATGCGCGGCCTGCCCGAGAGCGTCGTGGGTGCTGCGGGCGCAGCGTCCGCAGCCGATCACCGTGCGCGCGAGTTCGACCGCCTGGCCGACGTCGTGCGCGGGGCGCTCGACATGGAGTATGTCTACCGCATTATCGAGGAGGGCGTATGATCCACGTGTATCATGGCGACGGCAAAGGCAAGACCACGGCGGCGATGGGCCTCGCCCTTCGCATGCTCGCCGCAGGCCGCCGCGTCGTCGTCGTGCAGTTCCTGAAAGACGGCGAAAGCGGGGAGGCGCGCCTGCTCGCCGAGCATTTCGGCGTGCCCGTGTTCGCGGGGAAGGTGTCGGACAAGTTTACCTGGTCAATGACGTCGGAAGAACTTGCCGCGACGTGCGAGCTGCACGATGGGAACCTCGCTTCCGCGCTCGCCGAGCTCGAGGGCGCCCAGGAGGGGCTGCTCGTGCTCGACGAGGCGCTCGACGCGCTTTCGAAGGGGCTTGTCGACGAGGCGCTCGTGGACCGCGCGCTCGATATGTCCGCGCGCGGCGTCGAAGTAGCGCTTACCGGGCGCGCGCCTTCCCGCAAGATCGTGGAGATGGCCGACTACATAACCGAGATGCGGTGCGAGAAACACCCCTACTCTCAGGGGATATGTGCAAGGGAAGGAGTGGAGTACTAGATGGATTCCAAGGAGATGGCGCCCGGTGACATCGAGCGGCGCAGCTTTGAGATCATTACCGAAGAGCTCGGCGGCCGCACGTTCCCGCCGCTCGAAGAGCCCGTCGTGAAGCGCGTCATCCACACCACTGCCGACTTCTCGTACGCCGATTCCCTCGTGTTCACCCATGACGCCGCGCACTGTGCGCTCGATGCACTGCGTGCAGGGGCCACGGTGCTTACCGACACGAACATGGCGCTCGCAGGCATAAGTAAGCCCGCGCTCGCGAAGCTCGGCTGCAAGGCTGTGTGCTACATGGCCGACCCTGATGTCGCCGCGGCTGCGCGCGCCGCGGGCACGACTCGCGCCGTTGCGAGCATGGACAAAGCTTGCCGCATCGAGGGTCCGCTCATCGTGGCCGTCGGCAACGCTCCCACAGCACTTCTGCGCCTCGCCGAGCTCATGGACGCGGGGAAGATCGCGCCCGCGCTCGTCGTTGGGGTGCCGGTCGGGTTTGTGAACGTGGTCGAGGCGAAAGAGGAGCTACTTGCGCGACGCGTGCCGGCCATCGTCGCGAGGGGTCGCAAGGGCGGCTCGACCGTGGCGGCCGCCATTATGAACGCGCTGCTCTACCAGATCACGCGCACGGGTGGCGTGAAGTGACGGCCCTCGTATCCGTGCCGGCGCTGCGCATCTTCGCCGGCACCACCGAGGGCCGCCTTCTGTGCGAATGGGCGAGCGGGGCGGGCATCCCCGCCCGTGCCTACGCGGCAACCGAGTACGGAGGCGAGCTATTGGGTGAGCTTCCGGGCATCGAGGTGCATGCGGGCAGGCTCGACGATGCCGACATGGAGCGCGAGCTTTCCGGCGCGCGCATCGTCGTCGACGCCACGCACCCCTTCGCTACGCTCGCAAGCGACAACATCCGGGCCGCTTCGCTCGCCGTGGGTGCACGATGCCTGCGCCTTGCGCGCCCGGTCGAGGCGCTGCCCAAAGGCGTCGTGCCGGTCGCGTCGATCGCCTGCGCGGCGCGCTTTCTCTCCGAGAACCCGGGTCGCGTTCTTCTCACGACGGGGAGCAAGGAGCTTGCTCCCTACACGCGCGTCGCCGATTTCGCGGAGCGCTTCTTCGTGCGTGTGCTCCCGCTGCCCGGTGCTATAACGAAGTGCATCGACGCGGGGTTTTCGCCGTCGCACGTCATCGGCATGCAGGGGCCCTTCACCCGCGAGCTCAACGAGGCGATGCTTCGGCAGGTGGGCGCCCAGTGGCTTGTGACCAAGGACTCGGGAACCGTAGGCGGCACGGCCGAGAAGCTCGCCGCAGCGCGCGCCGTGGGAGCGCGCTGTATCGTGGTCACCCGTCCCGCCGAGGGAGGCGGGGCCCTTTCGCTTCGGGAAGTGGAAGATGCGCTCTTACGGGAGTTCGCGCGGAGGATCGCTCCGAGCAAGCTCGACCCGTACAAGCCCGTCATCCGCCAATAGCTCGAGGACGACGCTCGGAACTGGCGCAAACAGCCCTTCAATAAGTTGCGGTGAAATAGTGTCTGTTTTTGCTGGTAGATAGCATATTCAGTCCCTAAATCACCGCAACTTGTTGGTGGTGGCTTACTGGTAGCGTAGACACTCGACGGGGTCGAGCTTTGCCGCACGGCGAGCGGGGTAGAAGCCAAAGGTTACGCCGATGCCGACGGAGACGGCGAAGGCCAGCAGCACCGTGGCGATTGAGAAGCTCGGTGTGATTTGCCCGCTGGCACCGAGCTCGCTGAGAACCCCTGATCCTGCGGCAAAGAACGTGAGCCCCCAGGCAAGTAGATAGCCAATCAGGACGCCCAGCAGGCCACCAGTGACGCATAGCGCCGAGGACTCGGCCAAAAACTGCGCGGTGATATCGCGACGACTGGCGCCCAGAGCGCGACGGATGCCGATCTCGCGGATGCGCTCAGTCACGTTGGTGAGCATCATGTTCATAATACCGATACCGCCGACAAGCAGCGAGATACTGGCGACAGCACCCATGATGAGCGAGAAGGCGCCCATAAAGGAATTGAGGGAGTCGATAGCGCTTTTCATGGAGGTCGCCGATACACTGTCGTACTCATCATCCTCCGCGATGCCCTTCATCGCGCGCACCTTGGACTCGATGGTCTTGCAGAGCTCATCCATGTCCGTGCCCTCGGTGGCAAGTGCCGTCACGCTGGGGAATGAAGGATTCTCGTCGCCAAATAGGCCGGAGATGGTTTCGCGTGGCATATACAAAGTGAGCGAGCCTATTGAGTCGCTGCCGCCATCAATCACGCCTACAATTTGCACCTCGCCGTTGGACACTTTGATGGTTTTTCCCAGCGCATCCTGTTCGTTGCCGTAAAGCTGATCGGCGCCGCCGCGGCTGATGAGCGCCACGCGCGAGCCTGCCTTTGACTCGACATCGGTGTAGGTGCGCCCCGCAACGAGCTTACTGGTACCCACGGCGTCGAGCATGTCGCTATCGACACCCTGTGCCATGACGGTATAGCTTTTATCGCCGGTCTTGTACTCGGTATACGCGCTGTTGACAATGCCGATCTGTTCTATCTGCGGTACCAGTTTTTGAAGCTTCTGGACGTCAGAATCAGAGAGTTCTTGGGACGAATAGATCTGAACCATGCGAGCTGCGTTGAGGCCCAGGCTGTTGACCAAGCTGTTTTGGATGCCGCCGATGAGCGAAGTCATGGCAATGACCGAGGCGATGCCGATGACAATGCCCAGGATGGTGAGCAGGCTGCGCCCCTTGTTGGCTTCGAGCGAGTGAAGGGCTTCCTGGATGAGATCGCGGGCGCTCATGCCATCTCTCCTTTCGGCGGGTTGGCGGAGGCGGAAATCCTGGGCAGGCTATCCACGGCGCTGCGCAGGGTCCGCGGTGCATGTGGAATATACGCGCCATCGTGAATGCGACCGTCGCGGATGGTCACGGCACGGTCGGCCTCGGCGGCGATGCCGGGGTCGTGTGTGATAAGCACGATGGTTTTGCCGCGCTTCTGGAGCTTATGGAAGGTTTCCATCACAAGCGCTCCGGTAGCGGAGTCCAGGTTTCCCGTCGGCTCGTCGGCCAGAATGATGGGCGGGTCATTGACGAGGGCGCGCGCGATTGCGACGCGCTGCATCTGGCCGCCCGAGAGCTCGGATATGCGGTGGTCCCAGTGGTCGACGGGCAGCGTGACAGCCTGCAGCGCGTGCACGGCGCGCATTTCGCGCTGGCTACGGGGCACATTGGTGTAGGCCAGCGGCAGCATCACATTTTCGATAACCGACAGGCGCGGCAGCAGGTTGAAGCTCTGAAAGACAAAGCCAATGCTCAGGGCGCGAACTTCGGTGAGCTCCTCATCATCGAGCTCGGCCACGTTGAGCCCTTGCAGGTAGTAGTCGCCCGCCGTCGGCTTATCCAGACAGCCTAGGATGTTCATGAGCGTCGACTTGCCCGAGCCCGAGGGGCCGGTGATAGCGACGAATTCGCCGGGATTTACCGCCAGGCTCACGTTGTGCAGGATGTGGGCGCACCCCGCCACGCTCTCAAAGATGCGGTGCACGTTGCGGATGTCGATAACGGGACGCATTACATGCCCTCGTCGGCAGACATACTGCCCGAATCCGCACCGTAGCCGCCGTCAGCCGTTGCGTCCGCTCCGGTGTCCATGACGAGGGTGTCGCCATCGCGCAGCTTGGTAACCGGAACGTTGGGGTTGATCTCGTTGCCCTGGTCGTCGCGCTTAACCTGTGTCTTGCCGACTACGGCTTCGTTGTCGTTTTGCGTCACGACGGTCACCTTCACGCGATGGGTTTGCTTGCCCTCGTCATCGGTTGCGACGTTGACGTAATAGTGTTCGCCGTCTTCGGTCATGAGCGCCATCGTCGGCACCATCACCACGTCGTCGAGCTGCTCGGTCACCACCGAGACCTCGGCCGTCATGCCCGGCTTCAGGCGCGCGTCGGGCGCCTCGATGAGAATGTCGACGTTAAAGGTCACGCTGCCGCCGCCACCGTTGGCGGCGTCGGAGTTTGCCACCGACGCGATAGCCGTGACGGTGCCCTGGCTCACGATATCGGGAAACGCGGGATACGTGACGTTGGCGCTCTGCCCAACGGCGATCTTGGCGATGTCCTTTTCGCCCACCTGCACGGTCACCTTCATCTTAGATAGGTCGGCGATCTGCATGCACTGCTTGCCGCCGCTCGTATCGCTTTCGCCCATGATCATGCCGCCTGTAACCGTGGCGCCCACTTTGGCATTGAGCTCCACGATGTTACCCGAGCTCGGGGCCGTGACCGTGCGACTGGAGGCCTTGGCGTTCGCCTGGTCGAGGTTTGCCTGGGCTGATGCGAGGCTGCGCTGCGCGGCCGATACGGCGTTCGTGTCCACTGATGCGGCGGAGACGCCAGCCGCTGCGGAAGCTCCCTCGACGTCCGTCGTTGGGGTGGCCTGCGCAGCAGCTGCGGCTTTCTGCGCGTTGGCGAGGTCTTCTTGAGCGGCAGCAACTGCACGCTGCGCCTCGGCAACGTTGCGATCGAGCTCGTCGTTTTTAATGGTCATAAGCACGTCGCCCTCGTTGACGGATTGGCCTGCCTGCACGTTGATAGAATCGACCGTGCCGTCGACAGAAGGGGAGACCACTGAGGACGAAATGGGTTTGAGCTGGCCTTTCGCCTCGACCGTTGTGGTAAACGTGCCCTCGGTCACCATGTCGGTCACAGGACCGCTAGCGCCCTGTGGCTGCACATTGATAACAAGGGTTGCAACAATGGCAATGAGCGCGACGGCACCCACGACGCCGGCGGCAATACCGCGACGAATCAGCTTTTTGCGTCGGCGTTCGGCACGCTTTGCCTTGAGCTTGGCATATGCCTCTTCATCGGAAATCTCGGCCGTATCGTTCGCGCGTCCGCTCTGCTTGTCGGCATGTACGTTTGTAATCAGAGGAAACGTTTCGGTGGCACCTTCGGGCGTGCGCTCGGTATCATCTGGGCCCGGGGTGATCGTGGGGACATTCGGCATAGCGTCTCCTTTATAGAAAGAATCTCGATAATTATATGCGCCCACCGGTTGGGGCGGGCGCATAGGACGGTTTCTTTCGGAACTGTTAGATTGGTCGCAGCGGTTCCACGTTGTAGGAATGCGCGCGTTGCACTACGAGTGGACAACCACGCACAGGCCGACTTTGATGCAATCGTGCAGTGCCTTGGCGTCGGCCAGGCGCAGGTTGATGCAACCGTGGCTGCCGCACCACTTGTACGACTCGGCGTTATCGAAGCTCTTGTCGTTTTGCCAGGTGGCGTCGTGGAAGCCGATCATGTTGCCCTCAAACGGCATCCAGTAGCTCACCGGGCTCTCATATTTGGGTTTACCGGTCTCGGGGTCCTTGGCTCCGATCAGGGTGCTGCCGCCGTCGTTGCTGTTGATTTGCCACACACCCTCGGGGGTGGCGTCTTCGCCCGGTTTGCCGGAAATAAAGTTGGCCTCCCACACGATATTGCCGCTCTCGTCATAGTAGCGCGCGTGCTGCTCGGACAGGTCGACGTCGATATACGCTTTCCAGTCGGGCTCTCCCTTTGCGGTAAAGGTATCGGCCTTCTGGGAGTACTTGATCTCGATCTCGCCGGTCTGCTTGTTGTTAATGGCGTCCTCGACCTGCTTGGCGAGCGAGCTGCTGTCGATGGACCAACCAAAGTCGCCGCCTTCGACGGCGCACTGCTTGCCATCGGCGCGCGTCCACCAACGAGTGGAGCCCACGGTATTAAAGCCGTTGGCGAGTTCGGCTGCCCAGCTGCTGATCTGCGACGTATCGAGCGTGGGGTTGGCCGGATCGGCAAAGCTGATCCACTGCAACACGGAGCTGCCATCAACCTTGCCGGCATCCTCGCCGTTGAGCTTGAGGGTCACGTTGACGCCCAGGAAGTTGTTGGCAGCATCGCATGCGGCCTGAATCTGATCATCGGTCAGCGTTCCATTAAGCGGCTCATAGGCATCGTTGCCGAGCTTGGAAAGATCTACGGTCTCGGTCAGCGAGGCAAGCTCGAGCTCGGCATACTTAATGACATGCTCGCGGTTGATTTTTTCGTTGGAGCGCGCCTTCTCGACGGTAAACTTGCCGGCCTGCTCGTCATAGGAGCTATTGGCCTCGAACGTGCCCGAACGGCCCTCGTTAAACTCGTCGATAGCGGCGCCCAGGTCCTCCTCAAACTTCTTTTGGTCAAAGGTATCGGAGAGCATGGACAGGTCGACGTCTTGATCAAGATCGACTTCGTTGGAGGTAGCAGTTGTTTTGGTCTTGCCGCTTAAGGATTCCACAAGGCGGACCGGCCAAATAAAGGCTTCGTTGTGGTTGATGATTTCTTTTGCAGCAGCTTCACCGTCGACGATGGGTTCATCGGACTCGGGCTGATAGGTCCAGCTAAAGTCATCTCCTGTCACGGTGAGTTTATAGTGCTTCCATGCCGAGTTGACCTTGGTGGCGGCAGACGACGCGTTGGAGAACGAGACGTCGACGCCGGCGACGGTGGTGTTGGGGTAGGCTACCTGCGAAAACGCTACGACGCCTACGATATAGACAATGACGATTAGACCAAGGACGACAAAGAGCGTTGTCTTTTTGCCCGACTTATTGTTCTCGGGGGACTTGCGCGCGGGGCCTCGATCGCCTCGAGCGTGCGTGGGGGGCTGCTTGGGCGCATTGCCGTTTGCCTGACGCTGCTGACGTTGTTGACGCTGTTGTCGCTGTTGGTTCGGGCGTTGGGAAGCGTTTGCTGCACTACGCTGCTGACGGTGGCTCGGCGCGATAGGACGCGGCGACTGAACGCCGCCGGTGTGCCTGTTCGGCTGCTGCGGATCGGGAATCAGTTGAGTTCGATCGTTTTGCGACATCGTATGCATATCCTTCGATTTTCGCCTTGCGGTTCATCGTGTTTTTACTGGGCTTGCATTATAGCGATTGCCCTGCTGTTTGTGGTACGGAAACGGTGGCATTCGAAAGAGCTGGGACAAATGTCCCACCTTTGAGTCGTTCTTAGTCGCTATCCGCACACACCGCATTTTGCACAGGCCGAAAGTGCGGCCGGAGCCTGCGCGATGCCGCCCTTTGCCGTCTCTCGCAGCGTGGCCGGCAACGCGTGACCCACCGAGAGCATGACATGTGCCATCTGGTCAAACGGCACCAAGCTCTTAATGCCCGCGAGGGCGAGTTGTGCCGAGCTAAAGGCCGCTGCCACGCCAATGGCGTTGCGGTTTTGGCAGGGCACCTCCACGAGGCCACCGACGGGGTCACAAACGAGGCCCAGCAGGTTACTCAGCGCGATGGAACTGGCGTCGAGCGCCTGCTCGGGCGTGCCGCCGAGCATCTGCACCAGCGCGGCGGCTGCCATGGCAGCGGCGCTTCCCACCTCGGCTTGGCAGCCGCCCTCGGCGCCGGCGACGCAGGCGCTCGTGGTGAGGTTGAGGCCGATGGCGGCTGCGCAGTAGAGCGCGTCCATGACCTGCTCGTCGTCGAGCTGCAGGCGATCGGCAAGCGCCAGCACGCAGCCGGGCACAACACCCGCGGATCCTGCCGTCGGAGCTGCGACGATCACACCCATCGTGGCGGAACGCTCGAGCACGGCCATCGCGCGGGCCACGGCGTCGGTCTGGACGACGCCCATCAGGCTTTCACTCAAATCGTTGCGGCCTGTGGCATCGACGAGTTTAGCCTCGCCGCCGATAAGCCCGCCGAGTGAGCGCAGCGGATTTGCGAGTGGGGCCGTGGTCTCCTCGCGCATGACGTCGAGCACGCGGCGCATGGCGGCGACGGCGTGGGCCTCGCCGGTCAGACGCGCCTCGCGAACGGCCATGACGGCGCCGATGCTGAGCCCCTGTTCCTCACACGCATCGAGCAGCTGCTCGCCGTCGTCGAAGATTTCCTTGGCCGAGACGCCGGGGGAGAGCGACGAGGCAGAACCGGGGAGCTCGATAAAGGTCGCGTAATCAACATTGTCGAGCTTGCGTAGCATCGGGATAACGGTGTCGTCGGGCGCGCCGTCGGTCTCAAAGACGGAGTAGGCCTGGCCGCCCACTTCGGTGCGGTAGGTGCGGCAGAATGCGATGTTCACGTGGGCGTAGGCGAGCAGGTTGGTGAGCGCAGCGAGTACACCGGGGACGTCCTTGTGCGCCACGAAGAGCGTGGAATACATGCCCGAGATGTCGACGCCGACGCCGTTAATGCGGCTGATGCGCATCTTGCCGCCGCCCAGGCTCTCGCCGCGGACCTGTGCCGTGGCGCCCGTGTCGTCGACCATTTCGATGTCGACGGTGTTGGGGTGGATGGAGGCGTCGTCGCCCTTGATGTCAAAGTGATATTCGAGGCCCTGCTCGCGCGCGAGGTCGAAGGCCTGCTTGATGTTCTCGTCATCGGTGTCGAGGCCCAGTATGCCCGCGACGAGCGCACGGTCTGTGCCGTGGCCGCGGTAGGTGTGGGCGAAGGAGTTCCACAGGCCAAAGGTAACTTTGGTGATGCGGCCTTCCAGCAGGCTGGCGGCAACTTGGGCGCAGCGCAGGGCGCCGGCGGTGTGCGATGAACTGGGGCCGACCATGACGGGGCCCAAGATCTCGAATGCCGAGGTCGTAGCTAGTGTTTGCGGCTTGCCTGCCATGGGTGCTCCTGTCCTATCCCTTCGTCCCGAGGGGCGGGGCATACTCTGTCCCGCCGTTCCGAGGGCTTTGGTATTTGGTCGCCTGCTCGGGCAGTCCTGACTCGCACGGAGAGCACATTAAGTGCTCTCCGGCTCGTGCGGAACTCGCGACCGACCAAATACCAAAGCCCTCGGAACTTAGGATACATGGTTGGAGTCGCTCTGCTGCGAAATTTATCGGCCTATGACCTATTCCATGTCCCAGGTAGGCTCATCTTCACCACCTTTAAATAAAAAAGAAGTACCGGTTGGAGCCGGTACTTCTTTTGGTACGTTGTTTTTGGCTGTAGCTTTTCGGGTAAGCTTACAGTCCGCAGGCTGCTTTGAGTTCTTCGACTCGGTCGGTTTTCTCCCAGGTGAAGTCGGCGTCTTCGCGACCGAAGTGACCGTAGGCTGCCGTCTTTTCGTAGATGGGGCGACGCAGGTCGAGGTCGCGGATGATTGCGCCCGGGCGCAGGTCGAAGGTCTTCTCTACGGCTTCAACGATTTTGTCCTCGGCAACATGTGCGGTACCGAAGGTGTCGACCATGATTGAGAGGGGCTTGGACACGCCGATGGCGTAGGCAAGCTCGACTTCGCAGCGGTCGGCCAGACCGGCGGCGACCACGTTCTTGGCGACCCAGCGCGCGGCATACGCTGCGGAGCGGTCGACCTTGGTGCAGTCCTTGCCGCTAAAGGCACCGCCGCCGTGACGGCCGTAGCCACCGTAGGTGTCGACGATGATCTTGCGGCCGGTGAGGCCCGTGTCGCCCATGGGGCCGCCCACGACAAAGCGACCGGTGGGGTTCACGTAGATGTCCGCGTTGTCCCACGGCATGTTCTCGGCGGCCATGACCGGGGTGATGACGTGCTCGATGAGGTCGGCCTTGATCTTGCCCATGTCCTCGATCTCGGCGGCGTGCTGCGTGGAGATGACGATGGTCGTGACCTCCACGGGCTTGCCTTCCTCGTAGCGCACGGTGACCTGGGTCTTGCCGTCGGGACGCAGATAGGCGAGGGTGCCGTCGTGACGCACGGCGGCCAGGCGCTCGGCCAGGCGGCTCGCCAGGTAGTGCGGCATGGGCATGAGGGTCTTGGTCTCGTTGGAGGCATAACCGAACATCATGCCCTGGTCGCCGGCACCGATCAGGTCGATCGGGTCGGTGGTAGCGCCGGTCTGGGTCTCGAAGGACTCGTCGACGCCCTGGGCGATATCGGGCGACTGCTCGTGGATGAGGCTCATAACGCCGCAGGTGTCGCAGTCAAAACCGAACTTGGCACGGTTATAGCCAATGCGTCGGATAACGCCGCGGGCGATTTCCTGTACGTCGACGTAGGCCTGGGTGCGAATCTCGCCGGCGACGATGACGGTGCCGGTGGTCACGAGTGTCTCGCATGCGCAGCGGACGTTCTCCACGTTGGCGGGCACGCCGTTGGGGGCGATGTAGCCCTGCTCCTGGAGCTCTATTTCTTTGGCGAGGATTGCGTCGAGGACGGCGTCGCTGATCTGGTCAGCGATCTTATCGGGATGACCTTCGGTCACCGACTCCGACGTAAAAACAAAGGACCCGTGTTGGGGCGGGATGGAACGAAGTTCTTCTGACATGATTGTCCTTTCAAAAACGTGTCCCGGCGACCGTTACCATTCCGCCGGGCTCTCTATGCAAGGGCTCATCATAGCGCGTAAATCAAACATTCACACCCTTTCCGCACCTACTCATTGGGGACAGACTTAAATGACCACCCTTACCTAAGTGCCGACAGGTTGTCCAATGACTGGTCATTTAAGTCTGTCCCCAATGAGTAGGTCGGTGCCCTTTGTGCGGAGGTTGCTTTGATGCTTTATAATGGTGCGGTTAGACATCCATCCTGCAATCGAGGAGATTTCCATGGCATCAGACGTTCGCGTCCGCTTTGCACCCTCACCGACGGGCAAGCTGCACATTGGCGGCGCCCGCACCGCTATCTATAACTGGGCTTTCGCCCGTGCAAACGGCGGCACGTTCATCCTGCGCATCGACGACACCGACCCCACCCGCTCTACCGACGAGAACACGCAGATCATCCTGCGCGCCATGCGTTGGCTGGGCCTGGACTGGGACGAGGGTCCCGAGGTGGGCGGCGATTTTGGCCCCTACGCCCAGACCGAGCGCCTGGACCTGTACAAGCAGGCCGCCCAGAAGCTTTGGGACGAGGGCAAGGCCTATCCCTGCTTCTGCACCAAGGAGCAGCTCGACGCCGACCGCAAGGCCGCGCAGGAGCGCAAGGACCCCTTCCAGGGCTATCAGCGCCGTTGCCGCAATCTTGATCCCGAGGAGGCCCGCCGTCGCATCGAGGCCGGCGAGTCCTACGTCCTTCGCATCAAGGTGCCCGAGGACCGCGGCGACGTCGTTATCCACGATGCCGTCCACGGCGAGGTGACCTTCGATGCCAAGGAGCTCGACGACTTTGTCATCTTCCGCTCCGATGGCACGCCCACGTACAACTTCGCGACTGTCGTCGACGACGCCATGATGAAGATCACCCATGTCATCCGCGGCGACGACCACCTGTCCAACACCCCGCGTCAGGTCATGGTCTACGAGGCCCTCGGCGCGCCCGTGCCCACGTTCGCCCACATCTCCATGATCTTGGGTGCCGACGGCAAAAAGCTCTCCAAGCGCCACGGCGCCACCTCGGTGGAGGAGTACCGCGACGCCGGTTACCTGTCCGACGCCTTCGTCAACTATCTGGCGCTGCTCGGCTGGTCGCTCGACGGCGAGACCACGATCATCCCGCGCGATGTCCTGGCCAGCAAGTTCTCGCTCGACCGCATCTCCAAGAACCCGGCGACCTTCGACCCCAAGAAGCTTGATTGGGTTAATGCCGAGTACATCAATGGCATGTCCGATGCTCGGTTTGCCGATGAGATCATGGTCCCCGAGCTGCACGAGGCGGGTCTTATCGAGGGTAATGTCGAGTACGGCGAGGATTGGATCGATGCGCTTGCTGCCATCGTTAAGCCGCGCACCAAGATGCCGGCCGACGCCGTGACCGTCGCCGCTCCCATCTTTGCTACGGCCGAGACGCTTGAGTATGACGAGAAGTCCGTCAACAAGGGCCTGGCCAAGGAAGGCATGGGTGCCATTCTGGATGCCGCCAAGGCCGCGCTCGAGGGCGTGGACGAGTGGACGGCTGTCAACATTGACGCCGCGCTTGAGCCGCTTCCCGAGCAGATGGACCTTAAGAAGCGCGTGGTGTTCCAGGCTGTGCGCGTCGCCGTCTGCGGCAACATGGTGAGTCCTCCGCTGGGCGAGACCATGGCGCTCGTCGGCCGCGACGACTGCCTGGCGCGCATCGACCGCGCCCGCACGATGGCGCTGTAATCGCTGCGCAAATGTATGTATCCGAGCCCCGTTCACTCAGAGCGGGGCTCTTGTTTCTGTAGACGTATGGGATAGGAGGTGCTGGGGCCATAGCCGAGCAACTTTCGCTGTTTGGTTCGCCGGAACCAAAACAGGCCCTCGAAAAGCCCGACCGCTCGGCCGAGCAGGCCAAGCCCGAGTCCGCGCCCGAGCCCGTTGCCGCCTACGCGAGCGTGGTCCTCGACATCCCGACCCGTGCGCTGTCCGAGCCATTCGCCTACGGTATCCCCCGGTCCCTTGCCAACGAGGCGCAGATCGGATCCACGGTCCTGGTCCACTTTGGTAACCGTGCTGCCGCAGGCTATATCGTCGATATTGCGCCCGAACTGGGCGACTTGCAAGGCAACATTACCCTCGACACCGCGCGCATCAAGCCCATCGAGACCATCCTCAGCAAACCGCTCTTTGGCGCCGAGTCCGCCCGTATTGCACGTTGGATGAGCCGCGAGTATGTTGCGACGCTTTCCGAGTGCCTGCGCCTGTTCTTGCCTCCGGGCGGAAGCCCGCGCGTGGTCAAGGGCGATGACGGCGTGTGGACCGTTGAGCGCCCTGCCGTTAAACCCATCCAAAACCGCTGGGTCATGCTCACGCCCGAGGGTTTCGACTACACGCCGCCAAAGACCGCGGTCCGTCAGCGTCAGCTCATCGAGGCGCTCCAGTGCGGCCCGGTCACGACGCGCGACCTCAACCTGCTCTATAACAGTATGTCGGCGACCATCAAGGCGCTCGAAAAACGCGGCGTCGTGGTGGTGGAGGAGCGCCGTGCCTGGCGCGGTTGCAGCGAGCAGACCACGCTGTCCTCGGCAAGCGGCAAGGCGCCGGTCTCTCTTACCAACGGCCAGCAACAGGCACTCGCGCAGATTGAGCGCGCCCGTCTGGACGCTCATGGCGACGTGGTGCTGGTCGACGGCGTCACCGGCTCCGGCAAAACCGAGGTCTACCTCTCGGCGATTGAGCGCGTGCTGGCGACCGGCCGTTCGGCCTGCGTGCTCGTGCCCGAGATCTCGCTGACGGCCCAGACCGTCGGCCGCTTCCGTTCGCGCTTTGGCGAGACGGTCGCCGTGTTCCATTCGCGCCTTTCGGCCGGCGAGCGTCTGGACCAGTGGGATATGGTCGCCAGCGGTGCGGCCCGCGTGGTAGTCGGCGCCCGCTCGGCGCTCTTTTGCCCGCTCAGCGACTTGGGTCTCATCATCATCGACGAGGAGCACGAGACCAGCTACAAGCAGGGCTCTAGTCCGCGCTACCATGCGCGCGAGGTGGCGGCCGAGATGGCGCGGCGCTACCGCTGCCCGCTCGTGTTGGGCTCCGCCACGCCCTCGGCCGAGGCCCTCGACCGCTGCCGCCGTGGCACGTATAACGGTGCCACCTGGACGCGCGTCGAGATGCCCGAGCGCCCGGGACACGCCGTGCTGCCGACAGTCCGCATTGCCGACCTGCGCCGCGAGTTCTCGCACGGCAGCCGCTCTATGTTCTCAAAACCCTTGATGGAAGGTCTGGAGCGTGTGGTCGAGCGCCGCGAGAAGGCAGTGCTACTACATAACCGCCGTGGCTTTGCGCCGTTCCTGATGTGCCGCGAGTGCGGCTGCGTCCCAACCTGCAACCACTGCTCCACCGCGCTTACGTATCACGAGCGCACGCACACGCTGCAGTGTCACACCTGCGGATCGTCTTGGCGCGTGCAGCCGTATCCCGCGCCCACGAGTCGTTGCCCCAAATGCGGTAGCCGCTATCTGGCAAAAATGGGCCTGGGCACTCAGCAGATCGAGGACGCGCTGCACCAGATGCTGCCCGAGGATGTCGCCATCATTCGCATGGATGCCGATTCCACGCGCGGCAAGGATGCGCACAAAAAACTGCTCGAGCAGTTCGATGCCGCCGATTGTGCGGTGCTGCTGGGCACGCAGATGATCGCCAAGGGCCTTGACTTTCCCGAGGTCACGCTTGTGGGCGTGGTCAATGCCGACTTTGCCCTCAAGCTGCCGGACTTCCGCGCAGGGGAGCGCGCCTACGACCTGCTGGAACAGGTGGCGGGCCGTGCCGGTCGCGGCGATCGTCCCGGTGAGGTGATCATCCAGACCTACCTGCCCGAGGATCCGGTCATTCGCGCCGTCGCTGAGCACGACCGTTCGATCTTTACCGACTACGACCTGGATCAGCGCCGCGACGCGCTGTACCCGCCGTTTATTCGCCTGGTCAACATTTTGGTGTGGTCGGCGAACCGAGACGACGCGCACGACTACATCGGGCGCATTGCAAAGCTTCTTAAGCGCCGCTGGCATGCCGCCGCGCCAGACTTTTTGCGGGCGGGCAGCGCGGTGCCGCAGGTGCTGGGCCCGGCTTCGTGTGTAATCGAGAGAGCCAAGGACCGTTACCGCTTCCATCTGCTTGTGAAGTCGCCCGTGGGGTACCATGTCTCTGATGATATCGACGCCTGCCTCAAAGAGGCGGGCTCCATGCGCGGCGTGAGCGTGAGCGTTGACGTCGATGCCTATGATTTGATGTAACAACCCGAAAGGATGGCCATGGAAGCCAACGGAATCGTACTGTCGCCCGACCCTCGTCTGCGCCAGGAGTGCGCCGTCATCGAGGAGATCACCCCGGCGATTGAGGCGCTTGCCGAGAAGATGAAGAAGATGATGTTCGACAACGGCGGTTGCGGCCTGGCCGCCCCGCAGATCGGTGAGCTCATTCAGCTCGTCACCATCGACTGCGACTACAGCGACAAGAACGATTACGACCCGTACGTGCTCATCAACCCCGTCATTGTCGAGCAGAGTGACCATTTGGTGCCGTTTAGCGAGGGCTGCCTTTCCATCCCCGGCATTAGCTGCGAGATCGAGCGTCCCGATCACGTTGTCGTCGAGGCGTATGACCTGGATGCCAACCTGATTCGCTATGAGGCCACAGGCGACCTGTTCTGCGTGTGCCTGCAGCACGAGATCGATCACCTGCACGGCAATACCATGTTCGAGCGACTCAAGCCGATGCAGAGGATCAAGGCCGTCAAGGAGTACCAGGACGCCCTGGCCCGCGGCGCTCGACCGGGCGAGACGGAGTAGGTTTGTCCGTCCCCGGGGCGCCCGCCTATATCATCCCGTGCTCAAACATTCTCGCTGCGCTGCGAAACTGCGCGCGGGACGATATAGGCGGGCGCCCCGGGGACTACGTTGACGCTGCTTGACTCGCCCGGGTGCCGTCGGGCCAGGGAAGGGCGTCTTCGCTGATAATTGCTTTGTTGGAAGAGCTGCTTTTATTGCGGCTCTTTCTTTGGTTTTGGGTATATTTGTTTTTGTTGAATTGTTCTTGCGGATGGGCCGGGTACTTGGCTTTCCGCTGTTCTTTGTAGCCGTCTCGGCTTTGGTTGAGGGGAGACGTCCTTTATGCGTATTGTGTTTATGGGTACGCCTGATTTTGCTGAGCCTTCGCTGGTTTCGCTTGTTGAGGCTGGGAATGAGATTGCGCTTGTTGTTACTCGTCCTGATGCTGTTCGTGGGCGTGGTAAAAAGTTGGAGCCGTCTCCTGTTAAGGCTAAGGCGCTTGAGTTGGGGTTGCCGGTTGTTGAGGCCAATCGTATGACGCCTGAGGTTGTTGAGGCGCTTCAGGCTGTCCAGGCTGACATTTTCTGCGTGGCTGCTTATGGGTGCATTTTGCCCGATGAGGTGCTGCATATGGCGCCGCTCGGCATTGTGAATGTTCATGCGTCCTTGCTGCCTCGTTGGCGTGGGGCTGCTCCTATTCAGCGTGCGATTCTCGCTGGTGACGAGGTTGCTGGCGTTTCTATCATGCGCATCGGGCATGGCGTGGATACTGGCGCTTATTGTGCTCAGGCTTCCACGTCGGTTGCCGGTAAGCATGCTGAGGCGCTGACCATGGAGCTTGCTGAGCTTGGCGGTAAATTGCTTGCCGATACGCTTCCTTCGCTTTCCGATGGCACCGCCGTGTGGACTGAGCAGGATGAGTCGCTTGTTACCCATGCCGCCAAGATTTCTAAGCAGGAGATGCGTCTTGATCCGCAGATGGGGGCGCTCAATTGCGTGCGTCATGTGCTGGCCTCGTCCGATACCGCGCCTGCCCGATGCGTGATTGCCGGCAAGACCGTGCGCGTGCTCGATGCTGCACCGGCCGATGTCTCGCTTGACGAGGGCGCCGTTGACGTTAAGAACAAGCGTGTTTACCTTGGTCTTTCCGATGGCTCGGTTGAATTGCTCGAGGTTAAGCCCGATGGCAAGCGTGCTATGTCTGCTTCTGCCTGGGCTGCTGGCCTGCAGGGCGCCGATCTTTCGTGGGGTGTTTTGTCATGAGCAAGCTGTCACCCGCGCGCAAGCTTGCGCTCGATGTATTGATGGAGGCCGATCGCCGCGGTATGTATGCACGCGACGTGTTGTCTTCCCGTGCTTCTGCCAAGGCCATTGATCAACGCGATTCCGCGTTTGCCGCTCGCTTGGCGCTCGGTGTTGCCGCCACACAGGGTATTTTGGATGAACTGCTCGATCAGTTTCTCGATAAGCCCAAAAAGGTCGCGCCGCGTGTTCGCATGGCGCTTCGCATCTCGGCCTTCGAGATGCTCTATCTGCATACGCCTGGCCGCGTTGCGGTGAGTCAGGGCGTTGAGCTGGTGCGCAGCGGAGCTAAGTCTGCCGCTGGTTTGGCCAATGCCGTGCTCCATAAGGTCGCGGACAACGTTGAGAACTTTGCCACTGCGTCCGATGTAGATGAGTCTGAGCGACGCTTGGTTCGTCTGTCGCGCCTGATGGGTCTGCCGCGTTGGCTTTGCGCTCGTATTATGGCCTCGTTCGATACCCCAGAGGGTGCGCTCAACTTTGCTGGCAATCTGGCCCCCGCGCCTCTGGCCCTGCATGAGAACGCCTTTGCGAACAAGCCCGATCCGTATATCTCGCAGCTCGTCGCGCCTGTCTTCCCGGGCTGCCATGCCCCGGTTGATGCCCAGGTTACCGTTGCTTCGGGTGTGTTTGAGCGTGCTGCCGCGGTGGCGTCTGATCTCAACGCGCAGCTTATCGCCACGGCTGCCACGCGCCCTGGATGCTGCCTTGAGATTGGTGCCGGTCGCGGTACCAAGACCTATGTGATGATGTGCCAGGCTAAGCGCGCCGGCTATGAGCGTCAGCATACGGCACTTGATCTTCATGACCGCAAGTGCGATCTGAATCTCGCTCGCCTGCATAAGGCCGGTATTCAGGGCGTTCGTACGGTTTCGGGTGATGCCTGTGAGCTTGATGAGGTGCTCACATCGTTTGATGCCATGCTTGGAGAGCCGGTTAAGTTCGACACGGTCTTTATCGATGCGCCGTGCTCGGGCACCGGCACCATGCGCCGTCATCCTGAGATCCCGTGGCGCCTAACCGAGAATGATGTGACGACCGAGTTACCCAAGCTTCAGCTGACGATGCTTAAGGAGGCTTCTGCGCGCGTGGCCGCCGGCGGAGAGCTCATCTATGCCACCTGCTCGGTTTTTGATGAAGAGAACACGCAGGTCGTGGATGCCTTCCTGGCCTCTTCCGAGGGCGCCGACTTTAGCGTCGCACCGCTCTCCGAGGCGCAGATTCTGCAACTCCCTGAGTTCGATCAGGCCAAGAAACTCGTATCCGTACGCCAGAACGATCAAGGCCTCTTCCAAAGCGTGCCGGTAAACGCCGACTCCTACGACGGCCACTTCTGCGCCCGCCTGATTCGCAAGTAACTACTAAGTTGCGTTGAAATAGGGATTGAATAGCGGCATCTACCCGCCAAAAAGTCCTTATTTCACCGCAACTCATAGAGCCACCTATAGCGCAAAGAAACAGCCCCGCGATCGATGTCGGTCGCGGGGCTGTTTGGTTCCTAGTGGCTATGCGGGCAGTTGGCGCAGCAGCCGCTGGTGGCGTTGGTGCTGGAACCACCGCTTCGCTGGTCGGTGTTGTAGAAACCGCTGCCTTCGAACTTAATGCCGCTGGCCGAGAACGTCTTGGATGCCGGGGCACCGCAGCTAGGGCATACGACCTCGGGCGTCTCGGACATGGGGTGCTCAACCTCAAACACGTTGCCGCAGCTCGTGCACTTGTAATCGTAGCGCGCCATAATACTTCCTTTTCAGCACAAAGCGGGCAGATCGCTCTGCCCGCAAAAATTCAAACAGCTGTAACTGTACCCTATATCGGGGGTTTTATCACGCTTCGCCCCAGAATCTATGAGTGTTGCGCAGGAGCTTCGCAGTTTTCTCCTCGGCTGCAGCAACGTCGGCCTCGTCAGCCTGCCATGTCCAGTTGCCTGTGGCTACACCCGGCACGTTCATACGTGCATCGTCGCCCAGTCCCAGCACGTCCTGCAGCGGCATCATCACGAGCGGTGCACCGCTTGCCAGGGCATTGCCCATGAGCTCGCTTGCCAATGTAATGCCGCTCGGCTCATCGCCGCCTGCAAAGGAGCGCGTGCACCAGCCGGCAAGTGTCGAGGTGTCGTGCGTCGAGGTGTACAGGATCTTTCCCGGTGTGGGGTGAATTCCGCAACGAACGTCGTAGTCGCTAAACTCCAGCACGTCCATGCCGGGGAAGCCGCAGGTCGAAGCCATGGCGCGAACGCCGGGCGTCAGGTAACCCAGGTCCTCGGCGATAAAGTTGAGCGGACCCAGCTCTTCATAGGCGGTCTGGAACAGGTCCTTGCCCGGGCCTGCCAGCCAGCGGCCGTCGGCACAGGCCTTACCGGCGGGAATGCTAAAGTAGCTGTGGAAGCCCAGGAAGTGGTCCAGGCGCACGCGGTCGTAGAGCGAAAACGCACGGCGCAGGCGGTCGAGCCACCAGCGATAGCCGTTCTCCTTCATGCGATCCCATCGGAAGGTGGGGTTGCCCCACACCTGGCCCTCGGGCGCAAAGTTGTCGGGCGGCGCGCCCGAAATCTCAATCGCCTTGCCGGTATCGGACAGCCAGAAGTTCTCGGGCTCGCTCCACGCGTCGGCCGAATCGTCCGAGACATACATCGGGATATCGCCGATGACCTCGATGCCCTTCTTGTGCGCATAGTTCATGAGCTCGCACCAGGCAAGGTCAAAGCGATACTGCATGTACGCCTGCAGCTCGGCCTCGTCGTGGAAGCGCTTGTCATCGATCAGATACTCGTTGTAGCGCGCGACATCTGCCGGCCAATCGTGGCGCGACTCGCCCTCAAAGTACTTCTTAACGGCCATGTAGACGCAGTACTTCTCGAGCCAGTCGGCGTTGCGATGTTTAAACGCCGTGTACAGCGGGTCGGCATCCTCGCCGCCGTGAGCCTTCCATGCAGCAAAGTCGGCGGCCAGCTCCTCGTGACTCTCGGGTAGCAGATCAATATTGCCTGCAAAGGCCGAGGGGCCGGCGTAGGGGGAGCGGAAGAAGTCCGTGGGGTTGACGGGCAGGACTTGCCAGTAGCGCATGCCCATAGCGGCCAGATGGTCGATAAAGCGACGCGTGGGCGCACCGATTGTGCCGGGCTTGCCGTCATCGGTCGGCACCGAGGTGATGTGGCACACAACGCCCGCGCCATGATCGAGCGGCTCCTGCAGGCGCTTCTCGGCATGGTGATAGATGATCGAAGAGCCCAGCGGGTACAGGTCGAGCGTGACGGTACCGTTGTGGATCTCGCACTCGTGACCGCTGATCACGTCGCTCGCGCATTCGCCGAGCGCCGGAATCGTCACGCGGTGCGAATTGCGCAGACTGCGGTTGATGATAACCGTCGCGGCCTCGCCGTCTTTGCCCGTGCGGGTGTAAGCCAAGACTTCGTCGTTGAGCGCAAAGGCCTTGATCTCGCCATCGACCATAAAGGGCAGCGCACGGCGCACGGCAGACGCGTTCTTAACGATGGCCAGTGTGTCGAAGTCGTGGAGTTGGTCCTTGGTCGGCAGGGTACGGCGGTTGCCCGGATCGGTGAGGCCCTCCAAGCCGTATTCATCGCCGTAATAGATTGAGGGTACGCCCGGGAAGGTCATCTGCATGAGCGTCGCCAGCCAAAAACGGCTCTTGGCCAGACCCATCGAGTTCTCGTCCAGGCGCCATTTGCTGCGCTCGCTCTCGGGCAGCTGCGACTCGTCGGGGCCACCGCCGAGCACCGAGATGATGCGCGGACGGTCGTGGCTCGAAAGCAGATTGAGCGCGCAGGCCAGTGCCTCGCGCGGGTAGTTCTCGCGCAGGGTTTCGATATCCTCGGCTGCCTGGTAAGCGTTCTTGTAGCCCATCAAAAAGCCGATGACCATGTCGCGGAAGGGGTAGTCCATGGCGGAGTCGAGCTCCGAGCCCTGCAGATAGCGACGCAGGTGGCCATAGCTGATCTTGTTGGAAGCGTCCTCCCAGACTTCGCCTAGCAGCAGTGCGTCGGGCTTCTCGGCGAGCACGGCCTTTTTGATTTCGGCCAGGAAGTCGTCGGAAAGCTCGTCGGCCACATCGAGTCGCCAGCCATGGGCACCGGCGCGCAGCCATTTACGGATCACGCCGTCCTTGCCCAGGAGCCGCTCGCGCACCAGTTCGGAGCTCTCATTGATGGCGGGCATGTTGCCCACGCCCCACCAGCAGTCATACGAACCGTCCTCATGGAAGTAAAATGCATCACGCCACGGCGAGTCCTCGCTCTGCCAAGCACCGACGCCGGGATAATTGCCGTAGCGGTTAAAGTAGATCGAGTCGTCGCCCGTATGGTTGAACACACCGTCCAGAATGATGGAAATGCCAAGCTTCTCGGCCGCCTCGCACAGCTCGGTAAAGTCCTGCTCGGTGCCCAGAATCGGGTCGATCTTGGTGTAGTCGGCCGTGTCGTAGCGGTGGTTGCTCGCGGCCTCAAAGATGGGGTTGAGGTAGATGGCCGTAAAGCCTAGCTCGGCAATGCGGGGCAGGTCATTTTGGATACCCTTGAGCGAACCGCCGTAAAAATCCCAGGTCTTGATGGAGCCGTCTTCGGCACGCTCGTACTCGGGCGGTTCGTTCCAGTCCTCGACCATGCGGCGCTGGATTCCTTTGCGCGGTTTTTCAACTTCGGTAAGCGTGCGCTCGCGCCAGTTTTCGTCGCGGGCATAGCGGTCGGGGAAGATCTGGTAGACCATGCCACGCTCGTACCACTCAGGACGAACTTTGCGGTGCTTGTAGACGGTGATCTGGAAGGACGGGACCTCGGCGTAGTTGTAAGTTACGCCCTCGCCACCGGTGCGACCCTGCGGCGCGCCCAAACGGACCTCGGGCTGACCCTCGATATTGCAGATAAAGCTGTACCAGATAAGACAGGGCTCGGTGCACTCAAGCTCTACGGTAAATATGCCGTCGCCCTCGTGCGTCATGGGATACAGAGACTCACCGATCTCATCGACCCAGGTGCGCAGCGTAAGCGTTGCCTGGTTGGGGTCGGCATCCTCCAAAATCACCGAGAGCGAAACGGAAGTTCCAGTGGTCACAGCGCCAAACGGAGTGCAAAACTGCGGTAGACGGCTGTTGTGAATCAATCTCATAATACGGTCCAGTTCAATAGAATCACGGCCTGCGGGCCATGGGCTTTACGCACAAGATATAAGTATATCTGTTGTACACAGGCTGTATAAACAACATCCGTTTACCATCGGCGAACGGTTGTCCTAGAAAATCGTTTTACCACCCAAATTATCGCGATATTTAAGAACGTCTATACCGATACTATTTGTAGCCAAACAAAAGTACTTCGGTTTACTACGACGAATTGAATGATCTCAACCACAGTCATTTTGGTGATATTAAAACCGCAGGTAGAAACGTTCTTAATTTCGAAGATTACTCGCCGTGGTCTGCCGGAGCCATTTTGTCGTAGTAAACCGGCCCTCTTTTTAATGCGAAGTTCAACGCAAAAGAGGGCGCCTGGTTGGGGCGCCCTCTTTTGCGTTGAGGAATAAGTTTTAATCGTCCGGATTAGCGGCGCTTGCGGGCGGCCGTTGCCTTGCGGACGGAGGTCTTCTTGGTCGGAGCCTTTTCCTCGGCCGGAACGGCGGGGGAGACCGGGGTCTCCTTGGCGGGCTCGGTCTCTGCCTTAGTCTTGGGAGCGGCCTTAACCTCGGCAGCCTTCGGAGTCGGCTCGGCCTTTACTGCGGGCTTGTCCTCGGCCTTACCCTCTGCCTTGGGAGCTGCAGCCTTGGTCGTGGTCTTCTTGGCCGTCGTCGCGGCGCGTTTGCGCGTGGTGGTCTTGGCGGCCGGCTTTGCCTCGACAGCTGCCTCAGCCTTAGACTCAGCGGGCGTCTCCTCGACTTTGGCGGCCGGCTTTGCAGTAGCCTTCGGGGCCGTCTTCGCGGCGGCCTTCGTCGTAGCGGCCTTGGCCGTCGTCGACTTCGTAGCCGTGGTCTTCTTGGCTGCCGTTGCCTTCTTGGTGGTTGCAGCCGTCTTCTTGGCAGCGGTCTTGGCCGGAGCCTTTGCCGCAGGCTTAGCCTCGGCGGCGGCCTTTACCTCGGGAGCAGCCTCGACCTCGTTGGCCTTCTTGGCAGCGGCGGTCGTGCGCTTGCGCGTGGTCGATGCCTTGGCAGTAGTTGCCTTGGCAGCGGTGGTCTTGCTCGCAGCGGCCTTCGTGGTCGTAGCCTTCTTAGCCGTCGTCTTGCGAGCCGTCGTCTTCTTGGCGGCAGGCTTCGCTGCGGGCTTCACCTCAGGATCGGCTTTAACCGGGTCAGCTTCAGCCGGCTTCTCCTCGACCTTGGGCTCCTCAGCAGCAGCGGGCTCCTTAACGGGCGCCGCAGGCTCGGCCTCATCAGCAACCGGCTCCTCTACGGCCGTAGCAGCCTCCACAGCCGCCGGGCGCTCAATCTCCGGGTGCATAAAGAAGTACAGGTCCAGATACTTGTCGGCCGAGCGCGTCCAGCTAAAGTCCTGGCTCATGGCCTGCGTGACTAGCTGGTTCCATGCCTCACGGTTATCCCAGAACAGGCGTGCTGCGCGGAACACCGCGTCGCCCATCTCGTCGCCGTTAAAGTTGGTAAACGAGAAGCCCGTGCCCTCGCCGGTAAACTCGTTATACGGGATCACGGTGTCCTTCAGGCCACCGGTCTCGCGCACGATGGGCAGTGTGCCGTAGCGCATGGCGATGATCTGCGACAGGCCGCAGGGCTCAAACTTCGAAGGCATCAGGAACATATCGGCGGCAGCGTACATGCGCTGCGACAGCGCCGGATCGAACTCGATGCGCGCGGCCATGGTGCCGGGGTACTTGTCCTGGAAGTAGCGCAGACCGTCCTCGTAGTCGCGGTCGCCGGTGCCCAGCACGGCCACCTGAACGCCGCCGGACAGGATGCGGTCGAGCGCGTACATGACCAGGTCCATGCCCTTCTGGCGCGTCAGGCGCGTGACCATCACCATAAGCGGGCGGTCGTCGCGCACCTCGAGCCCCAGTTCCTCCTGCAGCTTGGCCTTGCACACGGCCTTGCCGGAACGGTCGTCAACCGTGTAGTTGGCGGCAATGCGCTTGTCGGTTGCCGGGTCAAAGGCCGCCACGTCAATGCCGTTGAGGATGCCCTGCAGCGCGTAGGAACGCTCGCGCAGTACGCCGTCCAGGCCCTCGCCAAACTCGGGCGTCTGGATCTCGCTCGCGTAGGTGGGGCTCACCGTGGTGATGGCGTCGGCATAGTGCAGCGCGCCCAGCATGTAGTTGATGCTGCAGGCGTCGCAGCGCAACTGCGTGGCGGCCGCCGGAATATGCGCCACACCCAGGATGTCCTCCATCACGGTGTCGCTAAACTGGCCTTGGAACGCCACATTGTGGATCGAGAACACGGTCTTGACGCGGTCATAGAGCGGCAGGCCCTGGTAGAACTCGCGCAAGAACACGGGTGCCAGTGCCGTTTGCCAGTCATTGCAGTGCAGGATGTCGCACTCAAAATCGGCCGGCAGGTGCTGCAGGCTCTCGGTGATGGCCTTGGAGAAGAACGCGAAGCGCTCGCCGTCGTCGAAGAAGCCGTACGGATAATCGCGCGCAAAGTAGCGCTCGTTGTCCACGAACATATAGGTGACGCCGTCGTGCTCGAGCTTCTCCAGCCCGCAGTACTCGTTGCGCCAGCCCAGGCTCACGTAAAAGTCGGAAAAGTGCTCCATCTGCGCCTTGTACTCATCCTTGATGGTGGCGTACTTGGGCACCATCACGATGACTTCGGCGCCGGCGCGCACGAGCGCCGCAGGCAGCGAGCCCGCCACGTCGCCCAGGCCACCGGTCTTAACAAACGGTGCGCACTCGGCCGAGGCAAACACGATCTGCATCTTTTTGCTGGAATCTGCCATATTGTCTCCCATGTTGCAATTCGAGAATAGCCGCCTGGCGCTAACCGGGCGGCTATTCTACATGTTACGAGCGATGTTGCGGTGCCAACGTTAACGTACGATGGTGGTGTCGGAAGTTAACGGAGCCTTGCCCAGCACCAGGATGTTCTCGGGCGTGCCGCGAAGCTCGGTGTTGGTGGGAACCACGTTGTTCTTGTCCAGAATGGCGTTCTCAACGCGTGCGCCGCTCTTGATGACACAGCTCTGGTTGATGATCGAGTTGGTTACCGAGGCGCCCTCCTCGACCACGACGCCGCGTGACAGGATCGAATTGCGCACGGTGCCCTTGATGATGCAACCGGCCGAGATGATCGAGTTGCACGCGTGGCTACCGGTCGCATAGCGCGAAGGCGGCACGTCGTGAGCCTTGGTCAGGATCGGGCGCTCGGGATCGAAGAGCTGGTCGGCCACGGTTTGGTCAAGCAGGTCCATGCTGCGGCGATACAGCGACTTCTCGCTAAACACGCCCACGACCTCGCCCTTGTACTCGTAGCTGCAAACGTCGATGTTGCCAAAGTCGCCCTGGAGTGCCTCGAGCAGGTCCAGATAGTCGGCGGCCTGGTAGTGGTCGATAATCTCGAGCAGCGTCTCGCGGTTGACGATGCAGCAGTCCATAGAGGCGTTGTCGCCGTACGCGACGCCAGCGCTCACGCCCGTCAGGCGACCGTTCTCGTTAATCTCGAGTTTGGTCTCGTCATCGACGTTGCGCGTGGCCTTGCAGTACACCACGGTCATCTGGGCACCGGAGTTCTCGTGCGCGTCGATGATGGTGTTGAGATCCATGTTAAAGATGATGTTGGTGCCCATCATCACAACATAGGGCTTGTCCGAGCGCTGGAACAGCGTCTTGTTGGAGATGATGTCGCGCAGCAGGAAGCGCATGCCGCCCTTGGTGGTGCCATACGCGTTGCCGGGCACCATGAACAGGCCGCCCTTCTTGCGGTCCAGGCCCCAGTCCTTGCCCGAGCCCACATGGTCGATCAGCGAGCGGTAGTTGCCCGGCATGACGACGCCGACGGTCTTAATGCCGGCATTCATCATGTTGGACAGCGGAAAGTCGATCAGGCGGTAGCGGCCCAAAAAGGGAACGGACGCGATGGGGCGGTCCTTGAGCAGGACGCTGCCGTAGCTCGAAGAGTAGTTAGCGGTGATATAACCGATGGCCTTGCGATTGATCATCGGATCATTCCCCCTTCCCGATAACGACGTCATTTCCAACGACGGCCGTATCCTTGGTGGTATCGACAGAGCCGAGCTTCACGCCCTCTTCGACCGTGGAGTTCTCGCCCAAAATAGCGCGGCAGATGTGCGCGCCGCTCTTAACGTGCGCACCCGGCAGCAGCACGGAGTCCTCGACCACGGCGCGCTCCTCGATGATGACATCGGTCGAAAGGATCGAGTGGCGAGCGGTGCCGTAGATCTTGCAGCCGTTGGAGACCAGGCAGTCGTCCAGGCGGCCGTCCGGGCCAATGTAGTGCGGCGGACGCGTGGTGATGTTGGACATGATGGGGAAGTGCTTGTCAAACAGATCGAACTCGGGGTTGTTGCCCAGCAGGTCCATCGAGGTCTCGTGGAAGCTGGCGATGGTGCCGACGTCCTTCCAAAAGCCGTGGAACTCGTAGCTGTACAGGCGCTTGCCCTCGCCGAGCAGCTTGGGGATGATGTCCTTGCCAAAGTCGTGGCTCGAGCGCTGGTCCAGAGCGTCCTCTTCGAGCGCCTCGATCAGCACGTCGGCCGAGAAGATGTAGATGCCCATGGACGCGAGATTCGAATCGGGCTTATCGGGCTTCTCGGTGAACTTGATGATGCGGCCGTCCTCGGGGTCGGTGGTCAGGATGCCAAAGCGGCTGGCCTCCTCCCAAGGCACGGGCATAACGCTCACCGTGAGGTCGGCGTTGTTCTCAATGTGCGTCTTGAGCATCTTGCGGTAGTCCATGCGATACAGGTGATCGCCCGAAAGAATCAGGACGTACTTGGGGTCGTTGGCCTTGATGTAGTCCAGGTTCTGCGTAATGGCGTCGGCCGTGCCCGCATACCATGCGCCGCCGGTCTGCGTCTCGTACGGCGGCAGGATCGAAACGCCGCCGTCGCGGCTGTCCAGATCCCAAGCCTCGCCGGAGCCCACGTAGGCATGCAGCAGGTAGGGGCGATACTGCGTCAGAACGCCCACCGTGTCGATGCCCGAGTTGGAGCAGTTGGAGAGCGAAAAGTCGATAATGCGGAACTTGCCACCAAAGCTAACCGCCGGCTTAGCGATCTTTTGGGTGAGTGCCCCCAATCGGCTGCCCTGTCCTCCTGCGAGGAGCATCGCGATGCATTCTTTCTTACTCATCGATTTCTCCTTCTGTCATCGATGTTCCTAAACCCATTAGCGACGGGCGCGGCGCAACGTCACGCCCGTCGAGTAATGCCGTGCTGGCATAGGGGAGCTCGCGGCCTTTACGCGTGCCAGATTTCGTCGCGGTACTCGCGAATGGTGCGGTCGCTCGAGAACCAGCCGCTCGAGGCGGTGTTGAGCAGCGCCTTGCGGTTCCAGGTCTCCTGGTCGCCGTAGCTGTACGTGAGCTTCTCCCAGGCGTCGACGTAGCTGCGGAAGTCGGCCATAACCAGGTCGGGGTCGTTGTTGTTCATGAGCTCGTTGTAGATGCTCTCGAAGTTGCCCGAAAGACCCGCGAAGGTGTCGTCCTTGAGCTCGTCCATCACGCGGCCCAGACGCTCGCGGTCGCCGTTGAGGGTATCCCACGCAAAGTAGCTGTTGGATGCCCAGAGCTGCTCGACCTCGGGGGCGGTCAGGCCAAAGATGGCCTCGTTCTCGCGACCGGCCAGGTCGGCGATCTCGATGTTGGCGCCGTCGAGGGTACCCAGCGTAATGGCGCCGTTCATCATGAGCTTCATGTTGGACGTGCCCGAGGCCTCCTTGCCAGCCGTGGAGATCTGCTCCGAGATCTCGGCGGCGGGGTAGATGAGCTGGGCGTTGCTCACACGGAAGTTGGGGATAAAGCAGACCTTCATGACCTCGTTGACGCGCGGGTCGTTGTTGATGACATCGGCCACGGAGTTAATGAGGCGGATGGTCTCCTTGGCAAAGGTGTAGCTCGAGGCAGCCTTGCCGCTAAAGATGAAGGTCGTCGGCGTCACGTGGAAGTTGGGATCGGCGATGCGACGGTTGTAGATGTCCATCACCTTCATGATGTTCATGAGCTGGCGCTTGTAGGCATGGAAGCGCTTCACCTGAACATCGAAGACGGTGTTGGGGTCAATGACCAGACCGGTCTCGGCCTTAACGTAGGCGGCCAGGCGCTCCTTGTTGGCGCGCTTGGAGGCACCCACGGCCTTCAGGAACTCGGTGTCGTTCTGGAACTCTTTGAGCTTCTCCAGTTCAAAGGCGTCCTTGAGCCAGCCGTCGCCAATGGCCTCGGTCACGAGCTTGGCGTAGGTGGGGTTGGCCTCGGCAAAGAAGCGACGGTGCGAGATGCCGTTGGTCTTGTTGTTGAACTTCTCGGGCGTCAGGGCATAGAAGTCCTTGAGCACGATGTTCTTGATGATGTCGGAGTGGATCTTGGCCACGCCGTTGACGCTGTGGCTGCAGATCACGGACAGGTTGGCCATGCGAATCTCGCCGTCCCACAGGATGGCGGTCTGGCGCAGACGCTCCTGCCAGCCCTCCTGCGTGGTGTCGAACGACTCGTGCCAACGACGGCTGATCTCGTCGATGATCTGGTACACGCGGGGGAGGAGCTTGGAGAACGTGCCGATGGGCCACTTCTCCAGGGCCTCGGGCAGGATCGTGTGGTTGGTGTAGCTCACAACCTGCGTCACGATGTTCCAAGCGTCATCCCACTCGAGCTTCTTCTCGTCGATGAGGATACGCATGAGCTCGGGGCCGCACATGGCGGGGTGGGTATCGTTGGTATGGATGGCCACAAACTGCGGCAGCAGCTCCCAGTTCGCGCCGTGCTCCTTCTCAAAGGTGTCGAGCAGGCTGTAGATGCCGGCCGAGACAAACAGGTACTCCTGCTTCAGGCGCAGCAGACGGCCGTGCTCGCCGGCGTCGTTGGGGTAGAGGATGGCGCTGATGGCTTCGGCCTCGGCGCGCTCGGCGTCTGCCAGGGCGTAGTCGCCGCGGTTGAAAGCCTCCAGATCGAAGTGCTCCTCGACCGGCTCAGCGGCCCAGACGCGCAGCTTGTTGACGGTCTCGCCGGCATAGCCCACGACGGGGATATCATAAGGGACGGCCAGGATATCCTGCGTGTCCACCGTGCGGTAGAACGTGCGGCCGTTCTCCTCAAAGCCCTCGACGTGGCCACCAAACTTAATGGTCACGGCCTTATCCTGACGGCGGACCTCCCAGGGATAGCCGTGGGTGAGCCACTCGTCGGTAGCCTCGACCTGGCTGCCGTTAACGATCTCCTGCTTAAACAGGCCGTAGCGGTAGCGCATGCCGTTGCCGTAGCCGGCAATGCCCTCGGCTGCCATGGAATCCAGGAAGCATGCTGCAAGACGGCCCAGGCCACCGTTGCCCAGCGCCGGATCGGGCTCCTGGTTCTCGATGACGGACAGGTCGAAGCCCATGTCGCCGAGCGCCTCGGCGACCATGTCGCGCACGCCAAAGTTGAGCAGGTAGTTGTCGAGCAGGCGGCCGATCAAAAACTCGATCGAGAAGTAGTACACGCGCTTCTTGCCCTCGGCGGTGGCGCGGGCGTCGCTCTTGGTGGCAACGGTGCGTGCCTTCTCGGCCACGAGCTTGGCCAGGGCGTTAAAGCGGTCGAGGTCGCTGGCGGCCTCGACGCTCTTGCCGCTGATGCTCATGACGGCATCGCGATAGAGCTCGGTAAACTCCTGCTTGTTGTCGAAGATCTTATTCATACGTTCCTTCCCCCGGGGATGTTTCTCCCGGAACGGTTATGACTTGTATCCTACGCCCCGGCGGGGCGGGTAATTACAGTGGTAACACCTTTGTTACGCTTTCTTGGCAGGATCCTTAACGGCAGCTGCCTTGGCCTTGGAAGCAGCCTTCTTGGCCGTGGTGGACTTGGCCGAAGCCTTGGCGGCGGGCTTGGCAGCCTTCGCCTTAGCCGGAGCCTTCTTAGCAGCTGCGGCCTTGGGCTTCACCGAGGACATGCGCTTGCGCGTCGCCTTCTTGGGCTCCTCGACCACGGGCGGCTTATAGCTGCTGGGACCGCGGCGCTTAAGCACCACGCCTGCAAGGCCGGGCACCTTAATCTCGATGGAGTCCATCTGCCCGTTCCAGGGATAGGGCTCGCTCGAGCAGGTGTAGGGCTCCTCACCGGCGTATCCGCTGCCGCCAAACTCGGGACGGTCGGAATCGAAGATGACCTCCCAGTCACCCTCGCGCGGCACGCCCACGCGGAAGCTCTCGTAGCTCGCCGGGTCAAAGTTGATCAGAATCACCAGGTCGTTATCGACGTCCTCGCCCTGGCGCACAAAGCTCACGATGGACTGCTTGGAGTTGTCCGCGTCGATCCAGGTAAAGCCGTCGTCGGTGTAGCCGCGCTCGTATAGGGCGGGCTCGGCGGTGTACAGATGGTTGAGCGCCTTGATAAACGCCTGATGATGACGGTGAGTCTCGTACTCCTCGGTCAGGAACCACTGGATGGACTCGTAGTAGCGCCACTCGATAAACTGGCCGATCTCGTTGCCCATAAAGTTGAGCTTTGCACCGGGGTGCGTCATCTGGTAGAAGGCCAGCGTGCGCAGGCCGGCAAACTGGCGCCACCAGTCGCCCGGCATGCGGCCGATCAGCGAGCACTTGCCGTGCACGACCTCGTCGTGGCTGAGCGGGCAAATGAAGTTCTCGGTAAAGGCGTACATGATGGAGAACGTGAGCAGGCCGTGGTTGCCGGGACGCCACGGAAAATCGGTCTGCATGTAGTGCAGGGTGTCGTTCATCCAGCCCATGTCCCACTTGTAGTGGAAGCCTAGGCCGCCGTCCTGCGGCGGATAGGTCACGAGCGGCCACGCGGTGGACTCCTCGGCCATCATCATCACGTCGGGGTAGTGCGCCTCCACGGCGCAGTTGACCTGGCGAATGAACGCGCTGGCGTCCAGGTCCTCCTCGGTACCGTACTTGTTGAACTTCTTTTGGCCGGGATCATCGATGCCAAAGTTGAGGTACAGCATGCTGGACACGCCGTCCATGCGAATGCCATCCACGTGGAAGTTCTCGAGCCAATACAGTACGTTGGAGACCAAGAAGGAGCGGACCTCGCCGCGGGCGAAGTCAAACTTGTGCGTGCCCCAGTTGGGGTGAATCTCGTGCTCAAACAGCATGTGACCGTTAAAGGTGGCAAGGCCGTGGGAGTCGGCGCAAAAACCGCCGGGCACCCAGTCCATAATCACGCCGATACCCGCCTCGTGGCACGCATCGATAAAGTGCATGAGCTGCTGCGGGTTGCCGTAGCGCGATGTGGCGGCATAGTAGCCGGTCGTCTGGTAGCCCCAGGAGCCGTCGAAGGGATGCTCCATGAGCGGCATGACCTCGATATGCGTATAGCCCATGTCGCGCACGTAGTCTACGAGCTCAACCGACAGGTCGTCGTAGGTGTAGAACTCGCCGCGCTGCGCGGGGAAGGGATCCATGGGACCGGGGTAGTTGCCGTACTCGTCTGGCTCGCCCTGTGGCGCGTCGCCGTGGCGCTTCCACGAGCCAATATGCACCTCGTAGATGTTGAGCGGCTGCGACATGTGGTTGTGGGCGGCGCGGCGCTTGAGCCACGTGGCGTCGTTCCACTTGTAGCCATCAAGGGTCCACAGCACGCTCGCCGTTCCCGGAGGGCACTCGGCCTTAAAGGCGTACGGATCGGCCTTGTAGAGCTTTTCGCCCTCGTTGGTCTCGATGAGGTATTTATAGAGCTGGCCCTGCTCGGCGCCAGGAATAAAACCTTCCCAAATAGCGCTCGTATGCATGGGCACCAGCGGGTTGGCTTCCTCGTCCCAGTCGTTAAATTCGCCAATGACATGGACGCTCTTTACGTCGGGCGCCCAAACGCAAAAGCGCCAGCCACGCGTACGGTTCTGCGTGTCGGGGTGAGCGCCCATCTTTTCCCAGCTGCGCTCCCACGTACCGATGCCAAACAGGTAGACATCGTCCTTGGTGAGCTCCGGTGCATGCGGGGCGGCTTTGCGGGTAGCAGGCTTTTTGGTTGCTGGCTTTAGCTTTGTATCGCTCACGTTTGATCCCATCATGACGCGGCAGCGTGTTGCCTTGGTGACTAGATGCGAAAGGTCCAAGGCTGCACGAATCGAAGGGACGGCGATAGTTCTATGATTCGTTCCACCTCGCGTGCTCGGTGGAACTTTCGGCAGAAACTACGATAACACCTGTACGTTAGTTTTATGGACGAAAGTGGATTTGCGGGGGCGTTTAATCGGTAAGCGCCATGTTTATACCACTGGCAGAATTGCCGTGGTAAAACTCTTGACAGTTTTACCAATTAGGATTTCAAAACTGTTAGGCTGACGTTTGGTAAAACGTTTTTAGCAGGTTGTTTACCATTTGACATCGAAAGGCTCGTTTATGAACCACATCGCTGCTCCAAGTGTTGCTTTTATTTTCGATTGCGACGGAACACTGGTTAATAGCTCCCCCGTCTGGGGCCATGCGCAGACCGAGTTGTTGCACCGTCACGGCATTGATGTAACGGTCGACGATTTTGCCCAATTTGAACATCTTTCGCTGGAGGACGAGTGCCAGGCCTACCACGACGCGTGGGGCATTGGCGCGAATGGCGAGGAGCTGTATCGCGAGCTGGGTGAGATTTTGATTGATGGGTACTCCAAGGTACCGCCGCGCGAGGGACTCCTGGCGTTTCTGGAGCAGGCGAAGGCGGCGGGCATTGCCATGTGCGTGGCCACGTCCACGCCGGCCGAACTGGTGCAGTCCGCCATTGCGGCTGCTGGCCTTGATCGCTATATGGAGTTTATTACCACGACGGGCGAGGCGGGGCGCTCCAAGCGGTTCCCCGATGTGTACGAACTGGCGCTGCGTCGCCTGGAAGAGCGCGACGGGCATAAGTTCGAGCGCGCTTGGGTATTTGAGGACGCCGTCTTTGGACTTAAGAGTTCTGGTACTGCAGGCTTTAAGCGCGTGGGCATCTATGATCCGCACGGCCGTATGGAGCGCGATGAGGTGCGTGCCAATTGCGACATCTTTATCGACAGCTATGAGGACCTGGACCTGGCCCGCGTGCTTTCGTTTGAGGGTTAGGCGAGAGCCGTGGCTTGCAAAGTATTAGTGGTTTGCGGCTCGCCTGTGGTGTTGAGCCCCGAGTTGCTGTGCCACCTGGCAGGGGAGTGCGACCACATCGTAGCCGTAGACCGCGGCCTGGACGCCCTGTTGGGCGCTGGCCTGAGCTGCGACGTCTACGTGGGCGATGCCGACACCGTAAGCGATGAGGGACGCGCTCTGGTCGATGCCGCTGTCGATTTTGAAGTAGAACGCCACAACCCCTATAAGGACTATACCGATCTAGCACTAGCGCTAGACACCATCCGCCGCCGCTGGCCGGGTGCCGAGGTGGTTGCGACCTGCGCCACTGGCGGTCGTCCCGACATGGCTCTGTCTGTGTTAGGGCTACTGGCAGGTTATGTGGACGCCCCCGTCTGGATCGAAGAAGACGATGTGACGGCCAGAATCCTGCATCAGGACGAGACCTGGACTATCGAGGGCGCCGAAGGCAAAACCTTCTCCATCGTCGCCATAGCCCCCCACACAGAGATAAGCGAACACGGCCTAGAGTGGGAGCTAGACCACAGCTCCCTAGGCCTGTTGGCCGACACAGGCATCTCTAATGTCGTAAGGAAAACGGCCAAGATCCAAGTCCACCAAGGAACGGCGATCGCCTATCTTTACAAGTAAGGTGCCGCCGCGTGAGGGTTTTATCGGGACGGTGGGTTAATTGACTGATTTTGCCGAAGTCAAAATCAGTCAATTCAGCCCCGTCCCAGGAAAACCCGTAAGGCAGGGTAACTACCCCAAAAAAAGTCCTTGCATCCCCGAAGATCTTCCCCTATAGTACTACCTCGTCACGGGGGCGTAGCTCAGCTGGGAGAGCGCTTGACTGGCAGTCAAGAGGTCAGGGGTTCGATCCCCCTCGTCTCCACCATCGTGAATGCAAGGCCACTCAATCGAGTGGCCTTTTTTCATTTGCATACGATATTAAGTGGCCTGAACTGCGTTTTTGCAAAATATGCAAATTGCTTTCCTGTTCAAGTTCGCCGTCAGTAGTAGTTGTCGCAAAATTTGCGACAACTACACCCCAAAAAGTTGCGCAATTACCTTCCCGGTTTTGTACAAAGTTTGTTAGCCAAACTTAATAGTTTGAGCAATTCACGCCGCCAGCAATACAACTCAGGCTGTGCTCACCAACCCACACACCCCCATAAACCTGCGGCAATGTATGCTAGACGGCTCGATATCCCCCATAACCACGGCAAATAAACAATATGTTGCTCAACACGCACCAAAACGTATGGGCCACCTGCTGTGCTAGAATTACTAACGTTACATGGGTTCAACTGTGTTCTCGGCTCCAGCAAGCCGCTAAGCGCAGGGTCGATCAGCATCCGGCCGTAACGGCGGTGCCAGAAAAACCACGAGCTCCAATAGCGTCGTCATGCGTATCGCATCGAATGACTTTGCTCTTGTCTATGTGCAAGCTGTTCTTTCGAATCGATATCTCATGATAGAGCGCAGCAGTCCTTCAGCTGTTTGCGTGCGGTTCAGTTTTGTTCCCGCTTGACTGGGCCGCACGCAGCCAGCTGGGGACGCGGTCTTTTTGCGATACACGTCCGCGTCTCTAGCCACTGCACTCATACATACCGTTCACGGTGGGGCAGAGCCACGTGCTTGTCTAACTGGGCTCAGGGTTTGAATATGGAGCGCCTTCGCGCACAAGCGCCCTGGCGAAGCCATGTCCAAACCCCGTGAGCCATACGTAAGACAGCAAGGGGGTGGTGCTCGTGTGGTATGTGATTCAGGTTATTAACGGTCGCGAAGACGTAATGCGCGAGCGCATTGAGCGTGTGGTGCCGGTTGGCGCCATGCAGGAGCTCTTTTACCCCCAATATCAAACCGAGATTAAAGTACACGGCGAATGGGTCAATACGACCAAGCCGCTTTTTCCCGGTTACCTTATCTGCGATACGGCTGAACCCCGCACCGTGCAACAGTCTCTGCTGCGCATGGACGACTTTGCCCGGGTGCTTTCCCAGGATGGTCAGTTTGTGCCGCTGGCAAAAGAAGAGGCCCAGCTTATTGGCAGCTTTACGCATAGGGGAGACCGCGTTGTGCCCATGAGTGAGGCCTTAAAAGACGGCGACCGGGTCGTAGTGACGGCAGGTCCGCTGCTGGGCCACGAAGGCCTTATCAAAACCATTAACAGACGCAAGAGCACTGCTTATTTGGAGCTCGACCTGTGCGGCCGACGCGTAACTACGCGCGTTGGCCTTGCCGTGCTTTCGGCCGAGCAGCGCGCAATACGAAACCTTAAAAAGGCGATCGCCTAGCTGCAGGGGACTTTTTAACGGGACAGGGAGGATCCTCGGGTCGGGGACGTAGGTTTGAAGGAAATAGTGTCAGACAAAACTGAATATTCAGAAGGAGCGCCGGTAGGGGCCTCGCTTGTTGCCCAGGCAATGGACCGGCACAACGGCGCCGGGCGCTACAGGGCCATGCAATCAATTAAAGATTGGGACCGCACGCGCCTGGCCTACCGCACCGTCAAGCGCGCCTTTGACATCGTGTTCAGTGGCTGCGTGCTGGCCGTCATTGCCTTACCCAGCCTTGTGCTCGCCGCGGCCATCCGCTTGGAGAGCGAGGGCAACCCGTTCTACAGCCAGATCCGCGTGGGACAGACCCGCCCTGACGGCAGCCTGTCCACGTTTCGCATGTGGAAGTTCCGTTCAATGTACAGGGACGCCGACGAGCGCCTCTCCGAGCTCAAGGAGCACAACGAGATCGCCGGCGCCATGTTCAAGATGAGGGAGGACCCCCGCGTCACCAAGATCGGCAGGTTCATCCGCAAGCACTCCATTGACGAGTTCCCGCAGTTTATTAACGTGTTCCTGGGCCAGATGTCCGTCGTGGGCCCGCGACCGCCGCTGCCCAACGAGGTCGCGGAGTACACAGAATTCGATCTGCAGCGCCTGGCCGTGAAGCCCGGGATCACCGGCTGGTGGCAGGTGACGGACCGCAACGACACCGGCTTCGACGGCATGGTCCGCCGAGACCTGGAGTACATCGCCAACCGGGGCATCTTCACCGACCTCAAGATTGTGATCCTCACGGTTATTGAGGTCATCACCGGTAAGGGTGCGTGCTAATGCTCGAGGATTATTCGAAATACTCTGAGTTGAATCGCGTTCCCGTGATCGATGTTCCGATCACGGGAACAAACATGGCAGATTGCATCAATTTTCTAGCTGAACATATCGATGAACTCCATGGCGAGTACATTTGCGTCTCAAATGCCCATACGTCTGTTTTGGCTCATGATGACCCCTCCTATTGGGATTGCCAGGCGGAATCAGTCATGTCCGTTCCCGACGGCAAGCCCTTATCAGTTGTAGGCCGTAAGTCATTTGAATCGATGGACCGCGTTACCGGTCCGGACTTGATGCGCGAGATTTTTGAGATTTCCAGTCAATACGGGTGGAGTCACTATTTCTACGGAAATGAACAGAAGAATCTTGACGCCCTCAGAGAATCGCTCAACAGGGATTTCCCCGGTTTAAAAATTGTGGGAATGGAACCGTCCGTTTTCCGTCCTTTGTCCGACAACGAAAAGTATGAGCTTTCTAATCGCATCGCCAACTCAGGAGCTAACTTCGCATGGATTGCTCTTGGCGCGCCCCGTCAAGAAGTTCTTATGCACGAGCTCAAGGGAGGGCCACAGCCGTTGATGATCGGTGTTGGCGGAGCGTTCAATGTCCTCGCCGGCGTGGTGCCAGAGGCGCCGATATGGATGCAAAACCTGAGTCTCGAGTGGCTATACAGACTAATTCAAGAGCCAAAACGGCTTTTCAAACGATACCTCGTAACCAATACGAAATTCCTCTTTTACCAGTTTACAAAAGCCAAACGTAAGGAAGGCAAATAGATGAACGATTCGACCACCTTTAAAGACAAGACCCTGATGATCACGGGCGGCACCGGCTCGTTCGGCAACACTGTGCTCAAGCACTTCATGCACACAGACCTGGCCGAGATCCGCATCTTCTCGCGCGACGAGAAGAAGCAGGACGACATGCGCCACCGCCTGCAGGAGAAGTCCCCTGAGCTCGCCTCCAAGGTGCGCTTCTTCATCGGCGACGTCCGCAACGCCCAGAGCGTGCGCGACGCCATGCACGGGGTCGACTACATCTTCCACGCCGCCGCCCTCAAGCAGGTGCCCTCCTGCGAGTTTTTCCCCATGGAGGCCGTGCGCACCAACGTCGTCGGCACGGACAACGTTTTGCACGCCGCCATCGACGAGGGCGTGGACCGCGTCGTGTGCCTGTCCACCGACAAGGCGGCCTACCCCATCAACGCCATGGGCAAGTCCAAGGCCATGATGGAGTCCATCATCTACGCCAACGCCCGAAACGGCGCCGGCCGCACCACCATATGCTGCACCCGCTACGGCAACGTCATGTGCTCGCGCGGCAGCGTCATCCCGCTGTTCATCGACCGCATTCGCAAGGGCGAGCCGCTGACGGTCACCGACCCGAACATGACCCGCTTCCTGATGAACCTGGACGAGGCAGTCGACCTCGTGCAGTTCGCCTTCGAGCACGCCAACCCCGGCGACCTGTTCATCCAGAAGGCGCCTGCCTCCACCATCGGCGACCTCGCCGAGGCGGTCCAGGAGGTCTTCGGCCGCGTGGGCACCCAGGTGATCGGCACCCGCCACGGCGAGAAGCTCTTCGAGACCCTCATGACCCGCGAGGAGCGCCTACGCGCCGAGGACATGGGCGGCTACTACCGCGTGGCATGCGACTCGCGCGACCTGAACTACGACAAGTTCGTCGTGGACGGCGAGGTGGAGACCCAGGCCGACGAGTCCTACACCTCCCACAACACCGAGAGGCTCGACGTGGAGGGCACCATCGCCAAGATCAAGACCGCCGAGTACGTGCAGCTTGCCCTGGAGGGCCGCGAGCACGAGGCGGTGCAGTAGGGTGCGCGTCCTCGTCACCGGCGCGAAGGGCTTCATCGGGAAGAACCTCTGCTGCGCGCTGGAGAACATAAGGGACGGCAAGGACCGCCGAGCCAAATATCAGTCCCTCCTTCCGCTCGAGGTCATGGAGTACGACGTCGACTCGACGCCCGAGGAGCTGGACGGCTACTGCTCCCGCGCCGACTTCGTCTTCAACCTGGCCGGCGTCAACCGCCCCAAGGACCAGTCCGAGTTCATGGAGGGCAACTTCGGGTTCGCCTCCACGCTGCTGGAGACCCTGGAGCGCCACGGCAACACATGCCCCGTCATGCTCTCCAGCTCCGCGCAGGCGAGTCTGTCGGGCCGCTTCGAGGGCTCGGTCTACGGCGAGTCGAAGCTCGCGGGGGAGGGCTTGTTCCGCGAGTATTCCGAGAGCACCGGCGCACCGGTGCTCATCTACCGCTTCCCGAACCTCTACGGCAAGTGGTGCCGCCCGCGCTACAACTCCGCCGTGGCGACCTTCTGCGACGCCATCGCCAACGGCCGCCCCTACACTGTCAACGACCCCTCTGTGGAGCTGGAGCTCCTCTACATCGACGACCTCGTTGGCGAGATGCTGGGCGCCCTGCTGGGGCGGGAGCACCGCTGCGGCTACGAGGGACTGGAGCGCGTCGACGGTGATGATTTCTGCTACGTCCCCGGGACCGACGTGAAGACCCTAGGCGAGATCATATACCTGCTGGGTCGCTTCCGCGACAGCCGCGAGACGCTGTCGGTGCCCGACCTGGCTGACGGCTCCTTCTCCAAGAAGCTGTGGAGCGCGTTCCTTTCCTACTACGAGCCGGGGCACTTCGCCTACGGCCTCAAGCCCAAAGTGGACGCGCGCGGTTCGTTCACCGAGTTCCTGCGCACGCCGGAGCGCGGCCAGGTCTCGATCAACGTGAGCAGGCCCGGCATCACCAAGGGCAACCACTGGCACATGAGCAAGTGGGAGCGGTTCCTGGTGGTCTCCGGCACCGCGTCCATCAAGCTGAGGAAGGTGGGGGAGGACGCCGAGGGCAGGCCGTACCCCGTCGACGAGTACGTCGTCTCCGGCTCGGACATGCGCGCCGTGGAGATGATCCCCGGCTACACGCACTCCATCACCAACCTGTCCGACACCGAGGACCTCGTGACGGTCATGTGGGCCAACGAGCCCTTCGACCCCGAGAACCCAGATACCTACTACGAGGAGGTCTAGCCGCATGCGCAAGGACTGTTCCGAAATTGCATTCAAGGACGACGGCCGCCTGAAGCTGCTGATCATCGTGGGCACCCGCCCCGAGGTCATCCGCCTGTCCGAGGTCATCAAGAAGTGCCGCCGCCACTTCGACTGCCTGCTGGCGCACACCGGCCAGAACTACGACTACACGCTCAACGGCATCTTCTTCCGCGACCTGTCGCTGGACGACCCCGACGTCTACCTGGACGCCGTGGGCACCGACCTGGGCGAGACCGTGGGCAACATCATCGCCGCGAGCTACAGGCTGATGGTCCAGGTCCAGCCCGACGCCCTTCTGATCCTGGGCGACACCAACAGCTGCCTGTCGGCCATCGCGGCCAAGCGCCTGCACATCCCCATCTTCCACATGGAGGCGGGCAACCGCTGCAAGGACGAGTGCCTGCCCGAGGAGACCAACCGACGCATCGTCGACGTGATCTCCGACGTCAACCTGGCCTACTCCGAGCACGCCCGCCGCTACCTCAAGGACACCGGCTGCGCCCCGGAGCGCACCTACGTCACCGGCTCTCCCATGGCAGAGGTCCTGCGCGCCAACCTGGGCAAGATCGAGGCCTCGGACGTCCTCTCCGAGCTCGGCCTGGAGCCCAAGCGGTACATGCTGCTCTCCGCCCACCGCGAGGAGAACATCGACACCGAGGCGAACTTCACGAGCCTGTTCACCGCCATCAACGCGCTCGCGGAGAAATACGACATGCCGATCCTGTACTCCTGCCACCCGCGCTCTCGCAAGCGCCTGGAGGCCACGGGCTTTAAGCTCGACCCGCGCGTGCGCATGCACGAGCCCATGGGCTTCCACGACTACAACTGCCTGCAGATGAACGCCTTCGCCGTGGTGTCCGACTCCGGCACACTGCCCGAGGAGTCGAGCTTCTTCGCCAGTATCGGCCGCCCGTTCCCGGCGGTGTGCATCCGTACCTCGACCGAGCGCCCCGAGGCGCTGGACAAGGCGTGCTTCACGCTTGCCGGCATCAGTGAGCGCGGCCTGCTCCAGGCGGTCCACACCGCCGTCGAGCTCGACGCCGAGGGGTCGCTCCCCGAGGCCCCCGTGCCCGACTACGCCGACGAGACCGTGTCCACCAAGGTCGTGAAAATCATCCAGAGCTACACAGGCGTCGTAGACAAGATGGTGTGGAGGAAATGCTAGTGTCGCAGACCCAAGGGCTCACGACCGACGCGCTCGTCGACGAAGCACTCGCTCTGGGTGAATGTCTGGGACGCCCGCTGCGCTACGTCCAGCTCAACAGCTTTTACAACGGTTCCACCGGTACCATAATGCGCAACCTTCACCATGAGCTGACTGAGCGCGGGGTTGACTCTTACATCTTCTGGGGCCGTCGCCACAACACGATAAGCGACCATGAGCAGTGCTGCGCTTCGAAGGCCGGCTACCTCTCCCACGGCGCCATGACACGTTTGCATGACCGCATGGGCTTCTACTCTAAGCGAGATACCGCAAAACTGCTCAAGCGCCTGGACGAGATCGATCCCGATGTGGTGCACCTGCATAACATACACGGCTATTACGTGAACATAGAGATGCTGTTCTCTTGGCTCGCCTCACATCGTTGCCAGGTTAAATGGACGTTGCACGATTGCTGGGCCTTTACGGGCCATTGTGCACACTTCACATATGTGAAGTGTGCACAATGGCAGTCTCATTGCGCGTACTCGAAATGCTGCCCGCAGCTGGACACCTATCCCATAACGATTTCAAAAACCAACTGCGCGAGAAACTATGAAGATAAGAAACGCATCTTCACGAGCGTACCGCCTGAGCGGATGACGCTAATAACACCTTCACAGTGGCTCGCGGATTTGGTCGGGGAGAGCTTTCTCAAAGATTATCCGGTGGAGGTCCGTCATAACGTCATCGACACTGACGTTTTCAAGCCCACCCCAAGCGACTTCCGCGAGAGATACGGTATTGGCGACCGGTTTATGGTGCTAGGCGTTGCGAGCCCTTGGACCAAGCGCAAGGGACTTCCTGATTTCGTCCGCTTAGCCGAGGAACTTGACTCTGACAAGTTTGTCGTAGCGCTCGTCGGCCTTTCGGATCGGCAGCTAAAGGCGCTTCCCCGGGGCGTTGTTGGCCTCAAACGTACCAACTCTCCCCAGGAGCTCGCCGGCATCTATACAACGGCGGACGTCTATTTCAATCCTACCGTAGAGGACAACTATCCGACGGTCAACCTTGAAGCCGAGGCCTGTGGCACTCCTGTTATAACTTACGACACAGGTGGGTGCAGGGAGACGCTTCATCGTGCTGATTCAAGTTTCGTTGCCGGCTTTGATCAAGCACTATCCATGATAGAGAAAGGCTTTTAATAATGAGGGTCGACAAAGTCGTTCCTGCTGCTCAGGGATATAAACGCGTAGCGAAAATACCTTTAAAGGGCGTTCTCCTTGCAATAAATAAGTTATCGAACAAAACTTATAAAAAGCTATACCCTCGCTACTTGGCGTGGCTAGGGGTCAACATCTCGGATAAGTTCTCCGAGTGCGGTGATCCTTGGATAAGCCCTGAATGCCGCTTCGATGCGGCGGGCTACAATCTCATCACTTTGGGCGATGGAGTCACCATCAGCTATGGAACGTCCATCTTAGTCCACGACTACAGCATCGACAAGGCGTTGTATGCTCGCCGTGGGACGCATGGTAAGCTTCTCAAGTCTGTGACTATTGGCAGGAACTGTTTTATCGGCGCAAACACAATGATTCTGCCTGGCACTGTTATCGGTGATGACTGCATCATCGGGGGGGGGTCGGTTGTCAAAGGCCGCTTTCCGGTTGGATCGGTCGTATGCGGCAACCCGGCTCGCGTTGTTGGAACTGTAGATGAGTTCCTTGAAAAGCACGAGGCCAAAGAGGATATCGTTTATGGACTTTCCTAATGAGAAGGTGCTGCTGATTTCACGTCTCGACGGAAACAGGGGGCCTTTGGGCGTAGCCGCGGCAGTCCACTCCCGTCTTGCCCAGAATCATGCTTGCAAGCTTGCTGAGGTTTATTCCTTTGCCGATGTGCTAAAGCTCATTGTGAAGATTCCATTTACTTACAAGGGTTACTCCATATGCGTGCACCAAAATGGATTCAGAGTACCCATGGCGCTCTGCATGCTATCGAAGATTGATCACGGCAATAACTACTACCTCGTAGTTCATGGCATTGCAGCCGAAGAACGCAAATACCGGCCGGTGCTGTCTCGTGATCTTAAGCTCGAACCTAAGCTAATTAGAGAGTTCCCGAATCTCATCTGTGTTTCTAGGTTTGAGGCTGAAGTTCTTAAGAAGTTGTATGGCCGTAACGAAAACGTTACGGTGATCGGGAACGGTGTCGACCTCCCTGTAGGGGTTGAAGTCGACTCATTGTTGGCTGAGAAGCGCTCCTCGAATCCTCCCGTCGTGATAACGACGGGAGGATTCGAGGAACGCAAGGGCTGCGATCTCGCACTCCTTGCGCTGTCGAAGTATGCTGCCCTAACGGATGCCCAACCTAGGCTCATAGTATGCGGTCGGGATTCCCGGGCCGTCGGCTCCAATCGTGCCCTCTGCGAAAAGATGGCTAGGGAGGGTGGTGTTGAGCTTGATTACCGCGGAGAAATATCTGACAAGGAAGAGTTAATGAGGCTCTATCGTAAGGCTGACTTCTATGCCGGGCTCAGCAGGTTCGACACCTTCAATGTATCCGTTTTGGAGGGCGCCGCATCTTGCTGCATACCTATTGTTTCCGAGAAGTGCGGCGCCTCTGCGCTCTTTGACGGATCCAACTCTATTCGTTGCGATATCGACGAAGCGGATTGGGCAGATGAGGCTGCCACATCCCTTGTTCGCCTGTGTTCTGATAACGCCCTCTATCGCGAGGTGGCAAGTCGCTCTCACGCTGTTGCCACAGCGAATACTTGGGATGCCGTGGCGGAGCGCTATTGGGAGGTTCTTTCGAATGACGAATAGCGCTACCGCTGATCAGCCTGTAAACCTATCACTTTCGTCAAGGAGCTCGGTCTTCTTCTGGATGGGTTTTTGGGTCTTATTTGCCAAATTCTTTCTCCAAGCTACTGTTTTCGTTGCGGTAGAAGGTGCGTTTGCTAAGCTCTTATTGCTATTTGGATGCGCTTTTCTGGCGTTCAGGGTGGCTGTCCTTTTCCTGGAGGGCCACTCGAGCGGTTTGGGAATTATAGGTATATGTCTCGGAACTGTGTCCTATGTTCTATCTGGCGAGTCTGTTTTGTTGACTACTTCGCTTCTTCTTACCGCCGCATATGAAATTGATCCGCAATCTATCCTTAAATGCTGGAGCCGCGCCGTAACGGCAATCATAGTCCTTATGATCTGGACCTATGTCATCGCTCGGCTGATGGGCGTGACGATTGGATTGCAATGGTCCGATATCGGAGGCCTGTCTTCGAATCGTAGTGCGTTGTTTTTTATCCATCCGAATTACTGCGCAGCCGTATTCTTCGCTTGGGCTATGGCCATGTTCTGTCGAACGGATGTACACATTGCGCTGAGGGGAATCGTCGGCGCGATTTCTACGAGTGTGATTGTTGCTGTAGCGGGTTCGCGGACTTCGGCAGCATCTCTCCTTCTCTTCTATGCATTGGTGGTTGTACTAACGGCCTGGTCAAATCGTGCGGGCAGCGGCTTTGTAAAATGGGTGCCAAGGGTTATCGTTGCCGTTCCTTTGGTTCTCTTTCTTTTTACGTTGTGGATTTCCGCCATCTGGTTCATGGGACCCAACTTCAGCCAGGCTGCGAGTGATTTTCTTACTGGTAGGCCTGCTCTTTGGTGGGCACAATGGAATTATGCTGGTCTCACTGTTTTCGGACACCATGCCTTTGAAGGCGTTCTTCTCATCAGGGGATCATTTCACGATATCCACACTGTTGATGGGATGTACGCATCGTTTCTGTTCAATATGGGGGTCGCAGGTTTCGCCTGGCTTCTAGTGCTCGCATGGCGTGCTTTCAAATTGAAGGAAGGAATCGATCCCATCTTTGCAGCCGCTCTTATTGCCATTTTCATCTTTGCTTTCACCGAGTGGCATGCCGTAAATGCTGCTGTCTGCGCCCCTCTAATTCTCCTCTCTCGAGGAATGGTGCCTATCGAAAGGAGAGTACTCCGTGATTCCTGATATTCACAAACCTCTAATTTCTCAAATGACTTGGTACCAGTCTCAAAACTATGGGACGGTTCTTCAGGCATATGCCTTGCAAAGAACATTGAATGACATTGGGGCGGACGCTCGCCTCGTGAATTACGACCCCGCGCCTTGGCAGCAGCGAAATCAATCCGGGCTGCGTAAGAGTAAGCCCTTCAAGGCCGCTCGCATGTTCCAGCAGCGTGCAATGGGGGTTGCGCCGTTCACCTCAGCCGAGAAGAGTGCCGCGTTCAAGGGGTTTACTTCCACCTTCATTAAAGAAACCGAGCCGGTAGCTTCGCCAGATGATTTTGAAGCTCTGAATTCCTTTTTTGATGCGTTTGTCTGTGGCAGCGATCAAGTGTGGTCCCCACGTTGCTTCGACCCTCGTTACTATCTCGATTTCGTCGCTGACGATAAACCCCGTATCGCCTATGCTCCAAGCTTCGGTTGTGACTCGCTCCCGGATACCATTGCTGCGGCTATCGCCCCACTTGTCTCTGGCTTCAACGCTTTGAGCGCTCGTGAGACTGCGGGAGCGCGAATGGTGAGGGACCTTAGCGGCAGGGAGTGTAAGGTTGTCTGCGATCCAGTGGTACTGCTCGGTGCTGATGAGTGGCGTTCTATCAGTCGGCATGACACTCCGCTAGTCTCCGAGCGCTACTGTCTCTGCTACTTCTTGGGTCGCTCCGAGGGGAACTGGAAGCTTGCCCGTTCCATTGCCAAGAAAAAGGGCCTCGAACTCGTTATCATCCCTGTGTTTAACGGAGATATTAAGCGTGGGGGTATGGTTCCTTCTGGCGTGGGGCCGCTAGAGTTCCTCTGGCTCATAGACAATGCATCCCATGTGTGCACTGACTCGTTCCACGGTCTTGTCTTCTCGACCCTACTAGAACGAGACTTCTCTGTCTTTGAACGCTTTAAACCTGGCACCACCGCCTCACAAAACGTAAGAATTGAAAGCTTTTTGAGCCTTACAGGCCTTGAGGATAGATTAATCCGATGGGATGCTAAGGACGCATCCTGCTCTGTCGCCCAAGTCAACTTTGCTCGTGCCGAAACCAGGATTTCCTCACTTCGCCAGAGTTCTCTGGAGTATCTGCGAGGGGCTCTCAAGCCGGTACTCTCTGAGCACTAACGGTGCGCGTAATCGTGAACCATTAACAAAGAAAGGTAGCGTAGATGCCTGCTAAGTACACAGAAGAGAAGAACGTTCTCATGCTCATGAGTCTTATGAAGCAGCATGGAGTGAGGAAAATCGTTGCCTCTCCGGGGACCACAAACATATCGTTCGTGGTCAGTCTTCAGCGCGACCCGTATTTCCAGGTGTTCTCCTCCGTTGATGAACGCTCCGCGGCCTATATCGCCTGCGGTCTTGCAGAAGAGTCTGGCGAGCCGGTGGCTCTCAGCTGCACGCAGGCCACAGCGTCCAGGAATTACTTTCCGGGTCTCACTGAGGCCTATTATCGGAAACTTCCCGTGCTTGCAGTTACTTCGACGCAGCATGCGGTCCGCATTGGCCAAAACATTCAACAGGCCATCGATCGAACCGTCCAACCTATCGACACCGTGAAGTTGAGCGTGCAAGTGCCTATCATTCAGAGCGCTGAGGATGCCACTTACGCCAACGTTGCCATCAATCGAGCGCTGCTTGAGCTTCGGCGCGATGGCGGAGCCCCCGTCCACATCAACCTCACCACAACCTATACCAAGGTATACGATGCCTCAGAGCTCCCCAAGAGCCGTAGCATCATGCGTTATACATCAGAAGATGAACTTCCTCAGATCCCTTCCGGCTCCAGGGTTGCCGTCTATGTCGGTGCGCACAGCCGCTGGAGCGATAGACTTACCGTTGCCGTTGATTCATTCTGCGAGACCTACGGCGCGTGCGTTCTCTGCGATCAGACGAGTAACTATTGGGGCCGTTACCGCGTGAACCCCTCGCTGCTTTTCTCGCAAGGCAATGCCGTTGCCTCGTCAGAGACAATCGACGTCCTCATCCACATCGGGAACACTTCGGGGGGAGCCGCGCCAAGACGTCTTAAGGCGTCCTGGCGCGTCAATCCGGATGGAGAGGTGCGCGACACTTTCGGTTGCTTGAAGAACGTCTTCGACATGTCTGAGGAGCGCTTCTTTGAAACATATGCGAGTATGGTTGACTCGACTACTTCGCCGGCGTACCGAGAGGAGTGCGCGCGCGAGGCTACCGCCATTATGACCAAGATTCCTGAATTGCCTTTCTCAAACGCTTGGATGGCTCAACAGACTCTGCCCCTCTTCCCTGAGGGCTCAATTATCCACATGGGAATTTACAACTCGTTGCGTACATGGAGCCTCTTCGAGGGCAATCGGGTCCGTGGGTACTGCAACACGGGAGGATTTGGCATCGACGGTGGCGTATCAAGCCTGCTCGGAGCATCGCTGGCTACAGATGCCCCCTGCTTCGGCGTGTTCGGTGACCTTGCATTTTTCTATGATATGAATGCACTCGGTAACCGTCATGTTGGCAACAACCTACGCATCCTCATTGTTAACAACGGCTGCGGTGTCGAGTTCAAGAATCATATCAATCGCGCTTACCCCCTCGGCGATGAGGCAGACCTCTATGTAAGCGCTCGGGGCCATTACGGGCACCAGTCGCGCAAACTTATTAAGCACTTTGCCGAGGACCTTGGGTTCGAATATCGGGGCGTTGAGACAAAAGATGAGTATCTAGTCGCTGTTGACTTGCTCGTTTCACCAGAACCGCGCGACCGCCCCGTTCTGATTGAAGCGTTTGTGCGACCCGAGGACGACACCGATGCACTTAAGATCCTCTACAGTATCGAGGAGACTACGACGGGAAACGCCAAGGCTGCCATCAAGTCTGTCATTGGTGAAAAAGGCGTACGCATGCTGAAGGGGCTTGTTCGATGAAAGCGCTACTTCTGGGGGGCACGGGTGCGATAGGGAACTATCTCCAGGGGGAACTTTCCTCTCGTGGGTGGGACGTCTTCGTTACCTCTCGAAGCGCCCGTAGATCGCAGGGTTCGGTCACCTATCTCCGGGGCAATGCGAAGGATCCAGTATTTCTCGCTGATGTGTTAAAGGATGGATACGATGTCCTAGTAGACTTTATGACATGGGACCCCGAGGTATTCCGTTCAGTGTCCGAGCTCATGCTTGCTTCGGCTGGCCGCTACGTATTCCTCTCGTCCTACCGTGTCTTTGCCGATTCGCCGATTATTGACGAGCGAAGCCCGCGTCTCCTTGAGTCGTGTCCTGATGAGAGATATCGCGCTGGCGGAGAGTACGCAATCATTAAAGCTCATGAGGAGGACATCCTTCGATTCGGCTCGATGGAGAACTGGACCATCGTGCGCCCCGCCATTACCTTCTCGGGTGATGGTGTGGGCAGATTTCAGCTATGTACATACGAAAGCAGTCTCTGGCTTTGGCGCGCTTTAAAGGGGCTTCCGGTCCCCGTCGTTCACGATATGATGGGGAAACAATGCACTCTCACATGGGCATGTGATGTCGCGCGGATGATTGCACTGTTGGTCGGGAACTCCGCTGCCGCCGGTGAGGACTTCAATGTGGCGACCTCGCAGCACCAGACTTGGGGCGAAGTGCTCAACTTGTATCGCTCCGTCTTGCCGGTCGAGACGCGCGATGTGACACTTCATGACTATGAGTACCATTGCGGTCCCGCTTTGAAGGAATATGGCTACATTCCCCAGGTTCGCTACGACCGTATGGTCGATCGCATTCTCGACAACTCAAAGGTGCTTGAGTTCACGGGGCTAACGACTGGCGACCTTACCGACGTTCGAGAGGCGCTTCCCCGGGAACTCTCGGCCTATCTTTTGCATGGGCCGCACCTCTCCGCATCCCCGACGGTGCAAGGGCGCCTCGATCGAGTCTCCGGTTCGTCATTGCCGTTTCGAGACACTTTAAGCGAATTCGGGGTTTCTGGTTCCCTTAAGTATCTTGCTGCAATATTTGGGTTGGTGTAAAGGAAACTTGAGTCAAATAAAAAAGAAGAAACAGGATACTGAGGGTTCCGAGCAATCGCATGCTATGGCTCTCATTAAGAACACGGGCATCTTTGCTATTGGCACATTCGGCTCTAAGATTCTCACGCTTCTGATAATCCCGCTTTGTACTCATTATATCGCAACGGACGACATGGGCATCTATGACATGGTCTATACCATAATTGCCCTCCTGCAACCCATTGCAGTTCTTGCTATTCCAGAGTCGCTGTTCCGTTGGGTTATTGATGCTAAGGCCGATAAAAAAAGCGTCTACTCGACTTGGTTGGGTCTCTTTGCTGGGCTTACAGCGGTGTTCACGGCGATATTCTGGATATGCTGGCTTATTGTCGACTTTGCCGATGCGGGTCTGATGTATGTCCTTGTCGTATTGAGCTGTCTTTATCAGAGTTTTCAGTACGGCACGCGTGGCCTTCATAACAATAAGTTGTTCGCGATTTCTGGCATCGTTTACTCAATCGCGTACTGTCTTGGCTGTTTTCTCCTGGTCGCCGTCCTGAATGTGGGATATCACGGACTTCTTTACGCGATGCTGTCCGCCACAGTCGTAGCATCGCTATTTCTGGTTGTTCCGCAGAGAGAACTCAGATCGTTTGCGGCATCCGGCATTAATGGGGAAGTGGCGTTGGAGATGCTGCGCTACTCGCTTTATTTGTTGCCCAATCAGCTGAGTTGGTGGGCGATGACTATGCTCGGGAGACTGATAATTGTCGGCTTCATGGGCTATTCCGCAAATGGCATCTTCTCCGTGGCGATGAAGTTTCCCTCCGCGCTCTCGATGATTTCCAACATTTTCACCCCCGCTTGGCAGGAGCAAGCAGTTATGCTCTTCAAGAAGAAGGGGAAGGACGAGTATTTCTCGAAGGTATTCAACCAATACGCCATTTTGCTTGCTACTTTGCTCATCCCCGGCGTGCCTGTGACCAAGCTCTTTGTCCAGTTTGCCATGGATCCTTCTTACTTTTCATGCTTTAACTACGTAGCACTTTTATACCTAGGCGCCGCCCTCAATGCGCTTTCTGCGTTTGTGGGAGTACTATATATGTGTGCCAAGGACACCAAGGGCGCTGCCAGTACTACGGTCATCGGCGCCGCCGTGAATATCGTTGCGTCCCTTGCGCTTGTTCCCTTGATAGGTCTTATGGGGGCGGCACTTGGCAACTTCCTTGGAAATGCAGCCATTCTCGTTGCTCGCTTGAAGCAAACCCATAGATACTGCACGATGACTGTTGACTGGAAGAGGATTTTGGCTTACGGAGTGATTGTCGTTGTGGTTTCGCTTCTTGCGGCTGGTCTCAACTCGCTTCCTTCGATTTGCGCACTATCCCTCTGCTGCGCAATTGTCTTCTATTTTGCTAACCGCAGCTCCGTTAAGACTCTCAAGAGTTTCCTTAATAAATAGCATTGTGGAATAATTTTTCGGTTGAGCAGGGAAACTAGCTGTTAGCACCGGGCGATTTTAACCACTGCTAAAAATAATTTTTGACCATTTCCGCTCACCGAATATTGACCACCACGTCCCTGCTGCCACCTGACGTTTGCGGTATCTACGCGATAACGTCAGGTGTGCAATTGTGACGAACGAGAACTTAGATGGCCCACGGTAAGATATAACCGCGACGCCCTGTGAAATGTCAGTAGAGGAGGGGGTAGGCCCGCAGGTATGTAACATTGCGGAGTACTACAGAAAGACAGAGCTTGCTCGCTTCCGGACGAGGACGATCAGGAGCACGGGTTCAGGGCCCTGCCTCATGGGAACATCGGGAAGATAGCTTCTATTGCACATTGGATATTCCAATTATCCTTATTTGTTGACTTGAGAGTCGGCTGCCGATCGATTACGTAAGAGTCTCCTCCATTCACCGACTGACAAAACGATTTACACCTAATTATTGGCGCTGCTCAGGGACATTTTCTTTGTTTGTGCCTTGATCTCGCTAAACTAATAACTGCTGCTACCAGGGCATTTTCTGGTGCACATTCTATTGGCTCCTGCGAAGATCGGGGCGGGTATGTTTGCTGCCGAGTCCTACATCAGCCGTCATTACATTGCGATTGTTGCCATGGCCTGCCTATGCGTTTTGCTGGGCGGGCCTTCTTATGCCGCGGGCGCGGAGAGCCTCATCATCGCGGGCGCGACGTACTACGAGCCGGGCGTGTCGGGCCTCGGCTGGGCCTGGACCGATGCCGACAACCTGGAGCTTAACGGCTACGCGGGCGAGGCCGTCGGCGCCGACGACGACCTGATGGTGACGCTGACCGGGCAGAACACTGTTGTCGAGACGAGCGCGGCCGACGTGGACGTCTCGCGTTGCGGCATGGAGGTGTGGGGCGATCTGACGCTCCGCGGCACCGGGTCGCTGGTGGCCACGGGCTCGCAGTGCGGGATCTACGTGTCGGGGACGCTCGCGGTGGACGGCTGCAAGGTTGATGCGCAGGCCGACGGCGCCGGCATCGCGGACGCGCGGGTGGCCGGCGTGATCGCGGACGGTCTTGCCGTTCGCGGCGGTGGGCGCGTTGTCGCCGCGGGCGCGGGCTCCGGGGAGGGCGTGCGCGCCTATGGTGTGTGTCTGCTGGGCGGGGCTGCTGGCGGTGGCGCGGCCGGGCAGCTTACCGTCGATGCGTCCTGGCTGGATGCGTCGGGTACCGGCGGCGGCGTCGCCTGCCTGGGCGGGTCGCTTGCATCCGCGCGCTTTGTGGCGCCTGCGGGCGGGGCCTTTGGCGCGGGCGGCGTGGTGGATGCCGACGAGTCCGTGGCAGCGCATGTGACGATTGAGCCCGTGGATTCCACGGCATCGGCGGGGGAGACCGGTGGGCGCGAGGTGCCGGGCGATGGCCCATCCGCCCCTGGCACCGACCCCGCTACCAGCGAGCCAGCTGCGGATCCGTCGACGAATCCCACACTGAAGCCCGCGGCGGCGACAAAGACGGTGACCACGACCACTGTGGCCAAGACCACGGCCACCAAGACCTCTAAGCCCAAGGCCGCCACCGCGACGGCCGCCTCGCTCCCCAAAGCCGGTGATAGCTGCTGGATCGCCGTATCCCTAACGCTTTTCTTGCTCGGCATAGTGCTCCTATGCGCCGCGATTCGCTGCTAAAACGCTCGATTTCCGAAAGCAAAGAGAAAATCGAACCGTCAAGCCTAAACCGATCTCTGGCAACAAATCATCAGCTAGATATAGTCCAGGCCGATATCCCGTATCCAACTAAGCTCCTTCCCCTATGTCCCCTTTGGGGGCAGTCACTGTTGCTATGCCTTGGTGCTATACTCGGATGCCTAAGGAAGTGGTTCGTATGTACTTGAGCGATACTAAGATTCAGGAGCTAATCGACAGCAAGGTGCTTCTCAATGCCGGTGCTTCGAACATCGGACAGGTTACGTATGACTTGCGCACCGAGGGATTCTACATCAACGAAAGCAAGCAATCCGAGGTAGAGCTTGGCCCCGGAGATTCGACATTCGTCTCTTGCGTTGAATGTGTTGCATTGCCAAACGATTTGACCGCGAGCGTGCTTCTGCGCAATTCGCGCATTCGCCAGGGGCTTTCATTGGATGCGCCGCTATATTTCCCCGGGCATGGAACACGGCTGTTCTATCGTGTTACAAACGTAAGCGGTAGCACTATTACGCTCGATAAGTCTAAGGGCATCGCCCAGGTTGCCTTTCAGCACGTTGACGGCATGGTGGCCCATCCTTACCACGGCGCTTTCTCTGATGAGCTCAACTTTAACGGACTTGCAGATTATTCCGACGTCTATGCCGGAGAACTCAAAAAGGTCGAGGATAAAAAGGAAGAAATCGCGAATATCTAGTCCCGTATTTATGGCAATGTCCTGGCCCTCTTCGCCATTTTTGCCGCGATCTTTACGCTCGTAAATGTCAACGCCGGAGGTCTTTCTTCCGATATTACAACCGTCAACTTTGTTGCACTCGACCTGCTGATTATTGGCGGTTTTCTGATTCTTGCATCCGCAATCGAGACCTTCCTTGTTAAAGACAGGGAAAAGAAGGTATGGCTGCCTCTCGTATTGGGCATTGCCTGCATTGTCGTGGCAGTGGTTCTTGCATTTCAGTAAGTAGGGTGGCTCATGTCGTGGGAGACTTGACCTAAGGTACGATCAATTGCTCCTGAGTGAGGGTATTGGTTTACGCCAATACCCTCACTTTCTTTGAATAGGGCAGCAGACAGGGCCAGCTGTCAGAGTTCGTGTCTTATGGGAGCAATTCAATTCACGCCGCGTTACATCTAGTCTGCTCTTTATTCTCGGATATAAACACTAAGGAGGCAGTCATGTTTTGGAGCTACGTTCAGCTTGATGATGGCACCCAGTTTGCCTACTCAGAGACAAGAGAAGACGGAACCGTTCGCGTAGCCGTCGAGCGCCCGGTTGACTTTGGCTTTGACCATGCGGAATGCTTCTTGCCTTCGGTCAAATGGTTCGACGTCGAAGGCTTTTCTGCTGATGACCTCAATTTCTTGTCAGAATTTGTTAGATCAAACGCCCCACTTATCTTCGAACTCGCCGAACGCCAGAAAGCCGGATCGGCGGTTTCGGAGCTGGCCCGCTGAAGTTCTGCTGTTGAACGGCAAATGGCCCATGATTTCGCCTTCTGACATATCCATCGCGGCCTCCCGCGTGCTGGCTCAATACGACGTCAGCGAAGCATATTTATTTGGCTCGTTCGCCCGAGGCGAACAAACGCCCGATAGCGATATTGACTTGCGCCTAGTCTGCGGCAACACCATGACGTTCGGCACGCTTTACGAACGCTCTCATGAACTCGAGAAGGAACTTGGGCGAAAGGTCGATATAGTCACTAACCCACCAGAGCACATGCGCCCGGCTTTTCGCAAAAGCATCGAGCAGGAAGAGGTGCTTGTTTATGAAGCGCTGTAAACAGGACGAGGAGCTTGCGAATGCCAGCCCCCAACTTTTTCCTTCCAAAGAACCCAACCCGGAGACACTCGAGGCCATCTGCGAAGGTGACGCATTCTTTGCGGCAAGGGGGTCCGGTCGCTTCGACAACGGCGCTGATCTTATCAAAGCAGCTCTAAAAGCTCCTGAAGTGTGAGAGAATTCAACCACCGAAGAGGCAATTGTCTCGGAAGTGTCAGACTGGCGAGGTTCGTACCTCGCCATTTTTGTACGTCTGCGGACATCGGAACTATCCCGCTAGCTACATGCCTTGCTTTTACTTGCTGCATTTGGGTTAGATAAAACGCCTCGCCACCTTGGGTTAACGAGCGCGATTGCGGGGCTTCTTGACTCGTCTTGCATCGTTTTCCGTTTATTTATATGCTTGTCCCAGAATTTGGTCGTAAGACGCGACCAACGGAATCAAAAGAAAGCCTACCGAGAAGATCTTGGTCGCAGAGCACGACCAACGCAATCAAAACAATGCTCGCGGAGAAGGCGCCTTCAATCGCATTGATTGGAGGCGCCTCTAATACCAAGCGATATCTATTCTGCCTGAGAGCCTGGAGCAAGGGCGGCAGTCGAATGCGCCTGATAACAGGTATCGCTCTAGCGATGGTGTACTAAACTATCGTTAGAGCGATACCTGTTAGGAGACTCGCGTGGAACTGTGGCATGGTTCTCAGAAAATCATTGAGACTCCCCAGCTTGGCCTGGGGAAAGTCCATAATGACTATGGACAGGGATTCTATTGCACAGAGAGCCTCGACCTTTCAAGGGAATGGGCGTGCTCTAGGGACGCAGACGGCTTTGCAAATCGATATGAACTCGACATGGCCGATCTCAAGGTACTCGACCTGCTATCGCCGCAATATTCAGTTCTGCATTGGATAGCGTTGCTTGTAGAGCATCGTTCATTCCGAAAGGACACCGCCGTCGCTGTGGTGGCGTGCGAATACCTTCGCGATCATTTTTTGCCTGATGCTAACGCTTACGATGTGATTAGAGGGTGGCGTGCGGATGACTCGTACTTCAGCTATGCCAGGGCGTTTGTAAACAATACGATCACCGTTGACCAGCTCGGTCGAGCGATGAGGCTCGGCAACCTTGGAGAACAGATTGTGCTCAAAAGCGAGCGCGCGTTTAAGAGCATTCGTTTTGCTGGATTTGAACGTGCGCCACAAGCTCAATATGGCCCATTGGCCAAGGACCGAGATGAGTTGGCAAGGGCGCAGTATCGGGAATTGCTTACCGAAAACCCGTTTGAGGGAATTCGTATCGTCGATATCGTTCGAGAGGGGATGACAGAAAATGACCCACGCCTACAGTGAGATGTATCTCGAGGATGCCATGAGAACGCTGGGCGAGGCAGTCGATTTCGCCCTCTGCGACCAAGGACTGACTCCAGCCGAGTTGACGACGATCCTGTCGAACGCTTTTGAGATGAAACAGTTTGAGCGCGGTATACCTCGCGTCGTCTGCGGCATGGCGGGCGACGAGCTCGCGCGCGATATTATCGCACATGCGGGACTGACCCCCGTCGAATGCAGGGAGACCTATCCGTTCGACCGTTCGCCCCAGTATTGGGCGGGCTGGGTTTTGGCCTATGCGCAATGGATGTGCAGCCTTGGCTTTAATGAGCTACTCGAAGTCGCTCCGCTTGATTGGATTATCGGCTCGTACCATCCTCTCCACGAGGCCCCCGAAGACAAATTCGTCCAGATTGTCATTGATAAATGGAACAACGTCCAGGCAGACAAAAAGGGCCTCAAAGCGGCACGAAAGGCGGCCGGCCTAACGCAAAAACAGCTGGCTGCCCAATCGGGGGTTAAACTTCGCGCCATACAGCTCTACGAGCAGAACCAGCTCGACCTACGCCGCGCCTCGGTCTCTTCGGCATTGGCGCTCGCAAGCACCCTAAGCTGCGCCATCGAAGACCTCGTCTGGCAGCCGGTTGCCCTGGAGTACGACTCGCGGGCTATTCCATCCGTAAAGCTATAGAGGAGGCAGTCATGCCTTGGAACTACGTTCAACTAGATGACGACGCCAATCGCGTTGCTAAAGAAGGTCATCCAACTGCACACGAGGCAAATTCATCATCACCGATTTTGCTCGACGGCGTCACGTCGATCGATGAAGCTATTCGACTGACCATTGCGGGCATGCCCAACGCGCTCAGGCTCTTGGAGGACTCATGATGGCGGCTACGCAGCGGGGCGCTCATCCGTTCGCGCCACTCGTGCTTGATGATGCCGGTTCGCTCGAAGCTGTTGCCGCGGCTGTGATGCGCCTACACAGCACGCTGATGACGGTCGGGCGCTGCTATACAACCGACGCCGCAGGCGGCCGGGCCGCGCTTGAGCTTGGACGCGTCGAGTCCGTGCTTGCGGGTGCATTCTGTACGATATTCGGCCAATCGCCGGCCGACCGCTTCGCTGACATCTTTGACCAGGTCACCTACGTGGCCGAGCACATGGTCAAGGACCACATCTTTGAGGACGGTAACAAACGCACCAGCCTTGTCTTTGCGTTGTCCGTTCTAAGGTTCGCCGGCACTCCGGTCGTGCTGTCCGACAGTCCCGAGCCCAAAGACAACCAGTACTACGCCTGGATCCAAGACCTCGTATCTGGAAACCGTACGACCAGCGGGCTCGCCGAGGAGCTGCGCCGCGGTTGCATTGCGGGCACGGACGACCCGCCGCGCGTATAGAATCTAAGCATCCGCACGCCAGCTATGAAATGGATTGGACACCATATGGAGATCCCCAGCACCCTGTGCAGCAATGTGTACGACTTCGCGTTTTGCCCCGAGCCCTGCTACGACCGCTTGGCCGACCTTGCCGACCCCGAGGACTGGGGTCCCGGCAACCGCATCCTCAAAAACTACCTGTCGTTTTCGTTTAGCCGCGCGGTGTTTTTGACCGAGCGCGACGTGGACCAGACCGCGCCGTCCAACCTGCCGCTGGTGTTCGACGACGACCGCTGCCTGTTCAACACCGGCCTGTACACGCGCCGTTACGAGACCATCTACGGCCTGTTTGAGCCCAACACCAAGCCCGACGCGCGCCAGCGCTGGTTTTTAAAGGGTTTCTTTAAGGAAAGCGACCCCATGTTGGTCTCGTTTGAGTACCTGCCGTGTCGCGTGCGCTTTGCCGAGGACCCCTCCGAGCTGGTCTTTGACTACCGCCTGCCCATCCGCTCCAACATCGACCACATTCTGGGCGACGAGGAGAACCTGACGCGCATTCCCGCCAGCCTGATGAGGGAGGGCAACTCGCTGCTGCTGCGCCGCGCCTTTGAGGGCGCCGTCGTCGAGGCCGCCCGCCGCGCCGCAGCCAACTACACGCTCGCGGTGCCGCAGTTCTACGGCGGCCGAATCCAGCTGCTCCTGCCGCTGTGCCTGACCGGCGACAAGCCCGAGCTGGCGCTGACCATCCAGCGCGAGGACGGCTTTTACGCCGCGCGCACCTGCCTCACACTCGATATGGCCTACAACAACGCGCGGCTCATTTGCCGCCCCGAGACTTCGTGGATTAAGCGATAAATGGCTGTTTAGCTGCGGGTTTGTCGTGTGCCCTGATTGCGGTGGCGCGCTATACGCCCACGAATTTAAAATCGGGGGCAAAAAGTTCTTGGTAAACCACGCGCGGCTATGATAGTATCTCTTTTGCCGAAAGGCGACGGGCGATTGGCTCAGGGGTAGAGCATATCCTTCACACGGATGGGGTCACAAGTTCGAATCTTGTATCGCCCACCATCAAAAGCACAAGCCAGAGGTGTTGAGCCTCTGGCCTTTTTCTTTTTGACACAAAGGGTGACACCAAAACTGACACCAAATTTTTGATTTTTATTAAAATGGGGTTCCGTTTTTTATTGATCATGTCCCCTTCACGAATCCTACATATTGAATATAATTTCCGTTCGTTGACTAACTTTAAGTGACGTCATTGACCATTTCGAAGAAAGATCACGCGCTCTTTCAATGAATTCTTTGCATGAGTCATACGCAATTGTGGAGACAGAGACCACTGGCACACAGTTCGTATCAGCACATTCACGCCTCGTGACAACCTTTCAACACATCCCATCCATTTTTTGGTCAGTGTTTGGTCAGCTTCCGGTACTTACCCGCATGATGCCCCGGTAGATAATCGGTGATGTCCGCAATCCGCGCGGCCTATGGCCGATACCAGGGGAGGCGCAAATGGACGAAATCGTCTGCGCAAACACCGCATTCCGCTACTGGCGCTGCCCGCCGCAGGTGCGCGATCTCTACCCGCGCCTGCCCAACTCCGAAGACGGCTGGCGAGCCCTATCCCAAGCCCCTTTCGTAAACGACGTCCTCAAAACCCCGATTATTTCTGTTGCTCCACCAGGCTGTTGTAACCACCATTCGGGTTTGCGCTCCACTATTCGCTGGGAAGGGGTATCGGATGCCGGCGCAACAATCGACACTCATTTAGGCTTTAGTGTCACCAATCCGCTTAACACGTTATTTACTATGACACGCTTTGTGTCCCAAATAGATCTCGTACTGGCCATGTACGAACTTTGCGGCTGGTTTTCTGTTTTCGAGCCGATCCCCGCTGTCGAAATGCAGTTAAAAATTGCGGAAGAGGAGAATCGCAATTCCAGCACGCAGGATCTGTTCGAACTTGGAGAGGGCGAAGACGAGGTCCCTTGGAAACGAGTTTATGCCCGCGCAACCGTAAAGGCCCCAGATAATGAAGGCCAATCGAATAAGCGTGAGAACGGAAGAGAGATTACAAAACTCAAAGGTACTTCTCTTTGGATGAGAAAGCCGCTCATCGAACTGAGCGACCTGCATCGATTCGCCGATAAGGTCAAAAGTCAAATGTGGGGAAAGCAGTTTTATGTTGCCGCTCAGCAGGTTATCGGCATCGCTGCATCTCCACTCGAGGTCGCGGGGGTCCTGCTTCTAAGTCGTTCTCGACGTCTAGGTGGTTCAGGATTCAAATACGTGTATCTCAACGATTTAACCCCTCTATCCGAGGCGGCCCAAAGCATCGCAGGTCAAAAGGTTTGCTACGGCGACATTGTGATTGTAAACCCAATCCTAATGAAGGCAGTAATTATCGAGATCCAAGGTGAAGTCATCCATGGATCAGGCGCGGTACTTGACCACGATGCAGAGCGCATGACTGCGCTCCAGAGTATGGGTTTCGACGTGTTTCTGGTAACCCACGATATGCTTAACGACAAAAAGCAGCTAGACACCATAGTCAAAAGCATCTGCAGTCGTTTGGGGATTCGATATCAAGCCAAATCCGAGGCAATGAAGCGCGTCGAGACGCGACTGCGAGCAAATGTTTTGTGCAACTGGTTGGAAATCGGGAATTAGCCGGCAACGAGATACTAGAACAACCTTGTTTGCCTGCCAGTGAATTAGTGTCATTTCAAAACTATGTCGGATTACGGGGCTGGACCCGGACAGGCCGTCCATACCCTTCATTTCACGGAATTCGCAAGTCGTCTACCTGCGGTTTTGATTTTACCGATTGCGGCATGCTCGGGGGTTCCCGGCCCAGCCCCGTAAACCGGCATGGTTTTGAGATCGCCGGGTCGGCGGGGGCGCGATTGGCCCCGATAATGGGCCCGGCGCCGGCAGGATGGCCGTTGGGCGGATGACGGCCCGCGCCGCGGAAGCGAAAAACGGCGGTCCGCGGGACTCGAGATGTCCCAAGAGCGCCGGAGAGGAGGGCGGCGGCGTTGCCGCCGCCCGCGTCCGCGGCCTGGCTGCGCCCCCTCGCCGCCGCCCGCAAAATATTTTCTAAAATTGTCCTTGCATCGGCGAGGGAGTTCCCGTATAGTACTTCTTCGCACGGGGGCGTAGCTCAGCTGGGAGAGCGCTTGACTGGCAGTCAAGAGGTCAGGGGTTCGATCCCCCTCGTCTCCACCCGAGCATTGAATGAGGCTCCAACGCAAGTTGGGGCCTTTTTTCATATCAATCGATTTACGCCATGTGTTGGCTGGGTAGCCTCTTGTCGACATATCCGTTGTTAATTACGAATATGAATGTTAATAACTTTACGTCTCTGGATGGCAAAGCTATTCCGCAGCGCCAATAACAAAGAGGCCGGGCGCAATGCCCGGCCTCGAAATACTCTGGTGGGCCCTCCGGGATTCGAACCCAGAACCCAGGGATTATGAGTCCCCTGCGC
>CAUCQW010000012.1 GCA_958445065.1 uncultured Collinsella sp.
GAGCTCGACGATCTTGCTACCAAAGACACCCTTGGGGATCTCGGTGAAGAAAACCTTGATGGGAGCAGAGGTCCACATCATGAGGGAGCCCAGCGTGGCGGCGAGAAGGATCAAGCCGATGGCGCGCGTAGACACTTCCATGGGAATGCCAAAGTGGGCAAAGACAGCGCCGAATACGTCGAAGATACCGGTGGAGATGGCAACGCCGCCCTCGGGGATGAACAGGTTAACCAGCAGCGAAGCGCCTGCATACAGAAGGCCGATGGTCAGACCGGCGATAACGACGGTGCGCACGAAGGCCTTGACGCCACCCTTAAGGTCGTTAAGGAACACGCCGACAGACTCAGCGCCGCCAACGCCCTGGATGATCCAGGCAAGCGTACCGAAGAAGCCCCACGCAGTTGCGAAGTTGCTCATGTCGGGAGCCATGTTAGCGGGAGTAGGAGCCGTAGCGAACTCAACGCCGCCAAAGGCAGCAGCCAGGGACAGCAGGATGAACACGGCGGTCAGGCCGAGAGCCGCGGTCGAACCGAAGGAGGAAATGGAGCCGATCCACTTAGCGCCCTTGGTCGAAACCCACGTGGCGATAGCAAAGACAACGATCTCGATAATGGTGATCCACAGCTGCGAAAGCTCGGCGTTGGCACCAAAGAACACGTAGCTCGCGTAGATGATGACGTTGGGCAGGACGGACGCAAAGAAGAACAGGTTAACGAACCAGTAGCTAAATGCCGTCAGGAACGCCCAGCGACCACCCATCGAGGTCTTAACCCATGCGTACACGCCCGACTCGGAGTCCTTGTTAAGGCCGACGAACTCGGCGGTAACCAGGGTATAGGGGACAAAGTACAAAAGCGTGGCGAAGAAGAACGACGGCGCGGCTGCTAAGCCGATGGCCGCGTTGTTGTTGATGATGTTCTTGATACCGAACACGGCGGCGACCGTCATGCCCAGCAGAGCGAACGAACCAATCGTTCCTCGTTTTTCAGAGCTCATAAGCCCTCCCAATCATCTATTAAATGTCATCTAAACCCGTCCGAGCTGCAAGTGCAAACACGGACGGCGCACCTGCTAAGGGGAATGGGGAAAAGGGAGTCAACAAAGCCATCCCCCCTTAACGGCGCGAAGCAAACGTCCAGGCGGACGAATACTACTTGTTGGGGAAGGAATAACCTTCGACCGTCACGTGCAGTACCACGACGCGGGGATCCGCGGCATCGGCCACGACACGGTAGGCCTCGTCAATTTCGACGACGGCAACGCCGCCGGCGGGAATCGTCACGGTCTCCCCCGCCCCCTCAAAGCGCTCGCGATCATCGATATCGCTGTAAGCGCGGGTGCAGGTGAGGCCTGCCTTGGGGGCAACCTCGACGGTCAGGTCGCCGTCGAGCGGAGCGAGCACGGCATGGTAGCGACGGTGACCGACCAGGTCGGCGGTTGCGGCCTCGCGGGCATAGACCCACCAGTACACCAGCGAGTCGCCGATGGAGTACGCCACATCGTGCTGCAGTTCAGAAACGCCGTCGAGCGCCTGGCCGGTACGCATCCACTTCTTGACGGACTTCATCTGAGCGTCGAAATCGGCGCGCGAGTTAAAGACATGCATGGCTTATGCCTCCTTAATGGGTGCCAGCGCCTGAGCCAAATCGGCAGACGTCAGCGGTCGCAGGGACACCTCAAAGCTGAAGCTCTCAAAACGGGTGCGATAGGAATCGAGCACCTCGGAACCCCAAGAGTTCGAGCCAAGGCCGAGCAGCTGGTCGTTGATGTTAACCGTGACCGTGTCGCCCGGAACAAGGTCGTAGACGTGCTTGGCATTATCAATAGCCTCGCAGCTATAGGGCCATGCCGAGAACGAGAACGGGTTGGAAGCGGCGTCGGCCGGACGAGTCACCAGCACGCCATCACCGTGGCTAGAGCGCAGGGCAACCCAGCGGGTACCCTCGCGGTTGGCACAGTCCTGAGGCATAACGTAGGGCGTGAACATGTCGTCGACCGTAGTGCGGTAATGACCGACCGGGTTGGCACGCAGCGAGTCCGGATAGTTCTCGCCCGGGCCGTGGCCATACCACTCGACGGCACGATCGCAACCGGGAACCTCAAAGGAGATGCCGATGCGCGGGATAATGTCCGAATAGTCGCCGTAGAGCTCGCCGGAAACCTTGAGGTCGACGCGACCGCTCGGAAGCACGGTGTAGACAAGCTCGACGCACATGCCGAACGCGCGGACGGGAGGAGCAATACGTTGGCTCACGGTAACGACGACCGCATTGCCGTCCTGCTTCCAAAAAACCTTGCGGGTGGACGTCTGCATTACATCAATGAAGTTGTCCTTCCACAGGGAGTCGTACTCCTGGGCGTGGTTGTCGACGAGCGGATGCCAAAAACCAACCTGGGGACCAGAGGCCATGACGTCACGGCCGGATGCCTTCCACTCGCTCACGGTGCCGTTTACCTTGCTGAAGGTCAGCTCGCCGTTGAGGGAGTGAATGCGAATCTCCTGCTCGGTCTCCTCGACCGTAAGCTCAGGACGAGTGGGAGCCGCAATGGCCGGCGCCGGATGGTTTGCGATGGCAAACTGGTTTGCGCCCAGTTGGAACATCGGCTCGCACCAGACGTGAGCGGCCATGGTGTAGGCGCGCACAGTCAGCAGGGTCTCGCCTACCGCGGCCTCGTGAATCACCAGCGGAAGCTGGACGGACTCACCGGGGGCAACCGCACCGGGCATGAGCGTCTTGCGGCAGACCACGTCGCCGTCCACCAGGGTCTCCGCCGACAGGCAAACATCCTCGAGGGTGGTAAACCAGCGCTTGTTGGTGACAGTCAGCTCGCCCGCCTCGGCGTCATAAGCCATGCGAACCGGGCAGATGACCTGGCCGTACTCGGTAAGGCCCGGGCTCGGCTGCTGCCAGGGGAACACCATGCCATCGATGCAGAAGTTGCTGTTGTTGGGGTAATCGCCGTTGTCGCCGCCATACATATCGTAGGCAATGCCGTCCTCGGTCACAGCAGCCAGACCGTGGTCGCACCATTCCCAGATAAACTGGCCTTGGATGCAATCCCAGCGATCGAAGACCTCCTGATACTCGGACAGGCCTCCGGGGCCGTTGCCCATGGAGTGACCGTACTCGCAATTGATGCGCGGCTTGGGGAACGGATGCTCACCAAAGTCGTTCATCTGCGACACACGGGAGTACATCGTGGAAATGACGTCGACGGTATCGGCGTTGCGGTCCTCCTCGTAGTGGACCGGACGACCATCGAGCTCGTGAGCCTTGGCGTACATCGCGCGGATGTTGCAGCCATAGCCGCTCTCGTTGCCCAGCGACCACATGATGATGCACGCGTGGTTGCGCTCCTGCATCACCAGGCGCTCAATACGGTCGACGTAGGCCGGCTCCCATGCCGGGTCGTCGGTAACCAGGGCGATGTTGCCGATATTCTCGAAGCCGTGGCTCTCCATATCGGTCTCGGCGACCAGCATGATGCCATACTCATCACACAGCTCGTAGAAGCGCGGGTCATTGGCATAGTGAGAGGTGCGCACTGCGTTGATGTTGTGCTGCTTCATGAGCTCCAGGTCGCGGCGTATGCGATCGAGGCCCACGGCGCGGCCCTTGTGATCGTCGTGATCGTGGCGGTTGACGCCATGCATTTTAAAGTAAGTGCCGTTGAGGTAGATATGATTGCCCTCGACCGTCACCTCGGCAAGACCCTGGCGATGCGGGACGTACTCGCTCACCTTGTCGTCGTCGTAGACCTCAAACGTAAGATCGTAGAGGAAGGGGTCCTCGGGATTCCAGAAGTGGGCATCGGTCACGCTGCACTCGGCATGGCTGTCGACGCACTCACCCGTAGCCACCACGTTCTCGCCATCGCTGAGCGTAAACACAACGCGGGAAGCGCCCTCGGCAACCGTATCGAGCGTGATCAGAGCGGCATCGCCCTCGCGGTGCGTGCGGAACCTAAAGTCGACCAGGTGCGCGGCGGGACGCTGCATAAGGTACACATCGCGGAAGATGCCCGAGGCCCACCACATGTCCTGATCCTCGATGTAGCTGCCATCGCTGTACTGCAGGACCTTGACCGCAAACAGGTTGTCGCCCTCGACGAGCGCGTCGGTCACGTCGAACTCGGCAGACAGGCGCGAACCCTTGGTCATGCCGATATACTGACCGTTGACGTACAGCTCGCCATAGCTCTCGATGCCGTCGAAGCGAATGATCTCGCGAGCGCCGGCAGGAACGGCGGGAAGGTTGACGATGCGCTGGTAGACGCCCGTGGGGTCGTCGGAGGGAACGAACGGCTGATCAACCGGGAACGGGAAACCCTCGTCGGTGTAGGCAAGGTTGCCATAGCCGTCCATCTGCCACAGGTGCGGAACCTCCACGTGATCCCACTCGGGCTTGTACGTGGAGAGTTCCTCGTTGGAGACGGCAGCGGGGCCCTCAAAGAGGCGGAACTGCCACGAGCCGGACAGCTGGACAAACCCGCGCGACAGCTCGCGGCTGTACGTTGCAGCGAGATCGGCGGTCTCGTAACCCATAAAGTACGCATGGGGTGCCAGGCGGTTCCTGTGGGTGAGCGCTTGGTTTTCCCAATCGTTAATGGCGTCCATGGTGATGCTCCTTCATCATCGTAGTGATTCTTGTGCAACCGGTTGTCCTTATCTTACGGGCGATGCAAAATACTGTGCAACCGGTTGTCCGCTGAACGGTCGATTTGGCCGGGTTAACGGTGCAACCGGCTGTACAATCGCAACACTTATGTCACCCTGAGTATCGAAACTCAGCACAAGACATCGTTCTTAAGCTCGTAGGCAACCTCCACGCCCGCTGATATCTCACCCACACGAGACGTATTCGATTTCGGCTTGGTTGCAAAACGACACCGGTCACCGGATATCATGAACGCTGTTCAGGCGCACTATAGTAAGCTGTATCCGCACTAGCCCGTATCAGTGACAACATCGACCGCATTTTCCAGGAGACGCCATGACACAACCAGTTCGCACCGCACCTACGCTTGCCGAGGTTGCCGCAGCTGCCGGCGTGTCGCGCTCCACGGCATCGCGCGCCCTCAACGATTCGCCCCGCATTAGCGAGGAAACCAAAAAGCGCGTCCGCGCGGCGGCCAAGGAAGTCAATTTTGTCCCCAACGCTCGTGGCCGAGCGCTCGCTGTCGGGCGCACGGAAATCATCGCCGTGCTCGTGACCGAGCCTCTGAGTGAACTCTTCAGCGACCCCACCTATAGCGAGTTTTTGAGCGGCATTACCGAGGAACTGTCGGAGTCGTCCTATCTGCCCGTTATCTTGCAGGCGTCTTCTACGCATGAGCGCAACCGCGCACGCGAGCACTTTGAGCGCCGCTCGTTCGACGCCGTGATCGACGTCTCTCCCTACAAAGGCAGCGAGCTGCTCGAGGTGCTGCGCGAGCTGGGCGTACCCACCGTGTTGTGCGGCCAGCTCGAGGGCCACCCCTATCGCGATGTGTTCTCGACGGTCTACTCTGACGACGAAGAGGGCGGACGCTTTGCGGCACTCGCCATGAAGGGGCGCGGCCGCAAAGATATCGTCGCCGTGTTGGGACCGCAAGACAACCCCGCTGTTGTCGACCGCCTGCGCGGCTACCGCGCCGTCTTGGGCGAAGACCTCCCAGACGCAAACGTTATCTATACCGGTTGGAACAGCGGAGACGGCTATCAGGCCATGCACCTGATTCTCGCGCGCAAGATTGCTTTCGATGGCGTGCTCTGCGGATCGGACCGTATCGCGGCTGGCGTCATCACCGCACTCAACGAGGCAGGCCTATCCGTTCCTGCGGACGTTTCTGTCGTCGGCTTCGACGATCACGAGATTGCGACGCGCTGCGTCCCCGCGCTCACGACCGTCCGCCAGCCCCTGCGCGAAGAAGGCCACATGGCCGCCAACATTGCGCTCGACATGATCAAGGGTGCCGAGCCTACCACCTCCGTGATGCACATGCAGCTGATCCAGAGAGACTCGCTATAAGAAACTGGGGCAGGCTTTCTGCCAGACAGTTGTTGCGGAAAGCCTGCCCCGTTTTGAGCGCTCATTCTGGGGCACAGTTTCCGTTAGACAGCTCAACCGGAAACTGTGCCCCATTATTTTGCCGAATTCTGGGTCGCGCTTTCCCAGAGGACCCCCCTTGGGAAAGCGCGACCCGTTCTGGACGCAAATTCCGGGTTGTAGTTTCCCGGCGCACGACGGCAAGCCTCCAAACCATGACGTCACGACATAAAAAACGAGGGAAGGCACGTGTCCTTCCCTCGTTACAGGCAATATGTAGCCGCTTCCCTACATCAGGCGCAGGCTGACGTCCTTGAGCTGGGCGCCGCTAACGGCACTCGGGGCGCCCGACATAAGGTCGGAGCCGCTGGCCGTCTTGGGAAACGCCATGACGTCGCGGATGGAGTCGGAACCGGCGAGCAGCATGCACACGCGGTCCAGGCCCAGAGCGAAACCGCCCATCGGGGGCGCACCAAACTTGAGGGCCTCCATGAGGAAGCCAAACTGAGACTCGGCGCGCTCCTCGGTAAAGCCCAGGAGCTTGAGCATGGACATCTGCATCTCGGCGTTGTGGATACGCATACCGCCACCGCCGGCCTCAAAGCCGTCCATGACAAAGTCGTAGGTGCACGAACCGGCCGCCAGCGGATCGGCCTCGATCTTGGCGATGTCGGTCTCGGTCGGCAGGGTAAAGGGCTGATGCTCGGCAGCATAGGCCTTGCGGTCCTCATCCCAATGGAACAGCGGGAAGTTGACGACCCACAGGAAGTCGTGACCCTCGCGCTTGATCTCGAGCGCGTTGGCCATGTGAGAACGCATGCCGCCCAGGATCTCGTCAGAGAGCAGGCGCGGGCCGGCGGCGAACATCACAAGGTCGCCGGGCTCGACGTCCATGCGCTCGCGCAGAGCCGCCATCTCCTCGTCCGAGAAGAACTTGACGATGGGGCTGTTGATGGAGCCGTCCTCGCGAAAAGCGATCCAGGCCAGGCCCTTGGCGCCAAACGTGGAGGCCACGCCGGCGAGCTTATCGATCTTGGCACGTGCCCAGGCACCGGCACCCTTGGCGTTGATGGCCTTGACGACAGAGCCCTCCTCGTTCGCAGCGGTCGCGAAGACCTTAAATTTGGAGTTGGCAAAGATGTCGGTCAGGTCGACCAGGTGCATGCCATAGCGGGTATCGGGCTTGTCGGAGCCATAGGTGTCCATGGCATCCCAGTAGTTCATGCGACGCAGCGGCGTGGGCATCTCGACACCCATGCGACCGAAGGCATCGGCCAGGACCTCCTCGAGCGCGCTCATGACATCGTTCTGGTCCACGAAGGACATCTCGATATCGACCTGAGTGAACTCGGGCTGACGGTCGGCACGCAGGTCCTCGTCGCGGAAGCACTTGGCAACCTGGTAGTAGCGCTCGACGCCACCGACCATGAGCAGCTGCTTCAGGAGCTGCGGGGACTGCGGCAGGGCGTAGAAGTTGCCCGGCTGAATACGGCTGGGAACGATGAAGTCGCGGGCGCCCTCGGGCGTGGACTTAAACAGGGAGGGCGTCTCGACCTCCATGAACTCACGGTTGTGCAGCGCCTCGCGAATGGCAAAGGTGAAGTCGGAGCGCAGCTTGAGGTTGGCCATCATCTCGGGACGACGGAGGTCCAGATAGCGGTAGCGCAGGCGGGTGTCCTCGCTCGTCTCGATGCCGTCCTCGATCTGGAACGGCGGGGTGACGGACGTGTTGAGCACTTCGGCGTGGTCGGTCAGGACCTCGATCTCGCCGGTCGCGAGCTTGGTGTTGGTGGTCTCCTCGCCACGGGCGCGCACGACGCCGTGGATCTTGATGGGCCACTCGGGACGCATGGTCTCGGCGATCTTAAAGGCATCGCCATCGGAGTGCTCGGGGTCGAAGGTGAGCTGCGTGATGCCCTCGCGGTCGCGAAGGTCGCAGAAAATAAGGCCGCCGTGGTCGCGGCGACGGCTCACCCAACCGGTGAGGGTGACCTCTTCGCCCACGTTCTCGAAGCGAAGCTCGCCGCAGGTACGGGTGTGCATGGAATGCTCATCGATGGGACGGGTCTGGCTCATACCAGTGATCCTCCTTTATGGATCTGTGCCGCCCCGTGTCGTTCCGGGCGGCGTCGTACAGATTTGCCCAGCCTGCGTAAACCGCGCAGCCAGACATGGCGTTCTATCTTATCGCACCTGTGTCGATGTGCCGCGGAAAAGTAGCTCCTGCCCAAAGACTTGACGGAGACGAAACAATTGACGCACCGTGGCCGTCGCCAAGGCGCGCCGCGTGCGACAATGTGCCCCAATACAACTGCACTCGGAAAGGCCCGCCATGACTGCACGCCTCATCGTTATGGATATCGACTCCACCCTCATCAACCAGGAGGTCATCGACCTGTTGGGCGAGGAGGCCGGCGTGGGCGAGCAAGTTGCGCGGATCACCGAACGCGCCATGCGCGGCGAGCTCGACTTTAAGCAGGCGCTCGAGGAGCGCGTGGGGCTGCTTGCCGGCTTGGACGAGAGTGTGTTCGAGCGCACCTTTGAGCGCGTGACGTTTACCCCCGGCGCGCTGGAGCTTGTGCGTTCGGCGCACAGCAAGGGCTGGAAAGTCGGCGTGGTAAGCGGCGGCTTTCACGAGGTCGCCGACAAGATCGTGGCCGCCGCGGGCATCGATTTTTGCCTGGCCAACCGTCTGGAAGTCGTGGACGGCAAGCTCACGGGTAAGCTGGCGGCAGACATCGTGACCAAAGAGTCCAAGCTCATCCAGCTGCTGGACTGGGCGGTTGAGTGCGGTGTCGATATGGCTCATACCGTCGCGATCGGCGACGGCGCCAACGACATCCCCATGATTCAGGCCGCGGGCACGGGCATCGCATTTTGCGCCAAGCCCAAGACGCGCGAAGCCGCCCCGTTTGCCATCGACGAGCGCAACCTCATGCTCGCTATGGACATCATCCTGCGCGACTAACCGATCCGTCTAACAATTGAATCAGTCTGTCCTATAGTTTCCGAACAATTTTGTCTTAGTGTTCGGAAACATACCCTTTGAGTGCTAGACTTTGCGCCGTCGAAGGGAACATATATGGATAAGCGAGATCTTGAGCAGCTGCTGAGCGATGTTGCCGGCGGATCAGTCGCCCCTGCCGACGCGCTTACGCGCATCCAGACGGCGCCAACCGCCGATCTGGGTTTTGCGCAGCTCGATCTTTCGCGCGGGATGCGCCAGGGAGCCGGCGAGGTTGTCTACGGTGCCGGTAAAACCGCCGAGCAGATTACTGCCATTATCGAAGCACTGTGCGCTGCCGGCCAGGAGCGCATCCTGGTCACGCGCCTGGACGCCGAAAAAGCAGACCGCATCTCGGAGCTCCTTGGCAACGGCATCGACTTGGGATATGTCCCGGACGCGCAGCTCGCCCTCGTGGGCGGCAAGCCCTCCCCCACCGGCAACGGACGCATCGTCGTCGCCTGCGCCGGCACGAGCGACCTGCCCGTCGCCGAGGAAGCCGCATTGACGGCCGAGTTCTATGGCAACGAGGTCGACCGCCTCTACGACGTGGGTGTCGCCGGCCTGCACCGTCTGCTCGCGCATGCCGAGGAGCTTGCCCAGGCACAGGTGGTCATCGCCATTGCCGGCATGGAGGGCGCACTGGCGAGCGTTGTCGGCGGCCTGGTGAGCTGTCCGGTCATCGCCGTTCCCACCAGCGTGGGTTACGGCGCGAGCTTTGGCGGCGTGGCCGCGCTGCTCGCCATGCTCAACTCCTGCGCCAGCGGCGTTTCGGTCGTCAATATCGACAACGGCTTTGGCGCCGCCTACCAGGCAAGTCTTATCAATCATCTGAGCGCCGGCACACCTCGCGCCCGTTAAGGAGCATTCCATGTCCAACCATCAGCATACGCTTATCATCGACGGCACCTCGGGCATCAGCGGCGATATGACCGTCGCGGCCCTGCTCGACCTGGGCGCCAGCGAGGAACACCTGCGCGAACAGCTCGCCACGCTGCCGGTCGACGGCTTTGAGATTGCCGTTACACGCGTAAACAAGCATGGCATCGACGCCTGCGACTTTGACGTTCAGCTGGCAGAGGAGCTCGAGAACCATGATCACGATATGGCCTGGCTCTACGGCAACGAAGCGGGCACCGAGCACATGCACGAGCATGAGCACCACCATCATGACCATGACGAGCACGAACACGAGCACTGCCACGAGCATGACCATGAGGGTCACCATCACGCCCACCACCATCACCACCGTTCTTTGGCGGATGTCACCGCCATCATCGATGGCTCACGGCTAAGCGATGGTGCCAAGCGTCGTGCCCTCGCCATTTTTTCCGTACTCGCCGATGCCGAGGCAAAGGCTCACGGCAAAACGCCCGAGACCGTCATGTTCCACGAGGTAGGCGCCGTCGATTCCATCGTCGACGTCTGCTCTGTCGCCATCTGCCTCGATGACCTAGGTATTGAGGACATCGTGGTCGAGTCGCTCTCCGAAGGCCACGGAACCATTCGCTGCGCCCACGGCCTTATGCCCATTCCCGTCCCCGCTGTCGTCAACCTGTGCCAGGCGGGCAATATCGCCCTCACGCCCGCACCGGTCGCTGGCGAGCTCGTGACGCCCACGGGCGCCGCCATCGTCACCGCGCTGCGCACGTCCGAGCACCTGCCGGCACGCTACCACATCGAGGCCGTCGGCTACGGCGCCGGCAAGCGCCCCTACGAGGGTTGCTCTGGCACGCTCCGTTGTCTACTCGTTGACGTGGATGCATAGCCATGGATGCCCGCAAAGAAAAAAGCCGCGCTGCCATCGTTGCAGCGTTCTCCGAGCTGCTACGCGAAGAGGATTACGGCAAGATTACCGTCGGCGACATCATCGCTCGTGCCCACGTAGGCCGCGCGACATTCTACGGCCTCTTTAAGAGCAAAGACGACCTACTGTCCGAGCTCGTGAACGACATCTGCACCCACGCCCTCGACGACGATGGTACGCCGCTCGACGACCCACTCGTGCAAGTCGAGCATATCCTCAACAACCTCTGGGAACGCCGTCAGGGCGTTCGAGCCCTCGTAGCCGGCGCCGGCTCACGCGTCTTCGCCGACTGCCTCCGCAAGACCATCATGTCGCGCGCAGCCGAAACCGTCCCCGTCGACCCCGCAGGCCCCGCCGCCACCATGGACCGCAGCTTCTTACTACACCACATAGCCTCAAGCTTCGTAGGAATGGTCCAATGGTGGGCCTGGCACAACTTCCAAGCAGCCAAAGCCGACGTAGCCAAAGACTACCTATCAGCCATTAAGCCTCTCTTCAACTGAGTAAACCCCTCATCCCAAAGTTCCGACCTCATCTCAAAGCGCCGCCCCAACCCAAAGCACAATCCATCCCAAAGTGTCGACAGAAGCCCAACGCCCCTACCAGCAACAAGCCCCTCCCATCCAAATTCAGATATATATTGGGTTGCTTGTACGAACGCAACAAAGATCCCGCAGCTGTCCGCATGGGGTAACTTCCCAGCGCATTCCGCAGGACGCAAAAAGGCTCGCCGCACGAAGTGCGCAGCGAGCCTTTTTGCATGTCCGAGGACGCGCTGGGAAGTTACCCCATGCGGCCAGCGGACAACTATGTAGCCTCAGACTAGAACATGCCCAAGAAACCATGCACAAACAGCGCGGCCAGAGCGGCACCGACAAACGGAGCGATGCCAGGAACAAGCAGGCCGTACTTCCAGTTGTTGTCAGCCTTGTTCTTAATCGGCAGCACCTGATAGGCCATGCGAGGACCAAGGTCACGGGCCTGGTTCATGGCGAAGCCAGTGATACCTCCCATGCCCATGCCAACAGCCCAAACGATCAGACCGACGCAGATAGCGAGCATCAGGACGTTCTCGCCAGCACGGTTAGCAGCAGCAAGGATGGCGCTGATGAACACAAAGGCGCAGATAGCCTCGCAGAAGAAATTACGGGCATAGTTCGTACCCTCGGTGGTGGGGTTGGTCGAGAAGATGTTGCGCTGAGCAATGGGATCGATGACACCATCGGAAGCCTTGAACTCATCGGCATACATCAACCATGCGATCACGGCACCCGCAAAGCCGCCGAGCATATCGGCAATCATGAAGGGGATGCAGCTGCTCCACGGCACCAGACCGACGATGCACTGGGCAAGCACCATAGCCGGGTTCATGCACACGGCGCCACCAAAGACAAACAGGCAGACCGAGATGCCAAAAGACCAAGTGGTGATGGCAAACATATGGCCGGAGCCCTGATACTTGGTACCCTTAAGCACGGTATCGCAGTGCACGCCCACGCCAAAGATGATCATGAGGGCCGTTGCGCCGAATTCGCAGAGGAGTTTGGTAAGCATAAAACCTTATCTTTCTTGTCGGTTATAAACGATTCGTTTAGGCCGCGTACTAGTGCTGTGCGACGACAACGCCCAGGCCATCGGGAATGACGGCCACCTTGGCATCGGCACCCTTCATCTCAAAGGCGAGCTTGAGCGCCTCATCGAGGGTGTTGACCGGCGTCATGTGCATATCCTTGATCATCTGGTGATCGCACAGGTCGGTGACCATGATCACAGGGTGATGCGCCAGGATGCGGGCAAAGATCTGGCTCGTCCACTGGTCGGGCAGGGTCTCGTCCTTAGGACGGTCGATGCAGGCACGCTCAAACTCCGCCGGATCGTTGTCGGCGATGTTGTGATAGAAGCCCTCGCCACCGTGACCGTCGGCACAGCCGGCGACGTCGATGATCACGCCGCCCTCGGGAAGCGTAGCCTCGGCAGAGCACATGCCCTTCACGGCCTGATAGATGTTCTGGTCGAGCGGGTAGCCGCCGTTGGTGGTAATGGCAATCTCGCACTCGACGGGCTCAACGCCGGCAAGGCTCTTCACGAACTCGCAGCCAGCCTCGTGCGCCTTGTGGATGTCGCCGGCAAAGGAGCCGATGACCTCGTGCTTGCCGTTGAGCACCACGTTGAGCACAAAGGCAAGGTGAGCCATCTCGGCAGCGGCAAACATGTCCTCGCTCACGTGGTTGTGGCACAGGTTGCCGGCACGCGAATGGGAATCGTTCACAAACTGACCGTTGTGGTTGTACATGATGGTCTTGTAGCTGGCGATGCCAGGCAGGACGGACTTGCGGCTACCAGAGAAACCGGCAAAGAAGTGCGGCTCAATAAAGCCCTCGGCAAGCAGCAGATCGCAATCGGCAGCAATCTTGTTGATGATGCACTCGCCGCCAGAAGGCAGGGTGCCGATCTTTTTCATCATGCTGTCATCGGTCGCGACGTGCATAACGATTTCCTCGTTGGCAACGATCTCCTCGCCGTACTTGTTGACGAGTTCCTCATGCGTCGACGGACGATGCATACCCGTAGCAACCAAAATGCGCACGCGAGCCTCGGGCGCAGCGGAATGGATGTGATGCAGCAGAATAGGCATCGTCACACGCGAGGGAACGGGACGCGTATGGTCGGAGCTAATGATGACGATATCCTTCTTGCCAGCACAAAGCTCCTCGAGCGACGGCGAGCCATAAGGGTTGGCAAGCGACTCCCCTACCAGCTCTTCCTGCGATTTCGTGGTCTTAAACTCGTTTTGATGACCTTCCATCACACCCGCGAAGTTCTTATCCTCGAGCTCCAGATGCAACGTCTTGTGGTCAAACGGCAGTTCACATTCAAACAATGACGAGCGCCCTCTTCCTTTTCAACTGACACACTAGATAAACCGTTGGAAGGATACGCCGCTCACCGAAAAACACCACCGTCCACCGACTCATTAACACAACGTTCATATTTGACCCACAACAAAACGGCCGCGACCCCAAACGGGACCGCAGCCGCCTGTCAAAGACACTATAGACAGGATGATTTACGCAGCGCCGAGGCAAACATCTAGTCCGAGACGTACGCACGTAAGCCATTTTGCATAAATTCGTTAAATAATTGCATAAGATGGCGCATGGATTTCTGGCCATAACTGGGTAGTACCCTCCGGAGCGTGCATTTTTGCGAGTATTCAGCATCGCGGGATAAGATTTTGGTGCCAAAAATCTTTCAAAAGGTAGATAGTCCTCATGACTCGACCCATCTGGATAGCATGCGGCGAGAAACCAGCCATATATGATCGTCGCCAAAGCCCAATCGTCGTGCAAAAGCATCAACAAAGGCAGCGAAAGCCGGCTATGGCCTTATGCATCAATCTTTGGCTGCTGAAAACTCCGTTTTTTGCACGTCGCCCCAAGCACCACCCTCACCCAGCGGCTGATCCGCCGAAGACCGGACATCGCAGGGCCCGCCATTAGTTTACTTTTAGGCACACTCCGCAGGACGCAAGAAGCCCTCGCCGCACTCCACGCTATGCGCGAAGCGCGCCTTATTCCCTTCAGCTTTAATCCCAGAAGACCGAGGACGAAGGGGCCCGATGGGTTTCCCTCTGAATGCATTCCGCAGCACGAAGCCCCCCTATCCACAGCTCCGAAGGAGCAGGATAAGGGGGCTTCAAGTGCGAGGACGCATTCAGAGGGAAACCCATCGGGTCCCGGTGAGAGCCACAGGGCTATCGATTACCCCGTGTTCTGCAATCCTGCCGAGACGCCGGTCACAGTCGAAAGAATCAGGCTCATGTACTCGGCCTTCTTCTCCTCGGCCATCTCGTCCTGATTCATGCGCACCTCGCGAAGGGCGCGGACCTGGGCGATGGACAGAGCGTCGACGTAGGGGTTACGCACGCGAACGGCGCAGCCGAGCACGCGACGACGCTGCAGCGGCCACTCATCACCGACGATGGCAAGGACCCACTTACGGGTGAGCTGCATCTCGGTAAAGACCTTCTTGGACAGATCATCGCGGTCGCCCAGATGCAGATACATCTTGGCGATGCGCTGATCGGTCTTAGCAATCGACATCTCGATGTTGTCGATAAAGGTGCGGAAGAACGGCCACTCCTGGTAGGCAGCCTTGAGCTGGTCAAGATCGCCAAGCTGCTCGCAGGCGGTGCCCAGACCGTACCAAGCGGCCAGGTTAATGCGCGCCTGGCTCCAGCTGAAGATCCACGGGATGGTACGCAGGTCATCGAGCGACTTGGCGCCCAGACCGCGCTTGGCGGGACGCGAGCCGATCGGCAGCAGACCGACCTCGGTCAGCGGCGTCACGGTCGAGAACCACGGTGTAAAGTCCTCGGTGTTCAGCAGGTCCAGATAGCGTTCGTGGCTTGCAGTGTTGAGCTTCTCGGCCATATCCCAGAACTTCTGCGTGGTCTCGGTGTTGGTCTTCTCGACACTCGGGGCCGACTGCAAAAGCGTTGCGGCGGCAACGGACTCAACATGGCGCTGAGCCAGCGTGCGGTTGCCGTAACGGGCAAAGATGACTTCGCCCTGCTCGGTAAGCTTAAAGAAGCAGTTGACCGAACCCTTGGGCTGCGCCAGCACGGCCTTGTTGGCCGGGCCGCCGCCACGGCCCACGGCACCGCCGCGACCGTGCATGAGCACCAGGTCGATATCGTTCTTCTCTGCCCACTTGGCGATGCGCTCCTGCGCGGAGTGCAGCGCGAGCATGGCCGTGGTAGGACCGGCATCCTTGGAAGAGTCGGAATAGCCCAGCATGACCTCCATGCGGCGGTTGGTCTGGGCAAGGCGCTTTTGCACCACGGGCAGCGTAAGCATCTGATCGAGCACGTCGACGCAGCCCTCGAGGTCCTCGAGCTGCTCGAACAACGGGATCACGTCGAGCTCGGGGACATCCTCCTCGTGTGCAAAGGACAGGTGCGCCAGCTCAAAGACGTCGGCCACATGCTGAGCGCTCTTGGTAAACGAGATGATGTAGCGGTGCGCCATCTTCTTGCCGTAGCGCTTTTGGATGGAGCCGATAGCGCGGAAGGTATCGATGACCTCGCGCGTCATGGGCTGCAGGTCGCCATGGATACCGTTCTCGTGGATATCCTTAAGGGCGCGGGCATGCACCACGGAGTGCTGACGGAACTCCATCTCGACCATATGGAAGCCGAAGGACTCGACCTGCCAGATGATGGTTTGGACCGGGCCGTAGGCAGCACGGACGGCACCGCAGGCGGCCAGCGAACGCTGGACGACGCGCAGGTCATCCAGGAACTCGTCGGCGCTGTGGTACATGGTGTCGGTGATACGACGGACGGTGGCGTTCAGGCGGTCGGCCATGACGAGCATGACGGCGCGATGCGGCTCGTGCTCGGAGATCAGCTCGGCGCGGGCCGTGTAACGATGGCTCATCTCGACCTGATGGTTCCACAGGTTAATGAGCTCGGCCGACGGCTTGCTGTAGGTAGCCTCGAGCGTGAGGTTGCGGCCGATGTGGCGGCACTTGTCCTCGAGCTTGAGCACCATGTGCGTAAAGTACTTGGCGGCGACCTCACGGCTCACCTTGGCGGTGACGTTGGGGTTACCGTCGCGGTCGGAACCGATCCAGCTGCCGGGATGGAAGAACGCCGGGCACAGCGGCGGCACAGTACCGGCCTTGTCGCCCAGCACCCAATCGTCAAAACGACGATAGATAACGGGGATAACGTCGAACAGCGTGTTATCGAAGATGTCGATGATGGTATCGGCTTCCTCGACCGGCGTGGGCTTCTTGAGCGCGATGGGACTCGTACGCACCAGGGCGTCGATCTCCTGCAGCATATGGCGCTCGTTCTCCACCAGGTCGGAGCCGCCCAGACGCGGACGCTCCTCCAGCAGGTTGGAGATACGGCGGATCTTGCCCTCGACGGCCTTACGACGGGCCTCGGTGGGATGTGCGGTAAAGACAGGGTGGAACTCGAGCTTGTCGAGCAGCTCGTTGGCACCCTCGACACCCAGCTCATTCACCAGCTGGTGATAGGCAACGGTAAGCTCGTTGGCAGGATCGACCTCGGTATCGGTCGACGCACCGGCCTCGCGCTCGCGCAGCTGCGCCACACGGTAGTTCTCCTCCGACAGGTTTGCCAGATGGAAAAAGCTCGTAAAGGCGCGAACGATGACCTGCTGCTTATCGAGCGGCAGGCTGTCGATCAAATCGACGACCTCACGAAATGCCACGGCAGTGGGCTCGTCGGCGGTGGGCACGCCCTGCTCGTCGACGGCTTCGTCGGCAGCGCAGGTACCGGGGTTGCCGGCATTGACCACAATCTCGGCTGTCAAAATCTTGTCGAACAGGTCCGCGATCTCGGGATCATACTCGCTAAGCACACGGCGCTCCAGGCGCAAGAACAGCGCCAGATTGTCGCGCAGCTCCTCGGGGATCTCGATCTCGGCGAGACGCTCCCTGGACTCGGCATTCGAGCCGATTCGGTTAACGAGGCGGTTGACCACGGCAGCGACGCGCGCCGCGGCTTCGGGTACAGACTGGTTGCTTAGGTTCTCAGCCACGTTTCCTCCCATTCCTCCTTCTATGCACGTAACATGCGGTATTCATTATAGGCGCTTGAGAAATACTTTCGACACTGATTGCGCTTTACCACACAAAAGTATTTTCTGCATTGCAAAGGTTTTTGCCCTAAATGGTCGTATTTCTCGGTGGGCGGCATACGTAAACGGGGGCATTCCGCATAAAAGCGAAACACCCCCGTAACAATCGCTCTCCATGAGCAGGACACGTTAGCAGGCCCGAAGCTCAAAAAGATGCGCTACAGGCGCTCGCGAACCGCCTCGACGACGTTGTCCAGATCGGCGAGCACCTCGTCATGGCTCTGCATGTCGCGCACTTTGACCTTGCCGGCGGCAAGCTCGTCGCCACCCAGGACCAAGATGAGCTTGGCGCCTACCTTATCGGCTTGCTTAAACTGGGCCTTGAGCGAACGACCCTGATAGTCGGCCTCGGCCACGATACCTGCGGCGCGAAGCTCCTGCGTAATGGCAAAGACGTTCTGACGCAGCTCCTTGCCGGCGTTGGCGACATAGACGCACGGGGCCTCATCGGCACCCAAATCGCTGCCAAAGGCCTGCAGGGCCAGCAGGGCGCGCTCAAAACCGACAGCAAAGCCGACGCCCGCCGTGGGCTTGCCACCCTCGAGCTCGACCAGGCCATCGTAGCGGCCGCCGCCGCCGATGGAGCCGACGCCGGCGCCAGGGGCCTCGACCTCAAAGACAGTACGGGTGTAGTAGTCCAGGCCGCGCACCAAGGTGGGATCCTCGACATACTCGATACCGGCGGCATCCAGATAGCGCTTGACCTGCTCGTAGTGCTCGCGGCACTCATCGCACAGGTTGTCACCCATCAGCGGAGCCTCGGCCATGATCTCGCGGCAGTGGTCGTTCTTGCAGTCGAAGGCACGCAGCGGGTTGAGCTCGGCGCGCTCGCGGCACTCATCGCACATCTCGTCGGCGTGATCGAGGATGAACTGCTTAACCTGCTCGCGATAAGCCGGACGGCACTGGGCGTCACCCATCGAGTTGATGAGCAGACGAAGCTTGGAAAGATCGAAGCCCAGGCGCTTGTAGAACTCCATGAGCATGATGATGCACTCGGCGTCTGCCGCCGGATCGGGAGCGCCGAGCCACTCGATGCCCACCTGGTGGAACTGGCGCAGGCGGCCCTTCTGGGGACGCTCGCCGCGGAACATGGCCTCGGCGTAGTAAGCCTTAAACGGCGTGGAGCCCTGGGGCACCAGATTGTTCTCGACGACGGCGCGCACCACGCCGGCCGTGCCCTCGGGGCGAAGTGCCAGGCGCTGCTTGGGCTTGAGTTTGGTGTCGGTGCCCTCGGTAAAGACGCGCTCCAGGTTGGCACCGCTGAACACGCGGAACATTTCCTTGCGCACGACGTCGGTCGACTGGCCGATACCGTGGACAAACACGTCAACCTGCTCGATCGCGGGCGTCTCGATGGGTTTAAAACCAAACGGCTCGAACACGCCGGCCGCAATCTGCTGCATCTTTTGCCAGGCGCGCATCTCGGCGCCGATAAGGTCGCGGGTTCCCTCCGCCTTCTGTGCCTGCATGGGCAAACACCTTTCTTTTGTATCGCGTCATAGGTAGTGGACATTATACGGCACAAAGCAGCAACGCGGCGGCGCGCCTGACCGAACGAGGGTATGGGGACTCGTTCGGCCAGACGCGCCGCCGCTGTTTGTGATCCCTTTTCCTCCGTCCCCTTCGGATCACGTGATCCCTTGGGGACGGAGGAATAGGGATCATTTCGTAGGCCCGTGGCCGCCTTGGAAACCGAATGATGGTACGAGCATCCATTCGGCTTCCAAGGCGGCCACGGACAGAACGGGACGAACAGAAAAGAGCGACGGACGCCTACTCCCCCGCCACGCTCGCGCGCAGCTTGGCGGCGATGGGCTCGGATACCAGCAGGAACACGAGCATGACCACGGAGCACGCCAAGCACACGATCCAGGTGCTCGCAAAGGAGCCCGAGACGGCAAAGAGCACGTAGACCTGCCACAGCTCACCGACAAAGCTCATGCCGGCAAGCACCGCCGAGGTAGCGATAACGGTAAGCGAGCCCAATACGCGGCCACTCACCTTATCGGCAACATGACCGATAACGAGCGAACCCACGACACTCACCACGGTGGAGATGGCATTGGAGACGTTGTACTGCGCAAGGGAAATACCCAGGTTGCTGACGATCAGCGGCTGGAACAGGCTCATGCAGTTGACGAAAATCGTGTAACACGTGGCCATGATCACGAAGCCGGAGGCCACCACGAGCCAGCCGGGGAAGAACTTACGCTGCTGGGGCATACTGCTCCTTTTAGACAAACGAATAGCCTGCGCCGGGCGCCGGTAGTGCCCAAGATTGCCTTGAAAGACAAGGGCATAGGCCTTACGGCCATGCCCGCAGGCTTGAAAGGCAAGGTTGGGTGCTACCGGTGGTCGGCGATATAGCCCAAAGCGACGGCGGTATAGGCCGCGGCACCGAGCGGCAGCTCGGCATCGTTAAAACGTGCCTTGGGATGGTGCTGGGCAAAGTGTTCGTCCGTGTCGGTTACGGCCGCGCCCACGGTAAAGTACGCACTTGGGATCTTGCTCGAGATAAGCGCGAAGTCCTCACTCGCCATGGCATGGAAAAGCGGCAAGAAAGCCGTCTTGGGCAGCACTGCGCCCACGTAGCCAAGCGACGCCTGAGTCATATCGCTGTCGAGTACAAGCGGCGGAACATCCGAAAGCGTCTCGATGGTCGCCGGCGTACGATAGGACGTAGCAACGCCGTTAACGACCTCCGCGATGCGGGTCTTTAGGTGAGCCATGAGCTCAACATCAAAGCCGCGCAGCGTTCCCTCGAGCACGCAGGTGTCGGGGATGACGTTGGCCGCCAAGCCGCCGGCGAACTTACCAACGGTAAGTGCGACTTCCTTGGCCGCCGGCACCTCGCGGGAGATAAGCTCCTGGAGCGCCAGGTGCACGTGGACGCCGGCCGTGATGGGGTCGATGCAGATCTCGGGGCTGGAACCGTGGCCGCCCTTGCCCTGGAGCGTGATGCGGAAACCGTACACACCCGAGAGCGCCGGGCTGCCGTAGAGCACCAGGCCAAGCGGCGACTGGCTGTTGACATGCATGGCAAAGGCCGCCTGAGGGCGCGGGTTCTCGAGCAAGCCGTCGGCGATGGCAGCGCGTGCTCCCTCAAAGGTCTCCTCGCCCGGCTGGAACAGCAACTTGACGGTAGCGTTGGCCTCCACAAGCTCGGCCTCGCGGGCCTTGAGCAGGCGCGCCGCACCAAGCAGGGCCGTCGCGTGCATATCGTGACCGCAAGCATGCATGCAGCCATTGGTGGATGCAAAGGGCTCGCCGGATTCCTCGACAACGGGAAGGGCATCCATATCGCCTCGGAGCATGACGACCGTTCCGGCCTGCTCGTCCTTGCACGTGCCATTGCCCTGAGCGGCCGCACCGGCACCGATCAGGCCAACGGCGCAGGAACCGTCGACTAGCGTGGTATGGGGGATGTCCATCTCGTCCAGACGTGCCTGGATATAGGCAGACGTCTGCGGAAGATTGTTACCCAGCTCGGGCATCTGGTGTAGATCGTGTCGCCATGCAGCGAGCTCGTCTGCAAAAGCCTGAGCTTCTGCGACAAGACCGTCACCGATAGCGGCCTGCGCCGCCGCGGTGGCCTGGGGCGCTGGTTGCGGTTGAAAATCGGACAGAGCTGATGCCATAGAAGCCCTCCAGTAACGTTTTTGCAGCACGCACTTTGATAGCGTAAAGTGCAAGGTACAACTGTAAGGGCATGACATAAAAATGCCGCCCTGGGAGGGCGGCGCAACAAGTTGTTTACAATTGCGGGTGTGATTTTCGGCGCAAGAAATCGAAATGCGTCTCGCTCAAGATAATCGAAAGAAAGATGAGCGCGAAGCCGGCGAGCAGGCGCGAGGTGAGCGCCTCCCCCATCAGCAGCACCGAGAACAGCACGCCCGAAGGCGACTCCATCGAAAGGAGCAGTGAGCCCGTCGAGGCCGAGACATGCGCCAAGCCGACGTTTTGGATGAGCAGAGCCGCGCATGTGCAACCAACCGAGAGAAACGCCATCGCGCTGATAAAGCTCGGCGTCCACACGGACAGAGGCGCTTGGGTCTCGAATAGCAGCGACGTTGCCAGGCTCAGCACGCCGTTGCCCACAAACATCCAAAACGTGATGACGTTGATGTCCATTTTGCGACCGTACTTGGCAGTCACCGCCATCTGGATGGCGAAAAAGACCGCACCCGCCAGCGTAATGACATCACCGATGTTGAATTCAACGCTATCGAGCGCCACCAAGCCAATGCCCGCCAAGCACAGCAGCGCCGCGCCCAGGTTATAGCGGGTGAGTTTTTCGCCGCTCAGAAAATAGCTCGCGAACGGCACAACGATGCAATACGTGCCCGTCAAAAAAGCATTCTTGCCCGCCGTGGTGTGCGCCAGACCGACTGTCTGCAGGGCGTAGGCGGCCCACATAAGTGCGCCCATGCCAAGTCCGACGATAAGGTTGCGGGCGTTGAGGTGCGCGATGATGCGCTTGTGGAAGATGAAAAACATGACCAACGCCGCAGGCAGAAAGCGCACGTAGAGCAGTTCGAACACCGGAATGGTGTCGAGCGCGTCCTTCATGGTCGTAAAGGAGTAGCCCCAGACGACTGCCACCGAAAGCAGCAGGACTTTCCAGAACAGCGGCGAGCGAGCGCCGGCGCCGCGGGAGGTGCCGCCCGCGCCCAGGTCCTCGCGAGCAACAGGGCTATCGGGCATCATTTCGATATTGTCAGTGGCATGCTGGGCCATAGGGCATCCTCGCGCTCAATCTGGGCGTGGTGTCCGCACGCGCATGGCTGCGTGCCGCCTCATGGTCAAATAAAAGCAGGGCGCACCGGACCCCCGGCACGCCCCGCTACTGTAGCAACAACCAAGCAGCCCGTGCAATTCACTACGCTAAAGCATCGGGTTGGAAGATCTCGATGTTCCGACGGCGTTTACGTTGCTGAACTAAATCAATTTGGTTGACTCCAGTTTTTCGATGATCCAGTCGTTGGCTTTGATGACCGGGCGGCGGAAGACGACGCCCAGTGCCAGCGACGGAATCAGATAGCTCGCCAGAATGCCTAGCTCAATCCAGTACTCCATGTGGTACGCACCGGCCATGGCGGCATGCATGGCGTTGATGCCGTGGGTGAACGGCAGGAACGGATAGATCGCCTGGAACACGGGGCCGGTCATCTCGATGGGGAACGTGCCGCCCGAACCGCCGACCTGCATGACCAGCAGCACGACGGCGAGCGCCTTGCCGATATCGCCAAACGAAACCGTAAGCGTGTAGACGATATTGGAGAACACGAGACTCGCGACCCAGCCCGCCAGCACAAACTGCAGCGGGTCGTCGCACTGGATGCCAAAGAACAGGATGTCGCCCGCACACACGAGCGTTGCCTGCAGCAGGGCCAGACCGCCAAAGAACAGGTAGCGGCCCAGGTAGATCTCGTGCAGGCGCACGGGGATGAGCTCGTTGATAAGCTCATCGTCAACCGAGACCTTCATCATGGCCGCCAGCACAATCGAGCCCACCCAGAGCGACAGAATCGTGTAGAACGGTGCCATGGCCGAACCGTAGTTGCGGATCGGATAGACCGGCTTGCGATCGAGCGCGACGGGGCCGGAAAGCGACACGGCCAGACCCTCGGGATCATTGCCGATCATCGTCTTGATCGTAGCGAGGTCATCCGACATCAAGGCGCCGTCGAGCTCGTCCTTAAACGCACTGATCTTGTCCGACGCCTCGCCCAGCTGATCAGAAGCCTTGTTGACCAGCTTTGCAGCCTTGGAGAGGCCCTTTGCCAGCGAACCGGATGCGTCGGTCAGGCCAGCAACAGCACTATCCAGATCGTTCGAAATACCGTTCAGCGAATCCAAAACGCCCGAGATGGTCTTCTTGAGCTCCTTTGCCTTGGCCGAAAACGCAGAGTCGTAGTCAGTCTTGGCGCCCGAGATACCAGCCTTGGCATCCGCGATTGCCTGATCGACCTCGGCACGCGACTTATTAACCTCTGCCATGCTGTCAGAGAGAGACTTCGCGGTGGCCGTCAAGTCCTTGGCGTTGTTGCGATACTCCACAGCAATCCTGCTCAGCGATGTTGCCACAGACTTGAGGCTGTCCTGGAGTTTTTCGTCAGTCACCTGATCGGCAAAGCTGCGGAGCTGGTCGGCCGTGGCGTCGATATCGTCGGCACGCGTGTTGAGCGCCGCCGCGGCATCGTTGAGCTGGGACACTGTAAGGTCGACATGTTGATTCGCGGCATCAAATGCCTTCGCAAGCTCGGCGGACACGTTGTCAAACGAGCCCGCGCTTCCGTCAATCGCGGCATTGATGGCGTCGTTGGCGTCCTTCAGCGCTTCCTTGGAATCGCTAATACCGCTCTTGACATGCTCCATCAGCTGCTTCGTTGACTCATCGACCGTGCCCGTCTGCTTGAGCATGCCGCTCGCCGACGTCAGCGAATCGGACGTGGAGCTCAAAATGCCCGCCAGCGACGAAGCATTTGCCCGAACGTCTCGCAGGTCCTCAATCGAATCGCCGAGCGTCGAGGACAGGTTGGCGATAAAGTTACCCACCTGGTCGGTGCTCATGTAATCGAGCAGGCTGGACACCGTCTTAAGACCGATCGTCGTAATGGTCTCGGTAAAAGTTTTGTTAACCTGGCTCTGGACGGCGCTCGAACCCTTCTCGGTCACGATCTGCGCAATGGCGTTGGCCTTCTGATTCTCGTAGAACTCGATATCGGCATGCTTCACGTCGGTCGAGAAAAGCGTCATCATGTCAGCGCTAAACGTTTTGGGGATAACGACGGCAGCATAGTACGCGCCCGACTTAACGCCCTCGATAGCCTTTTCGCGATTGTTGAGCACAACCCAATCGAAGCTCTCGTTGCCGCGTAGGGTGGCGGTCACGTTTTCGCCCACGTTAACCTCGACGGGGATCAAATCGCTCTCGTAACCCTCATCGGTGTTGACCACGGCGATCTTAAGATTGCCGGTGTTGCCGTACGGATCCCAGCTGCCGGCGATGTTAAACCACGCGTACAGACACGGTACGATAATGAGGCCCATCACGACAACCAAGCCGATCACGGAGCGAGACACGTTTTGGACATCGCGCTTAAACAGATGCAGGATGTTCTTCATTTATGCCTCACCTCCTTTGGAGTGCTTGCCAAGCGCGGTGGTATCTCCATCATTTGTGGCTGTGCTGTCGCTGCCCTGAGATTTATGGTGCGAGCCGATATGCGGCAAGCGGCCCGTGGACTGATCGCCGCCCTTGGCACCACGCTCGCTGGCGTTGAGGCCAAACATGTGGCGGGCGGCAGGAATGGCGGCCGTGTGTTCGCGCATCTCGCGACGCAGGTCCTCATCCGAAAGCGCCGAGATGCGCATCTGGGTATTGAGGCTCGCTCGGATATATTCGATATTGATAAGCCAGCCGCAGATGGCAATAACCGAGATGATCCAAATGACAAGCAGGATGATCTTGCCGTTATTGTCGATATCGAGAACCGTCGACAGGACAAAGAGCAGGACCTGAACGCCCACCACGGCGGCAAAACCGCCCTTGATGTAGTACGGGTAGCGATGTTCAAAGGCGACCGCATGATCGAGCAGTTCGCGACGGTACGAATCGGAATCGAGCATGACGCGCATGGCCGTGCGCAGCGAGTAGCGCTGGCGCGGCAGGTCGTTGGACTCGCAAATCATCATACCGGTCGTGGAGAGCTGTTTATCAAAGAGCAGGTTAAGGTTGAGCAGCAGCGGACGCAGCTGCAGGCCGATAAAGAGCGCCACGATCAAGAACACGCCCAGAATGCACAGGTTAAACAGGTAGTTGAACGAATACATGCCGCCGACCGTCTCGCGCAGCAGATTGATGCCGTAGGTAAAGGGCAGCAGCGGGTGCAGCCACTGGAAGAAGCCGGGCATCATCTCGATGGGGTACATGCCCGACGAACCCGGGATCTGCACGATGACGAGAATGACGCCGATAGCCTTGCCGATATGCTTAAACGTGGTGGACAGCGCATAGATGATATTGACGTAGGTGAACGAAATGGCGATGCCGCCCAGCACGAACAGCAGCGGGCTGACGCACTGCACGCCAATCACCAGATCGCCTACCGTAACGATGATGGCCTGCAACGCGCCCAGGATCACCATGAGCAACCAGCGGCCAAAGTAGCCTTGGCGCGCCGTAAAGCTGCCAACACCTTCACGGTCGACCTCGAGCTTGTAAATGGCGATGAGCACATAGCCGCCCACCCAAAGCGCCAGATTGGTGTAGAAGGGAGCGATGCCCGAGCCAAAGCTCTTGACCGGATAGATTGGCTTGGACGTCAACTCAACCGGAGACGCCATGAAATCTGCCACGTCATTGACATCGACGCCCATCAGATCGGCCAGCTCGCCCATGGACTCGGAGGTCTGCAGCGCCGCGATGTCATTGGCGGCGGTTGCAAGCTTGTCCTGGACCTTGGCAAGCGAGGAATCGGTCTGGGACAGCGTGGTCTTGGCCTGGCCGAGCGTAGCGCTAAGCTGCGCCAACGTGCCGCGCGCATTTGCAAGTGTAGGTGTCATACCCGAGACGATACCGGTCAGGTCGCCCGAAACGGCAGCAAAAGAGTCGAGCGCGCTCGAGGCCTTCGGCAGCGCGTTTTGGCCCAAGTCCGTCTGGGCTTGGCCAAGGTTGGTCGCACCGGTATGAATTGCGTTATTGATAGCGTCACTGGCACCCGAAACAGCCGCTGCGTCATTCGCCATGGCGCTCGACTGCGCGGACAGACCGTCCTTGATGCTCTGAAGCTTTTCATTCTGCTCTCGAAGCAAATCGATGGTCGATACAATGCGCGCGTCAATTTCCTCGGAACCTGTCGACGTGTCATTGGCGAGAATCTCCAAGTGCCCGATAACGGCCTTATTGTGTTCGATCGTCGCTTGAAGAGACTCGAGCGAGTTGTCGATACGGGTGGTCGTAGATGTGACCGCGCCCGTCAGCTTGCCGATGGCAGCGTTCGCAGAGGCCGACGTCTTGGTGAGCGCAAGGCTGCCTTCCGAGAGCGCCTTGGAGAGCGAGGTGATGGAGTTGCCCGCCGTGGTGCGAGCTTCGCTCAGCAGATCGTTGCCCTGGGAGATCGCCTGCGTCAGCGACGGTGCCTGGCCTTGCAAGCCGGCAAGTGCCGCATCAGCCGAGGCGATAGCGCCACTCGTCTTATCGATGGCGGCATTCATATCGCCAATCGAATCGCGCACCTCGCCCAAGGTGTCGGACGCCTCGGACACCGAACTTGCCAGCGAGTCCTGAGTCTGGGTTGCCTTGTCCTTTAAATCGACACCGGCATCCTTGGCGATACCGGCAACAGTCTTGCCTACCGTAGAGACAAATTCCGAGTTGATCTGCTCCTCGATGGTGTTTGCACCGGTATCGGTAACCTTGGGCGCAATGGCGCTCTTCTTCTCATTGACGTAGTACGTGAGCTTGGGCTGATGGTAGTTGCCGTCGAGCATCGAAACCAGGTTATCCGAGAAGTTCTTGGGAATCACGATAGCGGCATAGTACTCGCCGCTCTCGACGCCCTCCTTGGCATCGGCCGTCGAGTCGACGAACGTCCAGCCCAGCTGATCGTTCTCCTTGAGCTGATCGACGACCTGATCGCCCGCGTTGAGCTCGCCCACCAGGTCGTTTTGGGTGCCCCGATCGTTGTTGGCGATGGCAATCTTGATGCCCTGGGTGTTTCCGTACGGATCCCAGTTGGCCACGATGTTGTACCAGGCATACAGCGAGGGAATAACGCACACGCCAAGGGTAACCACCAAGGCGACGGGGTTCACAAGCAGTCGCTTAATGTCGCGCTTAAATATCGCAAAGGAGACCTTTGCATTGGATAGTTTGCTGCCGAGACTCACGCTTGGACCATCCATCCTGTCGTTGAATCGAATCGTACTATCGATAACCATTGTACGTAAGCGCTTTAGCGTCTCAGAGCACAATGGTATTGAGTTTTGCGGGTAGCAATATACTACGAAGACGAATTAACGTACAGTTGTACAGTATCTTTAATTTCAGCAGGTCACAAAACCACAACCCGCACAAATTAGCAATTCAAATAGTCATCGGGGACGTTCTTAAACGACTGGTCAAACAAGAACGCCCCCAACGACTAGTTTGGACCACGGTAACATCGATGTTTTAGCAATGCCAGCGAGCGGGCGCCAGAGCGAACAAATTGGCATGAAAAGAGGACGGCATAGACCTTCTGGTCATGCCGTCCTCTTTGAATGACAAGTTGTCGCTCTGGCGCCCGCGCAGCGTCGACTGGTCCGCCGTTCGTTAGAACGGCGGAACTGAGGGCAGCGTCGAGCCGTTACGCGGTTTGGTAAAACCGCGTAAATACCTAACTACATCAAGTTGCAAACAGCTGCTGCGAAGGCAACGGGGTCCTCGGGCAGAATGCCCTCGACCAGCAGGGCCTGGTCATAGAGCAAACCGGAGTACTGCTTGATCTTGTCGGCGTCGCCCGCCTTCTGAGCGGCGACGAGCTTGGAAAAGACCGGGTGCTTGGCGTTGAGCTCGAGCACGCGCTGGCTCTTGGGCATACCGTCGGGCGCGCCCTCGGGACCCTTCTGGAGCACCTTCTCCATCTCGAGCGAAAGCGGGCCCTCGGTGGTGATGCACGCGGGAGCATCGGTCAGGCGCGCAGAGACGGCAACCTTCTCGACCTTGTCGCCGAGTGCCTCCTTCATGGCGTTAAAGAGGTCCTCGTTCTCCTTGGTGGCGTCCTCGGCCTCCTTTTTCTCGTCCTCGGTCGCCAGGTCAAGATCACCGGTTGCGACGTTCTTGAGCTCCAGGTGACGATCCTCAACCTCGGGCTCGGCACCATCGGCCACGGCCTTCTCGGCAGCCTCGCGGGCGGCATCGTCCTCGTAGATCTTGGGCATATCGGCGGCAACGTACTCACGCATAGCCTGGAACGTGAACTCATCCACATCCTGCGTCAGCAGCAGCACGTCATAGCCGCGGTCGAGCACGCCCTTTACCACGGGCATCTTGGCCAAGCGCTCACGCGAGTCGCCGGCGGCGTAGTAGATGGCCTTCTGATCCTCGGGCATGCCCTTGGCATACTCGGCCAGGGTAATCATCTTCTGTTCCTTGGCAGACCAGAACAGCAACAGGTCGGCGAGCTCATCGGCCTTCATGCCATAGCTCGAGTAGATGCCGTACTTAAGACCGCGGCCAAAGTTCTCAAAGAACTTCTCGTAGGCCTCGCGGTCGTTGTCACGCATATCCTCAAGGTCGGCGGTAATCTTCTTTTCCACACGCTTGGCGATGGCCTTGAGCTGACGGTTCTGCTGCAGCGTCTCGCGCGAGATGTTGAGCGACACGTCGGCGGAATCCACGACGCCGCGGACAAAGTTGTAGTAGTCGGGCAGCAGGTCGTCGCACTTCTCCATGATCAGGACGTTGGAGCTGTAGAGCGCCAGACCCTTCTCGTAGTCCTTGCTGTACAGATCGAACGGCGCGCGTCCCGGCACAAACAGCAGGGCGTCATACTCGAGCGTGCCCTCGGCGTGGAAGCTGATGGTGCGCGCAGGATCGTCAAAGTCGTGGAACGTGGACTTGTAGAACTCGTCGTAGTCCTTCTGCTCGACATCGGAGCTGCGCTTCTTCCAGATCGGTGTCATGGAATTGACGGTCTCGAGCTCCTGATAGTCCTCGTACTCGGGCTTGTAATCGTCGCCGGCGTCCTCGGGCTTGGGTTTCTGGCGGCTCTTGGACACCATCATCTGAATCGGGTAGCGCACATAGTTGCTGTACTGCTGAATCAGGCTCTTGAGACCCCACTCGGTCAGGAAGCGATCGTAGGTCTCGGCCTCGCCGTCGGCATCGAGCTTCTCGTTCTCGCGCAGCGTCAGGATGACATCGGTACCGTGCTCGGCGCGCTCACCGTCCTCGATGGTGTAGCCCTCAAGACCGTCGGATTCCCACACATGGGCGACATCCTCGCCATAGGCGCGGCTGACGACCTTCACATGGCTGGCAACCATAAAGGCAGAGTAGAAGCCCACGCCAAACTGGCCGATGATGTCGACATCGGAGCCCTGCTGCTCGGCGTTCTCGGTCTTAAACTCCTCGGAGCCGGAATGGGCGATGGTGCCCAGATTGCGCTCGAGCTCCTCGGCGGTCATGCCAATGCCGTTATCCGAGATGGTAATGGTGCGGGCGTCTTTATCAAAGGAGACGCGAATGGCCAGGTCGCCCTGGTTGATCTTGACGCTCGGATCCTGCAGGCTCTTAAAGTTGAGCTTGTCGACGGCGTCGCTCGCGTTAGAGATAAGCTCGCGCAGGAAGATTTCCTTATTGGTGTAGATGGAGTTGATCATGAGGTCGAGCAGTTTTTTGCTCTCGGTCTTAAATTGACGCATGTGCAGTCCTTTCGCGCTACCCCCGTCCGCAAAAACGGCCCGGTTGCCCGAGCCGCATCGCAGACCTGCTATGTTCAGACTTAGATTTTATAACCCAATAGCGCGCATATATACATACGGAATCGAAAAACTGTATGTCCGAGCGCTCCAATGCGTCAATTGCCAAGGAGTGTCCCCAGCTGCCGGCAGAAAAGGAACGTCCCTATCTGCCATCTACGCGCTTGGCCATCCAGACATGGGGCTGGCCCTCGTCTTCGTAATCTACCGGGGCAATTTGCGTGTAGCCCGCCTTTGCATAGAGCGGCAACACGTATTCCTGCGCATGCAGCTTAATAAGCTTAGCGCCGGCATCGCGTGCACACGAAGCACTGGCCTCGACGATCGCACTCGCCAGTCCGCGACGACGCATAGCCGGCAGCACGGCGACGCGCCCCATAATGTAGGCCTCCCCCGCCGCAACGCCTTCGTCCATGTCGCATGCCGGCAACACCGGGGCCTCTGCGTCAGCCACGCGCTCAAGCTCCTCGGGAAACACGCGCGAGCAACCGGCAAGCTCGCCGTCTACATAGAGCGTCACATGAATGCAGTTCTGATCCTCGTCGATAGCGTCGAACTCATTCTCGTAGCCCTGCTCGTCCATAAAAACGACGCGGCGCACCAACGCCGCGTCATCAAAGCATCCCGTCTTAAGTTGGATATCCATGGCTGCCCTTTCATTCAATGCGAACGTTAGGGACAGATATTAGCGAAAATGAGCTCCGCGCACGCTAAACTTCGCGCGAGCCTTCGCCAGGCAGTCGTAATGACCCACGTTATGGGCATCGCTCGCGATGAAGCTGTACAGGTTCTGATCGAACAGGCGCTGTGCCGGCTTTTTCTCGCGACCAAAGCGACCGCCGGCAATAAAGTCCGCCGAAGCCTGCAGCTTGCAGCCCATATCGACCAGACGCTCCGCCACGCTTACATCCTTTTGAACCGCACGATAGCGCTCAGGATGAGCGATGATCACCTGGTAGCCACGGCACTGCAAATCGTAAATCGTGTTCTCGTACTCTCTAAACGCATACGCATCGGCATGCGTCGAAAGCTCGAGCAGAAACTCGTTGGTCCCATCGAAATGCAAGTGCTCCGCGGCATCGATACCAAGCTCAACGAGCTTTCGATGGTTGACCTCGAAGCCCATCTGGAGCGGAAAACCGTCAGCGTTATCACGCAGCAGCTCAAAGGCATCCCACATCTTGTCGTAATCAAAATAGGGATCACGGCAGTGAGGAGTGCAAACGATTCTGGTTACACCGGCCCGCTTGGCAGCCTCGAGCATCGCCAAGCTCTCATCGAGATCGGCGGCGCCGTCGTCTACACCCGGCAAGATATGGCAATGAATGTCACGCATAGGTCAGCCTTAATCAACTAAACGTTTGCTCGGTTGGTGAAGATGCCCTTTTTGGAAGTCCCCTGATCGTCGGAGCCCTTCTTCACCTTCTTACCGTCCTTGGTGTAGTAGGAGTAGTAGTACTCGCTGGTCTCGGTCTCGCAGTAGTTCATAACGGTACCGATGAGCTTGACCTTTTCGGACTTCTTAAGCTGGCCGATAGCGTTGAGTGCCTCCTCGCGCTTGGTGAAGTCCTCGCGCACCACGAACAGCGTGCCGTCGGTCAGACTTGCGATCTCGGCAGCATCGATGAAGGTGCCGACCGGGGGAGCATCAAAGATGACGTACTGAAACTTGGCGGACAGTGCCTTTACCAGCTTGGCAAAGCGGTGAGAGACGATGATGTCAGCAGGATTGGGAATGTGCGGCTCGGCATCGAGGAAGTAGAAGTTCTTCTGACCCGTCTCGACAATTGCCTGGTCAATGGAGATCTGCTCGGAAAGGACCGCATAGAGTCCGCCGCGCGAACGAACGCCGAGCATATCGGAAAGGGACCTGCGGCGCATATCGGCCTCGACCAGGAGCACGGACTTGCCGCTCGTGGCGATAGCCTGGGCAAGGTTGATGGAAACCGTAGACTTGCCCTCGTTGGGAATCGAGGACGTGACAGTAATGGAGCGAATGGGGTCGTCCACGCTCGCAAAGCGGATGTTGGCCAGAAGGGTCTTGGCGGCATTCTGTACAACGAGCTTATCGGTGTTCTTTGCCTTAGCCATGCCTATTTACCACCTTTCATAGCCGGAATTCGGCCAACAACGGGAATGCCCAGGAGCTCTTCTGCCTCTTCGGCACCGCGGATGCGGGTATTGAGCATGTCTGCCAAAACGACATAGGCGACTGCGATAAAGATACCGGCGAGGAACGCGACAGCAACGTACAGCATACGCTTGGGACCGCTGGGGGCTTCGGGGGTCTTAGCCTCGTCGATAACGTTGATGCTCTGGGCAGCGCCGACGTTCTGAGCGACCGTACTCACCGAGCTGGCCATGGCCTTTGCGACCTTAGCCGTCTCCTTGGCATCGGTGCCGGTAACCGAAAGCGTAATGACACGCGTGGTGGTCTCGGAGGAAACAGACACCTTGTAGTCATCCAGATCGGTGAGGCCCAGTTCATTGGCTGCGCCGCTCTTAACGCTATCGCTATCCAGCAGCGTGGCGATATCGTTGGAAAGCATCTGACTCGCCGAGAGATCGTTGTAGCTCATCTGACCGCTATCGTCGGTCTTGGCGAGAATGTACATGCTCGTCGTCGCGGTATAGGTGTTGTCCATCGCAACGAAGGACACGATGCCCATGGCGATCGCGCAGACCACCGGAAGGGTGATGACCAGCTGAAGGTGCTTCTTCAGCAGCTGGAACAGTTCGAGAAGGGTCATGCAGCTTGCCTTTCATTTCCCCAGTTCGGATTGACAAAACTGTCCGTATGTTATCGCATCTTTTTACCGAGACCAAACTCTATACATAAGAAACAGGCTCTCCTGTAAAAATGTCGGAAGCAATCGTAAAATTGCACAACAACGCCGCACCCGAAAGTCAAATGCGGCGTCTGCATCAATATCTATGTTATATCGCTATGCGAATGGCTCGTCCTGCTGTATGGGAAACGTCACCGTAATGGTGGTTCCCACGCCCAACTCGCTCGACAGATCGAGCGTGGCGTGATGATACAGGGCCGCATGCTTGACAATGGCAAGCCCCAGACCGGTTCCGCCGCGTGCCTTGGACCTACTCTTGTCCACGCGATAGAACCGCTCAAATACCTTGCCCTGTTCTTCAGGCGCGATACCGATTCCCGTGTCGGCGACCGCAAGGAACGGATGGCCTTCGTCGTTGGTGCCGCACTGCAGCGTAACCGTACCGCCGGGTCGATTGTAGCGGATGGCGTTGCTTGCCAGATTATAGATGAGCTCGTCAAGCAAGCGCGACACGCCCTCGATGACCACAGGCTTGGTCTCATGACTTATCGTCACATTCGCCTGACGGGCGACCTGTTCAAGACGCTGCTCGACCGCGTAGATGGCACGTGAGAGCTCAATAGGCTCCGTGGACCCAATGGGCACCGCCTCGCCCTCAGCTGCACGCTCGGCCTCGTCCAAGTTAGACAGCGTAAGGATATCGTTGACAAGCGCTGCCAAGCGGCCCGCCTCACGATAGATGCGACCGCCAAAGTTGCGCAGGTCGCCCTCGCCCTCGACCATGCCGTTTGCGATGAGCTCGGCATAGCCCGAAATCGCCGTAAGCGGCGTCTTGAGCTCATGGGTGATATTCGCCGTGAACTCGCGGCGCATACGGTCGTTGTCCGCCAGCACCGCCATTTGGCGCTTGAGCTCCTGGCGCTGCGACTCAATACGCTCAAGCATGGGGACCATCTCGGCATAGGCGTGCTCATAGCTACGGCGTGGGTGGTCCAAATCCACCTCTTGCAAAGGCGCGATGATGGCACGGGACTCGCGGCGCGCCATAAAAAACGAGAGTACCGCACCCGCTGCTGCGATAAGCAGCATCGGCGCCACCATCGACAGCAAAATCGCCGCAACGCCAGGCTGGGCCTGCGCCAAGCGGACAACCTGGCCGTTATCAAGGGCGACGGCGCGATACAGCATAATCTCGTCGAGCGTAGAGCTTGCGCGCTCCGCGGAACCCGAACCACTCTCAAAGGCCTCGATGACCTCGGGGCGATCGCCATGGTTGGGCAGTGTGGAAGGCGACGCCTCGTTGTCGTAGGCAACCGATCCATCCTTGTTAATCAGCGTGATGCGCAAGTCCTCTCGATCGAGGCTACGCAAGAACGGGATGGGCTCCTGCTGCTCGTCGAGGGCGGCAGCAATGAGCTCGGTTTCCTGCGCCAGATTGGCACTCGTGGCATCCGCCAAGGTGTTTTGCACAAAGAACGCACCCAGCACCGTAAACGCCACGATAACCGCCATGGCGCAGACAAAGATCGTCACAAAAACGCGGTGCGACAGCGTATGTTTTCCCTGGGGGGCGAAGACCACGGGTTACTCCTCCGATGCGGTGGCCGCGGTGTCGTCACCTTCGGCACCATCACCGGCAGAAGGCTCGGCCAAGCGGTAGCCCACGCCGCGCACGGTCTCGATGGCGCTGGCATGCTCGCCCAGTTTTTGGCGAAGCGTCTGCACGTGCACGTCAACGGTGCGCGAACCGCCGTCGAAGTCCCAGCCCCACACGCTCTGCAGCAACGACTCGCGGGTAAAGACCACGCCGGGCTTGCGCATGAGGTACTCGAGCAGGTCGAACTCGCGCAGGGTGAGCTTAAGCGACTCGCCGGCAACAGTCACCTCACGATGGCTGGGCGAGAGCACAATGTCGCCCACGCTGAGCACATCGCTTGCCTGTTTGACCATGCCGCCGCGACGCAGCAGTGCGCGGCAGCGGCTGGCGAGCTCCATGAGCGAAAACGGCTTAGTCAGGTAATCGTCGGCACCGCCATCGAGCGCCATCACCTTGTCGAGCTCGGTATCCTTGGCGGTAAGCATCATGATGGGCACCGTCGCCGTCAGGCGATCGGCACGCAGTCGACGCATAATCGCCAAGCCATCGGTATCGGGCAGCATGATATCGAGCAGGACAGCATCGGGTACCCGTCGCGCCACGGCGGCCTTAAACTCGCCATCGCACGAAAAGCCCTCGGCCTCGATTCCCTGCTTGCGCAGCGCATAGACCGTCAAATCCCTGATGTTGTCATCGTCCTCGACGTAATAGATCATGTTGAACCCCTTTGCGGCCGGCATGACCGCATCTTAACCCTAAAGGTGCCTGTACTAGATGGTATCAGCCAAAACGGCCCGTCAAATAATCCGCCGTGCGCGGATCAGTCGGATTCTTGAAGAGTTGCGCGGTGGGCGCGTGCTCCACCAGCTCACCCAGCAAAAAGAACGCGACCGAATCGGAAATACGCGCGGCCTGCTGCATGTTGTGCGTCACGACCACGAGCGTGCAGGTCTCCTTGAGCTCGCAGGCCAGCTGCTCCACCACCAGCGTCGATACGGGGTCGAGCGCCGAGGTCGGTTCGTCCATCAGCAGAATGTCGGGCTGCACGGCCAGCGCACGGGCGATGCACAGACGCTGCTGCTGGCCGCCCGAAAGACCCAGACCCGATTCTTTGAGCTTGTCCTTGACCTCGTCCCACAGGGCGGCGCGTCGCAGGGAGTCTTCGACCAGCTCGTCGAGCACGACGCGGTCGCGCACTCCCATGCCGCGAGGACCGTAGGCGACGTTGTCGTAGATGCTCATGGGAAACGGGTTGGGGCGCTGAAACACCATGCCCACGCGCTGGCGCAAACGGCAGATGTCGTAATCGCCCAGGATATCTTGACCATCGAGCGCAATCTTGCCCTCGATGCGGCAATCCTTGATGCCGTCGTTCATGCGGTTAAAGCAGCGCAGCAACGTGGACTTTCCGCAGCCCGAAGGCCCGATAAACGAGGTGATCTGCTTGTCGCGGATCTTGATATTCACGTCCTTGAGCGCATGATGGTCGCCATAGAACAGGTCGAGGCCCTCGACGTCGATGCGCGTCGGCGAGGCGGCAAGATCCTCTGCCGTGGGGCGAGTCGCATCCCCAACCTCGCGCTCGTACGCGGCCTCGGCCTGCGCTTTCATGAGTTCTTCAAGCTCCGTGGGCTCCACAGCCGCAGCAGCCGTCATACCGCATACCTCCACATCGATATCAATTCAGCAGTATCGATAGTAGAAATCGCGGCTCATATGCACGTGAGCGCATTGTCAAGTGTTTGTAAGGGCACGCTGGCTATGCGGCGGGCAGCTCGATGGTGAATATCGTGTGTTCGGGCGTCGATTCACATGCAACGGTACCGCCGTGTGCCGCGATGATCTCCTTGGCAATAGCAAGGCCCAGACCGGCACCACCGCGATTGGTCGCACGCGCCGCATCCAGGCGATAGAACTTCTCAAAGATCACCTTGAGCTTAGCCGCAGGGATAGGATCGCCCTGATTGATAAAGCGCACGCGCACGCCGCCATCGTCTTGGCGCCCGGCCTCGATCGTGATAGTCGAGCCCTCATAGCTATAGGCGACGGCGTTTTTCATGATGTTGTTGAACACGCGGGCCATCTTGTCGCCATCCACGAGCACCGTCAGGTCCTCGCGAATATCAACTTGGACTTCCTTATGCTGCTCGTTGAGGATGGGATAGAACTCGTCAGTCACCTGAGCCAGCAGCAACCCCAGATCAACATAGCCGCGCGTGAGCACGATATCGTGGAAGTCAAAGCGCGTGATATCGAAGAACTCTTCGATGAGTGCATCGAGCCGGTGCGCCTTGTCGAGCGCCACGCCCGTAAAGTGCGTACGTTGCTCAACCGGCAGCTCGGGAGCCTCTTGCAGCAGCGAAAGATAGCCCACCACGCTGGCAAGCGGGGTGCGCAGGTCATGTGCCAAGTACGTGACCAGATCGTCCTTGCGATGCGACTCGTCACGCAGAGCTTGCTGCACCTTGCGCTCACGGTCACGCACGCGGTTAAGGGCGCCCTCGGCCTCCAAGAAGTCGCCGTCGATGTTGTCCCAGGTGTCGGGGTGATCGATCAGGCGATCTTGAATACGAGCGGCCAGCACACAATCGGCATGCTGCTCGCCCTGCTCGTAGCCCTGGTAGTACAGGGCGCGGCCGCACAAGAACAGCACGCACACGGCAAGCGCCAGCACAAAGCCAAGCATGTTGAATACAAAGCCGGCATCGAACAGCACCGGCCCTTCAATGCCGCCGAGCGCCATGGCGCCAATCGCCAACGTCATGGCCCACGCGGCGCCGCCAATCACCACGCAGCGGCGAACGATTTCGAATCGATCGATCAGCAAAAAGCCGATAAGCAGCACCGCCAAGATTCCGGCGATGTTATCGATGCCAATCAGCAGCAGGCTCAGCAAAAAGAGCAGCACCGTTGCAAGCGCGCGGTTGTCGACGACCGACCTCACGTATTCAAAGAGTCGATCGGGCACCTCGAATGCCTGCCTATCGTCTTTTGTCATATCCACTTCCCCACCATCAAAGGCGCTATTCGATTATGTAGCCGACGCCCCAGACGTTTTTGATAAAGCGCGGCTTTTGTGCGTCGTCGCCGATCTTTTCGCGCAGGTGGCGAATGTGCACCATCACCGTATTGTTGGAGCCGGGCATAAAGTCCTCGTTCCACACCGCGCGGAACAGGTCCTCCACGGCCGCCACGCTGCCGCGATGCTCGACCAGATACAGCAAGATGGAATACTCGATGGGCGTGAGGCGAACCGGTGAACCGTCCACTGTCACGGAACGAGCATCGCGGTTGATCTCCAGGCCGTCGAGCTGGAGGGTCAGCGACTCGGCCGCCTGTGCGCGGCTACCGTAGCTGGTGTAGCGGCGAAGTTGAGCGTGCACGCGCGCGATGAGCTCCAGCGGACGGAACGGCTTAACCACGTAATCGTCCGCGCCAAGCGAAAGACCCTCGATCTTGTCTTGCTGGGCATCGCGCGCCGTCAGCATGATCACGGGATAGGTATGGCTGGAACGGATCGTACGCAGCAGCTCAAACCCATCGATATCGGGCAGCATGACATCCAGCAGCGCCAGATCGAACTCCTGCTCCAGAATCGCCTTGGCCGCATCGGCCCCGCTATAGGCAATCTGGACATCAAAGCCCTCTTTTGTAAGGTAGATACCAACCAAGTCGGCGATGGCCTTTTCGTCATCAACTACCAAAATGCGCTCGTTCATGCGTGCTCCTCTCGCGCTCCATTATGCCCGAGGCGACGCATGCCACACACAACAAGCGTGGGTGATTAAGTCGGCCTTAAGCACCCTTGTGCCCGTTCGGGCGCGGATGTGGGCCACGCACGCACGCGATGATCGCCGACGCCGGCAAACGATATACTCTAGTTCCAGAAGAGACCATCCCGTCGAAAGCGAAATCCGTGAAGTCCCTCACCTCTTTTGCAAAGCGCTCAGCCCAGCTTGCCGCCGGCTTTGTCTGCGCTATCGCCCTTGCCGCTGGCGTGCCCACCGTCGCCGGCGCCCAAGTGCTCACGACCGACAATGTTTGCGGCAAAACCGCCGATGCGCGCGGCATCACGGCCGAAAACCTGCCCGATATCGATGCGACCAATGCCCTCGTCATGGGCAAAGACGGCACCGTCTACTATGCCCGTGGCGCCGATGAGCAGGTCAAGATCGCCTCGATCACCAAGGTCATGACCGCGATCCTAACCGTCGAGAATTGCAAGATGGACGAGAAGGTCACGGTAAGCAACGCCGCAGCCACCGTGGGTAATTCGACCGCCGGCTTGCTCGAAGGCGACGAGCTTACCGTGGAGCAGGCACTGCGCGGCCTGATGATTCCCTCGGGCAACGACGCCGCCATCGTGCTCGCCGAATATGTGGGCAAGAAGATCGACCCTAAGACCAAAGACGCCGAGGCCACATTTGTGAAGGCCATGAACGAGCGCGCTAAGAAGCTCGGCTGCACCGGTACGCTTTTTGAAAACCCGCATGGTCTGGACTTTGATGAGTGGGCTGGCGATATGCACTCAACCGCACATGACGTAGCGCTAATGATGCAGAAGGCCATGAAAAACGACACGATCCGCGAGGTCGTAGCGAGCGAGGATTCTTGGATCGAGGTCACGGGCGCCGACGGCACCGACCATTCGCACTCCATGGACACGCATAACTATTTGCTGGGCCAAGATGGCAACATCGGTGGCAAGACCGGCACCACCGACGATGCAGGCTATTGCTTTACGAGTGCCTACAACCGCGATGGCGACGAGATCTACACCGTCGTTTTGAACTCCACCACCACCGACCAGCGCTTTACCGATACCGCAACCCTTGCCAATTGGTACTACGGTCACAAGGTGACGGTCGCGATCGCCAACACGCAGGAAAAGACCGCCAACGGCAACCCGCTTATGGCGCGCATTGGCCAAACCGACTGGACGGATAAGACGATCGACGCCACACTCGCCGATCCTACGGCGCAAGCGACCGTGTTTTCCCTTGCCGGCGAGGTGACCGAAAAGGTTAGCTACGACGATCTTTCGGGCACGGTGCATGTGGGCGACAAGGTGGGCAGCGTTACGCTCAAGCAGGACGACACCAAGATCGCCGTCATGGACCTAGTTGCCGACGAGGAAGGTGCAGGGCCGAATCCCATTGAATGGCTCCTTGTGAAGCTCGATCGCTTGGGCCGCCGCATCGACAACCGGCCACTCACGGCAGAGAGCGAGACCGTAGCCAAGGCACCCGAGGTGTAGGGTCGAAGAACAATACGCTCGCTGAAAGGAGGTGTCCGAAAGGACGCCTCCTTTTTTGAGGGTTCGAATCCCCAGCTAACGTGGTTCAACTAAAAAAGGGCCCCTTTCGGAACCCTTCTTTAAAGTCTTACTGGCGGAGAGCTGGGGATTCGAACCCCAGATGCCCTTTTGGGGCATACTCGCTTAGCAGGCGAGCACCTTCGGCCTCTCGGTCAGCTCTCCGTAACAGCCGTTCTATAGTAACCAAACAGCCAAGGATGGGCAAGAGGAAATTTTCTAATTGCCTAGCATCCTTTCCCCCTTGGAGGCTTCGCCTACCCCAGCGAGCGGTTGAGGGAGCCGAGCTCGTCGTTGCCCATGGTGCGCCACATTTGGAAGATGCAACCGCGTGCCAGGAAAAAGAAGCCGCTGTCGACCAGTTGCACAGCGGCATCTGCCAGCTGATTCGTCACGGCGGACACTGGCGGCAGCTCGAGTCCAGCCTTGCGGATGGTCTCGACCGCTTCCTCGAACGTCGGAGGCTCGCTGACGCCCATCTCGTTCATAAGGCCCTGCATTTCTTCCAGCGCGCTGCTGCCCGACTCCTCGCCGCGCGGCACCAGACGGTAACAAGCCAGCGCAAGGTCGAGCTGATCGCAATTCCAATAGGCAAACGCCAGGCGATAGAACAGGTAGCCGATTGCAGAACGATCGCTGGCAATACGTAGGCCGTGGCGCGCCACCTCGATAATCTCGTCGAAGCGCTCCAGACGCGCAAGCACGTTGATGAGCGCAAAGTGCGATTGCATGGACGAGCGCGCCAGATCGTAAAGATGGCGCACCTCGGGCAGTGCTCGTTCAAAGTCCTCTTGCTCGACGTAAAAGCTGCAGATCTCGTGCTGGGCAAAGTACAGCGCATCGGGCGCACGAAGGATTCGCACAGAGCGGTCTTCTTCCAACACCGGTAGCACCATGCGCACCAGCTGGTTATCGCAAAACTGCGTTTGAACCGGACCTGTCGCTAAAAGCTCGGCGACGGCGCACTTAGCCTCCAACTCCTCGACAAGACGAGAAAAGCCTTCAAAAGCACCTGTACGGTCGACTTTTGCCTGCTCGCGCAATTCAACAACACGGGCCACGTATGGGTCGTCGTCCTCTTCCATGACCTCCAACTCGTCAGCCGTATCGGCAAGCAGCAAATCGCGCAGCGCCGGCGGAAGCGTGCGATGGTCATCACGCGGACGAGCATGAACCTCCGCAGGCTCAATCGTCTCCGGAGCGGTTGACTCATACGCCTCAAGCACACGCTTGCACGGCATATCGTCCATGTCCATGCTCTCAAGATCCTTGGCAACAGGCACGCAATCGGCCAGATAGGCCGCGCGCCCAAAGAAATACGTTGCAACAACGCGCTCGCCCTGCTCACTGTCGGGAGCAGCAATCTGCACATAGCAGCGCGTGATGCAGGTGCCCGCGGCAAAACACGCTGCCGCAAGCGTGAGTGCCACGCGCGCATCGTGCTCCGCGGCCCAGATCGCGCGCGTGTCCTCGTCCAGCTCGCGCCAGGCGTCATCTTGAGCGTCGTATTCACGTTGCGGCATGGCATCAACGACAGACTGCCCAAACCGAACGAGCATAATCCCCTCGGCAACGTTTACTCGATAGGTATAGTCGAGCCGCGTGACCACGTTGAGCGCCTCAACGATTCGCGCAAAACGGGTGCGCACGTCCCACTCGCCGCCCGGCTGGCAAGCCACCGTACCCGGTTTGCCCCACGGGTTATCGCTCGAGGCCGTATCGAGCAGTCGGGGAACATCGTTGGTCGTCTTGGCGATATGCCACGCATCAAAGAGCGCGCAGCCCTCAAGGCTCGGCGAGGATGCCGCAGGGGCCAATCCGGCCCCGATGCGCTCGAGGATGCCGGAGAGGCGGTTGAGACGGCACTCGATGGCAAGCAGCATGTCAATCTCGTCCTGGTCCAGCAAGCTACGATCAAAATTGAGATAAAACAGCTTTGACCGGTCGATGCGCGCCAGGCTCATTTCGGACTTGGCGGCAATGGTGCGCAGACGGGGCAAGTCAATTTCGCTCATAAGGGTGGCGGCATAGCGCTCGATACCGCTCGGATTCTCGGCATGGCCAACGCGGTAAAGCAGCGTCTCGATAGCATCGGGGAGCGGTGACGTGTTAAAGCCCAAAAACACCTCGACCGGCTCGGGCAACTTTACGAGCTTGATCTTGTCGACAACGTTTTGCATGTCCGCATCGAGACCGTCGACGCCCGCCGTGTTCGCAATAGCGCTTTCGGAGTTGGCAAATATCACGTAGCGCAGGAACATCGACGCCATGAACTCGCCGTAAGGAAGGGAGCGGGCCGAATTCCATGTCTCGTGATCGGACTGCTCGCGCATGGGGCCTTCGGGAGAGCCGATGACTCGCGCCCGGGAGCGCATCGTCCCATCGGTACCCCTGACTGCAATCTCACCGATGTTGGAATCGGACTCGTCAAGAATCAGCTGCATGTCGGGATCGTCGGGCAGCGATACTTCGTTAACGGGACGGTCCACCTTATAGGCCTCACCCGAAACGCTCACGTAGCCCAAAAGCGACACATGGCTTTTGCCGACAAATTCGACGACATAGCATGATTCATGCGGGTCCTCGCCAAAGAGTTTCCAGACCACGCCATATGAGCGCCCCGCAGGCTGCTCGGGCATCGCCGGAAAGCGCTTCTTGGGATCGAGAAACCTGAGCTTGTATGTCGGACGCTCTGCCACGAAGTATCACCCTGATCGGTCGCTTGAAGAAGGAGTGGTCACGGATGGGCCGCGACACCTACTCGAAATCTTACACGAGTCGACAGGAAATAGTCCGCTTTACGCCCGCGCCTCGACCGAGGTTCGAATCCATGCGGTGCTTACGTAAAAGAAAAGCCCCCGTTGCCGGGAGCTTCAATCTCAAATGGTGCGGCGTATAGGATTCCGCGCATCCGCTGCGCGGATCCGCACCGGCTTCGCCCGCCTGCCGGCGGACTCGCCCGCTCGCTAAAAACGCTCCGCGTTTTCTTGACGCTCGCGCCTCGAACGAGGTTCGAATCTCCGCAATGCCCCCGTAAAGGAAAAGCCCCCGTTTCCGGAGGCTAAAAACTCAATTGGTGCGGCGTATAGGATTCGAACCTATGACGTTCTGATTCGTAGTCAGACCCTCTATCCAGCTGAGGTAACGCCGCGACTTGTTGATTATTATGCACATGGACTGAATAATCGTCAAGCGTTTTTCAAAAAAAGTTATTGAATTTGATTTTTACTCATTTTAATCACTTGATGCGATCTTCGACGCATCGCGATATAAGAAAAGCTCCCGTTGCCGGGAGCTTTAAACTCAATTGGTGCGGCGTATAGGATTCCGCGCATCCGCTGCGCGGATCCGCACCGGCTTCGCCCGCCTGCCGGCGGACTCGCCCGCTCGCTAAAAACGCTCCGCGTTTTCTTGACGCTCGCGCCTCGAACGAGGTTCGAATCTCCGCAATGCCCCCGTAAAGGAAAAGCCCCCGTTTCCGGAGGCTAAAAACTCAATTGGTGCGGCGTATAGGATTCGAACCTATGACGTTCTGATTCGTAGTCAGACCCTCTATCCAGCTGAGGTAACGCCGCAACGCACGGATTATTATGCACGTGACCCCTCGATGGGTCAAGCGACAATTTGGAAAAATTTTACGGAGTGCTGATTAAGACGCCCGCGCCTCGACTGAGGTTCGAATCCATGCGGTGTTGCCATAAAAGAAAAGCCCCCGTTGCCGGAGGCTTTCGATTTTAATTGGTGCGGCGTATAGGATTCGAACCTATGACGTTCTGATTCGTAGTCAGACCCTCTATCCAGCTGAGGTAACGCCGCAGCGCAAGACATATAAAACCACTTTAGCTTATTGGAGTCAAGCACAATCTCAAACTTTTTTGTGGAACGCAGTTTTGTCATGCTGCTCCGCATATACCGCCGTTCCCCGTACGATTGATTGGCTTTTCGATCACGTCAAACTTGGCATCAAGTTCTCTCAGGAGCGATCTCACCCGCTGGGCGCAATCATAATCGGCAAACGAGATGCTCAGCATGCGCGCGACCTGGTTGGAAGTCCCAACTCCATAGAAGTGCTCCAGCGCCACAAGCCCCTCGTGCGTCACAAAGGTCTCGACCACATGCGGCGACTCCTCAAAGCACCATTGGGTCAACGGACCCTCACTCGTCTGCCGAAGCACCAGGCCACCCATGCCAGACGGCTCACACGTTACAAGCAGGTACTCCCCGCCCTCGTCGCTCTCAAACAAAACCACCCGATCATCAAACAGCTCCATCGCGTCCCCCTTCTCTCGCTCTTATTTAGCAAAAGCATAGCAGGTAGATGGCTGTATACAGAACAGTTGTTCGTGTATTTTCTATTAAGCTGTCCGCACGGCATGGTATGGACCTACGCACGAAATAGGGTGCCCCCGAAGGAGCGCCCTTGCATATCCCCTATGCAGGCAAGTTACGCGACCGGCTCGATCTTCTCGAGGCCGCCCATGTAAGGACGCAGAACCTCGGGAATCGTGATGGTGCCGTCGGCGTTCTGGTAGTTCTCCAGAATGGCGGCCATGGTGCGGCCGGCCGGCAGGCCGGAACCATTGAGGGTGTGCAGGTAGCGCGAACCCTTGAAGTTCTCGGGGTCGCGATACTTGATGTTGGCGCGGCGAGCCTGGAAGTCACCGCAGTTGGAGCAGGAGCTGATCTCCTTGTAGGCGTTGTAGCTCGGCAGCCAAACCTCGACGTCGTAGGTCTGACGGGCAGAGAAGCCCAAGTCGCCGGTGCACAGGCTAATCACGCGATACGGAAGGCCCAGCTGCTGCAGCAGGTACTCGGCCTCGGCGGTCATGCTCTCGAGCTCCTCGTCGGACTCCTCCGGCTTAGCGAACTTGACCATCTCGACCTTGTCGAACTCGTGCTGACGGATGATGCCGCGGGTGTCGCGACCGGCGGAACCGGCCTCCTCGCGGAAGCAGGGGGTGAAGGCGGTGTAGCGGCGCGGCAGGGTGTCGGCATCGAGGACCTCGCCGGCGTGCAGGTTGGTAAGCACGACCTCGGCGGTGGGGATCAGGAAGTTGTCGCCCGAGACGTGATAGGCGTCGTCCTCGAACTTGGGCAGCTGGCCCGTGCCAAACATGGTCTGACGCTTGACGACGATAGGCGGCCACCACTCCTTGAAGCCACGGCTGGTGTGCGTATCGAGGAAGAAGTTGATGAGGGCACGCTCCAGGCGGGCACCGGCGCCACCGAGAACGGTGAAACGGCTGCCGGAGAGCTTGTTGCCGCGCTCGAAGTCAAGAATGTCGAGGTCGGTGCCCAGATCCCAGTGCGGCTTAAAGTCGAAGTCGAACTCGCGCGGGGTGCCCCAGCGGCGACGCTCGATGTTCTCGTCCTCGTCCTTGCCGTACGGCGTGGCCTCGCAAGGAATGTTGGGCAGGTGAGCCATGAAGTCGTACTGCTCCTGCTCGAGGGCAGTACGACGCTCGGCCAGACCGTCAATCTTCTCGTTGACGGCGCGCACGGCCTCCTTGGCGGCCTCGGCCTCCTCCTTCTTGCCCTCCTTCATCAGGGCGCCGATCTTCTTGGACTCGGCATTGCGCGTAGCCTGGAGTTCCTCGACCTCGGTGATGACGGCACGGCGCTCGTCGTCGAGCTCAAAGAACTTCTCGCGATCCCAAGACGTCTGGCGGTTAGCCATGGCGACATCGATGGCATCGGGATTCTCGCGAACAAACTTGATATCAAGCATTAGATCCTCCGGCGATATACATTCCATTTAGGTTGCAACCTTGTACATGTATGGGCAAGTATATACTTATGAGCGTTTACGACCCAACTCAACTACGCAAGAAGGCACCCAATGGACGCAGTTTTTTCCTTTTTGTTTGGCACCCGCACCGGTTTTGCCATCCTTTTCGCCGGCGGCATCCTGTTATTTGCGATTCTTGCCTTTGTAATGGAGAAGCGTACCCATAAGATGTACGTCGACCGCGGACCCAAGTCCGAGGATGAGGAAGACAGCTTCTGGGACTAACCTGCCAAAAGGGACAGGTTTATTTTGGTCGGTTTTATCTGGGCAAACGCAAGCGCCCCGCAACCGGTAACGATCCGGTTGCGGGGCGCTTTTCGCTAAAAGGACAAAACCGCAGGAAAAAGCTGCCAAAATAAACCTGTCCCTTTTTTGGTCGGTTTTACTGAAGAGTTGCGTCGATTGCCTTGACCAGGGCACTGCGCATGCCGGCATCCTCGAGCGCAACGACGCCCTTGATGGTGGCGCCAGCGGGCGAGCATACGGCATCCTTCATCGCCGCAGGATGCTGACCAGTTGAAAGCTGCAGCTTTGCCGTACCCAGCACCATCTGGCTCACAATGCGATAGGCATCGGCACGCGGGATACCGTGCTTGACCGCTGCATCGCCCAGGGCCTCGATTGCCATGGCGACAAATGCCGGAGCGCAACCACCCACCGTGCCGCCCACAAACAGTAGGCTCGTGTCGAGCTCGACGACGGTGCCGAGCTTACCGAGCAGGTCGAGCACCACTGCGCTCTGCTCATCACTAAGCGTGGAAGCCTTCTCGCAAGCGATGACGCCCTCGCCCACCGAAACCGGTGTGTTGGGCACCGTCGAGATATGCGCGACGCCCGGCAGGACCTGCTCCCACTTGGCACTGTCCCAGGTCCAGGCAACCGACAGAACGACCTTTTTGGCAAGAGCATCCTTGAGCGGGGCGAATACCTTCTCGATCATGTACGGTTTGACCGCAGCGACCACGATATCGGATGCGGCGACAACCTCGGCGGCATCGTGGCAGGCGACCATGCCGCGCGCCTCGCAGCGCTCAACCAGTGCGTCGTAGCGACCCGCGCAGGCGCACATGTCGCTCGCAGCTACACCGGCAGCGATCCAGCCATCGGCCATAGCGCTCGCCATATTGCCAAAACCGACAAACCCAATCTTCATATCTCATAGTCCTCTCAGACACGCTCTTCAAAAACGAAAGCTATTGTCCCACGCCATTGTTTCGTATTGCCGACCTATTTGTGATACGGCTCGCCACGACTGATCTTGCAGGCACGGTAAATCTGCTCTAGCAGCACCACACGCGCCAGGTTATGCGGCAAGGTAATGCGTCCAAAGCTGAGCATCTCGTCGGCGCGGGCGCGCACGTCATCGCTCACGCCGTCCGATCCGCCGATTACAAAGGCGATGTCGCTGTTACCACGCAGCATAAGATCGTCGAGCCGCGCCGAGAGCTCCTCACTCGAACGCTCCTTGCCCTCGATAGCCAGCAGGATCACATGCGCCCGAGACGGCAATGCAGCAAGAATTGCCGCCCCCTCCTTGTCGCGCGCGGCATCCACGCCGCCCGCCTTAGCCGGGTCGATATCGGCCACCTCGCGGATATCAACCTTGGCATAGGCACCTAGGCGCTTGGTGTACTCAGCGCACGCGTCCTTCCAAAAGCGCTCCTTGAGCTTACCGACGCAAACGACGGTGTATTTCACGCGCGTCTACTCCTTCGAATCGTTTTGAACTTTGCTGGCGGTCAGCATCTGCTCGAACATCGAGGCCGACTGCGAAAAGTCGCTCGGCAGCACGACCGTCGAGGTTTTACCCGTGCGAGCGAACTCCGTCATCATCTCGGACCACTGCGTAAACATGAACAGTTGGTTGGCCTCGTCATTGCCGACACCCGTCTCCTGGATGATCTCGAGCGAATCTTTGATACCCAGCGCGATGGCCTTGCGCTGGTTGGCGATGCCCTCACCCGCCTTTTCCATAGCCTCAGCCTCGGCGGTCGCCTCGGTGACGCGCTTGATGCGGTCTGCCTCAGCGAGCTCCTGTGCCGCAGCGCGCTTGCGCTGGGCGGCGTTGATGTCGTTCATGGAGTTCTCGACCTCGGTCGGCAGTGCGATTTTGGTGATGAGCGTCGACACGAGGGTGAAGCCGTAGGCGGCCATCTGCTCAGAAACGGTAGCGTTGACATCCTTGGCGATGTCATCCTTCTTGGCAAAGACCTCATCGAGTGTGTAGACGGGAATCGAAGAGCGCAGGGCGTCGGTGATGAAGTCACGCATCTGGTCGACGGGCTCCTGCAGCATGTAGTAGCTCTTGTAGATACCCGAATCTGCCGGGCCGGCGCCCATGTCATAGCTCACGTGGTACTGAGCAGAGACCTCAAGGCCGATGGTCACGTTGTCCTGGGTCTTAACGTCGATGCCAAAACCGTTTTTCATGGTGCGCAGACTCACCGTGGCGGCCTTGCGGTCGATCACGGGCACCTTCATGTGGAAGCCCGCGTTGACGATGCGGTTAAACTTGCCCAGACGCTCGATGATCACGGCATGCTGTTGTTCAACGACATAGCAGGCGTTGGGAAGCAGCAGCAACAAAATAATGATGGGAAGCAGAAGGCTCGTAAGGGCGGCAATGATACCGGACAACAGCATGGTCTCTCCTCTGATAGGCACACGTTGGCACTAGGATACCCGCACGAAGCAGCAACGTGACATCAACAAGAGGCCCATAACAAAAAAGCTCCCATTGCTGGGAGCTCTTTCAATCAATGGTGCGGGCGAAAGGACGTCCGCGTATCCGCTTCGCGGATCCGCACCGGCTTCGGCCGCCTGCCGGCGTCCTCGCCAGCTCGCTAAAAACGCTCCGCGTTTTCTTTACGCTCGCTCCTTCACAGGTTCAAGTCCCTGTGATGGGCCCATAACAAAAAAGCCCCCATTGCTGGGAGCTCTTTCAATCAATGGTGCGGGCGAAAGGACTTGAACCTTCATGGGGTTGCCCCCATACGGACCTGAACCGTACGCGTCTGCCAATTCCGCCACGCCCGCGTGCAGGAATTAGAATAACGGAGCGCCACCACGAACGCAAGAACTATTTTTGAAAAAGTTTGCAGGCATTCTCCCAAGCGGCTTGCACGATTGTTTCGGCGTCCTCGCCGGTACGATCGACACGGTCGTTAACCAGCGCGTTTGCCGTAATGGAGATCATTGCGGGCTCGCATTCAAGACCGCGGATGGGCTCTGGAGCCATATACGGGCAATCCGTCTCGAACAAAATTCGATCGAGTGGGGTTGCCGCAAATGCCTCGCGCACGTCGTCGTTGCGCTTAAAGGTGGCCGCACCACCATAGGCGATATAGCAGCCCAGCTCCACAAAGCGCTCCATCGTGGCGCGGTCCTCGCCAAAACAGTGCAGCACACAACCGGCCTGGGGCACGCCCACCTCACGAAGCACGTTGTACGCATCAACGTGCGAGGTGCGCTCCTGGTCCGTGTCCTCGTGACGCAGATGCAGCTCCACCGGCACGTTACGGCACACGGCAAGCTCGAGCTGGCGCGCCATGCAGTCAATCTGCACGCTATGGGGTGCCGGCGCGATATCGTCGTCATAGTCCATGTGGTAGTCCAGGCCGATTTCGCCAATACCGGCGCATAAGGGGTCATCGAGTGCGGCAACGACCTGTGCGTGAACGTCGTCGGTATAGTCCGGCGCGCCATACGGATGCACGCCGGCAAGATACTTGATCTGAGGGATATCCTGCATCGGCAGAATTTCGCGCACGAGCCAGTCGCTATAGTCCGTCACGCTGCGTTTGTCAGCGATGGGGTCGAACATCGTCACCAACAGGTCGACGCCCGCGGCTTTGGCGCGCACGAGCGTCTCGGGCACTTCTTTGCCCCAAAACGAAAGCAGATGCGCATGCGTGTCGGCAAGCGGCGCCAAGGGCACGGGACAAGCAACCGTCTTCTTTTTCTTGGTAAACGTCACGCGTTCGGCATTAAGCGTCATGGATTAGCTCCTGGGCCAGGCGGACAAAGTCGGCAACATCAAGCGTTTCGGCGCGCGTGGTGGATGCGATACCGCAAGCCTCAAAGGCGGCATCGAGCACGTCCTTGGCAAAGCCGTTGGCGCTCATGGAGTTGCGAATGGTCTTGCGACGCTGAGCAAATGCAACATCAATCACGCGGGCCACAAACTCGCGGTCGAGTCCTTCGGGCACCACGCCGTCAACACGGTCGATACGCACGACGGCCGAGTCCACGTGCGGCGCCGGCATAAAGCAACGCGGCGGCACCTCAAAGCGACCCGTAACCTGCGCATACAGGCCGAGCTTTGTCGTGTAGCCGCCATAGGTCTTGTTGCCCGGCGTTGCGGCAATACGATCGGCAACCTCCTTTTGCACCATGACGACGGCGCGCTTGAGCGCGGGCATCGTCTGGAAGAACTGCAGGATGATTGTCGCCGCCACGTTATAGGGCAAGTTCGCGACAAACACCGTGGGTTCACCACCGGCGGCCTGCTCAATCTGCTCCGGCGTCACTTTGAGCGCGTCGCCCATGATAAAGCGGAAGTTGGCATAGTCAGCGGCGTGAGCATCGAGCACCGGCTCGAGCTCGGGATCTGCCTCAATCGACGTAACGCACGCCGCCTCCTGCAGCAGGGCCAACGTCAGCGTGCCGCAACCCGGGCCGACCTCGAGCACGCGCTCATCGCCCGCAAGCTCAGCGAGCTCACAGATACGTTCGATCACATGGTTGTCGATCAGGAAGTTCTGGCCCAGGCGATGCTTGGTCGCAAGGCCAAACTCCTCTAGCAGCTCCCTAGTTGCCGTGGGGTTTGCCAAAGGCGAAGTTGTCATGGTTGCCTCCTTAACATGGTGGCTGCATCGTAAAGCAAAAGGGCATGGACCGTTGCGGCCATGCCCTTACAGCTAAACAGCAAATTGCCGATATGGCGCGCAGCGGCTTAGCCCAGACGCGGGAACAGCGGATCGCCCTTCTCGACGGGTTGACCACCAGCAAGCAGGCCCCAAGCGCAAATGCCCTTGAGATCGTCGCTCGCGGCCTCGTCCTCGCAGGACAGGCGGCGCAGAGCCTCGGCAGAAGTCTGGGGCATGAGCGGCATCAGCAGGTGAGCGGCAATGCGGATGGCCTCGAGCAGGTTGTAGATCACAAACGCCAGCTCGTCAGCCTTGGCCTCGTCCTTGGCAAGTGCCCAAGGCTCGGAGTCCTCGATGTAGTGGTTGGCGGCGTGGATGAGCTCCATGACCTCGTCCTTGGCTCCACCGTAATCGAGCACGTCCATCTTGGCCATGTAGCGCTCGACCAGACCATCGGCGATCTTTGCCAGCGGATTGTCGAACGCATCGAACGATGCGGGCTTGGCGGGCGCGCAACCGTCAAAGTACTTGCCGCTCATGTTGAGCGAACGCGAGATAAGGTTGCCCCAGCTGTTGGCCAGGTCGGCGTTGTAGACCTGCTCCATGCGGTCGAAGCTGATGGCACCGTCGGTGCCGGGGACGACGTCGGTCATAAAGAAATAGCGATAGCCCTCGACGCCCAGCATGTCGATAACGTCCTGCGGAGCGATGGCGTTGCCGCGGCTCTTGGACATCTTCTCGGCCTTGCCAGTCTCGGCATTGCGCACGGTCAGGAAGCCGTGGGCAAAGACGTGCTCGGGCAGGGCCTCGCCAATGGCCATGAGCATGGCGGGCCAAATGACGCAGTGGAAGCGGATGATGTCCTTACCCACGATGTGGAACTGCGCGGGCCAGCGATAGGCCAGCTCGGCACGCGCCTCATCGGTGTCGACACCGTAGCCGACGGCCGTCATATAGTTGAGCAGCGCATCGAACCACACGTAGGTCACGTGACCCTCGTCAAACGGGACCTGGATGCCCCAGTCAAAGCTCGTACGGCTCACGGAAAGGTCATTAAGGCCGCCCTCGACAAAGCTGCGTACCTCATTCATACGGAACGCAGGCTCGACAAAGTCGGGGTGCTCGTCATAGAGCTTGAGCAGCTTGTCCTGGAAGGCGGAAAGCTTAAAGAAGTAGGACTCCTCCTGCACGCGCTCAAGCGGACGGTGGCAGTCGGGGCACAGGTGCTGGCCGACGCTGCCGTACTCCTCGTCGCCCTTCTGGACCTGCGTATCAGTGAAGTAGGTCTCGTCAGGCACGCAATACCAACCGTCGTAGCTGCCCTTATACAGGTAGCCGGACTCCTTCATGCGCTCCCACAGGTACTGCACAGCATGATGCTGGCGCGGCTCGGTGGTGCGGATGAAGTCGTCGTTGGAAATCTCGAGCTTGCTCCAAAGCTCCTTGAAGTGCGGGGCCTGGCTGTCGGTCCACTCCTGCGGCGTCATGTTGTGCTTGGCTGCGGCCTCGGCGACCTTCTCGCCGTGCTCGTCCATGCCGGTCAGGAACTTGACGTTATAGCCAGCGGAGCGGCGATAGCGAGCCTGAACGTCGGCGATGATGGTGGAATAAGCCGTGCCCAGGTGCGGATCGGCGTTGACGTAGTAGATGGGCGTCGTGATAAAGAACGAAGGCTTGCTTTGATCCATGGGGTTTGTCCTCCAGAAAAACGTTGCATACAGGGGATGATTCTAGCGCAAGGGCTGGATATCCTCCATCTATTGCATATCGAGCACCATGGCATAGACATCGCGCTTGCGGCGCGAATACTTCTGAGACAGGCGCTTGGCCACCGCAGAGGCGGGCTCTCCCTCCTCGAGCGCGGCGCGGATATCCTCGCGCAGGGCCTCGTCGGGATCCGCTGCCGCTGCGCCAACCGGCACGATACCGGCCTCCTCGTCCTCGCTCGGCGGCGCGATGACCAGCGCAATCTCGCCCTTTACCTCGCCGCGAGCACGCAGCTCCTCGGCGAGCTGGGCGGCGGGCCCGCGCAAGACTTCCTCGTGCAGCTTGGTGAGCTCGCGGCAGACGGCAACCTCACGCTGGGGAAAGACCTCCACCACGGCCTCGAGCGTCGCCACGATGCGATGTGGAGACTCGTAGAAGATGAGCGCGCCGGGCACCACGGCAAGGCGCTGCAAACGGCGCACACGGTCGCCGTGCTTTCGACCCAAAAAGCCCTCGAAGAAAAAATGCTCGCAGGAAATGCCGGACGAAACGAGCGCTGTGACGCAAGCAGAGGGCCCGGGAATAACTTCGACGGGCACATCGGCCTCACGCGCCGCCTCGACCAGCGCCTGGCCGGGATCGGACACGCTCGGCATGCCGGCGTCCGAGGCAAAGGCGAGGGTCTCCCCCGTCAGCAGACGGTCGACCAGGCCGGCGGCGCGGCTGGCGATCACATTCTCGTCACAACGGACAAGCGGCTTGGAAATGCCCAGGTGCATCAGCAGCTTTGACGTCACACGCGTGTCTTCGCAGCAGATGGCATCGGCGGCGGCAAACGCCTCGCCAACGCGCGGGGACAGGTCGCCCAGGTTGCCGATGGGCGTGCCGACCACATAGAGTTTGCCCGTATGGGCGCTGTTTTGCGTCATATCAACCTATTCAATCATGCCACGCTCGAGCGTACCGAGCGCCGCGCGGGCGTCCCATGCTGCAATGCGCTTCTCGGTCTTCCACGTTTGGAAGAACCAACCGGCAGCCGGTGCAAACGAAGCCAGTTGGTTGGCGATAAACACGCGCTCGTAGGCATTGCGGCCCTCGGGCGTAACCGACGAGTTGGCAAAGATCGCCGCGCCCGACCATTCGCCCACCAGCACGGGGAACCCAGTCGAAATCGCTTCTTTAAGCTCGCGCTTGTTACGCGAAATCGCCGTCGTCAGCCCGCGGGGGCTCGTGATATCGAGCGCATACTCGTCGCGGTAATGGTACAGGTGAAGGTCCATGTAGACGTTCTTGTACTTAGCGCCGCGCATAAAATGCTTCCACTCGCTGGGATGTCCCGAAGACGAAAAGACGACGATCTTATCCTCGGGCATATACGAACGGACGAGCTCATAGGCATCGCGATAGAAATTGCGCAGGTAGTGGGCCGGAATGCCATCCGTCATGGCAAAGAGGCTCTTGCGGACACTCATCTGCGGCGTATCCAGCAGCTCAATGCCCAGCAGGCTCTCGGCCTCGCCGTAGCGATCGGCCAGGCGCTCGAGCACGTCGAGTGCGACATGACGACCGTTGGTGGACGAATGCCACTCGGCAACAGCCTCCGGCGTGGCGGGCGAATCGTTGGAATCGCCCTGGCCACCGGGCACAGTTGCCAGGTCAAGCAGCACGCGGATGTCGTACTTGGCAGCCCACTCAATTGCACGGTCGATGTAGTCGACAACCGAGATGTAGGACGCATCGGACTCCTGCGAGCCAAAGGCATACCAGGGTACCGGCAGACGCACGGCATTGAGGCCAATCTGCGCCATGCGGCGGAAATCGTCCTCGCTCACAAACGTCTCGTAATGACGGCGCATGCGCTCGTTATAGGCGGCGGTGCCCATGGCCTCCTGCAGCTCGGCCGCGTTGGATGCACCGGTCGCCGCGTATAGCGACGGGGTCACCCAAGGCTCGGGAATAAACCAGCCAGAGAGATTAACGCCGAGTATCCTCTCCATCACTGCCCCCTTTTGAATCATACGGGCTAAGCCCGCATCGCTCTTGCATGACATATCTATCGATTTGAGTATACCCGCGCATGCAGACAGGCGACCGAACGGTCTACAAAGTGGCGCAAAAGTGGGAGGAATGTCTGGGACAGGTGGGCACGAGCTGGTGCGCCGAGATGTGCGCGCACGTCGGAAGTAAGCGCCGGAAAGCGCATCCCACTCTGAAGCCAAATTCCGGGACGCAATTTCCGCAGAGTCCTCGATAGAATAAAAGGACCCCTTTGCAGAGGTCCTAGTCAATTCAAGGTGGCGGGGAAGGGAATCGCGTCCGCGCGCTGCGCGGACGGACCGCTGCGGCGCTTACGCGCCTTGCGAGCTACGCTGGCAAACGCTTGCGCGTTTCCTCAGCTCCGCGCCCTCACGGGGTTCGATTCCGTGCAGGGTCCATATAAAAGAAAAGGACCCCTTTGCAGAGGTCCTAGTCAATTCAAGGTGGCGGGGAAGGGAATCGAACCCCTGACACGAGGATTTTCAGTCCTCTGCTCTACCAACTGAGCTACCCAGCCATTTGAGGTGTGCCTTGTTTCAAGGCTTGATTAGTATAACCAAGGACGCGTTCCGGTCAACCGAGAATTTTAAAAAAGTTTTTGGGCACAGCCTCGGTTCTATAAATCGGCACGTCAGAGGCATCAGCCGGCAGCAAGAAGTTTTTCACTCAGAGCCGCACGGGCAAACTCACTTGGCGTCATCCCCTCGGCAGCCGCCCGTCGACGAATGGCCTCCTTCATTCCCAGAGGAATCTTGACCGACAGCGTTGCCGTCCCCTCACCTGAGAGCGGGGGCCGTCCATGCACGATCCCACCAACGGTGTGTTCGCCATCCGGAAACTCTCCGCGCTCGTACGACTCGCACCACGCGTCAATCATTTCATCCGTTACAACCTGACCATTAGCGGCCGTATACGTCTTGCCCATCATCGACCCCTTTGCCGAGCCTGTTCAATCTCCTGCCAAAATTTCTTCTGGACTGGAGACAAGGCATGAATGATAAGCCACCCACGGACAAGCTCGACCGCGACAAGCTCCACGCTTCGTCCGTCTGAGAGCCATCCAATTGCAAGCCATCTCGGCGGCTCGTCCTTCGGCTCGCGACGAATGCACTCAGTAACCGCAAGCCAAGCGCTAAGCACCTGCTTTTCCGTCAGGTGCTTTTTAGCGTTGGGATGGATCTCAACATCCATGCATCTTCTCCTCCATCTTACCCAATTTCGTATGACGAAAGTCCACTGTCGCCAATTCTTAAGCCGGCACGCGTTGGAGAGCAGGAGTCGAAACAATGATTGAAGGACGCTCTAGTACGGCCCAGGCGCCGAGGCAGGAGCACATGCGCCAAGGACGAACGTTTTCGTAGCGCGCGAGGATATTGCCGTCGTGATCGATGAAGGCGATGTCGATGGGATAGGCCATAAAACACGTATGGACCGAAGAGCAGCGTGGAAACGCCATGACGAGCGACAGGCCGTTGGCGGCAACCGGACGCCGTCCCAGCATGCCGCGCAGGCGCACGACAAACGACTCCGCCACCACAAACTCGGCCGGCGTCCAACCCAGCCTGTTGAGTGCCCGCGCGTAAGCGATGTAGGACGAGACCGCGGTCACATGACCACCCCCGGATGCCATGGATCGACCGTCACCGCGCGCTCGTGCGACAACGTTGTCGGCGCCCCCAGCGGAACGCCAGCGATGCTGAGAGAAGTCGGCCACGGCTCATAGTGCATGGTGCAGGTGTAGGTCCTAAACGTACCGGATAGGGAGAGCAGGCCACCATCTGATGCCTTCGCGCCTTGCTCGCTCGACACTTCGATCTGCAAGTCATAGCCTTCCATGGCATTCAGAATTTGAGTCTGGACCGTCGCCGAGGCATCGGCAGAGCTTTCGTCGCCCTCCCCCTCCGACGCCACGGCATGCGCTAGCACGATGTCGGGCACCACGCGGTCGAAGCGCGCGACAGCGCCGGCAAAGATCATGACGTTGTACACGATGAGTGCCAGCACCAGCAAAACGGGCGTAACCACTGCCATCTCCACCGTCGCTTGGGCGCGCTCCTCGCGCAGACGCATGCGGATACTCATTACGACCCACCGCCCAGAGCGCCAACCAGCGTGGCGACATCGACGGTGAGCGGGATGGAGCCGCCGCCGGGCAGAGGAATCTCCGCAAGTGTGAACACCGTACCGCTAATGGTGCGTTCGACTTGATATTCCAACGCCTCGCAAAGCGCCTTGGGATCGGTCACGCCCAACGGAATACTTCGCAGTTTGTCTTGCGCTTGAGAGAGACCCGCAATGTCAGACCCCGGACTCTTAATGACGTTGGCAGAATCGGTCAGCACCGGCTTTCGCAGGCGCAAGTCGCACGGTTCCAAACCCAGCGCCGCCACGGACGCCGAAACGGTATCGCCGAGCCACGATGCGATGGAGCCCAACGCGCCGCTGCCCCCTCCTAGGCCTTTAATCATCTCGTCCATAAGTTCGTCGGCCGAACCTTGAATATCACCGTATCCTACGAGCAGCCGTCCCCAAACATCCATGACGCCGTCGAGCACGCCGGCAACGCCGCCCGAGCGTTCCTTCAATGTCGAGAAAAATCGCGAAAGCACGTTGTTTTGCGCCGTCGCGTCATCGGGTGCCAGCACCGCGCCAGAGATAGCACCGCGATTGCCAAGCCTGACTGCCGTGTTAAACGAAGAGTTGAGCTCGTCGGGGCTCGAGATGGCACCCGTAACCGCAAAGGCGACCACGCCGTTGCGACCGGGCGGAGCGATACGCGGACGCTCGCCCGAAAGCTCCTTGATGGCCTGGTCAAACGTATTGCCCGCACGATCGGCCTCGTCTTCGGTCTGACGCTCGAGCTCGAGCTCTTTGTTGCGGCATTCGACGTAGTCTTCCAGAGCCTCTTTGAACTTGTCAAAGTGGTACTCGAAGCCGTTTTCGATGAACGATGGCGGCATGAGGGCGCTTCCAAGCGTAACCACGCCGAAGCCGCACGCTTCGCATGTATCACGACCATCATAATCAGCAACAGATGCCAGCCCACTCGGAGTCCCTTTCTGATAGACGGGGCATTCGACTCCATAATGCAGGTATGTTCTGCCGTCGTTGTTGCTTACAGGCCATGCGGCATCGGTGTAAAGTTCGGTCGGCCGCACCTCGTTTGGGACACGCGGCAATAGTGGGATATAGGCAGAAAACCGTTCGCCATCATCTTTTATGTATGCTCGATCGACCTCTTCAATCGCATAGGCATAGAACGCTTTTCGAGCGGCTGACTGCGCTTTCATCTCGACGCTCGATCCCTGAGGTTTTTCATTCGCCAAGCGCTGTCGGTAATAGGTTTTCGCGCGATCGAGCGCTATTTGCGGCTCCCATGTGATGCTCGACTTTTCATGACGGTTCTGGCTGTCAGATAGTTCTGCTAGTTTTTTCGCACGCTCCCACATACACGAGTACTTGCCAATCGAACTCTCGTCCGACCCGCCACAATCCGCCAGCCAAGCGCGCTCTTTAGCCTTCGCCGTGTCCTCAGAAGCCTTCCGCAGCTCCTCGGCCGCACGCTCTAAATCATCTGATGTGTCTTTAATGGCATCGGTCGAGATCTCTGACCCTTTGAGCGCAGCGAAGTCCGACTCGGATGTCCTGGGCACAGCAAGCGCCGTACCGGTATAGGTCACACTATCGGTATCCTGCGCCGACACCGCCTGCGTGGCACGCGCGGCAATCAGATACGGCAGAGCCGTCTCGATTTTCTGTAAGCCTTCCGATGCGCTTTTGGCAAACTTGTTGCGCGTTTTAATGATCTCGATCCCGGTGTCGATCATATTGCCGGCAACTGGTTCGGCACCCGGGATGAGGATGGCGACCAGGCCCGTCCCGATCGTGGCAAACCCCGCTAGCCCCAGACTCAAGATGCTCGCATCAACCACCGTGGCAGCCGTGTGATAGGACGACACTACGTTGGCACCCGCCAGCGCGCCGCTATCGGCCGCCACCTGGGTATCCCCGGCACGCGACATGCTCCATATCGCCGCGGTCGACGAAAACAACAACGTGAGCACCACTAGGATGACCACGGCAGAAGAAAGCGTGGTATAGGCGCTGTCTTCGATAAACAGATCAACACCGGCGCGGCCCATAAAGCCGCCTCGCTTGCGATGGCAGCTCGGACGGCGCGTCAAAACGCGTCTAGACCAGAAACGCTTAATCCCATGCAGCAATCCACGAATCATAATCTCCCTCCAGCCATTCGGGACGTGATTGATACGAGACATCGACCTTGAGCTCAACGTAGCCGCCCTCGCCTGCACCACTCATAGCCTGCGCAAACGCACCGATCACAGGCAACGGTTTGACCTCGCTGGAAACGGACACGGACGAGACGCCACCCGCACCGGCCCGACCAAGCTCGATATCCCACGACAACGGCCCGCCGGCATGAAAGATCGAAACGTTGGGCACTGCGGCAAGCCGGCGGCGGGTGAACTCCTTAAGATCGTCGTCCTCCGCCGTCGTCGTGGTCATGAGCCGCGCGGTCTCGGCGGCGGCAGACTCCATGACCGCGCGCGTATAAAGCAAGCACACTGGTTGCAGTGCGAGAAGGATGAGCGTCAGAAACGTCGGCAGCAAAAAAGCGGCCTCGACCGTAGACTGCGCCCGGTCCTCGCGCGCGATATCAATACAACGCGATGTCCTTAGCGCCCGCAGCGGCGTCGATAACCGACGTCGAGGCAACGCCATGGGATGCCGCCCGCTCAACCAGCGCCGCCAAGCGCCCATCGGTGCCAGCACGCCAAAGCCCCGCGATCGCCAGCACGATCGATAACAGCGCCACTGTAACGATGGCGTATTCCACAGTCGCTTGGGCAACCTCTTCACGCAGAACGCCATGCATTTCACGATCCCTCCTTTGAGCTTATTGTTTGCGGGACCAGACGCACGGCGCGCAGACGACACGAAGCATCGCCAGCATCCGCGGCAACCGTCACCATATCGACCCAGCCGCGCCCATCGCGCACGATGGCGCCCCATACGTTGCCCTTAATATCGAGATAGCCGCTCAGGGCGAGCTGGGCCGTTGGCACCTCGCGGTAGGCGCGTAACATATCCGCCGCTGCCTCGGTCATCGGTCGGTCCTCGGACCATGCAAGCCGGACCGCAATCGCGTTGTCCTCAGGCGAATCCGTCGCAGTGCCAGACCGCTTGTCGAGCGTCCGCAGAAAGGTTTGCGCCGTGACAGCGACATCCGAATCGTCCGCATCTCGCATCTCATCTTTTTGAGACGCCACCGCCGAATCTGAGCCCGAATCGAAGGCGGCCCCAGGACGCTGCTGCCGCGCGGCGTTAAGCCCCCAAAGCACCGCCGCTATCGCCACGGTCAGGCAAGCAAACACCAGCAGCACCCCGATGGGGCGCTCGCCCTCTACAGGCTGTTGATGCCCTCGCTGATAGCGTTCCATAGATCTTGGACCTTGCCTTTAAATGCAACGATGGCAATAATCGCGATCACCACAAGCACGCCCACCAAAATGGCGTACTCGGTGGTACCCTGCGCGCTCTCCTCCCGCAACAGCTCCTTGGCATGCTGGCGAGCGCGGATCGCCCGGCAAAAAGCCCAGTTCCAAGCCTTGTCAGCAACTTCGACCATCGTGTTCATGTATTCCTCCCTACATCATCCCGCCTGCTCCCAGCAGCGGGCCCAATATGGACAGAAGCAACGCCGGCAAGATGAGCGTGCCGGTGGGAATCAGCAGCTTGACGGGTGCACGCTCGATCTCGCGCTCGACCGCGGCGCGATGAGCCGCACGGATCTCGCGACTTTGAGCGGCCAGCGTCTCGGCAAGTGGGGCACCCAGGGCGAGCGCCTGCCCCACCGTGATGGCAAAGGTCTCGAGCGCTCGCACGTCCAGGTCGCGCGCGGCGGCCAACAACTCGTCCTCACGCGTGCCCACGCCCACCTGCCACGCCATGCAGGCGCGCTCAAGGCGAAGAGCCAGCACTGACCGGCGGTTGGCGCAGAAAATCTCAAGCGCCGCATCAAACGAAAGACCGGCCGAAAGACCCAAGCGCACAACATCGATCATCTCGGACACTTCGCCGAGCGACACTCGCGCCGGGCCGCCCGCTCCAACCGCGCCCTTCACTCGCGCGGTCAGAGCATCGACCACCGAGCGACCCGCGGCAGCGACCAGCACCGCCTCGCGCTTGCAGGCCCCTGCGATCTTGCGTGCATCCGCCCGATCCAAACCCGTCGCGACAAATACACTCAGGGCGCACAGGCAAGCCGCAACTGCAACCGGGGCGCTCATAGCTCCACCCGCATAATGCGCCGGATAACCACCAGGGCAACGGCGTTGAGGGCAAGACCCAGCACCACAGCGCCCGCGCCGGCAGGCGTCGCAAGACCGCGACGAAAATCTGCCGAAAGCAGCGCCAACACCGCGCACATGCCCGCCGGCATCGCCGCGACCATATGCGCAGACATGCGAGCCTGCGACGTCTTAACATCCAGGCGGCGCTTGAGCTCAATGCGCTCCCCCACCATGCTCGACGCCTCGGACAGTAAGTCGGCAAGCGGAGCGCCGGTGCGCTGAGACACCTTAAGCGCCAAGGTCACAAGCGAAAGACCGGGGGCGTCGATACGCACGAGCAAGTCATCGAGCGCGTCGGTCGCCGAGATGCCGCAATCGATCGCCGCCGCCACCCGCAAAAACTCGGTATGCACTGGCTCTTGCGCATGAGCGCCCACAAAGCGCATGCCCTGGGCCAGCGAATGTCCCGAGGCAAGCGACATGGAAAGTGCGGTAAACGCCTCGGGCATTGCCTCTTCTGCATCGTGTTGCTCGCGCCGGCTCTCAAAGCCATCCCGAGCGGCACCAACGGCAAACGGAGCAACAAGTCCCAAGGCAAATCCGAGGGGCGATAACGACACCATCGTTAGTAAAACGCAGCAGACACCGCTCGATAGCAGCAGAAACGCCAAACGTCCCGAAGCATCTTCGATCACGAGGCCAAGGCGATGCGCCGGAGCCAGCGATGCCCACGAACGGGCGATCTTTTTCAGCAGATCGTTTTCCACCAGCTCACGCGGCAGCTTCTCTGCCACCGTCTCGAGCGCCTGACGTGCCAGCTCCGCCGGCGGTACCTGCGGCACACGAGGTTCCGCCCCGCACGCCGTCGCGACAGAAAGCCCTGCCAAGCCCCCTACGACGAGGGGCACAGTGATCTCCATTCGTCCACCTCCTCTTGTGTGAGCGTCCCCGACCGCAGGCCTTCTGCGATAAACGGCGGCTCGCGGTCAAGCGTCCAGGTGCGCTCGGCGGCATCGAACGTCACATAGCGCTCGAGCTCTACGCCGCCCGATGCGGCGCGTCGCACCCCCGAATACGAGGAGACGAAGCGCCTGCCATCGGCGTGTCGCTCGGACATCACGATACCGTCGAGTGCCATGGCAATCTGCTCCTCGATGAGCTCGCTCGGCAGATCGATGCCATAACGTGCAAGCAACGTCAGACGCACCACGGTCTCCTGTTCTGAACCCGCATGAAGCGTGGTGAGCGACCCGTCGTGGCCCGTGTTCATGGCCTGCAACATGTCGCAGCACTCGGCACCGCGCACCTCGCCCACCACGATGCGGTCGGGGCGCATGCGCAGGGCATTAGTCACCAGGTCGCGGATCGTCACCGCGCCCTCGCCTTCAATTGAAGCCTCGCGCGCCTCTAGGCGCACCACGTGCGGATGATGCGCAAACTTGAGCTCGGCAGAGTCCTCGATCGTCACGATGCGCTCGCCGGTGGAAATCTCACATGACAACGCGTTGAGCAGGGTGGTCTTACCAGATCCCGTGCCTCCCGCAACCGCCAGGTCCTGTCGCAGCGACACCGCACACGACAGCAGCTGCGCATACCAAAGCGGCAGCGATCCCAACCCCACGAGCTCGTCCAGCGAGCAGATACGGTCCGAGAACTTTCGGATGGTGAGAATCGGTCCGTCAATCGCCACAGGCGGAATCACCGCGTTGACGCGATAGCCCGTTTTGAGGCGGGCGTTGACGATGGGGCTGCGCTCGTCGATACGGCGGCCAAGTGGCGAGATAATGCGGTCGATAAGCACACGGATCTGCTCATCATCCTCAAACGCATGCTCGATGGGGTACAAGACGCCGCCGCGTTCAAAGAAAGCCGAGCGGCAGCCGTTGATCATGATCTCGGTAACGGTGTCGTCCTCGATGAGCGGCTGCAACGGCCCCAAGCCCACCACGTCATCCAAAATCTCGTCGATGATGGTCTCGCGCTCGGGCGTCGCGAGATCGGTCGGCTCCTCAACATTGAGCGCCGCCTCCACCGCAGGACGCAATTCCGAGCGGGCAAGTGCCGGGTCGATATAGGCGCTGATACGCGCCACTTCGTCGTAACCCATGCGGTCCATCACGGCGCGCTTGGTGCGTCGTTTCACGGCGCGGCGACGCCCCACATCTACAGGCGCTGCCGCCGCTGCAGCGCCGGCAGCCTTAATCCTCGTTTGCAGGCTCATCGCTGATCACCCTCGCGCAACCAGGGAAGGCGGATACGCGGGCGTTCGGTACGCGTTGCACAGTCGGCGACCATATCGCCCCAAGGGCCGACGGCGCACCCCAGTTCCACGAGCATCTCGCGCGTGGCCTCGCGCATGCTAGTCGCAAAAGCACTGGTCTGCCCCACCGCCTCGTCAGCGCGCCCAAACGCCATGAGCGCGGCGAGATCCTGCCCGCCATCGGCGATACGAATCTTGGAGCTCAACGCACAGGCAATCTCAAAGCGCATGGCGACGTCCTCGTCTGCCCCGCGCGCACCGAACCGGTTGAACACGGCGCTCATGCGCGTGCGCGGCACACCTACTCGACCTGCCAGTTCAATGACGCGCGATGCCGATGCCGCGGACGACACCGCCGCATCGCCAACGACCAGGCAACGGTCGCTCGCCGCCACCGCAGCCGCCACGGCGTCGCCCCAAAAGACCGAGGTATCGATAAAGACCACGTCGGATTCGCGACGCAGAACATCAAGCAGTAGCTCCACCGGACGTGCCATGAGCTCGGCTTGCTCGGGCGCCGCGACGGGACCCCAGAGCGTAACGCCCGGCGCCACGCGCATCGAAGCGGCTACGATATCCGGCTCGGTGAGCATGCCCGCCGCCGACGGCTCGATAAGTGCCGCCATATCGCGCGGAGCATCGACGCCTAACAAGTCGTAAAGGTTTCCAAACATCAGGTCCAGGTCGAGCACGGCGGCACGCAAGCCCAACAGCGACGATGTGTGTGCCATGGTGGCAACGATCGTCGACTTGCCGCAACCGCCCGAACCCGAAATAGCGCAGATGACTGGAGCTCGATGCGGCGGAGCGGTAGCGTCTGCCGGCGGCATCGGAGGCGGCGGGGCGGGCGTCGGTGACAGCGTCCCCGTCTCCCCCGCCGCAACCACGTGCTGCGTCCAAGCCGGCATGGCTGCTTGTTCGGTCTGCGAGGCAGGCTCGTTCTGCGCAATCTGCTCATGCTGCATCAGCGACAACTCGCCGCACCCGGCAAGGCCCTCAACTTCGTCGAGTTCATCCGCCAGATTCACGCCGTGCACGTATCCCATATCTACTGCCGGGGAGTCGCCAGCATGCTGCGCCGGCCCTCCAGCGTCATCGTATACAAGGGGGTTCCGGGGGCGCCGACCATGCTCGGCTTCCGCTTTTCCATAATCATCAACACGCGGGCCTCTTGTAGCGCGAGGCGCCCCGGGTTCCCTATCAACAAAAGCATCGGGCTCAATCGTCATGCGCCGATCGGAATCAACCGCTCCCTCGCCCGCGCGCCCGTTGCCGCATATACTGTGTGCAGCGATGACCTCGGTCGCCCCCGCGCGAAACAGCCCCTCGATATCCGACGGATCGAGCGCTTCTATCAACACGACCACGCGACTCACGCGGCCTTCGGCCGTCAGGCGCGCAACAGTCTTGCGCACATCTTCGGTATCAAACAGAGACGCCGCGATGATGGCAGCCCCGCGGCGCGACGGAAACGCCCGCGCCATGGAAACCAGCCCGTCCAGGTCACCCACGCGAAGCACCTGTGCACCCGCATCACGGCCCTCGACTTCCCGCTGCAACAGCCCGTAATCGCCGCACGCGCAGCACGCAAGCCAGATCGCCTTCATCACTCGTCGCCTCCGCTCTTTTTGCCGCGCGCCGTGGCGGGAATCGTCAAGCTGACCGTTCCCTTGCCCGAGGCTCCCAGCAGTTCCTTGACGTCTTCGGGGTCAGCCGCCAGCGTCACCCATTCGATCTTGCCCTCGCGCGTGGCACCGGAATCCTCACTGGTATCGATCACGTACGCGCCGCACAGCCGATCGGTCACGCTGTCTTTTTGCACATACACATCCACGTAGCTGCCCACGCCCGTAGCACCGCCGACCGAGTGCTCGGCATCGACCGCCACCGAAACGGCGACCTTGCCCTTAGGCACCTCGAGCTTGCGGCTCTCGGCCTTGGTGTAGACATTGCAGATCACGGCGTTTTTGGGAATACGCGAAGTCGTCACGTCGCCGCGCACCTGGCGCAGCTCGGTCGCCGCGTCACGCGGCAGCAGGCTCGTCAGCCATTCCTGGGTTATGACATTGGTCTCATCGAGGGTCTCGCCCACATCGATATCGCGCGCCGCGACGCATACCTCGACGTGATCGCCACCGTACTTGGCCAAGGTCTCAGCCTGGACCTGTTCGGCTTGCGAGCGGATCGACGAGCCGTAAACCATGCAGAGCAGAGCAGCGAGCACGCCCGCGACCAGACTGATGGCGATGCGCTTGCTCTTGTTCACGGCCGCTCCTCTCATGGCAGTGCCGGGCGAATGCCCGTACCACCATTGTCTGAGCGGTCAGAGTGCAAAGCGGCGCAATCGCAATCTTGGTTTTCGATGTCAAACCAATCGCTGACCAAAAGCTGACCAGCCCGTCAAGCTCGTGGCAAGGTTTTGGTCAGCACGTCAGCAAACTGCATGTTTCGAGGCTTTTCCGCAGCAAAAAAGCCGTCTCCCGAACAGTTGGGAGACGGCTGTCATAGGAAAAATCAATTACAGATGGACATCGGGATCGAGCATTTGAGCGCTCACGCGCATGGATGACGCCAGGTTTTGGAACGTTTCCAGACGCAGGCTATCGATCTGCCCGGCGTCCTCGGCCTCGCGAACGGCGCAGCCCGGCTCATGGACATGCGTGCAATCGCCAAACCGGCACGCGCGCGATGCCTCGACAATCTCGGGGAAAGCGCGCGCCAGACCCCGCTCGTGACCCACGAGCGGCAGGCTGCGCAGGCCCGGGGCATCGGCGATCACGCCGGCGTCGCCCGGCAGTGCCACCATCACGCGCGCGACGGTAGTGTGACGGCCCTGATCGTCGCGTTCGCGCACACCGCCGGTCGCCAACGTATCGTGGCCCAGCAGCGCATTGAGCAGCGTCGACTTGCCGGCACCCGACTCGCCCAGAATCATGGCGCAGCTCCCGGCGGGCACGCAGGCACGGACCTCGTCCAGGCCGCGGCCCTCGGCAGAGGACGTCACGATCACGCGCACGTCCGGACCCACCAGGCGGCGCGCGCGGTCCAGATCGCGCTCGAGTTCCTCGGCATCGCAGCGGTCAGCTTTGGTGAGTACCACCACCGGTTCGGCATCGCAGTCGAGCGCCAACACCAGCGAGCGCGCCACGCGGTCGAGCAGCACCTCGCCGGCACCGAGCGCCTGCACGATTAGCACGCTATCCACGTTGGAGCAGAGCACCTGACGCTCCCCGCGGGCACGGCCGCGCCAACGCTCAAAGCTCGTACGGCGCGGCAGTACGCATTCAATCACGCCCATATCGTGCCCGGGAGCGCGGCGCACCGCCACACGATCGCCCACGGCAGGCAGCAGGACCTCGTCCCCACCGCGCGACTTGGCAAATCCCACGGCATGCTCGGCGCGGAAGGTATCGTCGGCAGTCGCCACCAGCGGAAACCCACGATCCAAGCGCACCACGGCGCCAAGCTGCATCTGCTCGGGCTCCTCGGCATGTGCGCAGAAATCATCAAAGGCAGCCTGCTGGGCTTCATCGACCGGCAGGTCATCAAACGCCGGAACGTCCTGCAGCGCGTCGAGTCCCGGCACGCTTGCCAGCAGCTCCTCGGCAGACGCGGGGGCCTCGGTCGCAAGCTTCCGACGACGATCGCGCTTAGCCCGCGCCCCCGTCGTCTTTTTCTTCGCCTTAGCCTTCGCCTTGCCCACAAGCGCCTCCCAGCACCATAAATCACAACTGAGCAGGTATTTTAAATCAAAAAGAGCTGGTCGGGCAAAGCCCGACCAGCTCACATACTTTCCTTCAGCCCTTTACCATCCGCACGGGAGAAAAGCCAGCAAGGATACCGCAGGGCCCGCCCGCCGGGAGGGGTTTCCTAAGGGCACATCCCGCAGCCGCAAAGCGGCGAGGACGTGCCCGTGGAAACCCCGCAGGCGGGCGGGCCCGGACGAGAGCGTTACTCTTTCTCCACCGCGCGCATGATCGCCTTGTAGATCTCCATCAGTGGGATGATCAGGAAGGCCAGGCCCAGCGCGGCAAGAACGCCCTTGAGCTCAAGCGTCACGGGGCCAAAGAACATCTCGGCAAGCGTCGGCTGCACGGTCACGATCACCGTCAGCACCAGTGCCAGCGCGGCAGAAGCCCACAGCCACTTGTTCTGCTTCTTCATGGTGAACAGCGACGCACGACGGCTGCGCATATTGAAGCAGTGGAAAATCTCGACCATGTTGAGCGTGATGAACGCCATCATCACGCCTTCCTCGTCGGCATTGCCGGCGATCATATCGGCGATGTGGATGTAGCCCATGTCAAAGTACACGCCCACAAAGAAGCTCGCCAGCACCAGCACGGTGATGATTAGGCCCTGGACCACGCAGTCCAGACCCATATGTCCGGCAAAGACACCGTCCTTGGCGTTGCGCGGCTTGCGCTTCATGATGTCGCCCTCGGCATCCTCCATGCCCAGCGCGAGCGCGGGGAAGCAGTCGGTGACCAGGTTCACCCACAGCAGCTGCACCGGCTGGAAGATGGTAAAGCCGATGAGCGTGGCGATAAACACCGAGAACACCTCGGCAAGGTTGGCCGAAAGCAGGAACTGGATGACCTTGCGGATGTTGTCGTAGATGCGACGACCCTCTTCGCAGGCGCCGATGATGGTAGCGAAGTTGTCATCGGCAAGTACCATGTCGGCGACGTTCTTGGTGACGTCGGTACCGGTGATGCCCATACCGACGCCAATGTCGGCGCGCTTGATGGACGGGGCGTCGTTGACGCCATCGCCCGTCATGGCCACGATCTGGTCGCGCGACTTCCAAGCCTCGACGATGCGTGTCTTGTGCTCGGGCTGGACGCGGGCGTACACGCCGTAGTCCTCGATGTGCGCGTCGAGTTCCTCGTCGCTCATGCGATCGAGGTCGGCACCGGTGATGGCCTGGCTGCGATCGGCGACGATGCCCAGCTGCTTGGCGATGGCCACGGCGGTGTCGATGTGGTCGCCCGTGATCATGACGGTGCGGATACCGGCGTCGTGCGCCTCGTGGATAGCGTCGGCCACCTCGGGACGGACCGGGTCGATCATGCCGGACAGGCCACAGAAGACCAGGTCATGCTCGAGCGCAGCGGGGCTGCAGTCGTCGGGAACCTCGGTGTAGGTGCGGCTTGCCAGCGCCAGTACGCGCAGGGCCTCGTCGGCCATGGCCTTGTTGGCCGCCACGAGCTCGGCGCGGCGCTCCTCGGTCAGGGGGACGACCTTATCGCCCTCGTAGATATGGGTGCACAGGCCGATCACCACGTCGGGCGCACCCTTGGTGTACTGCTCGTACTCGCCATCCAGGGTCTCGACGACCACGGACATCATCTTGCGGCCCGAGTCAAACGGGGCCTCGCCCACGCGCGGATGCTCGGCAGTCAGGCCGGTGAGGCCAGCCTTGCCGGCGTCGTTGACGAGCGCGCACTCGGTCGGCTCGCCCACGGCCTCGCCCAGCTCCTCGTCCCACTGAGCATCGGAGCACAGCGCCATGCCGGCCAGGAACTTCTCCTTGGGCGCAGCGAGCTCGTGCTTGACGACGGTCATCTTGTTCTGGGTAAGGGTACCGGTCTTGTCGGAGCAGATGGTCTGCGTGCAGCCGAGAGTCTCGACGGCAGAGAGCTTGCGGATGATTGCCTGGCGCTTAGCCATCTTGGTCACGCCAAGCGAAAGGACGATGGTCACGACGGCGACCAGGCCCTCGGGGATGGCAGCGACGGCGAGCGAGACGGCGACCATAAAGGTATCGAGCAGGGCGGTCGGGTCGGTAAGAACGTTGCCCACGCCGTGGCGGATGATATCAACGCCAAAGATGACGACGCAGATGACGATAACCATAATGGTAAGGATGCGGCTGAGCTCGGCGAGCTTCACTTGCAACGGCGTGAGCTCTTCCTTGGCCTCGGCCAGGGCGCCGGCGATCTTGCCCATCTCGGTGTTCATGCCGGTGCCGACCACGACGGCGCGACCACGGCCGTACACGACGGTGGAGCCCATATAGCACATGTTCTTACGGTCGCCGAGCGGCACGTCATCGGTGCCCGCAGCGAGCTCGATCACGTTGGCGTGCTTCTCTACGGGCACGGACTCGCCGGTGAGCGCGGCCTCTTCGATCTTCATCGTGGCGCTCTCGAGCACGCGGCAGTCGGCCGGGACGGAGTCGCCCGCCTCGAGCATGATCACGTCGCCGGGCACGAGCTCGGCGCTCGGCAGGTGCACGAGCTTGCCGTCGCGCAGCACCTTGGACTGCGCCGCACTCATCTCCTGCAGGGCCTCGAGGGCCTCCTCGCTCTTGGCTTCCTGGACCACGCCCAGCACCGAGTTGACGATAACGACGAACATGATGATGGCAACATCGGCAAAGTCGGGCTCGCCCTTGACCATGCCCGTGAGCGCACTGATGACGGCGGCAACGATCAGCATGATGACCATGGGGTCGGCCATCTGCTCAAAGAAGCGCTTCCACAACGGGGTCTTCTCGGCTTCCTCGAGCTTGTTAGGGCCTGTCTTGACGAGGCGCGACGACGCCTCGTCGTTGCTCAGGCCGAGGTTCTCATCGACGCCCTGGTCGCTGAGTACCTCCGCCGCGGCGGACAGGTATTCCTTTTGCATATAGAGTCCCCTCCTGGGATTCGGGCCACTCAGCAGATTGATGCCCGATCATAATTCCCAGGAGAAGGGCAAGGGCTCATCAAGGCTGCCGTGCTGAGCGGCAGTTGATAGTGGAGCTATGGTACCCCAAAGCGGCGCGTCTAGCCAAAACATTCCAATTGGAAACACGGCTCGAGTGCAACGATGCAGACCGTGTGATGCTCAACATTGATAAAACGTTTTTTCTTCGGCGCATCGTCAAACTGAAATATCGCCCAGATAGCAGCGGTCAGAGCGGTTGGTAAAGATTTTTCATATACCGTTTTTACCGCAAAAAATGAACTTCTAATTCGGCATACGGTCGATTTTTTGGGGTATTCGGTCGGCATTTCGTTATAATCATCTCAGTTTTATTTCTTATGGTTTATCTATCAGCGCAAGACGATGTCAGATGGAGGTCTGAATGTACAAGCGCACCAAGATTGTATGCACCATGGGTCCCGCCTGCGATAGCGACGAGACCATCCGTGAGATGATCAAGGCGGGCATGAACGTCGCCCGTTTTAACTTCTCGCACGGATCCTACGACGAGCACCACGGTCGCATCGAGCGCGTCCGTCGTATTTCCAAGGAGCTCGGTCTGCCCGTCGGCATCCTGCTCGACACCAAGGGCCCCGAGGTCCGCACCGGCCTTCTGGTCGATGGCAAGAAGGTTGCCGTCAAGACCGGCGATAAGATCGTCGTCACCGCTCAGCCCACGTCCGAGGATTTCCACGGCACCTCTGAGCACATCTCCCTTGACTACCTGGCTCTGCCCTCCGAGGTCGAGAAGGGCTCCCTCATCCTGATCGATGACGGCCTGGTCGCCCTCGAGGTCGAGTCCGTCGACGGCCAGGACATGACCTGCGTCGTCAAGAACGACGGCCTGATCGGCGAGCGCAAGGGCGTCAACATGCCCAACGTCAACATCTCGCTGCCCGCCATCACCGAGCGCGATCGTCAGGACATCCTCTTTGGCCTGACCGAGAACATCGATTACATCGCCGCTTCCTTCATCCGTGACGGCGAGTCCGTCCGCGGCATCCGCGAGCTTTGCCGCGAGAACGGCGGCGAGCACGTGACGATCTTCCCGAAGATCGAGTGCGCCCTGGGCGTCGAAAACTTCGACGAGATCCTCGAGGCTTCCGACGGCATCATGGTCGCCCGTGGCGACCTGGGCATCGAGATCAAGCCCGAGCTCGTTCCGCACATCCAGAAGGAGATCATCGCCAAGTGCAACGCGGCCTACAAGCCCGTTATCACCGCTACGCAGATGCTCGACTCCATGCAGCAAAACCCGCGCCCGACGCGCGCCGAGGTTGCCGACGTTGCTAACGCCATCTACGACGGCACCGACGCCGTTATGCTGTCCGGCGAGTCCGCTGCCGGTAAGTACCCGGTCGAGGCCGTCAAGATGCAGGCCAGCATCGCTCTCGAGACTGAGAAGTACCTCCCGGCTCACGCTCCGCTCGAGGTTCCGGCCGATGCTCACGGCACCCGCGTCGTCAACAACGTTGTGGGTATGTCCGCTGTGAACATGGCTACCACCGTTGGCGCCAAGTGCATCACCGTGCCGACGACCACCGGTCGTACCGCTCGCCTGATCTCGCACTTCCGTCCCAACATGCCGATCTGCGCGTTCTCCCGCCACGAGTGGGCCGTCCAGCAGATGATCATGTACTGGGGCGTTATCCCGCACCAGGCCGAGATTACCCAGGGCACCGTCAACGGCACGATCGTCAAGGCGATCGAGACCGCTAAGGAGCTCGGCTACGTCGAGGCCGGCGATCTGACCGTCGCCACCGCCGGCGACCCCCGCATGAGCGTCCAGCTCGAGGACAAGGTCTCCTCGACCAACGTCGCTTACGTCGCTCAGGTGCGCTAAATCGTACTTGCAAGCACATTTGCATTGCAAAGGGCCCGGAAGGCATTGCCTTCCGGGCCCTTTTTAAGACCTTCTTCATATGCCGCCTCATCGATTTGCGTTCAGTCGCAAGCCTCTCCGATGCCGAGTGCACCACCGAAGACGCCCTGCGACGGGAGCCGTTGGTCAATTGGGATGAACTGTTCACCGTCAAGCCGGCCAGCTAGCAGCTAGCAATCAGGGGCAGCGCAGGCACATCGGGCGATTCGACACGGGCGGCAAAACCCGCCTCGGTCAGCTCGATGACCTCGGTAAACGTTGCGTCGAAGAATTTCTCGGTCAGCAGGCGGTATGGCGGATGGTCGGGCTCGCCGGGGTTTTCGCGCACGATCTCGTGCATAACGCCGATGGTCTTGAGCACATACTCCTTATGGATGGGATACTGCCCAAAACGCGTCGCCGCAGTATACAGGCGATCGGTCGCGCGCGGAATCGAAACAATGCCGAGCGTCTTGCCGAACCAGTCAAAGTCGCCTTGCTTTTTAATGCGGAACTCCTCGCACGGCTTGCCGCCGTGCGCCTCCAGGTACTGATTCACGCGCGTATTCCATACTGTATCGGCCACCAGATGCGACCAGACACCCAGTGTCAAATCGAGCAACGACTGCGCCACATCTTCGGACGCAAGCGAGAACTCACGAGCGCCGGGACCGACAACCGGCTCAGCATCCCTGTAGCGCTGGGGATAGTGCACGCGATTCAGTCGCTCGCGCTCCTCGATAATCGAGGTCGCCGCGGCTGGCGCACCGGTGGGCGAACTTTTAAGCAACGGTGCCACATAGGTATCCCAGAACTCGTGCTCACGCGGCTTAGGGATAGGCTCGGGCTTGGCAAAGTGCGTAATGCGGTACGGGATGGGATCGGCGATGCCAGGGACCATATAGCCCACGAAAATATCCGGAACCACGCAGCCAAACAAAAAGGCATTGCGGTCGCGCACGCTCTTGGCAAGCGCACCGGTGCGCTCCAGCAAACGCTCCGTCTGAGCGATATGAATGTTCCAGCTTGGCATAGCCACCCCCATAAAAAACCTGGATAACTATACCATCACGGCAAAGCCGCGCGGGCGGCTACGCACGCTCTACGCAGCAACTATTCCGCAGCGCCGCTCTCGGTTCCATACGACGACACCGGCGCCTCGACCACATGGTGATATCGATCGATATAGATGGCGCGGGCACCCAGGCGCCGCACCAAATCCTGATGATGTGTGCTCATCAAGACCGTCTTACCCGCCGCGACGTAGGCCAGCAAGAAGTTGACCACGATGTCGCATGAATCCTCGTCGAGCCCATTGGTAGGCTCGTCAAGGACCAAGATATCCGGGTTCATCGACACCACCGCAGCCAGCGCAACGCGCTTCTTTTGCCCGCCCGAGAGCTGATAGGGAGAGGCGTCGGCAAGGTCGGCAACCTGGAACAACCCCATGGCATCGCTCACGCGGCGCTCGAGCTCGTCTGCCGGCAGCCCCATCTGCGCGGGACCAAAAGCAACTTCCTCGCCCACCGTGGCGCAGAACAGCTGGGCATCGGCGTTTTGGAACACGAAGCCCACGCGCTGGTGGAACTTCTGAGCAGCAGCAGAATCCTTCAGATACGCCGCATCGACCACGCGTCCGTCAAACAGGTATGCCCCTGCGTTCGCGAGTTCAAGGCCGTTAATAAGGCGCATAATCGTCGTCTTACCGCAGCCGTTGGGACCGAGCAGGGCAACGAGTTCACCACGATCGACCTGCAGCGACACACCATCGACAACCGTATGACCCGTATAGGAAAACACCACGTCGCGCAACTCAATAAGCGGCGTGTCCTCGGCGCCGCCCACACCGTTCGTGCCCGCCGCACTATTCATATCGATCGTCAAAACGTCGCCCTTCCCTATTTGCATCCCCAGCCAGAACCAGCAGCGCCTACAGCACGGCGCACAACACTGCCAGCAGCGCCACGCCGGCCGCATAGACCGCATCGCGCCAGCCAAAGCCGCTCCGCGCGGGAGCCGGATACGCGCCGGCAAAGCCGCGGCAGAGCATGGCCTCGTCCATCGCGCGGCTGCATTCCATCGCCTTGATAAAGGTCATGCCCATGATACCCGCGATCGAATCGGTACGCGAAAATCCCTCAGGCGCACGGCCAACGCTGCGCAGCATGACCGATTCGCACAGATTGTGCGCCGTGCGACCCAGCACCTCAATGTGCTTGAGCGCCATATCAAACGTAAAGATGACCTCGTCGGGTAGATGCAGCATCTTGAGCGCCGCCGACATGCGGCTCCAGGTAAGCGTCCACGAAACGCCCAGCACCAGCGACACATTAATGAAGGTCTTGAGCGCGATCTTGAGCATGGCGCCCGTGGCAGACGCGCCCAGCAGCAGGGCAGGCAATGCCAGAACCACCGCAAGCCCCGTGGCGCCGAGCGCCGGTACAATGGTCGCACGCAGCCCGCGTGCGGGGCGCACCGCGACCAGCACCAGCGCGATAGCCGCCATCAACATGAGGTACAGCGGGCTCTGCGTCAGACACACGCACAGGACGCAGACGAACATCCCCACCAGGCGCACCGGAGCCGAAACGCAAGAAAGGGCGCGGTCGACCATCGACCCGCCCTCGTGCGCGCCTCCACCCAGGCGAACCCGCTCAAGCAGGCTCGCCAGGTGCAGGACGTTCTTTTGCATCACACGATGCCGAGCCCCCACGGGCTCGTAACGCTGCTCGACCGCAAGCCAGCTAGGCAGCTCGGCTATTGCCATGAGCACCGCTTTCCTTAACCGTCAGCGAGATCAGACGGAATGCGATGGTGAGCACCGCCACGCCAATCACGCCGGACAGGATATACATGGCAGCCTGACCGGCAAAGCCAAGACCCTGCTCCTCGGAATAGGCCTGCAGGTAATCACCCGTAGGCAGAGCGTCGGCAAAGGTCGGGGTATCAAGGCCGACCGAAGCCTGCAGGCTGTCGTCACCAGCCTCCTGAACGGCGGTCGCGGCGCCCTCGGCGTCCCACTCGCCCCATGCGTCACCTGTGGCAAGCAAGCCGAGCGGCGTAGCCACGACAAGCACGGCAACCAAGATGAGCGTGGGGACCAGCGAGGTCTTCTTGGCAGCAGCGCCCTCGGCAGTAAGCTGGCCATCGACGGCCTCGGGCCCGACGATAACGCTCGGCGCCGTCTTCTTAATGAAACCGTAGATGGCGGCCGTCGCCACGCCCTCGATCACGCCGGCAACCAGCATATGCGGGATCAACATGGCCGGAATAGCCACGGACAGCGGGAAGGGGCAGTACAGCGGCGCGCCCGAAGCGTTGGTAAAGAGCATCGGCTGAATACCAAACTCGATTGCCGCGCACAGGGCCGCCAGGCACAGGCCGACCCAACCGCTCACGACGGCAGAAACCGAGGTGCCCCAGCTCTTGTCGTGCAGGCGGCTGTTGAGCGCACGGAACACGATAGCAGCGACAAACGGCAGCACAAAGGCCATGTTAAAGCAGTTAGCGCCAAACGACAGAACGCCGCCGTCGCCAAACAGCAGCGCCTGCAGCGCCAGCGCAACCGAGACAGCGATAGCCGCGGCCTCGGGGCCTAGCAGCAGTGCAATGAGCGCGCCGCCGACGGCGTGACCTGTGGTGCCGCCGGGCAGCGGCACATTGAACATCATAAGCAGGAAGGAGAACGCGGCGCAGATGCCCAGGAAAGCCATGTGCTCGCGATCGAGCGTGGCGCGCACTTTCTTGATGCAGTGGATCCAAACGGGCACCATCGCCACTGCCATGACGGCATCGGTCTGCGGGGACAGATAATTATCTGGAATGTGCATGTACGCCTCCCGGTTATCGGCGCACGGAATTGCAACGCCGCTTGAATCACCTTGTCAGTGTTACGTATTGTCAGATTCGTAACACGCCGCGGGCTATCATAGCAAAACGGCGCACTGCCGACAAAGCAGCACGCCGTTATGTAATGCGCGTGTCATATATGCAGGCTCAGCAGCGCCTTATACCGGGCATAGTAGTCACGTAGGATTCGGCAGCAGCCACCGCTGACCCATACCCCAGCGCAGGACCTAGCCGCGGACCTCGCCGTTTACGCCCTTGCACACCTTGGTGACGATCTTCTGGTGCGCCTTTTCGACCTCTTCGCTGGTGAGCGTGTGGTCGTCGGAGCGATACGTAAGCGCAAAGGCCATGGATTTCTTGCCCTTGCCGATGCGGACCGGATCGCGGTAGACATCGAACAGGCGCACGCCCTCGAGCAGCTTGCCGCCGGCACTCGTAATACGACGCTCAAGATCCTCGCAGGTCACAGTGTTGTCGACCACGATAGCAAGGTCGTGCTCAACGGCCGGGTACTGCGAGAACTCACGGTAGTTCTCCTGGTTGCGGGCGCCCTTGATCAACTTGTCCAGGTCGAGCTCAAAGGCAACGACGACCTCGTCAATGCCCATAGCCTCGCGCGCCTCGGGGTGGATCTCGCCAACCCAGCCCAGCACGGTACCGCCCGAGAGCACCTCGGCAGCACGACCCGGCTGCAGGAAGGCATAGCTCTCGCCCTCGACGGGACGGAATCGAACCTTCTCGATGCGCAGCTGAGCAAGCAGCTCCTCAACGATGCCCTTGCCAAAGAAGAAGCGCAGCTTACGGTACTTCATGTTCCAGGACTGCTCGCTCCACTGGCCCGAGAGCACGCCCGCTACGGACTTGGTCTCCTTGGGCAGGCTGGCGTTCTCGCGACCGTGGAACAAGCTGCCGACCTCGTACAGGTGCACGTTGGGCGTGCCGTGGGCCTCGTTATAGGCCACGGATTGCAGCAGGCCCGGCAGCAGCGAACGGCGCATCTCGGTCTGCTCGGCCACCAGCGGGTTCATGAGAACCACGGGGCAGCCGCGGCCCTCGGTGGACATGCCAATCTTCTCCAGGTCGCCCGGGGCAGCAAAGCCAAAGGTCGTGGTCTCGTTGAGGCCACAGGCGCGCAGGATCTCGCCGACCTTGCGGGTAAGCTTCTGCTCGCGCGTCAGACCGCCGATGTGGTTCTTGGCAGCCGGAATGGTTGCCGTGACGCGACCCATGCCCCATAGGCGCAGGACTTCCTCGATCAGGTCGATCTCACGCGGCAGGTCGGGACGGAAGCTCGGCGGCGTGACCATAAAGTCCTCGCCGTCGCGCTCGACGGTGCAGCCCAGGCGGGTGAGCGAGCGCTCGATAAAGTCGGGCTCGATGTCGGCACCGCAGATGGCGTGCACGCGGGCCAGGCGCAGCTTGATGCTGTCGATGGTCTTGGGCGCGGGGAACACGTCCACATAGCCGGGGGCGACCTCGCCGCCGGCGATCTCCTCGATAAGCGCGCACGTCACATTGGCGACGTCCACGCAGCCGGTCTCGTCGACCTGGCGCTCAAAGCGGATGGAGGCGTCGGAGATCAGCGACAGGTCACGGCTGGTGTGCGAGGTGCGGCCGGCGTTGAAGCAGGCGCTCTCGACCATCACATCGACGGTATCGTCCTCGATCTCGGAATCCATACCGCCCATGACACCGGCCAGCGCCACGGGACGCTCGCCGTCGGTGATGAGGCCCATGCCGGCGTCGAGCACGCGCTCCTCGCCGTCGAGAGTCGTGAACTTCTCGTCCTGCTGGGCGGCGCGAACCACCACGCGACGGTGGCCATCGCGCTCGGCAAAGGTGTCGAGGTCAAAGGCGTGCAGCGGCTGGCCGGTGAGCATCATCACGTAGTTGGTGATATCAACGATGTTGTTGTGCGGGCGCACGCCCAGGGCGTTGAGGCGCTTGACCATCCAGTCGGGCGAGGGACCGACCTTCACGTTGCGCACGATGCGGGCGACGTAGCGGTCGCACAGGCCCTCGTCGGCAATCTCGACCGAAAGCTCGTCGTCGGTCGCGCGGCCGGTCTCGACCTTGATGGCGGGCAGCTCAACGTGGAAATCGCGGTCGAAGATGGCACCGGTTTCGCGGGCCATGCCGATCATGGACAGGCAGTCGGGGCGGTTGGGCGTGATCTCGCAGTCGAGCACGGTGTCGCTCGAGCCCACGTACTCGGCAAACGGCATGCCGCAGGGCGTATCCTCGGGCAGGATCATGATGCCGGAGTGGTCGCCGCCCAGGCCGAGCTCGCGCGCGGAGCAGTTCATGCCCATGGACACGACGCCGCGAAGCTTGCTCTTCTTGATCTTGACGTCGCCGGGCAGGACAGCGCCGATCATGGCCGTGACGATGTGGTCACCAGCCTCGAAGTTCTGTGCGCCGCAGACGATCTGCAGCGGGGCGGGGTTGCCATCGGCGTCGAGGTTCTTGTCGCCCACGTCGACCGAGCACACATACATGTGGTCGCTATCGGGGTGCGGGGTCTTGGTGAGCACCTTGGCGGTCACCACGTGGTCGAAGGACTCGCCCACGGTGTCGATCGCCTCGACCTCGGTACCGGTACGGATATATTCGTCCGAAAGGGTCTTGGGATCCTCCGGAATATCGATCATGGTCTTGAGCCAGTCGTAAGAAACGCGCATCTAACTGGTCTCCTTTCATAAATGCGGCTTTGAGCCGGAAACTGCAACTAAGAAGAAAGCGTTCTAGAACTGGTTCAAGAACCTCATGTCACCAGTCATCAACGTGCGCAGGTCGGGCAGGTCGTAGCGCAGTGCCGCGACGCGCTCGGCGCCAATACCAAAGGCGAAGCCGGTGTACTTCTCGGGGTCGATGCCGCAGTTGATCAGGACGTTGGGGTCGACCATACCGCAGCCCAGGATCTCGATCCAGCCGCTGTGCTTGCAGAAGTTGCAGCCCTTGCCGCCGCACACGTGGCAGCTCACGTCCACCTCGCAGCTGGGCTCGGTGAAGGGGAAGAAGTGCGGGCGGTAACGCGTCTTGCGATCCTCGCCAAACATGCACTTAACAAAGTAGTCGAGCGTGCCCTTAAGATCGCCAAAGGTGATGCCCTCGTCGACGACCAGGCCCTCAATCTGGTTGAACTGCGGCAGATGGCAGGCGTCGGCCGTGTCGGGACGGTAGACGGTGCCCGGGCAGATCATGTAGATGGGCGGCTTCTGCGACTCCATGGTGTGGATCTGCACGCCCGAGGTCTGGGTGCGCAGCAGCACGTCGGACTCACCGTGAGCGTGAGCCTCGGGATGCGCGACGCTGCCGGGGTTGTTGTCGACCACATAGAACGTGTCGCGAGCCGAGCGGCTCGGGTGATCCATGGGCGCGTTGAGCGCGGTGAAGTTGTAGTAGGAAGTATCGACCATGGGGCCGGACTCGACGGTGTAGCCGATGCCGCAGAAGATGTCCTCGGCCTCCTCGATGATCTGCTTGATCAGGTGCTGGTGACCGATCTGCGGACGGATGCCCGGCAGCGTGATGTCGACGGCCTCGTGCTCGAGTACGTGCTTGAGGGCGGCGGCCTTCATCTCGGTGGTGCGCTCGTCGAGCATGCCCTCGATCAGCTGGCGCATCTCGTTGGCGCGTTTGCCCATCATGGGACGATCCTCGGGAGCGAGCTTGCCCATCATGCGCATCAGGCCGGTGATACGGCCCTTGCGGCCGAGCAGCTCAACGCGCGCGGCCTCGAGCTTGGCGGCGTCGTCAGCGCTAGTGACGAGCTCCTTGGCCTCTTCCTCGAGTTTGACCAGATCATCAATCAGACTCATGTCTTCCCTTTCGTCTCTCGCGCATCCGCGCTCCGGGACGGCTGACGCCGCCCGATGTTGCGGATGCGCGGCCCGGTTCGGTAACAAAAAAAACCGCCCTCGGGCATGTACATTGCCCAAGGACGGTTGAATTCCGCGGTACCACCTTGTTTGACCCGGCGGATGTCTGGCCCGCCGCGCCCACTCTGTGCCTCTTGTCGCGAGGCTCACGGCTTCCCTACTGGGACTTTGCTGCCACTGGCCGCGTGCCCGTTGAGGTCGCTGCTCGGGAGTGAACGCTTGGCCCTTGCCACCGCAGGAAGGCTTGCAGCCCATGACCTTCCCTCTCTTGCCGGCGACGCGGCGGGCAAAACCCTCTCCGTCAACGCATTGGGCTATAGGATAACACATTTCGCGAGTGCATCGCCGCGTTCCGTTTTGTTCGCGCTGGGTACAAGGCAGGTAGCTGTGCAAACTGGCCGCGCACCCGCCTGCGGCGCTCGGCCTGCGAGATTAAGGATACGGTATGGGAAAGAAACTCGATAAGAAGGCCAAGGCCGCCGTGGCAAAGGCCGCCAAGGGCGTCAAGGCCGCTAAAGTCGACAAGGCCGTCAAAAAGTTCCGCAAACTCGAGGGCAAGCTGTGGACTCGCGAGTACCTGCTCAAGATTGCCGAGTTCGATGGGGCGACGATTGCTCCTGCCAACGGCGCTGCCGCCCGTGCCGACGCCATGGGCACGCTTGCCGGCGAGCATCACAAGCTGCTGACCAGCGAGAAGTCCGTTGAGCTCGTACGCTCGTTAGCGCGCGAGACGGTTGCAGGCGGACACGTAGACGACCCGCAGCTGCTCGACGAGATTCGCGTGCTCGGCCGCGACCAGCGCGAGGCAAGCGTTATTCCTACCGAGGAGGCCGAGGCCTGGACCAGGCTCACCTGCGAGGCCGACGCCGTGTGGCATAAGGCCAAGACGGCCAACGACTGGGCGAGCTTTGAGCCCTATGTGGATAGAATCGTCGCCCAACTTAAGCATCAGGCCGAACTCATGGACCCCAAGCGCGACCCATACGACGTTTGGCTCGACCAGTACGAGCGCGGCCTTTCTGCCGAGAGCTTCGACGCGTTTTGCGAGGAGGTCAAGGCCACGGTCGTGCCGCTCGTGCACGCCATCGGCGAGCGCGGCCAGCAGCCCGCTGCCGACTTTTTGCACGCCCGCGTGCCCGAGGCCGCCCAGCGCGCCATGAGCTTCGACCTGATGAAGCTCGTCGGCCTGAACCTGGACGACACCACGCTTGCCTTTACCGAGCACCCGTTTAGCGAGGGCTTTGCCGTGGGTGACGCGCGCATCGCGACACACATCTACGAGGACGATTGCATCTCCAACGTCTACAGCATCATCCACGAGGCGGGGCACACCATGTACGAGCTGGGCGTCAATCCCGCCTATGCGCGCACCTGCCTGGAGGGCGGCACCTCCATGGGCATCCACGAGAGCCAGAGCCGCTTCTTTGAGAACACCGTGGGCCGCAGCCGTGCCTTTATGGGACCGCTGCTCGAGGTGCTGCGCCGCCACGCACCCGAGGTCTACGGCGACGTCGACGAGGACACGCTCTACCACGCCGTGAACATCGCGCAGCCTTCGCTGATCCGCACCGAGGCCGACGAGCTCACCTATCCGCTGCACGTTATGGTGCGCTACGAGATCGAGCGCATGCTGTTTACCGGCGAGGCCACGGCCAAGGACATCCCCGCGCTTTGGAATCGCTTTATGGATGAGTACCTGGGCATTCCCGTTCCCGACGACACGCACGGCTGCCTACAGGATACGCACTGGAGCGGCGGCTCGTTTGGCTACTTCCCCACGTATGCGCTGGGCAGTGCCTACGATGCCATGTTTGTGCCGGCCATGTGCCGCGACGGTGTCGACCTTACCGGCGCCTGCGCGAGCGGCGACCTGACACCTGTCCGCGCCTGGCTGGGCGAGCACATTTGGCAGTGGGGCCGCGCCAAGGACGCGCCGGAGCTCATCAAGGGCGCGTGCGGCATGGCGTTCGATGCCCGCTACTACTGCAGCCACCTGCAGGACAAGTTCACCACGCTCTACGAACTGTAAGGCATAACCGACACGCCAACGCAAAGGGGACGCCGCGGAACCAATCCGCAGCGTCCCCTTTTTTCACCCAATAACTAGGTACCTAATGACTAGTTCGTTGACGCTAATGTCTTGGCAACGTCAGACACTATGACCCAATCCAGGGGCACGGAAACGACAGGAGCCCCCGCTCGT
>CAUCQW010000013.1 GCA_958445065.1 uncultured Collinsella sp.
AAACAGGGCGACAAGCCCCAGGAGACCAAGGGCAAGCAGCGCAAGCAGAAGAAGAACAAGAAGAAGCGCTAACCCGAGCCGGGGTCCAAACTCCGGCCGCCTGCTTAGGCGTAACTTAGATTGACAGCGGAAACCGCATCCCGTTTTGGCGCTCCAAAGTGGGATGCGGTTTCCTTTTGAGCGCCCATCCGGAAAGCGCATCCCGCTCTACGCCAATATTCTGGGACGCAGTTTCCGCAGACCACCCCATTCGGAAAGTGCATCCCTTAATTTGGTCGCAAAGTGGGGTGCGCTTTCCGAGCGAGCCAAAACAGAGCCAAGCCAGACAGGCAACCTCGCATCCCGCTATCCTCCCCATGCACCCGAGCGTGCTACACTAGCAGCATCTATGCCACCGCGAACGGCTCGGCTCGGCGCCCGCCGCTCGCAAACGAACTATAAACGCACGAGGGTTGGCCATGCCGCTTTTCTCGCAACATACCGCCCGGTTCTCGCCGGACGTTCCTTTGGAGGGCACCAGCTCTCGCGAGCTGCTCAAGCGGTACCAGCCGCTCGAGACGCTTGCGACCGGCGGTTTTGGCTCCATCGAGATCTGCCGCGACACGCACCTGCGCCGCCGCGTCGCCATTAAACGCATCCCCCTTATCAACGGTGCCGGCATGCCCGCTAGCGACATCATGGATGTCCTGCGCGAGGCGCACACTGCCGCCATGCTTCAACATCCCAACATCGTGCAGGTCATCGACTTTACGCACGACACCGCCTATGCCTACCTGGTTATGGAATATGTCGATGGCATGTCGCTGGCCGAGTTTTTGCACCGCGCGGACGGCCACTCACTTACCTTTGACGAGGCCGCGGCCATTGCCGATGCCCTGGGCCAGGCGCTCACCTTCGCCCACAGTAATGGCGTACTCCACCTGGACATTAAGCCCGCCAACGTGCTCATCGACCACTCGGGCAATGTAAAGCTCACTGACTTTGGCATGGCGCGACTGTCGTCCGCCGGTGGCTTTGGCGGCTCGCGCGGCGGCACCATCGGCTACATGCCGCCCGAGCAGCTCGATATCGAGACCGGCACGGTCGACGAACGCGCTGATGTCTTTGCCCTCGCCTGTGTGATCTACGAGGGCCTGTGCGGCAGCGCTCCCTTTATGGCGGCCACGCCCGCCGACTCGCTCGGCCGTATCATCGGCGGCGCCACCTATCCCAGCGAGCTGATACCACACTTTCCCCCGGGAGCCGAGAGCGTGCTCATGAGCGCGCTCTCCCCCATGCCGCAGGACCGCCCCAGCAGCATCGAGGCATTTTGTGACCAGCTGCTCGCCGGCTTGGGCAGCGTGCGCGAGGGCCGTCGCAGCCTGGAGCAGATGGTGGGCGAGCTGTCAGATGACGAGCGCGCGGCAGACGGTATCGAGCCATCGACCTACGAGGACGACACCATCGAAGTCGACCCCGCACTCGGCTGGGCGGGCACGCGCTGGAGCCATGCGCGCGACTACGCCATGCACGCTATCTCGGCGCTAACGTGCGGCGCCTTTAGCTTTTTGCTGATGCAAACGGCCGGGGTCGCGGCGCTTCCCGGCCTAGTCATTGCGGCTATCGCGATCGGAGCGGCGGCTGGCCTGGCCCCCCAGATTGGCTCGGCCATCTCGGCTGTGGGCTTTTTGGTGCTCATGGCCAACGCCACCATGCAGGCGCAGGGCATCCTGTCGATGTTGCCCGTCGCGGTGATCTTTGCCGCTGCCATGTCCGGTTGGTGGATCGCCTGGGGTCGCACCGAGGCTGCCGCGAGCGCCGCACTCACCTGCGCGCTTGCGCTTGGCTGTCTGACCGGCAATACCTTCCTGGCAGCTGGGGTCGCCGCCGGCGTCGCGTCATTTTGGCTCGGCCCGGCAAGCGCCGCCGCGGCAACGGGCATGGGCGCGCTTTTTGCCCGTCTGGCCACGGTCGCGCTTTCAGCCGGAGGCGTGCTGGGGCTCGGCAACGTTGCCGCAGCGCTGGAAGACCCGCTCCTTTGGGCTGCCTTTGCGCTGGTCGCGACAACTGCCGCGGCGTCATCTGCGCTGCTCAATGCCCATGCCAAGCGTGCCGATCAGGGCTCAAACCTTGCCGCCATCGCCGCCATCGCTGTCACCGGCATCGGCTGCGCAGCGGCATCCTGTCTTGCACACCATATGGAAATTGCCAGCCTTGCAGCCGCGGTCGCCGCCAAGGCGGCAGTTGCGGGAACCCTATCCTCTATAATCGTTGGGATATGCCTATATTTGCTCGGATACCAAAGAACCTATACGGAGAGTGATCTTTCGTGAACTTCCTGAACATCTTCGAGGACCACGTGGCCGGCATCTTCGGTGCCACCCGTGCCCCGTTCTCCTTTAAGAAGCTTGCCAAGCAGGCCGCTCGCGACATGGAGGATCAGACTCTGGTGATTAATGGCGTCAACACGGCGCCGGCACTCTATACCATCCTTATCGCCGCCGACGACGATCCCATGCTCGCCCCGTTCTACCCCGAGCTTTCGCGCGAGGTCCGCGAGTTTGTGAAGGCGCAGGCCGAAAAGCGCCGCTATGTCTTTGTCGGCGAGCCCCTCGTGCGCTTTATGATCGATCCGCAGCTGCGCGCCGGCAAGTTCTCGGTCTTTGCCGAGAACGTCGATGCCCCCACGCTCGGTCGCCTGTACGAGGAAGAGCGCGCCTATCAAAACGGCCTGGGCCAGAACAACTCCGCGGCAAGCCGTGCCGCCAGCGCCCCGCGCGCCGGCCAGCAGCAGTTTGCTGCCCCGCAGCAGCAGCGCCCCGCCGCCATGCCCCAGCAGCAGCCGACGCCTCGCGCCGCCGCTCCCGACCCGCTTGCCGTGGCAGATCCCTTCGCGCCTAGCGTCCCCGACCCCGCCGCTCCTATCCCGGTGCCGCAGACCGTCTCGCGCGACGCGCTTGCCGGCATGGGCGGAGCCGCCGCGACCGGTGCCGCCGTGGGCCTAGGCGCCGCAGCCGGTATCGCCTCCAACATGGCGAGCACTCGCACCCCGCAGCGCCCGCTCGCCCAGCTCGTCGACGTCGTGAGCGGCGAGAGCCATAGCATCACCTCCGCACAGGTGACCATCGGTCGCGAGCGCTCAGTTTCCGACATTGCCCTGCGCGACCCCAACGTGTCGCGCCGCCACGCCCAGCTCACCTTTACGGGCTCGGATTGGTCGATCGAGGACCTCAATTCAACCAACGGCACGCTCGTCAACAACCGCCGCATTACGCGCTGCCCGCTGCGCAACGGCGATCTGCTGACGTTTGGCCTGAGCACCTTTGAATTTAGGGGATAGTCTCTTATGAACATCGATATCGTCCTTTTTGCAGGCCGCATCGTCCTGGTCGCCCTGCTCTATATCTTCCTGTTCGCCGTCATGAAGACCGGCGTGGGACTCGTGCGCGGGCAGCGCCGCGACTCGGCTATCTGGACGATCGATGTGGACAAGGGCCCGCGCGGTATCCGCGGCATCCACGTAGACATGCTCGGCCCCGTCATCGTCGGTCGCTCTCCGTCTTCGGACATCTGCATCAACGAACCGTTCGTCTCGGCCTCGCATGCGCGCTTTTCGCTGCAGGGCCCGGCGCTCATCATCGAGGACCTCAACTCGCTTAACGGCACGCTCGTCAACGGCCGCCAGCTCGTGGAGCCCGCGACGCTGCGTGAGGGCGACGAAGTCCAGATTGGCGACGTGGTCATGAAGGTGAACCGTCGATGATCGACGAGGAGAACAAGTCCGCAACTATGACCGAGGCACCGGCCGCCGCCACAGCTGCGCCGGCCCACGCCGCTCCGGCGGGCTCCGCACCCGTGGAGCCCGAGGACACCGTGTTCTCCCTGCCTCTTTCGCAAGTAACGCATGATATTTCGGATCTCGCCGATAACGAGGACGAAGAGGATGCCGTAGCGGCGCCCATCGGCGCACATGCTGCGGAACAGCCCACAGCGCCCGAAGCAACCCCGGCGCCGGCTCACTTTGCAGAGCCCGTCGCCGCGGCAATCAACGAGAGCGCTGCGGTGTTTGCGGCACCCGAGCCCGCCGCGCCGGCGTTTCCCATAGCCCCGGCATCCGAGGTTGCGCCCGCGTCTACGCCGGCGCCCGAGCCTATAGACGTCAGCCCGCAAGATGACGAGCCGACCGCCCGCGTTTCCGAGGAGCCCGACTCCCCGGACACCGGCGATTCCGAATCAAACGCCGAGACCGACACCGTCTCTCCCGGTGACACAGCCGAAATCGACGTTGCCGCCGTTGAGGCCAAGCTCAAAGACCCCGGGTCGACCATGAGCTTTGAGCCCCTGACCGAGGAGCGCATCGAGACCGACTCGACCTATGATGCCGGCACCACCACGCAACTCATGTGGGGCGCCCGCTCCGACGTTGGCTGCGTGCGCCCGCACAATGAGGATTCCTACCTGGTGCAGTCGCCGCTCTTTTGCGTATGCGACGGCATGGGTGGTCACGCTGCCGGCGAGGTGGCCTCTTCCATCGCCGTTGAGACTATTGCCAAGACGGCCCCGCAGTCCGCCGACGCCGCACGCCTGGCGGCAGCCGTCGAGGCCGCTAACGCCGCCGTAATCGAGGCCGCCTTGAATGGCCTGGGCAAGCCCGGCATGGGCTGCACAGCCACTTGCGCCTATATCGAAAACGATACGCTCGCCATCGCCCACGTGGGCGACTCGCGCGCCTACCTGCTCCACGAGGGCACGCTCATCCGCGTGACCCGCGACCACTCCTATGTGGAAGAACTCGTGGACGCCGGCGAGATTACGGCAGACGAGGCTCGCGTCCACCCCAACCGTTCGGTCATCACCCGTGCGCTGGGCTCGGACCCCGCCATGTATGCCGACCACTTCACTCTGCATATCGAGGAAGGCGACCGCCTGATCCTGTGCTCTGACGGCCTTTCGAGCATGATTCCCGATAGCGATATCGAGAACATCGCCACGCAGTCCTCAACCGCGCAAATCTGCGTCGACAACCTAGTGGACGCTGCGCTTGCCGCCGGCGGCCACGACAACGTGACCGTAGTAGTCGTTGACCTGGTTGACGATGGCGTTATGCGCGAGGCGCAGCGCGTGCGTCGCCGCAACATTACTATCGCCGCCATTCTGGCCCTCGTCTTTGTGCTGGCAGCTGGCATCTGGGCCTACACGGGTGTCACCGGCTCGTACTACCTGGGTACCTACCAGGGCAATGTCGCCGTCTGGCGCGGCCTGCCCGGCAAGCCACTCGGACTCAAGCTCCACTGGCTCGAAAGCGAAACCAGTATTAAGCTGTCCGACCTGCCCGAAGACACGCAAAACCGCCTCAAGGCGGGCATTCCGCAAACAAGTGTCGACGATGCGCAGGACACGATATCCAAGTACCGCCACCAGATCGACGAGGAGCAGACCCGCCAGGTGATTGACGCGCAAACGATTCGCGACAACACCAATCAGGGATCGACCTCCGAATCAGATTCCGAGAAAACCGCCGAACAGTCCGCCGAGGCCGAAGCCTCCGAAAAGAACTAGAAAGGGAGTGCCGCTTATGAGTCGCCGCAACACCGAGCTGCTCTTGCTCATCGCCTCGGCGTTCCCCGTCATCCTGCTGTATGCGATGTACGTGCTCACCGCGGGCGCCGCCATCTCCTTTGAGACGCTCGCCGTGCCGATCGGCCTCTTTGCCGCCTTCGCCGCGGCACATATCGCCGTGCGCATCTTGGCGCCCGGCGCCGACCCCGCCATCCTACCCATCGTATTTATACTTTCGGGCATCGGTATCACGTTCGTGACACGCCTCGCCCCCGCTCTCGCCATCTCACAGCTCATCATCCTGTTTGTCTCGGTGGCGCTCATGGTGGGAACGCTTGCACTGGTCAAAAACCTCGACGTGGTTATGCGCTACAAGTACACCTTTGGCATCATCGGCATCATTCTGCTGATGCTGCCCATCTTTATCGGCACCACGATCTCGGGCTCCAAGCTGTGGATTCGCATCGCGGGCTTTACCATCCAGCCCGGCGAGTTCGCCAAGGTCTTTATCGTCCTGTTCCTGGCCGGGTACCTGGCCGAGAACCGCGAGCTACTCTCCATCTCCAACCGCAAGATCCTGGGCTTTAAGATCCCTCGCCTGCGACTGCTGCTGCCGCTGTTTGCCGTGTGGGGTGTGTGCCTGCTCGTCGTCGTCTTCGAACGCGACCTGGGTTCGGCCGTGCTGTTCTACACCATTTTCTTGCTGATGCTCTACGTTGCCACGGGGCGCTTTTCGTATGTCGTTATCGGCCTTGCGCTCTTAGCCGTTGGAGCTGTGGGCGCCTACAAGTTCCTGTCTCACGTTCAGGTGCGTTTCCAGGTTTGGGTCGATCCGTTTAAGGACGCCCAGGGCCAGGGCTACCAGATCGTCCAGTCGCTCTTCTCGCTTGCCGATGGCGGCCTGGTCGGTGTTGGCATCGGCAACGGCATGGCCAACAACATCCCCGTCGTCGAGTCCGACTTTATCTTCTCGGCTATCGGCGAGGAGATGGGCCTTTTGGGCGGCGGCGCCGTGCTCATCCTGTTTATGCTCTTTGCCGTGCGTGGCCTCACCACGGCTGCCCGCGCTAAATCCGACCTCGCAGCCTTTAGTGCCACGGGCCTTACCGCCGCCATCAGCTTCCAGGCCTTCTTGATCGTTGGCGGCGTAACCCGCCTGATCCCGCTGACCGGCGTCACCCTGCCCTTTATGAGCCAGGGCGGCTCCTCTCTGCTGGCGAGCTTTATCATCGTCGCGCTCCTGCTGCGCGCCGGTGACGAGGCGACCGGACGCGAGGCCGAGCTTACCGGCACCGGCACCATGGCCGCCATCACCGATGATCAGGTCGCATCTGCCGCCGCCCCGACGGGCACGCGCTTTGCCACCTCGTCTTCCTACGGCAGCGGCAGCCATTCCGTCGGCTCGCGCATGCGCCGTCGCCTGCTCGACACGCCTGAATCCGGTGTGCTCGGCCGCGTCGCGCTCGCCAACCGTCTAACCCGTGCGGTGCTCGCCTTTACGGCGCTGTTCGCCATCCTTATCGGCAACCTCACCTATGTCCAGGTCATTAAGGCCAAGGACTATCAGGACATGCCGACCAACAACCACACCATCGCCCGCTCCAAGTACATCCAGCGCGGTTCCATCATCACGTCCGACGGCGTGACGCTGGCCGAGTCGCTGCAGCAGGAGGACGGCACCTACGTACGCTCCTACCCCAACGGCAACCTGGCAGCGCACGTGGTTGGCTACGTGAGCCAGCAGTATGGCACCACCGCCATCGAGAGCGTCATGAACGACACGCTCACCGGCTCCAAGGATTACTCCAGCTGGAACAACGCCATCGCGTCGCTCGCGGGCCAGACCCAGCCGGGCAACACCGCCAAGCTCACCATTGACTCGCGTATCCAGACGGCGGCCGAGCAGGCGCTCAAGGGCTTTAAGGGCGCTGTAGTGGTCATCGACCCGCGTACCGGCGCGGTGCTCGCATGTGCCAGCTCGCCCACCTACGACAACACCAACATCGACGCCCTGCTACAGGCAGGTGGCGGCGAGGACGGTTCCATGTACGACCGCGCCATGGATGCGCTGTATACCCCAGGCTCCACGTTTAAGGTCGTCACCCTTTCCGCAGCGCTCGAGACCGGCACCGCCACGCTTTCGAGCACCTACCAGGCACCCGGTTCCATGGATATCGGCAACGCTCCGGTCACCAACTCCGCCAACGAAAGCTACGGCACCATCAGCCTGCAGCAGGCCTTCGCCGTGTCGTCTAACGTCGTCTTTGGCCAGGTGGCCAACGAGGTCGGCGCCAGCTCGCTGGTACAGTTTGCCAACGCCTTTGGCTATGGGCAAAAGCTGGGCCAGGACCTTACCGCCGCTGCCTCCATCATGGCCGACCCGTCGCTTATGACCGAGTGGGAGACCGCTTGGGCAGGCGCAGGTCAGCCTGTCGGTATGGACCACACGCCCGGCCCGCAGACCACGGTCATGCAAAACGCCGTGATTGCCGCCGCCATTGCCAACAGCGGCGTCGTCATGGACCCGTTCTTTGTGTCCCAGATACTCGCCCCGGACGGAACCGTTGTTAAGACCACGCAGTCCCGCTCGCTGGGCCAGGCTGTCAGCTCTGCCACGGCCGACCAGGTCAAGCAGGCCATGCTCGCCGTCGTCCAGTCCGGTACCGGCACCGATGCCCAGATTCCGGGCGTCAAGGTTGCCGGCAAGACCGGTTCGGCCGAGACCGGCGGCACCAACGTCAACTCTATGTTTGTTGGCTTTGCACCTTACGATTCACCCACGGTTGCCATCTCGGTGGCCCTGGAGGATTTCGACAAACACGACGTCGAGGCAGCCAAGATTGCCGGCATCGTCCTGACCGCGGCGCTCGCCGCACAGGGAGCGTGATGCCCGTGATCAAAGCGGATACTTGGGGCGCGCCGCGGCCGATGAGCTAGCGGCAACGCGCCACACGGCCCCAGCGGCCACACATTTGGTACTACACACATCGTTGAGCGAATAGTTATGTTAGGAGCAGGAATGGAACAGAGGGTCCTCGGGGGAAGATACCTCCTCAAGGATAAAGTGGGAACGGGCGGCATGGCGACCGTCTTCCGTGCACAGGATCAGGTCCTCGACCGCACGGTTGCCGTCAAGATCATGCTGCCGCAGTATGCCGGCGACGCCACCTTCGCCGCCCGCTTTAAGCAGGAGGCTCAGGCAGCTGCCGGCCTGTCCTCCCCCTATATCGTGGGCGTCTACGACTGGGGCAAGGACGGCGACACCTATTACATCGTCATGGAGTACCTGCGCGGTACCGACCTTAAAAGCGGCATCAAGAGCCACGGCGCCCTCGATCCCAAGAAGGTCGCGCAGATCGGCTCGCAGATCAGCTCCGCGCTTTCGGTCGCACACAAGCACGAGATCATCCACCGCGACATTAAGCCGCAAAACATCATGGTGCTGCCCGACGGCAACATCAAGGTAATGGATTTTGGCATCGCACGAGCCAAGAACAGCCATCTCACGCAGGATAACAACGTGCTGGGCACCGCCCACTATGTAAGCCCCGAGCAGACCCGCGGCCAGGACCTCGGCCCCACCTCGGATATCTACTCGCTGGGTGTCGTTATGTACGAGTGCGCCACCGGCCGCGTACCCTTTGACGGCGACGACGCCATCTCGGTTGCGCTCAAGCAGGTCAACGAGCTGCCCATCCCGCCGAGCCAGATCAACTCCGGCGTGGATGCCGACTTGGAGCGCATCATCCTCAAGTGCATGGAGAAGGACCCGGCAAACCGCTTCCAGACGGCCGACGAGCTGCGCCAAGTGCTCAACAGCTACCTGTCCGGCCGTGCCGTCAACGTCTCGGAGCCCACGCGCATCATCGGTGCCGCCGGCGACCTGGGTGCCACCAAGACCCGCGAGCTTTCCGACTCAACGCGCGCTATGGTTCGCCCCGTCTCGGGCGTGAGCGGTCAGAACACCGCCCGCAGCGCTGTCTCGGGCTCCACGGGCTCCTATGAGGTCGAGAAGCCTAAGTCCAACAAGAACAAGATCATCGCCGCCGTGATTGCCGCCGTCGCCGTGATTGGCGTTGTAGTGGCCTTTGCCACGGGCATGTTCAGTGGCGAACAGGTCACGGTGCCCGACGTGCTGGGCAAGGACCAGGAAACCGCTATTGAGCAGATCAAGGAAGCCGGCCTAGAGGTTGGCACCGTCGACCAGAGCTACAACGACGATGTCGACGAGGGAAAGGTCGCCGAGCAGACCCCCAACGGCCACACCAAGAAGGCCAAGGGCACGAGAGTGAACCTGGTAATCTCCAAGGGACCTAAGCCCTCCGAGAAGGTTGAGGTTCCGCAGCTCGTCGGTCTGACCAAGGACCAGGCCGAGGCCGCACTGGCAAGCGTGGGCCTGAAGGGCAGTGCTTCGGAGGAGGCCAATGAGGCCGAAGAGGGCCAGGTCTTTGAGCAGGGCACTGCTGCCGGCAAGGAGGTCGAGAAGGGCACGACCATCTCGTACAAGGTCTCCGGCGGCCCGGACACCACCTCGGTGCCTGATTTGACCGACATGACCGAGGCCCAGGCGCGCAACGCCCTCGACATGGCTGGCTTTGGCGTCGACGTGAGCTACCAGGAAAACGACTCGGTTACCGAGGGCACCGTAATTAGCTGGAACCCCAGCGGCAAGCAGAAGCCCGGTGCCACGATCACCGTCGTCATCGCCAAGAAGTCCGGCAAGGCCAGCGTCCCGGGCAACCTGTACGGCAAGAGCATCTCCGCCGCCGTCACCGCGCTCAACAACGCCGGGTTCTACAACATCGCGTTCTGCGATCAGAACGGTAACCCTGTGAGCGGCAACGAGAACGCCACCGTTACGGGCGTCTCCCCCACCGGCAAGCAGTCCACCGACAGCACGATTACGCTGACGGTCGCACTTTCTGGCTCGGGCTCGGGTTCGGGCTCGGGCACGGGCGACGATTCCGGTACGGCCAACTAGTCGCCACCCCACCGCCCATTACGGCTCTCGCCGCAAACATATTCGCTCACAGGCGCCCGCTTGCTCCCCCAGCAAGCGGGCGCTTCGTTTTTAGCATGGCATGAAACAGAAGAGCCCGGCACCGTGGCGGTGTTCCGGGCTCGACAAATCTCTGGTGCCCCCGGGCGGATTCGAAAACTCCCCCCGCGGGGAAATTGGTGACGCGGGTGTCGACGGTCCGAATCCGGCCTTTAGACCAGAAGAGCCCGGCACCGTGGTGGTACCGGGCTCGGCAAATCTCTGGTGCCCCCGGGCGGATTCGAACCGTCGACACCCGCTTTAGGAGATATGATTTAATGCTACCCCCTACCATTCATCAAGCATCATTGAACATCATATAACCGCAGATAAATATAGCAGTTTGTGTCTTTTGCCTCCGGTAGCTGCGCCTACGCTTTTACAAACATATTACTAACAGCTTTAGCTAAACTGCACTCATTGAATTGTTGAAAACTATTCAAAGAAACGGAGTGCAAAGATGTCAGAACAGCCACTCATTAGCGGAAGAGGCACGTGTTGGAAAGACAAGAGATCACCTAACACCTATCGCTATTATTTTTCCCTTGGGGTCAAGGACCCTAAGACAGGGCGTTACAAACGATCCCCAACTTATACGGTTCGTTGCAAGACTAAAACAGAAGCTAAGGCTGCAATGCAGGCCAAGCTGGCTGAAATCAACTCCTCTGGCACGATCACTAAAACTAAAAAGCCCACTTTGCTTGCGTCCTACTGCTGGGCCTTTCATGAAAATAGGGACACCGAGCTTGCGCCAACGAGCTATGAAAGAGAAGCGTACGATTGCAGGCATATCGAAGACCTATTCGGTGCGTTTCAGACAATTGAGGGGCTAACTCCCGATCTAATCGAAGAAACATATGCCGAAGCTCGTCGTACGGGAAAATACAAACCATCAGAGCTTGTACGAATCAATGCGAAGCTGCGTCAGATTCTGTCGAATGCAGTCGCAAAGAGAATAATTGACCGGAACCCCTGCGCTACCGTTCATGTTCGCAGACCACGCAACAAAAGAGAATCACTGACAATCGACCAAGTAGCTACCCTATGCACACATCTTCAACACATTGAGCTCACCGCCGAAGCTGTTGGCACGCTAGTACTAGTGTATACGGGTATGCGAAAAGGCGAGATGCTGGGCCTCGAATGGCGCGATTGGGACCCTGCCAATAAAACCTTGAAAATTGACAGGCAGTACACCAACGATCATGAACTGAGGGCACCCAAGTCACAAGAAAGCCAACGCAAAATCCCCGTTGGAGAAACCTTGGCCGAACGTCTTCAATCATGGTCAGCCATACAAAAAGAGCTCCTGGCCTCTCTGGGGCTGTCCCAGACTGGCAGCACTCCCATCATTAGCGATATTGCTGTCGAGCAAGGGATCCCTACTGTCTGTCACATGAAAAACTACATCTTCAACCATTGGTTTCGCGATTTCGCAGTTAGCTGCAATCTTGGAATCTATGAGCCGAACAATTCGACTGGCGGAAAACTATATAAGGGCATCTGCCCGCATCAGCTCAGGCATTGTGTAAGCACTTTTATGCTGGCGAACGGATCGGACGTTAGAAGCGTGCAAGGTATTCTTGGCCACGCGGACCCCAATATCACGCTCAAAACGTATACAAGCCTCGTTCAACAATCAGAAATAAAAGCAGTTAAAGGCTACGAAGACTTCATCAACGCCTATATACAGAGAAGCGAGAAATAGCATGTTTTTCATTCATCGTTTTATTCATAATATTACGGTACTATAATACCATTTCCGCAGGTAGATGCTTTATTTGGTTGACATTTAATGAGTTTTATTACATGCTAAAGCTGTCAGGTGGCTACACACGTAGTCATAAAAACCGGCCCCCCAAGTGCTTATGAACCTGGTAAGTCTTACAAGCACAGGGAGGGCCCTCATTGAAAGGATAGCTCATCATGGCTACTCCAAAGATTAGCACTCAGGCGTCCACACCGACTTTCCCCACTGGTGCCGCTCAGTGCGATCGGTTGCTCCGCGTTAACGATATCCGCGAGCTCACTGGCTGGAGCGAGAACACCGCGCGCAAATTCATGCGCGAGTCCGGCAAGCTCATCCAGATCCATCGCTCGAATTACATGTTTGAAAGCTCGTTCTACGAACTTTTCAAGCAGCTTGAAGGTCGTACTGCCCACCTTGACTAGGTGGTAAACATGAGCGAGCTACCGTCGATTTCCGACAAATTTTCCGATGATGTTACTGAGCAACGAGAGATTAGAAGGAAAATGGATAACGCGAATTTTATTTCGGTGCCCGACTGGGCGTGTTGTGCCACCACTGTCGCTGCCGAGCGCCTCATCCTCGGCCTAGTATGGAAGCTTGGAAATCCTTCCAAAAACAAACGAGCCATGGGCTTTTACGCAAAAAGCAAATGGATTGAGGAGCGCTACCACCTAAGTAAGAACACGATCTCCCGGGCCTATACCTCTTTGAAGGATAAGGGGTTTATACAAAAAGCGGGTGATGGCAGCTGGATGCTTAATTACGCTGCAATCTACCGCGCCGCGATCGAAAACGCTTGGGAGCCCTCGAAATCTTAAGTCCACAGACCGACTATCGACGTGGGCTTCTGTCAAACAACCGAGTTAAAAACCACTGAGCCAGAATCCGCTTCAATAGAAGAGGATTCTGGCTCAAATGATATCCGGCCGTTCGCGCAGCGATGTCCACCGCAATCTGGCAAGAATCGAGGATGGGAAAACCGTCATCGAGGTCGTGAAGGTCGGTAATCGCCAGGCGTCTACAAAAACATGCCGCGGATGTAAAATGAAGCAGGGTCGAACCGGAACAGTTCCCGGACAATTGGCGTCCGGCCAGACACTTCGATTCGACCCTTTCTCATACCTGCATCTAAAATACTCCCATAATCATTCTCGACATCTTTAACGCCCTCACCTCCTGCCACCAGCACGTCGTAGGTGCCATTTTCAACGAATCGATATGGCCGTCCATTCATGGCCTTTAAGGCACGTGATACCATGAAAGCGTGCGGTATTTCTCCAATCGAAAACCTGCGTGAACGCATGACTTGAGACGCCTTTTTAGAACCCACCGATCGCAGGACGACTACAAATCAACAGCGGCCGCGTATTTGTTCCCAGCCGTACGGCGTGGCGGAGCCATGCCCATTGTTGATTGGAGTGTCGCACGATGACAGACGAGAGAAAAATCAGGGAGATCTACGGCGTGAAGTCCGTCCACGAGGAGGCCGCCGAGCGGATCGAGGCGACGTGGCGGGAGAAGCTGCTGCGCGAGACGGGCGACCTCAGAACCGAGAACGCATTGCTCAGGGCCCAGCTCGACGAATTCAACTGCAAGCTCGCCGAGGCGACGGATCGGAATGAAAAGATTGAGGCCGACTGCAATGAGCGGATTGCCTTTATAGAGGAGAAGTTCGAACTCGATACCGCGAGCCTCGAACTCGAGAACAACGAGCTCCACGCCGCGAGCGTCAGGTACCTCTCCCGTGCCAGGGAGCTCGACAGGCAGGTCGTCCAACTCCATGCCGAGGCCGTGGCCATGGTCGATGAGATCGAGCGGCTGCGCGGCGAGCGTGATGTCGCGCTGAAAGCCCAAGCCGAGTTGAACGACGCACTCCTGGCCCAGCGCGACCTGATGGCCGAGGTCGCCGCCCTCAATGACCGCCTTGCCGCCTCCGAGCAGCGTGCGGCCGTGGCCGAGGCCAAGGTCGAGGTCATGACCCAGATGAAGGGCGAGTAGCCCCGCGCTTCTCCTATCAGGCGGCTGATTTCTAGAGACCTCCTAGAACGCTTCTAGGAGGTCTCTAGAACCGAGCGCGGCATCTTCAATCGGCACGATGTCTCGGTAGATCAGGCGATGCTTGGCGTCGCACCATTTGTCGCCGTGGTAGTGGCCGAAGAACCAGGCGCGGTAGTCGAGCCGCCCGTCGAGCTCGCCCAGGAAGGTTTGCAGCTGATCCCCACGGTACCCGCGTCCATGCTCGCGGCACAGCACCTCAGCAAGGGCAGCAGGGGCCTCGTGAGTCACAACGCAATCGACCTTCCAGCCCACGCGATTGAGCGAGGAACGGCAGTGTTCCGTCTCTTTCTCGCTCGGCATCTCCTCGGGCCACCAGCTCCTCCCCTCCTTGCGATACTGCCTGTCGTTGCTCGCGGCTCCGCCCATGGTAAGAACCGTGGTTCCCGCGATGTCGAATACCCCTCCGCGCATGAGGTGCAGCACGTGCGGTCGTACCTCATGGACGAGACCGCCGCTCCACTCCCGCACCGGCAGTTCTGCCAGGGCGTGGTGGTTCTCATGGTTGCCGTCTACGAAACACGTGGTCCACGGCTTCGATTCGAACCAGTCGAGCCAGTATTTCTCGGCGTTGGATCCATCCCAGACAAAGCCGAAGTCGCCGGCCACGATCACCACGTCATCGCGCGTCAGTGTGCGCCCCAGCGGCCAGTTCTTGAAGGCAAACCGGCTGGACCCGTACTCGGCCCTGCCGTGCACGTCGCCTGTCACATAGATAGCCATCAGTACGCGCCCCACGGCAGGAGTTTCTCCCCGAGCCTCACGATCCGGTCATACAGCACCGTGTGCCGTTCGTCCGGGTTGCCGTCTCGGTGGAAGTGACCGTAATACCAGTGTTTATAGTCCAGGCGGTCCTCGAGCTCGTCGAGGAATCCGGTCAGCCGGTCCACATCGGGGCGTTCCCAGCCTGGGTCCGGGTAGAGCGTCGGCGAGAGCATGCGCGTGGCGCAGGTATGGGTGATGACGCAGCCAACCTTCCAGCCGACCTCGTCGAGCTTTGCCCGCGCGGTATCGAAATCGCGCTCGTCCGGGAGCTCCTGAGGCCACCAGCTGGAATGCGGCACGCGGTATTCCCTGTCCACGCTCGTGGCACCGCCCATGGTGAAGACCGTCGAGCCGTCGAGCTCGAAGACCTCGCCGCGCGTCAGGCGCCGAATGGGCGAGGTGTCCGACAGGCGCTGCGTCAGCCCGCCGTGCCACGGCTCCATGGGGCGCTCCTCCCAGTGATCGAAGCGCTCGTGGTTGCCGTCGACGAACAGTACCGTGTAGGGGCGCGACTCCAGCCAGGCGATGTCGGCGCATTCCTCGGCAGAAAAGTTCCACGGAAAGCCAAAGTCACCGGCAACGATGAGATAGTCGTCGCTGGTAAGACTATCGCCAAGCTCCCAGTCGCGGAGCTTTTGCATGTCGAGCCCACCGTGGATGTCGCCCGTCACATAGACCGTCATCGGATTACCTCTTCCCTCTTGTACGCCGCCAGCTCGCGCTCGACCTGCCTGTCGCCGGTCTCGTTGACCCACCAGGGCCATTTCACCCGGCCGCACGGCTCGTCGACTCCGGCGAACCACTCCCTCAGCTCGTCGAGGCTCACCGGGGAGTGCCCGTTGGCATCGCAACCGACGTCGTAGCGCAGAAGGCCCTGCTTGCGGTTGAACTCGTTGTACGCGCCGCCGCTGCTGTGGATGTGCCCGTGGAGGTGCCACGATCCACGGCTCATTCCCTGCCAGTCGGCCATGGGGTAATGGCTCAGGACGATCTTCTGCCTGTCGATCTTGAGCACGCAGATCGGCGGCTCCACGGTGAAGGCGCCCGCGACCGCCGGCTGGGTCCAGTCCTTGTCGTGGTTTCCCGGGACGAGGTGAATGCGTCTGCAGGCGATCCGCTTGCGCAGCCCGTTGGCGTCCTGGGCGGCCATCTTGAATGAGAAATCCCCCAGGATGTAGAGCTCGTCGTCCACGGCGACCCTGCCGTTGATGCTGTCGACGATGGCGTCGTTCATCTGCCAAATCGTCTCCCACGGGCGGTCGGTGAACTTCAGCACGTTCTCATGCCCGAAGTGGGTGTCGCTGGTAAACCAGATCATATTTATGTCTCCTTTTATCGCTAAAAAACGTTCTCCTTCGAGGTCAGGAGACGTTTTATGAGCGACATGAGGTGCATATCCCTCATGTTTCAAGCTCCAATCTGCCGGATTTGCCCAACTAAAAGTTTACGCCCACGCGCGAACAGGATTTGATTTTTGAAATATGGACGAATTGCTCGTCAGGAGGGTAGAATGGTGCCGACGGCGGCCCAAGTTGTAGAGAGCTGGGCAGAGCCGTTGCTTAACGAAGTTGGGTCATCGTCTTAGCGACGGTGGCCTTTCTTTTTGGGCTTCGAGCCCTGCTTGAGTGCCTTGGAAAGGCCGACAAGGGCCGTGAGGAGCGAGACCATAGCGGTCAGGAGCTTCACGAGCTCGGTGAAATCGGTCATGGGCATCACCTCCCATCGGATGGAGGGCTCTGCCCGGCACGAGGGCTGCCGCCAGCAAGGACGATTCTATCAGAGCGGCTGACTCCCGCCGATCAATTCATACTCCTCACCCTCGCCGAATTGCGAGCATGAAAGAATCGGCACTGGATGGCAGCGCGCTAGGGCACCGACGATAGGCTTTCCAAAACTAGCGAGGCGTGCCTCCGCGTGAGAAATCACCGCGATCGACAACGCGATCGTCCATCTGTCGCGACACGGCGCTACCGCTGTGCGCCTGGCCGGCGGCGCGAACACGGTCGTCGCCGGCATCGACAACGCCGCCGGAATAGCGGTTGCGAATCTCCCTTGCGTAGCCGCGACGCGCAAGAAGCTCATCGCGAACCGCCGGATCTTCGAGCAGATCTTCATCGCACTTCGGTGCGATGAACTTAGGGAAGAGATTGTAGGCGACGCCCTTGCTCGCCTTTGCCTGCTCGACCCACGCCGAATACGCTTTTTTAAGCCGTTGGATGTAGATCTCACAGCGCTTCTCGTATGGAAGGGCTCGCTCGGCTTCAAGCACGTTATTTTTGAAGGCCGCCTCAAGTTGCTTGACCGCAAACCGACCGTCAAGACGGGTCAGGTTGAAAGTGCACTTCGGGTTGCCGGCCTCTTTGATATCAAGATCTGTCGCATAGACACGATTGTTCTTGATGAAAATGTCTACGCCCCATGAGGCAAGTAATTTTTTGAACTGCTCCATATTCTTCGGGTGGTAGTCGTTGATTGCAATATGGATCAGCTCGCGCAGATTGTTTTTATAACTGTACTCTCCGCGATCGACAATCTCCTTTTCAATATCGCGCGGCTGTCGATCTCGAATCTTCGAATTCTTCTTTCCCTTTTCGAGCTGGGCGAGATTCCAGTCCTTATCGAGTTCGCGGACCCATGAGGCGCGTTCGTACTTTCCATGCCGCCCGCCCGTCTCGCAACGCTTGCCAGTTAACAAATCGGTACGGTTGATCGCCATGTGCACTGCGTAGCGTTTTCCCGCCTTATCGCTTTCTTCGTGCAGCGCGAGAATCACCTGTTGATGCATATAGTGCTTCGCAAGCCATTGCTCCGCGTAGGCCAAACATGCATCGGGGGTCATCTTGCCCCCGTTGCATGAGCATTCTTCCGGAAGGAACGCGAGGATCTGATGAAGCAAGATTACGTTTTTGGCTCCGGCTCTCGACGGCTTGTCGTGATGGAAAACCTTTCTGGTTCTATCCATTTTCGAAAACCAGCGATCGCTGTATTCGATGTTCCAGCCACCACGCGCAAGCGCATCTTTTCCGTTGATGTATTTACGGACGTTCTTTGCGTAGCGATCGCTCGAAACGCTTTTCTGTTTGATAACCGTCACTTCACATCACCACCAACGAAATAGCGCTTCTCGAGCTCATCGATAAAACAGTCCAGCTTACGCCCAACTTGGTAAACCTTTTCGAGTGTGCGGAAAACAGCTTTCTCGTTGTACGCGGGAAGCCCCTGGGCGTTCACGAAGTACATCAGCTGATTGAGATTCGTTCCTTCCTTCAGAAGTTCGTGATAAATCTTGTCGATCGACGCCCGATCGACATCGATTTTCTCGACATTCCCTTTGAGCAGTACGCGCCGCGCATACGAGCTCACGGTCACGCCAAGGGAATCAGCATTGCTTTCGATTTTCTTTTTTTCTTCCGGCGAGACCCGGACGTGAATGTCATCGGTTCGGAATTTCTGCCCAGCGATTTCCGAAAAACCAAAATCGATATCGAGATCGTCGGCATTGCACAAAACGAAGCGGATGAGTTCCGCCTCGCTCATCTCATGTCGCTTTGCGATTGCAGCGATGGTTTTCTTCTCGTCATTTGAAAGAGACGCCTTGACGGTGTGTGGGCGGAGCCTGCTCATGATTCCTCCTCGGAAAACGAATCAGCGATCGGAGAGGACTCCGATCAAAACCTGCTATGCGATTCGCTTTCCTTGATGAGGAACGGCTGGCGTCGTTCCAAAAATGAAGAATCGTCGCCGCGATTCTTCATCGCGAAGTTTCAACTTCACGATAACCTTATCGCCGCAGCAGGCGATAGGCAAGGTCTGTGGCGTGGTGTTTTTGGGGTCCGAATGGGCCCACAAAAATGCCACCCACAGTCATCTTGCAATCACCGGAACGGCGATTGGGCGGAGCGTAGCGTAGACACGAAATGAGAGGCCTCGTTTCGAGCGAAAGGCTTCGCGGTGTCGTAGTGTCAGCGGAGACCGTGAGCGGAAGCGAATTTTTAACGCGAAGGATGCTGAGTGTTAGAAATTCGCTGTAGCGAGAGCGGAGCGGTGATGCGAATGCGAGGGATGCCGAGTGTTTGCATTACCGCGCAGCGGACTCCGGGCGAGGGCTGAAGCAAGTTGATGGAAGACCTTACCGATTTGCGGAAGGTTTTGCCCAAAGCATCCGGCACCGCCGGATTCTTTTGGAACGCCCTCTCGTTTGATTGCTTTCCTATCGTTTGCTCCTAGACTGGGCGTCTAAAAAAGGCGGCCGAACCGGCCGCCCACAAATAAATAAACATTTACCGAATGTAAGAGGAGAGGAACATATGTCCATCATTCCCAGTGACCGGCAACATCGACGACCCAATGTTGTCCCGTAGCCTGCTGTTCATAATGTCCTTGGTCCTCAGAGGTGGTATACGAATCATTGATTGCAGAACCGCCGTTAGGATGCTGCGCATCGCCAAAAGTAGCGTGAGCGTGAGCGTCCATTTCGGCTGCAGATCCAAATGCTGCGTGGCATGCACTGCAGATCCAACGTTCATGGCGCGTATAAACCACATTCGGCACCCAGACCTGGCTGTAATCTGTCTCCCAGTGGCCCTGCTCGGCAACCCACTTCTTCTGGCTGCCGCCGTTGGAAGAGGAATTGTTGCTGCCGGAACTCTGCGAATTGCCGGAATTCTGCTTGGACTGGGAGGAATCGCCCTTGTTGTCCGACTTCGAGGAATCGGAAGACTTGTTATCCTCCTTCTTGGAGTCATCGGACTTCTGGTCCTTGTCGTCGGATTCTTTCTTCTCCTCGGTCTTGGTTCCAGAGGTTTGCGCCGCCTTTTCTTCGCTTGGCTTCTTTTTGTCTTTGTTCTTTACCGCTGTGGCGGCCCTTTCCGTAGAGCCGCTTCCTTGCTTTGCAACGCCGGCACATCCAAGTTGAGGTGCCGAAAGGCACACCAGAAGCGCAACGATAATAGCCTTTTTTCTCACACCGATCTCCCCGTCCATGAAACCGGGCGTTGGACACTAGCCGATATCCAACGCCCGACTCGCTTTTACATCTGCTCGCGGCGCTTCTTCCGGTCGAGGAAGACGCCGGCTGCCACAAGGACGGTACCGCCGATGGCGAACGTCTCGCCGATGAGGCCCGTGCGGTCGCCGGTCTGGGCGAGGTTGCCGGGCCGGGCGGTCTCCGTGCCGGCGAGATGCTTCGGGCTGTATGCCACCTGTTGCTTTGCGGCCTCCTCTGCCTCCTGTCGTGCGATCTCATCGGAAAGCTCCTGCTCCGCCGCGATGCGGTCGGACTTCGCCTGCTCGTAGGCGGCGAGCGCCGCATCATAGCCGGGCTTGAGCCCGTCCAGCGCAGCCTGCTTCTCGTCCAGGATGACTTTGGCGGGCGCGACCTTGGCACGTGCCTCGACTGCTGCGGCGAAAAGCGCGTTGAGGGCGTCATCCGCGTTCGCGTCATGGCCGGAAGCGATCGCCGCGTCGGCATTGATGGAGTTCAGCCTCGCCAGCTTGGCGTCTGCCTGCGCCTTTGCCTGTTCGGCGGCGGAGACCAGGGACTCGGCGGCGATGGTATCCGCCTTCGCGGCATCGAGCGCGGCCTTGGTGTCATTGACGGCCTTTACTGCATCCTGCTGGCGCTGCTGTGCCTCTGCGAGCTTCGCGGCAAGACCGGTGAGGATGTCGAGGTTCGACTGTGCGTCCTCGAGATCGGTCTGGGAGCCGGTGAGCCTGTCGGCGGCAACGCCGGTGTCGGCCTTTGCGGCATCGACGGCACGCTGGGCATCCGCGAGGGCGCGTGCGGTGCCGTCCGCCTTTTGCTTGGCGGCTGCGAGGACTGCCGCCTTCTCGGCTTGGTCGGCTGCCGCCGCGTCGTGAACGCTCTTTGCTGTATCGACCGCCTTCTTGGCGTCGGCGATGTCCTGGAAGAACTTCGCGAGGTCGGCGTTCGCATCGTCCACGCCCTGCTGCTTAGCAGCGGTGTCCGCCTTGGCGGAATCCAACTTAGACTGTGCGGTCGTTACGGCTGCGTTGGCAGCATCAAAGGCGACCTGCTTCTGCTGGACGGTCGACTTTGCCGTATCGACTGCCGCGTTGGCGGCATCGAGGTCCGATTTCGCCGCATCAAGCTCGGTCTGGGCATCCGTGACGCCCTGTTGCTTGGCGGCGACATCAGCATTGGCGGCATCGACGGCACGCTGGGCATCCGCGACGCCCTGCTTCGCGGCATCGACACCTGCCTGTGCGGAATCCGCTGCGACCTGCTTCTGCTGAACGGTTGCGGTGGCGCCGGCGGCTGCCTGCTTCTTGGATGCGAGATCGGCCTTGGCTGCGTCGAGTGCGCTCTTGGCGTTCTTGAGACCGTTGATATAGGAGGTCAGCTTTTGCTCGTACTCGTCGACGGAGATGGGGTTCGTGTTCCAACCGGAGCCGGACCAGCCGGAGATCTCTGCGGTATAGCACTGCGTCTGAAGCCCGGACATGGTGCCCTTGGTGCAGGTTGCCATTCCCATAACGGCGAGTTCGGGATTGATGATGTTCATGTAATGGCCGACGGTGCCGCTGCTGCCGTTCTCCCAGCGGCAGTTGTTTGCAATCCAATGGTTGATTGCGACGCCGTTCTTTGCATAGAAATCATAGGCATCCTTGCCGACAAGACCGGTGACTCCATAAAGGGCCTCCGTTGCCTTGTCGAAAAAGCCCTTCTCCTGCTCGATCCACTGCCCACTCGGATCGATTCCGTAATTCCATGCCAGGTTTTCGGCAAAATTATATTGACGGGCATGATCGAGCACAGTGTCACTGTAGTTGGCATCCGCAATGGCACCGGCGATGAGCTTGTAGGTGACCTGGAGCTCGGACAGGCCGACCGACTTGCGGTAGTCGTTGACGGACTTCATCCACCTGATCGCATTGAGCATGTTATCAAGGGACGTGGCGTCCTTGGAGTTGCCGACTTCGGTCTTTCCGGCATATTTGGCGTTCAGGATGATGTTGACTGCGTCATCGGCACCCATGGCACGGAAGAAGCCGATGGCTCCCTGCTTGAGCTGCGCGTCGGCGGAATCGAGTTTTGCCTGTGCCTCGTCGACCTTCTGCTGCGCGGCGGTCACGGCGGCGTCTGCGGTATCCTTTGCGGCCTTGGCGTTCGCAAGCTCTACATCGGCGGCTGCCTTGGCGGACTCAGCGTCCTTGACAGCCTGCTTCGCTGCATCCAGCTTGGAGATGGCGTCGACGTTCGCCTGCTTGGCGGCATCGAGGTCGGCGTTCGCGGCATCGAGTGCGGACTGGGCGGCGTTCATGCCGGATTCGGCATCGGCCGCGGCCTGCTGCTTTATGGAGAGGGACGCCTGGGCATCATTCAGCTCGGTCTGCGCCGTTGCTGCAGCGGACTGCGCCTGCTCGAGCTCGGACTCGCACTGGGACTGTGCCGCTTGTGCGGCAGCGAGGGCTGCCTCCGCGTCCGCGACCTTCTGTTTTGCCGCATCGTACTCCGGACCGCTGGCGCCTGCCTCCGCTGCGGCGAGGTCGGCTTTCGCCTTCTCGTAGGCGGCGCTGGCGGCTGCGGCCTTCGCATCCGCCGCGTCCTTGTTCTGCTGGGCTGCAGTGAGGACGGCATCGGCGGAATCCTTTGCAGACTGGGCCGCAACCAGCTTGGACTGGGCATCGGCAAGCGTCGCGTTGGCGTTGTCGAGTTCGGCCTGTGCCCTGCTCACGGTATCCGTGGCGTCGCGCACGGCCTGCTCGGCGGCACGGATAGCCTCCGGGGTGGCGCCTACGGCATCGGCCTTGGCTTTATCGAGGGCGTCCTTGGCATCTTGGGCCGCCTTGAGGGCGGACTGGTACGCTTCGACCTTCTCGGACGCATCTGCCTTGGCGTCTGCGAGACCCGCCTTCGCCTGCTCGAGGTCCTTGCCGGCGGCATCGGCGGCGTCCTTGCCCTCTGCGACCTGACGGGCGTACTCGTCCATTGCCGCTCGGTCGGCTGCCGTGCCGGCGCTGACTGCCGAATCGTAGGATGCCTTGGCCTGGTCGCGGGCGGAAGCCGCCTCGTTGTAGGGACCGGCGGCCTCATCGTAGGATGCCTTGGCGGCGTCCTCCTTCGCCTTCGCCTCGTCGACTGCCTTCTGCAGGTCCGCGATAGTCTGTGCGGCGGATTTTGCGCCGGTACCGGATGCCGCGCCGGCGTGGGCGGCGATCGGCGACATCACGGCGGGGTGCTGTGTGCCCCCGTCACCGGTCTGGGCGAATGCCGTGAACGGTGAGATGAGGCTCGACCCGGTCATGGCGGCCATGGTCGCCGCGGTGACGGTCAGACGCGCGATCCCCTTCGGAGTGTGAATCTTTTTGCTTGGCAGTGCGGCGAAGTGATCGCCACCGGCAGCGAAGTGCTTTCCCTGAGTCATTGTGCGGTTCCATTCCTTTTCCGTGCCCTATCCGACTGGGCATCAGAGTGCTTTCCAATAGAGATAATTATGCGCCTTAACTGGGATTGTTGTATATAGTCCGTTGGCATAAATACAACAATCCATGACTCTTTTTGTCATGGATATCTCGCCGCTACAACAATCCTTTGGTCTACGGTGCAAAGAACTCAGATCAGAGTCTGGTTACTCACAAGAGCAATTTGCGAACCGCATTGACATGGACAGGTCTTACTATGCCTCGATAGAAGTCGGGAGAAGAAATGTCAGTCTTTCTAACCTCTCTAAAATTGCCAATGGATTCAACATATCAATTGCTGCACTTATGACTGGTGTCAGCGATAAAACGAATTAGTCCATCATCATCATCAGCGAACGCAGTGAGCGTATCAATCGACGGCGTAGCCGGCGGCAAGGTCACGGCACGTGACCGCGCAGCGAGCTTTGCGAGCGAAGGGGACGGCATCGCCGTCCCTATTTCTTTATAGTATATTTCTCCATTAATTGGTCTCACCAAAATGGGTATAGCACAAGCTTCTGAACAGGCGTTTTTATCAAAAACTCAAAGCAGTCGAATCATCAAAATGGTGAAATATTTTACCCAAAAGGGGGAAGCGCTTCACCAAAATGGAACCGACTGACAGCTGTTGAAAACTTTTATCCCCAAAATGGTGATTTCCTGTTTTCAGTGGAAAACTCGGGAAGTCATAATATTTACTTACCAGATTTACAAACGGAAGCGGTTCTTAGCCCCAAAACCAGAACAGGTCAGAAGCAAAAATAACTCCTGACCTGCGATTTTCCTGGTGCCCCCGGGCGGATTCGAACCGTCGACACCCGCTTTAGGAGAGCGGTGCTCTATCCCCTGAGCTACGGAGGCATGCTGTACTAGTGTAGCAGATTTACGCCGCTGTAATGCAACGTATAGCCACTCTTCGAAGTTGCGGTGGAACAGCCCTCCGGAAAGTGCGTCCCACTATCCAGGCAAATTCTGGGTCAGACTTTCCCCATGAGACTTCGCTGGGAAACTGTGACCCAGAATTTCGGCTCGAAACGGGACACGGTTTCCCAAACGACCCCGTTCCGGAAACTACATCCCGGAATCGACGCTCGAACTGGGATGCACTTTCCCGATCGAGCCACATGGGAGACTGCGCCCCACTTTGAGGGGGCGCTCTTTAATGACTACTTGCCTTTGTGGAAAAGGTTTTTGATAACGGAGGGGATGCTCTTGGCGCCCTTGGCCGTCACATCGATAAAGTCGGGCGAACGCACGAGCTTATCCTCGTCGACGTACTTACGGACCGCGCGAAGCGTCTCTTTATCGTCGCGCGTCGAAAACGTAAAGTGGCCGTTGTCCTTGGTGAAGATAGCAAAACGCGTAATCTTCTTGGTGCCGCGCAAAACCTCGGCGGCAATATAGTCGACCTCGTCCCACGGGATTTGGATATAATCCTCGGGATTACGCTCGTTATAGTACTCAAACGCCTTATTGCCCACCATCACGTTACCGTGACTGGTAAGCCCCATCAGGCAGGTTGCCGGCGTTGCCAGATCGACCGTGCTGTTCTGAGATTGCGCCATACGCGCCTCGCCCTCCAAATAAAACAATCGGACCGCATCCAGTGTACCCACCGGGTGCGGTCCGTTTCAATGGCTCAAAAGCCCTTGCCTAGCAACTCTCGGTCTTAAGCCGAAGCGTGCTTACATGAAGCCGCAGACGCGACCGATGATGCCGACGGCGAAGAGAGCCAGGATGATGACGATCGGGCTGACCTTCTTCTTGAGGAGCTTGCAGACCAGAAGGGTCAGGCACACGGCGGCAAGGCCGGGGATGAGCTGATCGAGGTTGGCCTGAAGCGTGGTGACCTTCACCGGGTCGAGTGCGTTGGCACCGACAGAGCTGTACATCGTCAATGCTTGCTTGATGCCCTCAGAACCGGCGGGCAGGTTGGCCCAGTCGATATAGGCGCCAGCAGACTGCGTGACCTTGGAGACGACCGGGGTGAAGGAGATGGACACCCAGCGCTCGACCAGGGCGCCGATGATGAACATACCAAGGATGGAAGCACCCTCGGTGACCTTGCCCATCAGACCGCCGGAGAGGTCCTTGGCGATGGAGGAGCCGACCTTGTAGCCAAACTCCTGCGTGTACCACAGGAAGGCGTAACGGATGATGTTCCACGCGAAGAAGAACAGCAGCGGACCGGCGATGCTGCCGGACAGGGCCAGGGAAGCGCCCAGTGCGCCCAGAATCGGGCGAAGGGTGAACCAGAAGGCGGGGTCGCCGACGCCGGCGAGCGGGCCCATCATACCGACCTTGACGCCCTGAATGGCGACGTCGTCAATCGGAGCACCGTTGGCGCGCTCCTCCTCGAGGGCGAGGGTAACGCCAATGACGGGGGCGGAAACATAGGGGTGGGTGTTATAGAACTCCAGGTGGCGCTTAAGAGCGGCAATCTGGTCATCCTTGCTGGTGTAGAGCTTCTTGATCGCAGGGATCATTGCGAAGCACCAGCCGCCGTTCTGCATACGCTCGTAGTTCCACGAGCCCTGAAGGAACTGATGACGGAAGCAAACCTTCTTACGGTCAGCCTTGGTGAGCTGAATCTTGTTCTCTGCCATATGTATCACTCCCCTCCTACTCGTAATCGTTCAGAATGTCGCCGAGCGGGTCACCGGAGCCACCGCCCATGCCGCCACCCTGCTTGGCCAGATCCTTAAGGCCAAGGTAGATGAGGGCAAGGGAGATGCCGATGAGGCCAAGGGCGATCAGCGTGAGCTGAGGGATGGCAGCAAGGACAAAGCCGAGGATGAAGAACGGCCAGGTCTCCTTGGTGGCCATCATGTTGATGACCATGGCGTAACCGACGGAAGCGACCATGCCGCCGCCGACAGCCATGCCGCCGGACAGCCAATCGGGCATAGCGTTAAGCGCGTTGGTAACAGCCTCGGCCGGGATGATGCACAGAAGTACTGCCGGGATGGCGATACGAACACCCTGCATGAGGATGCCGGCGTACTGCCAACGCTCGATGCCGGCGAAGTCGCCCTTCTCGGCGCAGGCGTCCATGCCGTGAACCATAGCGGTAGCCAGGGTACGGCAGATCATGGTCAGGAACAGACCAGCGACCGACAGCGGGACGGCGACGGCGATGGCGGCGGTAACGGCCTTGGCCGAATCGGTGGCGCCACCGTTGAGGGCGAGCACCATGATGATCGAAGAAGCGACCGAGGCCAGAGCGGCGTCAGGCGCGACGGCGGCGCCGACGTTAGCCCAGCCAAGGGCCATCATCTGGAGCGAACCGCCCAGGAGGATGCCCTCCTGAAGGTGACCGGTTACGAGACCGATAAGCGTGCATGCCACGAGCGGCTGATGGAACTGGAACTCATCCAGAATGCCTTCCATACCGGCAAGCAACGCGACAATCGCAACAAGCAGAATAGTGATTGCAGACATGTATCGGACCCTCCTTTACTATGCTTGAGCGGCCAGTTCGGCCTTTGCTTTCTTCAACATGGCGTCGAGATCCTCGGAGGAATCCGAAGGAACCTTGCGGACCTCGAACTTGACGCCCTTGGCCTTGAGAGCCTCGATGGTCTTGACGTCGTCATCGCCCATAGCGACAGCGTTAGTGACGACGACCTTGCCCTTGGAGTGGGCCATGGAACCGATGTTGGCTTCCTTGATGTCGACGCCGGCCTCGATGGCCCTGAGCAGATCCTGCGGGTTCTCGAACAGCAGCATCGCCTTGGTGTCGCCAAAGCGCGTGTCCTTGACGACCTCGGCCATCTTCTTGATGGGCACGACGTTGGCATGGACTCCCGGAGGGGCAGCCTGCTCGATCATGGTCTTGCGGAGCTCGTCGTGAGCAACGCCGTCGGAGACCACGATGATGCGGTTGGGGTTGATCTGCTTGGTCCACGTGGTGGCCACCTGACCATGCAGCAGACGCGTGTCGATACGGACGTGGGCGATCTTGATGTGCCCGTCGCCGATCACCGTTCCCGGAGGAATGGCACCCGCAGGAGCAGCGGCGGCCGCAGCCGGCTTCTTCTCCTCGGGCTCCAGAGACTCGGGCTTGACGCGCACGCCGGCCTTAGCCTCAGTCACGAGATGTTTTGCGATCGCATGTGCAGTGTTCTTTGCGTCAAAGCGCTGCGAATATGCCTCGATGAGCATAGGCAGGTTGACACCGGTGACGATAGCCCAGGAATCATGGCCCTCGATGAGACCGCTGATCTGGTTGAAGGGCGTGCCGCCCCACAGATCAACGAGGAAGAGCACCTGCTCCTGGTCCTCGAAGGAAGCGACTGCTTCCTCGACCTTGGCTCGGAAGTCGTCGGGGCCCATGCTCGGCTCGAGCGAGACCACGGCTACAGACGGCTGATCGCCAAAGACCATCGAGCCCGTCTGCTTGATTCCAGCCGCCAAGTCACCATGGCTAGCAAGAACAATACTTACCATCACATAACCTCCTTTTTGTCTACGTAATTCCTACACGACAGTTATGGAGTATAGCTGCAAATACAGCAGAATTGTTTGAAAAACTGCAAAAGGTAGCATTATTTGTTTAAACGTCTTAATTTGTTACAAGTTGATTACATTCCAGCATCATTGGCTGATCTGCCGCTGATAACTGATACCCAACCAATACTTACACGACGGATATGCGCATGCTGTCATTATTACCGCTTTTAAACAGATGCAAACGTGCTGAGACCGAGGCTATTTCGTTTAAACAGCTATGCCTTGACTAATGGCGAGCGATATGCTCTAGCAAAGTAGTTATTGGGGACGTTCTTAAATGGCTAGTCATTGGGGACGTTCTTTTTCGACTAGTCGTTTAAGAACGTCCCCAACGACTAAGTTAGGCGATGTGGAGGGGGTTGGCGGCGTCGACGGCATCGGGGGCATCGGATAGGCCGTCGGGGGCAGCGTCTGTCGGGTCCTCGTCGGAGGTCTCGATCTGCTTGATCATGACCTCCTGGCCCTGCAGCAGATAGGTCTCGCCGCTACCGCAATGGGGGCAGGTCTTGCCGTGCTCGACCGTCGCGTAGTCGCAGCCGCACGCCTCGCAATGCGTCACGGCCTCGACAGGCTCCACAATAAGCTCCGCGCCCTGCGTGATAGGCTTTTTATCTGCCGCCCAGCGCCAAGCATCAAGCAGCAGATCGGGAACGACGCCCGAGACCTCGCCCAGGAGCAGCGTCACGCTCGAAACGCGACTCACGCCATTGGCGCGCGCCACATTCTCGACATCACGAATGATGTGATAAACAATCCCGATCTCGTGCACTTTTAATTCCTTCCGCCGTTCTACCGAACGGCGGTCGGCTTGACGCTGCGCGAGCCCCAGACGGGCGATCTGCCTTTCAATCGTCGGGCATGGGCAAAAGCCCTATGCCCTCCTCTTTCAAGGCACCTCGCCACGCCTGGGACTCGCTCGCTGTCCAACCGCTCTCTGCGCCGTTCTCCTGCTTGTTGCGTTTCTTACTTCTTCCCGAATTTGATCTTAATGGCGCGCTTGAGCGCGTACTTGCCCAGGCTTGGGAGCTTTTGCTCGTATTTAACCATCGTTGAGCACTCGGGGCGGTCGCGATCCAGATGGATGGCGTCGAACGCGCACTTGGTGGTGCACAGACCGCAGCCAATACACTTGTTGGGGTCGACGATCGAGGCGCCGCAGCCCAGGCAGCGAGCGGTCTCGGCGCGCACCTGTTCCTCGGTAAAGGTCTCGACGTACTCGCTAAACGGCGCGGCCTTCTCGCGTTCGCGGTCCACATGCGCAACCTCGCGGCTCGCGTTGTCGTAGCTTTCGATCACGGCATCGTCGCGGTCAAGCGCGGTGTAGCGGCGCTGGTTGCGGCCGATGGTGAGCGTGGAGCCCGGCTGCACAAAGCGATGGATGGACACCGCGGCCTCGTGACCGGCGGCAATGGCATCGATGGCAAAGCTGGGGCCAGTGTAGACGTCGCCGCCCACAAAGATGTCGGGCTCGGCGGTCTGGTACGTCTGCGGATCGGCAAGGGCACCCTGGCCGCGGCCGAGCTCCACCTTGGAGCCAGCCAGCAGGTCGCCCCACACAATGGACTGGCCAATCGACATGACGACACGGTCGGCATCGACACGGCGCAAGTCGTTCTCGTCATACTCGGGCGCAAAACGGCCCTCGTCGTCAACGACACGCGTGCAGCGCTTGAAGGTGATACCGCACACACGACCGGCCTCGTCCAGGTGAATCTCCTTGGGGCCCCAGCCGCAGCTAATGTGCGCGCCGTCCTCAATGGCCTCGCGACGCTCCTCCTCGCTGGCAGGCATCTGGGCCTCGCTCTCCAGGCAGAACATCTCAACGTGCTCGGAACCCAGACGGCAGGCGTTGCGCGCGACGTCGATGGCCACGTTGCCGCCGCCCACCACGATGGTGCGCCCGGGCAGCGCGTCGATCTTGCCGCTGTTAACCTCGCGAAGGAAGTCGACGGCCACGGTCACATCCTCGGCATCCTCGCCCGGAATGCCGGCAAGGCGGCCGCCCTGGCAGCCAATGGCCACGTAGAAGGCCTTAAAGCCCTGCGCGCGCAGCTCGTCGAGCGTCACGTCGCGACCGACTTCCACGCCATAGCGGAACTCGGCACCCATCAGGCGAATGACCTCGACCTCGGCCTCGATAACATCCTTCTGCAGCTTAAAGCTGGGAATGCCGTAGGTGAGCATGCCGCCCGGGCGCTCGTTTTTCTCGAACACGACGGGCTTGTAGCCCTTCTCGGCCAGGTAGAAAGCGCAGGACAGGCCGGCCGGACCGGCGCCGATGATGGCGATCTTCTGGTCGAAGCCGCCGGCACGCGTCGGGGTCACCACTGGCGGGACATAGCGAGTCGCGGCATCCAGATCGCGCTGGGCGATAAACTTCTTGACCTCATCGATAGCCACGGCCTCGTCCACGCGACCGCGGGTGCAGGCATCCTCGCAGCGGCGGTTGCACACACGGCCGCAGATAGCGGGCAGCGGGTTCTCGCGCTTGATGAGCGCCAGAGCCTCGTCGTAGCGGCCCTGCGCCGCAAGCTTTAAGTAGCCCTGAACGGCAACGTGAGCGGGACAAGCCGTCTTGCAGGGCGCGGTGCCAGACTCGTGCGTCTCGATGCGGTTGTCGTTGCGGTAGTTGGGCGACCACTTGGTGTGATCCCACTTGGTGGCATCGGGCAGCTCCTGGCGCGGATACTCGGGCACGCGGCCGCCGGCCTTTTTGCTGCAGAGCTTCTGGCCCAGTTTGGCGGCGCCGGCCGGACACACCTCAACGCAGCGACCGCAGGCCACGCACTTGTCCTTCTCGACCTTGGCGACATAGGCTGAGCGCGACAGGTTGGGCGTGTTGAACAGCTGCGAAGTGCGCAGGGCGTAGCACACGTTGACGTTGCAGTTGCAGATGGCGAAGATTTTGTTCTCACCGTCGATGTTGGTGATCTGGTGCACAAAGCCGTTGTCCTCGGCCTGGCGCAGGATGTCGTAGACCTCCTCGCGCGTCACATAATGGCCGCGGTCGGTCTCGACCACGTAGTCGGCCATATCGCCCACGGCGATGCACCAATCGGCCGGGTCGTCGGCGCAGCCCTCTCCCATCACGCGACGGCTCGCGCGGCAGCTGCAGGTGCTGGCGGCATACTTACCCTCGTATTTGTCGAGCCAATGCTCGATATGCTCGATCGGCACCGAGGTGCTCGCAGCATCGATGGCCTTCTCGACCGGAATGACATGCATGCCAATGCCGGCACCGCCGGGCGGCACCATCGGCGTGGCCTTGGACAGCGGCCCCTTGGACGCCTGCTCAAAGAACTTGGCATAGACCGGATGCTCCTCGAGCTGGCTCACGCGCATGTTGAGGAACTCGGCGGAACCCGGCACCAGCATGGGCAGCACCCACTGCTTGGCGCGCTCGGGGTTTTCCCAGTTGTACTCGAGCAGACCCGTGTAGCTCATGTCGTCGAGCATTTTTTCGATATCGGCCTCGGGCATGCCGGTGAGCTTGACCATCTCGGGCAGCGTATAGGGACGGCGCATCTTCATCTTGCAGAGCACTTCGGCCTGCTCGTCGGTTGCGGCCTCGGCAAACGACCAGTACTCGTAGCCCAGCAGCTCGTCGCGGTGCAACAGGCGGTTGGTGCAGTGCTCACACAGTTTGACGATGGCCTCGCGCGGATGCTCCGGTATCGGCGGCACAAACTCCGCACCGATATCGGGCTCGGTGTAACTAATCCCCGGTCCGTTGAGAATCATAGTCGTCCCTTCTCTTGCCGCAGCCTGGCAGGCACGCAGCGCCCCTCTTTGTACGGGCTCGACATGCTCCCACGCCGTTCACCCGTTATTGTTGACATTGTGTCAAAAACAGTATTGACGAACCGTCAACAATATTCAAGACTGTTAGGCGAACGGTCAGGCTCAAACGGATGAAAGGCGGCAAACACATGAGCAGTAACGCAGCGAACACCTCTGTGGCCGACGCCGTCCCCGCGCCCGACAGCACGGCAAAGCGCTTGACGGGCGACGAACGCCGTCGCGAGATCCTCGATGCCGTGCGCACCGTGAGCTCCGAGCTGGGCGTGTCTCATCTATCTGTCTCGGCCGTGACCAAGCGAGCCGGCTGCACGCGCTCGCTGTTCTACCACTACTTCGCCGATATGGACGCCGCCGTCACCGCCGTGATGGACGAAGCGATCGACGGTTTTATCGCCGAGCTCGAGCAGTGGAACGCCAGCCGCACGGTTGGCGACATCGAAGGCGCACTCGACACCGTCGCCCCACTCTTTAAGCACCTGGTCGTGAGCGGCCACGAGCTGCCAAGCACGCTCACCTCGAGCAGCGGCGCGCTCTACGGCGGCTTTTTGCACAACGTGGTCCAGCGCGTGGCGCAGTATATCTGCGACACCACCGTGGTGGATTTTGTCGCCCATCATGAGCTACGCATCGACCATGTCTACGAGACGTTCTACACCCTCATCATGGGACTGTTGATGTATATCCGCACGCACCCCGATGTGCCCGACGAGACGGTCAAGGAGATTATCGCCTCGACGCTCCACATCGAGGGCTATACCGCCAAGTATCCGGAGCGCAAGCCCCAGAACTGACGACATTTGGCCAAACTGCCCGCGATCAGAAGAGGGGCCGCGGGCGTGTGAAAGGAGAGCAGCATGCTGTTCGATGTTTGGGGTAGCGATACCCTTATCCACTGGGCCGGCTGGGCCATGGTCTTTATTGGCCTCATCGTGCTCAACGAGGTCGGCCGCCGCACCAAGCTGGGCGCGGCAATCATCTTTGGCGTGGCTCCGCTGGCCATGACCATCTATTGCGTCGCCATCGCCGTCGGCGTTTCGCAGGGTGCCGAGTGGGCGCTCACCAACCCCACTCACGTGTACCAGAACAGCTGGTTCCACTACGCCAAGGTGTACGCGGCGCTGGCCGGTTGCTGGGGCTTCATTGCCATTAAGTACCAGTGGGGCAAGATCGGCAAGGCGCATTGGTTCCGTGCATGGCCGTTTGTGATCGTCGCCATCAACATCATGATCGCCGTCGTGTCCGACTTCGAGAGCGCCTATCACTTCTTTGTCCTGGGCCAGTCCACCTGGGTCACCTCCGAGGGTGCCACGCAGCTTGCCGGCTGGAACAACGTGTTCAACGGCATCGCCGGTCTCATCAACATCTTCTGCATGACCGGCTGGTGGAGCGTCTACGCCTCCGAGGATCAGACCGACATGTTGTGGCCCGACATGACTTGGGTCTACATCATCGCCTACGATATCTGGAACTTCTGCTACACCTACAACTGCCTGCCCACCCACTCCTGGTTCTGCGGCTTTGCGCTGCTGCTGGCGCCCACCGTCGCCGCCTTTATCTGGAACAAGGGCGGCTGGATCCAGAACCGCGCCTTTACGCTTGCTATTTGGTGCATGTTTGCCCAGGTGTTCCCGTACTTCCAGGAGGAGTCCATCTTTGTGACCCACTCCACGCTCGACCCCGGCGCCGCCACCGCGGTCTCGATCGCCGCACTGGTCGCCAACATCGCCGCGATCATCTACATCGCCTACCGCGCCAAGAAGCTCGGCCGCAATCCCTACAAGCAGGATGTCTTTGAGGGCACCAGCGATTGGGAGAAGGCTACCGCTCGCCGCGCCAAGGTGGATTACGCACACGCCGAGTAACGCGCTCGCTGCCGTCCGCATTTGGATGTAGGCGCGTCTCTTTGGCTCCGTAATCTCGCGTTATGCGCAGCCCCCGGAAAGCAATTCGTTTGCTTTCCGGGGGCTTTTTGCTGTCGCGCGTGCATTCATGCACATATTCACAATGTATCGCGCAGATAAAATCGAATTTCCGACTGCACGCCAGCTCTATGTGACCTTAATTTTGGGTACATTGTTGTCCCGATATTGAGCTTGGGGGATATATGGAAAATGAGACGAGGGGCCAAGAGGACGCGGCCCAAGATGCAGCGGCGTGCGCCGAGGCCTTGGAGAGCCTAGACCGGTTTTCGCTGGACGAAGTTGCGTTTGACGAGACAATCGTCGACATGCAGGACGCGGCGGGCGATGGCATACCGGATACGGGCGACGACGTCGAGGATGCTCGCGATGAAGCCGATGTCGAAAAAGGCGATGACGAGGGCAATGGCCAACCGGAACCCAACGCGGGAGATGAGACCTCCCTGCTTGGCGACTTGCCCGTCGACGAATCGCTCACCCGCGAGCTCCCCGGCTTGGGCTCTGCGCCAGTCGTCGACGAGACCATCGCCATGGGAGATATTCCCCTGCCGTCCGCTCCCTCGGCACACGAAGCCGAGGTTCGTCATCGTAAGATGTCGCCCAAGCGCCGCAATCTGATGGTCGCCGGTGTCGTGGCCGTCGCGCTCGTCGCCGGCGGCGCGGGCTATGCGGCTTGGAACGGATACCAGCAAGAGCAGGCCGCCGTAGTTGCCGCAAACGCCCATACCATGATGTCGGTGCAAATTGGCGTACATGCCGCGGGACTCGACTGCTCCACCGGCTCAAAGATCCCCGTGCAGGTGAGTGGCCAGGACTCCGACGGCTCTTCTGTGAGCGAAACGCTCTACGTTGACGAGCACGGCCGCGGCATCAAACTGCTGCCCGGCGATTACACGCTCTCCATCGCTGCCTCCCCCATCGCGGCCGACGGCACCATCTATACCGTCCCGACCACCAAGACGCAGGTCACCGTTAAGAGCGATGGACAGGATTTAAGTGCCCAGGCTGCCTTTAAACTCAAGGTGCCTTCGGCCGACACGGTAACCGACGACCAGATCGATGCCGCCGCCAAATATGCCGAGGAGGGAGGCGCGAGCTCCGCCGCCACCGCCAAGGTGCTCCAGCAGGCGGCAACCGCGCGGCGCGACGCCGCCGTCAATGCCCTGAGCGCGCAAAAGGCACAGGCAGCCCGTGATGCCGACGCCCGTCACAAGGCAACCGACCTCTACCAGCTCGATATCCCCGTCGAATGGTACGGCAAGGTCGAGACTTGGCAAAATGGCAGCACGCTATGCATCTATCTTGCCGGCGACAGCGATACGCCGATTGTGACGCTCGTCGCGGTGCGCGAGGGCGAGAGCTTTACGCCCGATGAGGGCGATACGGTTTTGGGTGCGGCCAATCTAGGCAACGGTTATACCGTCTACGCCAGCGGCCCCGTCTATCCGTACGTGGTGCCCCAGACCATCAACGGGCGCACGCAGAACCCCGTGTCGACCTATCCCATGGACACAGCCATTGAGCTTGTCGAGCTTACGACCGGCAACCGCTACACCTACAGCCAGATCAAGAGCGTGCTGGTCGGCAAAGACGGCAAGGCCGACGCTGCCACCAAGCTCGAATGCGACTACATCGCCCAGATTCTGCTGCCGAGCATCAAGGCCCAGGACTAGCCGGGCGCATCATGGTACTCCCCAACCGTGATGAAGGGGCCAGGAGGTCCTGGCCCCACAGATCCGTAGATGATTAGGCAAGGAGCCACTTCCATGCGGGCACAGCGTGTACCACACCGTGTTCACATGGAATATCGGCCTGTTCATCCATAGTAACGATTACCGACTCGCCAAGATCAAACTGGGCCATCGAGGCATCGAGGGCTGCAATTTCGCGTTCGCGCGTTTTCTCGCTTGCCATATCCACACTCACCTGAGTCAGGCTATAAGCCTGCATGAGAAGTGCATCCCCAGCCACAAAGTCAACCTCATGGCTTTTATTCTTCTCCTTGACCAGTAGGCGGCAGACCGAACCGACCCGCACCGCAGGAGTCCTTCTTCTGAGCGCATTGAACACCGCAGTCTCGAGCCTCTGGCCCTGGTCCAATGCCGATGCGGGAGAGAATGCTCCAAACATCGCAGGATCGACAGCGTAGACTTTAGACGCAGACCGCGTATTATTTGCAAGTGAACGCGTAAACTCCGGCACAGAAAACAGCAGGTAGGCGTCCTCGTAATACTCAAGTAAGTCGCTGAGCGAATTACGACTGACGGGTATCTGCCTGCTCTTGAACTCGTTGTACACCTTGTTCACCGACAGCTCTCGTCCCGAAGATGCCATACACCGCGTCAGAAACAGTGAGGCCAAACGAGGGCTCTTGACGTCGTAACGCTCCACAACGTCCATAGCGACCGTTCGCGACGCATATTCCTGTAGCAGCTGAATCGCGTCTGCGGGCGTCTGCTCAAGTGTCGCGATGAATCCCCCTCGCTCGAGATATCCGACCAGATGGTGTCGGAGCAACGCTGCAGCGCTTGAGGAGAAGGGCGCGTTCGACTCAGGAACGCTCCCCGTCTTATATCGGACGTATTCCGAAAAACTCAACGGAAAAAGCTCTCGCACAAGAGAACGGCCCCTGAACTCGCTCTTAAGTTCTGAGGACAGCATCTTAGAAGAAGATCCCGTCACGTAAACGGTCGCCTTCTCCGTATCGACCACGCGTCGCAGAAACGCACCCCATTCGGGTATTTCCTGGATCTCGTCAAAGAAAAGGTAGGCGCCCTCGCCTCGAGCAGCAGGATATAGTGCATAGAATGTATCGAGCACGTCCGCTAGTAGCGATGGCTCATACGGACGCAAGCGCTCATCCTCAAAATTGAAATATAGCATCCGGTCAAGCTCGACGCCTTGGCCCTGAAGCCGCCGTATCTCCTGATACAGGCGATACGTCTTTCCACAACGACGGGCGCCCACAATCACATATACGATGTTGTCGCGCTTTGGCTCCTGCGGGTTGCCCAGATCAAGGTCGCGCTCAAAGACCTGCGGAATCCCCTGTTGCTCAAAGTCCTTTATTTTTTGAGCCACCAAGTCGTTGAATGCCATAATTCTCCAATCTTGCTCTCCTGCTAATCAAGATTATAACGATTCTTGATTAGCAGGAGAGCAAGATTATGCGTATCTTGATTAATGGATAAGCAAGTTTTCTATTAGTGGCCCCTCCCGGAGGATATCGAGCGGCCGAGGGGGCAGGCATGAACGCCTCTAGCCGAAAACAAAGTAGCTAAAAAAGCCCCGTCCCAAATCAGCTACTTAACGCCAGGGGTCGGCTTCGAAGAGGGGCTCGCGCTCGGGGCGACGATCGCTATAAGGATCGTAGCCGTCGTCATCCTCGTTCTCGGCACGAATGTAGGGATCGGTGGGCTTTTTCGTCTCCCTCTTCTCGCGCAGGGGCTGCTTGCACTCGTCCTTGCTATCCATGGCATGCACCTTTCCGTGTGGCTTGAATTCCATTCTTACACTATGACTGATTACGGCCATCGTAATGCATGGATACCGCGGGATGCGGTATCCAGAGCGCACACGTGCTTACGAATCGTCTACGCGTATCGGCGCAGACAGTGTATACATTGCTTTAAACCCAACGCAAGCCCGCCCGAGCGCACCTTAGGCACACTCGGGCGGGTAAACATCGTCTTGAAACTTGCAGCAACTAGCAAATCCCCGTCAGGCCAAGCACCAGGCCAATGATCATGGTGCCGATAATGATCCAGTTCACGTTGGTGTTCTTCTTGAGCAGCTTGAAACAACCCAGGGTGTACAGCAGCGGAATCAGGCCGATGAAGATCGTATCGAGATACGTCTGGATCATGACCGGATCGCCCTCGGGCATCGGAATTGAGATCGCGCAGTTGAACTTAACGAACGAGGCAGCCATGGCGCCGATCATCAGCAGGCCGAGCGTGCTTGAGAGTTTGGTTACAATACCCATCAAGCCGCTCTCGTAGATCTTGGTGATGAAGCTCGAACCGACGCGATACCCAAGAACCGTCAGCACCCAACGCGTAATCCACGACGGAATGTTGTAAATGAGCAGAAACGCGATCGGACCCAGAAGCGATCCGTTCTGAGAGCACAGCGCCATACCGACCGAGGCCGCGATAACACGGATAACGCCCCAGAAGATTGCATCGCCGATGCCCGACATGGGACCCATGAGCGAAGCTTTGACCGAGTCGATCGAATGCGTATCGAAATCAGGCTCGGCCGCGTTCTCCTTCTCCATCGAGGCAACAAGGCCCATGCAGAACGTACCGACATTTGACGTGATGTTATACCAGGTCGAATGGCGTACCAGGGCATCGCGACGCTGTTCTTTATCCGGGTAGAAACGCTCGATGGCAGGCCAGATGGACCACATGAAGCCTGAAGCGCCTCCGCGAGCGCCGCCGCCGTAATGGGCAAAGACGTTGAACGAGTGGAAGAAGATGCCGCGCAGCATCTTACGGTCTTCAGCGGAAAGATCCTTAGTGGAGATGCTGATCTTCTCGCTTGCGGTATCGGTGGTACTCATGCGAAGAAATCCTCCTCTTCGAGCTCGGCGACGGACTGGGCACCAGCTGCGACGCCCGATTCGCGCAAGGCCTTAATCTGGTTGCGCAGGTCGAGATTTTCAAGGTCACGCAGGGCCGTAACGACCAAGATCACTGCACCGACGGCGGCAATTGCGACCATGGGCATGTTGAGATATTGGAAGAGCACGAAGCCGAGCAGGAAATAAATTGCAATCTTGTTATCCCAGAGCATGCGCAGAAGTAGCGCCATGCCCACGGCGGGAAGCAGGCCGGATGCAGCATTGAACCCGTTCAGGACCGCCTGCGGCACCATATTCATAAGCTGCGATGCCGGCTCGGCACCGACCCACACCGCCAAAAACGTCGGGATGGCGAATAGACCGTTCATGACTACGGCGCCGCCAAAATGGCAGATGAAGAGCTTCTTACTGTCACCCGAGTTCGCGGCCCAATCAATAACAGGAGCCCAGAAAGACATGAGCACGTTGAGAACGAGCGAGTAGATGATGTTCGCAAAATAGCCGCAGCCACCGCGAGCGGAATCGCTACGCCCTGCTCCATGCCAGACACGACCACGAAGCACACAGCGAGCACCGTTCCTGCCACCGTATCAGCCGAAGTCGCACCGCCCACGTTGACGCTTCCGATGAAAATAGCCTGGAGCGCAGCACCGATGATAATGCCTGCGGTAACATCGCCAAAGATAATGCCCGCCACAAGACCCACGCCCAGGGGCTGGTCAATCATGGGCTGTCCAAACGCCCATTGGACGAAATAGCAGATAAAAGCTGCCAAATATGCCAAGAGCGCAGTCGTCAGCATATCAATCCCTCCTTAGAGCTTTGCCAGCAGGTCGGAAACCTTGACCTTACCGTCTGTAACGCCGACCTGATGAAACACCGGCAGATCTTGCTCACACAGCTCGCGCGCTGCAGCCACCTCGTCTGGATTGAGCGTTACACCCGTTGTCAGCAGCACCTTGGCTGCATCGTCGCTTCGATCGAAGCGGCCGACATTCGCAACGTTCACGCTGCCGATCCTACCGGGAGCCCCTTTCACTAGTTTGAGTGCATCGGCGATGTTCCCAGTAAGGGCGAAGATGCGCATCTCGCCCGCACGCGGATCGTTAGCAATCTTGATAGCGTCGTCTATTGTACGGATGAGAAGCTTCTGCCCACTCGGGCAAGCCATCTTGAGCGTCGACGACTGGGTTTCATTTTGGGCCGCAGCGTCATTCGCGACTAAAATACCCTTGGTGCTCAGCTCCTTTCCCCACATGAGCGTGACCTGTCCGTGAACCAGGCGGTCATCCACTCGCAGCTGAACGATCATTTCGTTCTCCTTTCGTCTTCGCTCCGCCCGCCAAAGCGGACCACTTCCTATCCAAAGAAATCGTCATCGGTATCTGTCGCCCCGCCTGCCCGCAGGACCACACGCCGCATGGAGGTCGATGCCTGCGCGATTACGCTGTCGATATACTCGGGCGTGAACGCCTCGCCCGTAATCAGGCATTCGAGAATTAACGCGATGTTGAAACCGGTCACATGTACGATGCCGTGCTTTTCCGGCTGCATGGCCGTAACCATGTTGCAGACGCTCCCGCCCAAAAGATCGGTAACGATCAACGCATCGTCCTCTGGCCTCACGCCATCGATAAACTCTGCGATCTGCTCATTGGGATCCGATTCGTCCACATAGCAATCAACGACGGTTATGGCGCTATCATCATGAAGCAGCACCTCAGCCACACTTTTGACGCCACTTGCTAGGCGTCCGTGGGTTGCAACTAAAATTTTCTTCATAGCACACCCCTTAAGCCAAAGGAGCCGCGCCATTGGCGAATACTCGCACGACATGCTCGAATGTGCTGCGCAGGCTCTCGAACGCGACTGCCGTCATATCGTGCCAATAGATCGGAGCATCCGGATGTCCCTCAGTCTTTTCATCAACCATGGCGCGCACGGCATCGCCGGCATATTTAACGCCATACGTGTAGTAGTTAATCTTGCGGATGCCGGCATTGATGGCACGAGCGTAATCCTCGTCGGAAACACCGGAGCCACCGTGCATGACAAGTGGCACGTTCACACAGCTGCGAATGTCGGTCAGAACGTCAATGTTCAAATGGGGCTCGCCCTTATACAGGCCGTGCACCGTTCCGAACGAGCAGGCCAGGATATCGAGCCCCGTGGACTCAACGAAGTCACGCGCCTGGTCAGGATCGGTATAGATGGCGCCCGCCTCTTCCGCCGTGGACCCAGCATCAGGATCGCCACCCTCACGCGACCCCATAGAACCAAGTTCGCACTCAAGGCCTGCACCAAAGTCGGCGCACATCTGGGCAGCGTACTGGGAAAGCTCAACATTACGTTCGTAGGAAAGTGCAGAACCGTCGAACATGACGCCCGTGAAACCGAGCTCCAACGCACGACGAGCATAGGATAGATTCTCACAATGATCCAGATTCAGGCAGATATGCGCACTCGAGCGCTCAGCCAGTGCTGTAACCAGCGGAGCCACCACGTCAATCGGCACCAGCGACTCGTGAACCTCGGCATGCTGGATGATAATCGGATAACCTGTTTCCTCCGCCACGTCCACAGCGGCGCGGACGGCCTCAAGACTCGCGGAATTTACTGCAGCGACCGCCATATTGTTCTGTTCGGCGATGTTGCAGATATCTCTCATACTGACGAGCATCTGTTCTCCTTTCCTCAGGCAGACCATCGCTGTTTGGCTTTCTCCAAACGCAACATTTTGCGAGTTCATTATATTGCGTTTTGTTTTGCTTTGTTTCGGAATTGACGTCTGCTACCGCGAACGGTCGAAAACCTGCCCCGAACGTTCGATATGTTTTGTTTAGAGTTGTTTTATTTCATTTCAGGAATTGTTGTTCTGGTAAAACTGAAGGTAACAAGCCTTGTCCCACAACAAGCCCTGGGAGTTCTTATGAGTGAACCACGTCCCTATTACCTGGAAGAACGGCAGGAAGAAATACTCGACTTACTCAATGCGAACAGCACTGTTCGCATTGTTGACCTCAGCGAGCGCTTCGGTGTTTCGGAAGCGACCATTCGAAAGGATATGCGGGCTCTCGAAGGCAGAGGACTTCTCAGGCGAACCCATGGCGGCGCGATCTTACCGAACCCCAATTCTCGCGAACTTTCGTTTGAAGACGCTTCTTCGACGGCCCAAGACGAAAAACGCCGCATCGGTTACGCTGCGGCGAAAATGGTGCGCGACGGCGACACGTTCTTTCTTCAATCGGGAACAACAACGGGCTGCATGCTACGCGCTCTCAAGGGCCGCAAGAATCTCACGGTTCTCACGAACGACCTATCTCACGCGATACTTGCCGAAGAATTGCTGGTGGACAGCGAGGTCATTCTCCTGGGCGGACAACTGAGATTTGGCTATCACTACACACAGGGCAACGAGACTATCCGGCTGCTTAACGAGTACTTTGTTCCCACTGCTTTCATGGGAACCAATACCTTCTCGTTTTCAAAAGGATTTATGGCGCATCGATTGGAGCAGGCGAACATGGTGAGCGCCATCGCGAACGCTGCCGACCGACGCATAACCCTCATGGACTCATCGAAAATCGGCGTCATCGGCTTGGTTCACGCCCTTGACCTCAATGAGATTAACTGCCTGATCACCGACACCGGCGTCGATGCGGACACGAGGCAGCGACTTGCCGAGCTTGCCCCCAACTTGGAGATCATCTACGCCTAGACTGCCCGGCACATTCGACGCAGCATGAAAAAGGGGCGACGGGTAAATCCCGCCGCCCCTTTGCTTGAGCTCAGCTATTCCTCGGGCGCCTCGTATATCGGCGTCGGCGTGTTGTCGCACACGACGGTAAAACCGCCGTCCTTGTCGACATCGACCGTCACCTGATCGCCCTCGCGCACCGTACCGTCGATGATAGCGGCGGCAATGGCATCCACGACCTCGCGCTGCACGAGACGCTTGAGCGGACGGGCACCAAAGACCGGGTCCAGGCCGCCCACGGCGAGCATCTGCTTGGCCGCCGGGGTGATGGCCAGCGTCATGCGCTCCTTGGCCAGACGCGCGCGGACGTCGGCGAGCTGGATGTCGACGATCTTCTCGATCTGCGCCATGCCGAGCGGATGGAACACCACGATATCGTCGATACGGTTGAGGAACTCGGGGCGGAAGGTTTGAGCCATGGCCCCGTCAACCTGATGGCGCATCTCCTCCTCGTCCTTGCCGGACAGATCGGCGATAGCCTTGGAGCCCACGTTGGACGTCATGATGATAATCGTGTTCTTGAAGGACACTTGGCGACCCTGACCGTCGGTCAAACGGCCGTCGTCGAGCACCTGCAGCAGCACGTTAAAGACATCCGGATGAGCCTTCTCCATCTCGTCGAGCAAGATCACGGAGTAGGGACGACGGCGCACGGCCTCGGTGAGCTGGCCGCCCTCGTCATAGCCCACGTATCCCGGGGGCGCACCGATCAGACGCTGGACGCTGAACTTCTCCATATACTCGGACATGTCGATACGCACGAGCGCGCGCTCGTCATCGAACAGGCACTCGGCCAGCGCCTTGGCGAGCTCGGTCTTGCCTACGCCGGTGGGGCCCAGGAAGAAGAAGCTGCCGATGGGCTTGTCTGGGTCGGAGAGACCCGCACGGCTGCGACGCACGGCCGCGGCTACAGCGGAGACGGCCTCGTCCTGACCGATAACGCGCTTATGCAGCTCGCCCTCCAAGCCCTTCAACTTGTCGAGCTCGCCCTGCATCATCTTGGACACGGGCACACCGGTCCAGGCGCTCACGACCTCGGCGATCTCGTCGGAGGTCACCTGTTCGTTGAGGCCCTCGCCGTCCTGCTGCTTTTGCGCCTCGAGCGCAGCCTCGGAATCCTGAATCTGCTGCTGCAGACCCGGGATCACAGAATAGCGAAGCTCGGACGCACGGCCCAGATCGCCGTTGCGCGTCGCGCGCTCCTCTTCGCTCTTGGCCGCGTCAAGCTGGCCCTTAAGCTCCTGCACGTGGTCGATGGCGTTCTTTTGGTTGAGCCAGCCGGCCTTTTGCACGTTGAGCTTTTCCTGGACTTCGGCAATCTCTTGGCGCAGAGCCTCCAAACGCTCCTTAGAGGCGTCGTCGGTCTCTTTCATGAGCGCCTGTTCCTCGATCTGCAGCTGGGTGAGCTGACGCGTGGTGGCGTCGATCTCGACCGGCATGCTGTCGAGTTCCATGCGCAGGCGGCTCGCGGCCTCATCGACCAGGTCGATAGCCTTGTCGGGCAGGAAGCGGTCGGCGATGTAGCGGTCGGAGAGGTCGGCGGCAGCCACGAGCGCGCTATCGGTGATGTGTACGCCGTGGAAGATCTCGTACTTCTCCTTCAGGCCACGCAGGATTGAAATGGTGTCCTCGACGGTAGGCTCGCTGACCATCACGGTCTGGAAACGACGGGCGAGCGCCGCGTCCTTCTCGATGTACTTGCGGTACTCGTCGAGCGTGGTCGCGCCGATCGCGTGCAGGTCGCCACGAGCGAGCGCCGGTTTGAGGATGTTGCCGGCGTCCATGGAGCCCTCGGTGGCACCCGCGCCCACGATGGTGTGGAGCTCATCGATGAACAGGATGACCTTGCCCTCGGACTTTTGCACTTCCTTGAGCACGGCCTTCAAGCGGTCCTCGAACTCGCCACGATACTTGGCGCCGGCGACCAGCGCGCTCATGTCGAGCTCGATGAGGTCGCGGTCGCGCAGGGTGCTCGGCACGTCGCCGGCCACGATACGCTGGGCGATACCCTCGACGATGGCCGTCTTGCCGACGCCCGGCTCGCCGATGAGCACGGGGTTGTTCTTGGTGCGGCGGGACAGAACCTGGATGGTACGGCGGATCTCGTCGGTACGGCCGATGACCGGGTCGAGCTTGCCGGCGCGGGCCAGATCGCAGATGTTGCGACCGTACTGCTCCAGCGCCTCAAACTGGGTCTTGTCCTCGGCAGACGTCACGCGGTCATCGCCACGCAGCTCCTCGTAGACCTGCTCGATGCGCTCCTTGGTCACGCCAGCGTCACGCAGTACACGACCAGCCTCGCCCTTGTCCTCGGCAAGCGCCATCAGCAGATGCTCGGTCACCACAAAGCTGTCACCCATCTTGGTGGCCTTCTTCTCGGCCTTCTCGATGACGCGGACGAGCTCATTGGAAAGACCCATCTGCTGGCCCTCGCCCGAAACCTTGGGCGCGTGGTCGATGGCATCCTGTGTGGCGCGCGCAAGCTGGACCGGGTCGGCACCGATGCGCTCGATGATCACGGAAATGTTGCGCTCGCCGGCACCGAGCAGGGCGGACAGCAGGTGGATGGGCTCCACCGCGCCGGCCTGTGCGTCGGCGGCGATGCCCATGGCAGTCTGCAACGCCTCGCGCGACGTCATTGCTAGCTTATCGATTCTCATGGAATCACCTCTCTTGGGGCGGCCGCCCTACGGGGCGGCTTCACGTTGTTCGAGAAGTATTGTTGCCAGCTTTGCGCGATCTTATACACAAATCTAAGTCTCTATATATAAGATTTTCTGAGTGACTGAAAGATAGGACTTGAGAGTGTCGGTCCGGCGCGACCGTGGAACCCAACTGTCTCAATCTGTAACATCTGGCAGCCCTTTTCGGTCCCAGGTGTTACAGATTGAGATGGAGCGCGGAGCCCCGCCCAAAAATCTCAATCTGTAACACCAGGCCCGCTTTTAACAGCCCAGCTGTTACAGATCGAGACAAACGGAACCACCACAAAGGGGACAGGCACCTTTGTGTTGGTCCACATCAACATCGAGCTCGCTCCTAATATCCGTTATTCCTGCTCGTATTGAGGTTAAAATGAACTGTGATTAAAGCATATTCATTTCTCTCGTTCTTGATAGCTCTTCGTCTCAAGGAGCAGATATGAAGTCGTCTTATTCTACTGCTCGCAACGTCATTGCCATTCTCGCCATACCCATCGTGATGCTCTTTCTTATCGTCGTCACACCCTTTTCCCTGGGTATCGCCTCGCCCTTCGATTTGTGCGGGATGGTCGACGCCGGCTCGCGTGCCACCTCGCTCTCCTTTATCTGCCGCGGTGTGCTCTACGAAGTTGCAATTCCCACCGGGCTTTGGCGGTCAAAGCTGCCGCTGCTCGGTCAGGTCGACGGACGTTCTCCCTACTTCAACCTTGAACCTCAAGCGATGAACTATCTGATCGATGACCAACCCCTTGCCTCCATCACCCTCGCTTACGACTATGCTCCAAACACCGATGAGCGTCACATGAACCAAGTCCTCGACAAACTGCTTGAACAGTGCGGGCTCACCGATGAGGTCGGCCGAACCGTCGACAGCGACCAGAAATTAAAGCGAACAGAACTCCGCCGCATAGGAAAAATCAGAGAGCGAGGCAGAGCTGCCTACTGGCAGGCCTGGGCGATACGCGACAAAAGCGAATTTGGGCACAGCACCTATACGGTCACCGTCTTCACTAAAGATGGAATCAAGGACAATGTTGACGATTTCGCATCGTCCAAACTCGGCATCCCCAAAACGACCAAATCCGCCAGCCCGGACGAAATCCTGTAGAGGTTTTCATTGAAATGTTGCTCAACCCGAACGGCGACATCGAGCTCGCTCCCCACCACCACAAAGGTGCCCGTCCCCTTTGTGGTGGTTTTCGGCGATCATTTCCGCCCTACGATGCAAGAAGCCGCCGCAGGAACCATCCCTGCCGCGGCTTCTTTGGGTTGGCAGGGACCAATCGCCGGCGTTGAAGGCCGTTTTTAGTCTCTGACGTTGGCTTTTGGCCCCTTCAAGCTATCCGACAAATATCAATATCTTGATAGGATTTCATTCGAGCTCTTAAGCAGATATTCGCGCAGCAATGGAATCGAGAACCTCACCATGCCACGTGAGGGCGCATCGATAACCTGTGCCTTGATAAGTTGCCGTCGTGTCGCTGTCAGGCTCGCAGGGGGCAAGGAGAGCCCCGCTGCGATCTCTTTGGTCGGCACATTCCCCTCATGCTTGGCCATGGCAATGAGGTACTCAATCGCGCGAAGCGGCAAATCGGCAAGGGCAACGTCGAGCACGGAGCCCTCAAACTCCCCATACGCATCTTCAATGCCCTTCTGGGCATCCTCAAGTGAAATCGATGCATCGCGGTCGGCATGCCTGCGCGCATTCGCGAATACGCGATAGCCCACGAGTTGCACGAGATACGCATATCCCCTCGTAGCACAAGCCGTCATTTCAAGCGCCTTGCCATCCAAGTGCAAACCGGCACCTTCCACGGTTGAAGCCATCGAATCCGAAACATCCGACAGCGGAATCGAGGCGAGCTCCTCAGCCTTAGCTCGTTGTAGAAATGTAAGGGCACGGCCGTTGATGAGGTCCATTACGCCCATGGTCAAGCCAGCAAATACAAACGCGATATTCTTGCGTTCGCGGATAAGGTGCTGCACGGCCGCTGCAACGAGCCGCACGTCATCAGCATCCGCATCCTGTATTTCATCGACCGTCACCAGCAGACCGGCACCATGTTGCGTTTCCCGCGACGCCACGCTCGTCAAGACGCCCCGCAACGTCTCAAGCCCGGTCAAGGACTTAGATACGCCCGCTTTCACCACACCAAGACTTGCTTCTAAATGAAGCTCGGTATTGTCCGAGGTGCGTGCGAGCTCATGTTGGATGGCGTCGACGATACTGCCCGCCGCAGTCACGTCAACCACGCGCCAACCATACGACTTCGCAATATCGCCGAGCTCTGTCAACAGCGCCGTCTTGCCCGACCCGCGCGGGCCGGTAATGCGCATGAGCCTTCCGGGGGCGCCCACGCCTTCTTCGATGCCGTCCCTAAAATCATCAATAACCCGCTCGCGTCCGATAAGGACCGGAGGTTCAGCGCCAGCGGTCGGCTTAAACGGGTTGATTATCGTGCGCTTCAATGTCCCCACCTTCCTACTGTCGTCGTTATCGTGATTATAGTATCAATAGTGCAAATAGTGAAAGTAGTGAGAATAGTTCAACTATTTAATCATGCGGCCGTTTCCCGCCGCTAACAACTAAAGGTGCCAACAGTCCGCGTTGGACTCTAACAGGAAAACATTTGGCCCCTCAAAAACCACCGCAAGGGGCCTTTGTGGTGGTTTTCGCTCCAACACACCCCGCTGTCTCAACCTGTAACATCCGGCGGCCCTTTTCGGTCCCAGGTGTTACAGATTTAGATGAAGCGATCGACGGCAACCGTTTGTCTCAATCTGTAACAACTACTCGGCAAATTGGGGTCCAGATGTTACAGATCGAGATTAACCGCGGAGCCCCGTCCGAAAATCTCAACCTGTAACACCAAACCCGCTTTTTGCAGCCCAGCTGTTACAGATTGAGACCAATGAAACCACCACAAAGGCGCCTGCCCCCTTTATGGTGGTCCAGAGAAGAATCAGCCCCAATTACAAGAGGCGGCATCAAGCCCAGCCTACGTTTGGCGACCCCAAATCGAAGTCCAATGGGGCCTTTCAGCCCCCTCATTCCGGGCGGTCGCTTGCTTTTGAATATTGTCGTAAGATGGTATCATTTATCTTAATGATTGCATACTGTTTGCGAGGTGCCCCACCGTGAAACGCTCCACCTATATCGGCCTACTCGTCTTAGCGTTTGCGATTACCGCAGTCGGCGTGGGCATTATCTATCTCGCATTTCTCCCCGCCTCTGCAACGCAGGCGGTGATTGAGACCGTAAGCTATCCCATCGAAATCCTCACCGATATCGTCAAACCCGATTCGATCACCGTCGATTTTGACGGTACGCCCGCAGCGCTTGGGGTCAGCAACTATCCCCGTATCGAACTTGGGGCCAAGCGCTATACCAAAGATGAGCAGCTTATCGGTAAGGCAGCCAAGCTGCTCAAAGGCAAGACGTTTAAGCGGTGGTACGGCGCCGTAATATATCGAGCCAAGAACAGCCAAATGAATGGCGGGTATTATTCGACCCTTGAACTCGATGCGGCAAACGGGAGCAGACTGTGCAACGTCTCATACGACCCCGGCTATGTGGACAATGAAGGGCCGGGGGTCTATATCTCGGATGGCGACGTAATCTACGTCATGGAGGGCGACCAGACGGCAGTCGTCAGTTTTATGGATCAGTGTACCGAAGATGCCTACGAACAAACCTGCGAGCCCGATCCGCAGACAGCGCGCAACAGTGGCTCGGCACGCACTTGGCTATTTGACGACGAAATAACCTGGACCCCATCGAAATAAGGACCCGTCGGGCAGGCATCTTTGTGGTGGTTTTCGACAAAAAGAAGCCGCCCCATTAACAGAGGCGGCATCAAGCAAGTCTATTTACTAGCGTCCCTCAAGACCCAACGAGAACGTCGCGGTAGCCCCGACCACACCTTTCCCTCGGGCGACCCTCGCGAAGCGCGTGAGCACGAGGGAAAGGTGTGGCCGGGGCGTACAGCAGCGTTACTCGGCAGCGGTCTTGAACTTGTTGTAGTTGATCAGGCAGCCGGCCTTAACGATGGCACGCTCCTCCGCCGTCATATCGGCAATGTAGAGCTCAATCTGCTCGACCGCACCGTCGACGCGCACCACGTAGGCGGCGATGTTCTTGAGGTCGCCATCGAGCGCGGCACGGATACCCGGCACAAAGACGTAGTCGCCCACCTCAAAGTTGGGCTCCGTCTCCATCTGGAAGGGCACCATGCCCCAGTTCATCACGTTGGAGCGATAGCGCTTGGTGGCGTACTCGTGAACGATGTTGGCTAGGCCGCCGATCACGCGCTGGCAGCTCGCGGCCTGCTCGCGAGCGGAACCGTCACCGGGCTTCTTGGCATAGAGCACGGAGCCGTATTCTGTCGCCTTGGCATCGGCCGCGACGCCCGCGCCCGCCAGTGCCTCAAACACGCCGGCAAGCTCGGCATCGAGCGCCGCCAGGTCGCCCGCGGACTCGCCGGCAACGCGGCGCTTCTCCACGGCGTCGACCTCCTTGGAACGGCCCACGTAGGCCGGGTCGCGGCGGCTGAGCGTAAACTCGGCCAGGCCCAGCGGATTGGAGCGGAAGGAGCTCGTCTCGCCCGAGGGAATGAGCTCGTCGGTCGTGGTGACCGGGTCCATGATCTTGGAACACACCTTGAGCAGGATGTCGTCGCCGAGCGGCTCCATCGCGGGCCACGGCTTGATGTTGGGACCCTCGACCAGCTCGTCGGCAGGCTCCGCCTTGCCAAAGCCCCAGTACACGCGCTTCTTGTACGGCGCGTCGTCGAAGGTGTACTCGCAAGCCTCGTCCCAGGTGTCCTCGGGCAGGTCGGTCGCCGGCGTCAGGATGCCGCCGTTGGCAGCCGTCGCCGCAATGGAACGGGCGTCCATCAGAGCCACGGCGCTCAGCTGGCCATTGCCCGGCTTGGAGCCCTCGCGGTTGGGGAAGTTGCGCGTGGTGTGACGGATCGAAAGGCCGTTGTTGGCGGGCGTGTCGCCGGCGCCGAAGCACGGGCCGCAGAATGCCGTGCGCACGATTGCGCCGGCCTCCATGAGGTCGTAGATGTAGCCGCGGCGTGTAAGTTCGAGCGCCACGGGCTGGCTCGTGGGATAGACCGACAGCGAGAACTCGCCGCAGCCGGTATTGGCGCCCTTGAGCACGCGGGCAGCCTGGACCACGGAGTCATAGTTGCCGCCCGAGCAGCCGGCGATAACGCCCTGCTGCACGTGCAGCTTGCCGTCGACGATCTTGTCGAGCAGGCTAAAGTGCGTCTTGCCCTCGCCGATCTTGGCGGCCTCGAGCTCCACCTCGTGCAGGATGTCCTCGAGGTTCTCGTTGAGCTCGTCGATCTCAAAGCCGTTGGAAGGATGGAACGGCAGTGCGATCATGGGCTTGATGCTCGACAGGTCGACCTCGACGCAACCGTCGTAGTAGGCGACATCGGCGGGCTTGAGCTCGCGATAGTCGTCGCCGCGGCCGTGCATGGTCAAAAACGCGTGCGTGTCCTCGTCGGTGGCCCAGATGCTCGACAGGCAGGTGGTCTCGGTGGTCATGACGTCAACGCCGTTGCGGTAGTCGGTCGTCATGCTCGCGATGCCCGGGCCCACAAACTCCATGACATTGTTCTTGACGTAGCCCTTGGCAAAGACGGCGCGAATGATGGCGAGCGCCACGTCGTGCGGGCCGACGCCGGGGCGCGGGGCGCCCGTGAGGTAGATGGCCACGACGCCGGGATAGGCGACATCGTAGGTGTCGCGCAGCAGCTGCTTTGCCAACTCGCCGCCGCCCTCGCCCACGGCTATGGTACCCAGGGCACCATAGCGGGTGTGCGAGTCGGAACCCAGGATCATCTTGCCGCAACCGGCGAAGTTCTCGCGCATAAAGGAGTGGATGACGGCGATGTGCGGCGGAACGAAGATGCCGCCGTACTTCTTGGCTGCGGAAAGGCCAAAGACGTGGTCGTCCTCATTGATGGTGCCGCCCACGGCGCACAGCGAGTTATGGCAGTTGGTGAGCACGTAAGGCAGCGGGAACTGCTCCATGCCCGAAGCGCGCGCCGTCTGGATGATGCCGACAAAGGTGATGTCGTGGCTCGCCATGGCATCGAAGCGAATCTTGAGTGCCTCGGGGTCGCCCGACGTATTGTGTGCCTGGAGGATCGAATACGCGATGGTGCCGCGCTTGGCATCCTCGGGTGTCTGCGTAATACCGCGCTCGGCAGCCTCGGCCGCAGGCACAACCTCGCTGCCGCCGCGCAGGTAGATGCCGTCCTCGTACAGCTTGACCATACTGTCTCCCACTCTGCCCAAAAGATTTGGGCGCATAGCATACATTCGTTCAATATCGTGCCATAGAACGGTTGCGAGTGGGTTACGAATCTCTGCGTTCACTTTATCTCAGTAAAGCAGAGGACGAGTTAGGTCCTGGGGAGGCAGACTTAGACGCTCAAATGACGAGAGTGGATAATCTCCCACTTTGAGCCTGCAAACAGGCAAAAAACGGGAGATTATCCACTCTCATTCTGCAGGTACTCATTTAAGTCTGTCCCCAATGAGTGCCTACAGGTCGCCGCCCGTGCCCAGCAGTTTGCGCATGACTTGCTCGGGGTTGACCGAGCCGTCGCGCGGGGCCAGGGCGGTGATCTTCTTCTGCATCTTATACTCGTGCAGCTCGTCCTCGAGCTGGCGCACGCGGGCGCGGAGCTTTTCGTTCTCGCGCTCGCGCTCCTCGGCACGCTCCTTCATATCGAGGATGCGCACCACGCCGGCAAGGTTGATGCCCTCGTCAGTCAGCTGGTTGATGAGCTCCAGGCGCTCGATATCGGCACGCGAATACAGACGCGTGTTGCCGCCCGAGCGCTGGGGGTTCACCAAGCCCTTGGACTCGTAGACGCGCAGAGTCTGCGGGTGCATGCCGGTCAGCTCGGCCGCCACGCTGATCATGTACAGCGGTTTGTTCCTATTGTCCTCGGCCATGCTACCTGACCCCTTTCCGTCTCGTTATCGTCCATCATAAGCCCGCGGGCGTGGGCGTGCGCCGCGACCGCCCTAGTACGTCGCCTTGTAACGATTGACCTTCTCGCGATAGTCGCGCGTGTCGGCCTCGCGCAGCTTGGTCATGGCATCGCGTTCATCGTCGGACAGGTTCGTGGGAACCTGCACCTTGATCTCGACGAGCAGCGCGCCCGTGCGGCCACGGTGCTTAACATCGGGCGCGCCCATCTCCTTAAAGCGGAACTTCTTGCCCGTCTGGGTGCCCGCCGGCACCTTCAGACGAACCGTCGCGCCGCCGGGTGTGGGCACATCCACCGTGCAGCCGAGCGCCGCCTCGTAAACCGAGATCGGTACCTCCATGGTCACATCGGCACCCTTGCGCTTAAACAGCGGGTGCTCCTCCACATGCGTGGTCACGACCAGGTCGCCGCGCTCGCCACCCGCAACGCCATACTCGCCGCGACGCTTGTAGCGTAGTTTGCCGCCGTCGACCGCACCTGCGGGAACCGAGACCGTAATGGTTTGCTGCTCGCCCGTCGAGGGAATGCGATAGGTGACCTTGTGCGTCACGCCGCGAAACGCGTCCTCGGCCGTCACGTCGACAGTCAGCGACAGGTCGCCGCCCTTGCGAGCACGGCTGCGACCCGCACCGGCACCGGCATTACCCGCAGCCCCGGCAAAGCCCGAGCCCCAATCGCTGCCCCAAGCGCCGTTGCCGCTAAAGATGCTGTCGAAGATATCGCCCCAGCCGCTGGCGCCCGCGCCGGCACCGTAGCCGCCGCCATACGCGCCGCCCGCGCCCGGCATGCCGCCGAACATGAGCATCTGGTCGTACTCTTTGCGCTTCTTCTCGTCCGAAAGCGTCTCGTAAGCCTCGCTAATCTCCTTGAACTTGGCCTCGTCGCCGCCGGCATCGGGGTGGTATTTTTGCGCGAGCTTGCGAAACGCGCTCTTGATCTCTTTGTCGGAGGCGCTCTTGGATACGCCCAGGATGTCATAGAAGGTCTTGCCTGCAGCCATCGTAGCTCCTCTCCTGTTTCATCCACCGCTCAACGGGCGGCGGCTCATACTGTCATATGGCACTAGGCCAGAAAGGGCCCCGGGTGTTGCCCCGGGGCCCTTCTCAATTACTCCTCGGTGCTCTCAGCCGTATCGGCCGCAGCATCCTCGGGCGCCGCTTCGGGCTCCGGTGCGGGGCGCTTCTCGCCACCGTAGGTCACCGTCACCATCGCGGAGCGCAGGATGCGGTCCGCCATGCGGTAGCCCTTCTGGTACACGTCGTTGACGGTCTCGTCGTACTGCGATGCGTCCTCGACACGCCCCACGGCCTGGTGCTCGAGCGGATCGAACGCCTCGCCCTTGGGGTCGATGGGCTCAACGCCCTCGTGCGCAAACACATCGAGCAGCTTGGCATGCACCGCATCAACGCCATCGACGAACTGCTTAAAGTCGTCGGAAAGCTCCTGGCTACGGGCATGGTCGATTGCACGCTCGATATCGTCAACCACCGGCAACAGCGCGGTGACAAGCTTCTCGGTCGCGCGCTCGCGCTCGGCGATACGCTCGCTGGCGGTGCGGCGACGGAAGTTCTCCCAGTCGGCCTGCAGACGGGCGGTACGCTCGGTGGCGTCCTTTGCCTTGTCCTCGGCGGCCTTCTGAGCCTCTGCCGCAGCATCGAGCTCGCTGCGTACGTCGGCAAGCTCCTTTTGGGCCTGCTCGAACTTGAGCTTAAAGTCGTTGTCGGCGGCTTCCTCACCGGCGCGGATAGCGGCTTCCACCATCTCGTCCTCGGTCATCGTCGCCTCCTTGTTGGAATCCTCTACCTGGTTCTCGGCAGCCTCGGCGGCCTCGGCCTCGTTGGCCTCGGTATCGTCGACGGCCTCTACGGGAATCTTCACATCCTTCTCCTCAGAGTCAACGGGGGCGGCGCCAGCGGCGGCCGCCTCCGTGCGAGCTTTACGGGCGGACATGATTACTTGTCCTCGTCGTCCACAACCTCGTAGTCGGCGTCGACAACGTCATCGTCGGCAGGCTGGGCACCGGCGGCGCCGTCGGTCTGCTGCTGAGCGTCGGCGTAGACAACCTGAGCCAGCTCGTAGGCTACGGACTGCAGGGATTCGCCAGCGGCCTTGATGGCCTCGACGTCAGAGCCCTCGAGCGCCTTCTTGGCGTCGGCGATAGCGGCCTCGGCCTTGGACTTCACATCGGCGGAAACCTTGTCGCCCAGCTCGTTGAGGGTCTGCTCGGTGGAGTAGCACAGGCTGTCGGTCTGGTTGCGGACCTCGACCTCTTCCTTCTGCTTCTTGTCCTCCTCGGCATGAGCCTCGGCGTCCTTGACCATGCGATCGACTTCGTCGTCGGAAAGCGCGGTGGAGCCGGAAATGGTGATCTGCTGCTCCTTGCCGGTGCCCTTGTCCTTAGCAGAGACCTTGACGATGCCGTTGGCGTCGATGTCGAAGGTGACCTCGATCTGCGGCACACCGCGGCGGGCAGCCGGGATACCGGTCAGCTGGAACTTACCGAGCGACTTGTTATCGCGGGCAAGCTCGCGCTCGCCCTGGAGCACGTTGATCTCGACGCTGGTCTGGTTGTCGGCAGCGGTAGAGTAGACCTCGGTCTTGGAGGTCGGGATCGTGGTGTTGCGGTCGATCATCTTGGTCATGATGCCGCCCATGGTCTCGACGCCCAGCGACAGCGGGGTAACGTCGAGCAGCAGGATGCCCTCGACGTCGCCGGTGAGCACGCCGCCCTGGACGGCAGCACCGTCGGCAACGACCTCGTCGGGGTTCACGGACATGTTGGGCTGCTTGCCGGTCATGGTCTTGACCAGATCCTGGACGGCGGGCATACGGGTGGAGCCGCCGACGAGGATGACCTCGGTCAGATCGGAGAGCTTAAGCTTGGCGTCGCGCAGGGCGTTGGTGACAGGCTGCTTGCAGCGCTCGAGCAGGTCGCGGGTGATCTTCTCGAACTCGGCGCGGGTCAGCGTGTAGTTGAGGTGCAGCGGGCCAGACTGGTTCATGGTGATGAACGGCAGGTTGATGGTGGACTGCTGGGCTGCGGAGAGCTCCTTCTTGGCGTTCTCGGCGGCCTCCTTCAGACGCTGCAGGGCCATGGGGTCCTGACGCAGGTCGACACCGTTCTCCTGCTGGAACTTATCGGCCATCCAGTCGATGACGCGCTGATCCCAGTCGTCGCCGCCCAGGTGGTTGTCGCCCGAGGTGGACAGAACCTCAAACACGCCGTCAGCGAGGTCGAGGATGGAGACGTCGAAGGTGCCGCCGCCCAGGTCGAAGACCAGAATGCGCTGGTCGGTGCCCTGCTTGTCCAGGCCATAGGCCAGAGCAGCAGCGGTCGGCTCGTTGACGATACGCTTGACGTTGAGGCCGGCGATCTTACCGGCGTCCTTGGTGGCCTGACGCTGGGCGTCGTTGAAGTAGGCCGGGACGGTGATGACGGCGTCGGTGACGGTCTCGCCCAGATACTTCTCGGCGTCGGCCTTCATCTTTGCGAGCGTCATGGCGCTCACCTGCTCGGCGGTATAATCCTTGCCCTCGATATCGACGACGGCACGGCCACCCTGGCCCTCCTTGACCTCATACGGCACGGTCTTGATCTCGGAGGTGCACTCGGAGTACTTGCGGCCCATGAAGCGCTTGATGGAGAACACGGTGTTCTTGGGGTTGGTGACCGCCTGGTTCTTAGCGGCCTTACCCACGACGCGGTCGCCGTCAGCACGGAAGCCCACGACAGACGGGGTGGTGCGGTCGCCCTCGGCGTTCACGATAATGGTCGGAGAACCGCCCTCGAGGACGGCCATTGCGGAGTTAGTAGTACCAAGGTCGATACCAAGAATCTTACTCATTAGAAATTCCCTCTCTCTTTTGCGTTCGCGCCGCCTCGACGATCTGTCGCGCGGCGCTTCGGCTTTTCAGGATGTAGTGTATCCCCTTATGGGCCGGAATATACAAAATCTAAGTCAATTCATATAAGATTTCTTATTGTTGAGAGTTTAGGTTCTTAAATGCGCAGGTAGATGCGCTGAATGAGTTCTCGGCAAATCTATTGAGATCTATGTAGAGATGGCTGAGGTTTGCGTCCGGGGGTGCCTGGGGGCCGTCTTGCGGCAAGCGCATCCCGGTTTGAGCGTAGATTCCGGGTCGCAGTTTCCGTCTGAAGGCTCAACCGGAAACCGTATCCCGTTTTGAGAGCTGATACCGGGTCGCAGTTTCCGCTAGCGGGCCCAACCGGAAACTGCGACCCGGTTTTCGGCCAAATAACGGGATGCCCTTTCCGCAGGCGCGCTCAATAGGTCAATATTACAAGTCACCTATAGCTAACATTTGCGCAGCTCAACGGCCCCACCTGCGCGTTTTTTAGTAAACCTTGGCATACTCGGCGAACGGTATGAAGATGCCGGCCAGAGGGTATTGCAAACGGTCGCTCCCGTGGTATGTTTTTGCCCGAATCAAACCGGCGCGCATCGCCTGTAGCGTCGGTCAACAGAGAGGAAACTACCATGGCTCATCCCGTAATTGATGCCGACGAGTGCATCGCTTGTGGCGTTTGCGTCGACTCCTGCCCCGCTGGCGTTCTGGAGCTCCAGGACGTCGCTACCGTCGCCGACGAGGACTCCTGCGTCGCCTGTGGCGCTTGCCAGGACGCTTGCCCCGCTGGCGCGATCACCGAGATCGTCGAGGAGTAACAACTCCCCCACTTGCACACTCAAAAGTACACCGTGCACAAAAAAGGAGGCTTCCGCATCGCCGCGGAGGCCTCCTTTTGTTTGTACAGGCAGCTAATTGGGGACGGGGCTACCTTGGCAGTTGCGGTGGAATAGTTCCTGGCTCATTGCTTAGGTGCCGATTGTAGGAACTATTTCACCGCAACTTATATAGACAGTATCGGGTTAGGACAAATCATCCTCGTAGGGCATTAAATCGGCAAGGTAGCCCTTCTCCTTGAGTATGGCCTCGATCTCGTCGAGGGTCTGCTCGTCCTCCGCCGCGATGCGATGGAAGTGGTAGCCGCTCGTCACCGTTAGTAGTGGAAAGCTCTTGCCGCTCTCGATATCGTGCAGGTAGCGCTCAACATCGCGACGATTGCGGATGTCCAGGTCGGCCGTGATCTTGCCGTACACACGATGGTTGACGATCACGTTGAGCACGGCGCCACCCGCGTCGACGATACTCGTAAGCTCGTCGCCCGCCTGCTCCACGCCGTGGCGCACCTTAACAAGACGCGTGGGCACGGCGGGGCTACTCGCGGCTTCCTGCAGCACGTAGCCGCGGTTGGTCGCCACGATATCGTGCCCATCGGCACGCAACAGGGCAATATCCTGAACCACGACCTGACGGCTCACGCCAACCTCGCGGGCAAGTGCGCTGCCCGAAACGGGCTCCTTGGCTCCTTCGAGCACGCCCATGATGGCACGGCGACGCTCGCGGGCGTTCATTATTTACCGTCCAGCAGACGCAGGTGCTTAAGCGAGAGGTCGAGGATCGGCGCAGAGTGCGTCAGGGCGCCCGAGCTAATATAGTCGACACCCAGATCGGCCAGGGCGCGAATGTTGCTGGCGTCCACGTTGCCCGAGCACTCGGTCTTGGCGCGGCCATCGATAAGCTCAATCGCGGCAGCCATGTCGTCGTGGGTCATGTTGTCGAACATGATGATGTCGGCGCCGGCTTCCACGGCCTCGCGCACCATGTCCAGGTTCTCGCACTCGATCTCGACCGTCGTGGTAAACGATGCATGGGCGCGCGCCATCTCGATCGCACGCATCACGCCGCCGGCGGCGTCGATGTGGTTGTCCTTGAGCATGACGGCCGTCGACAGGTTGTAACGGTGGTTGCTGCCGCCGCCGATCTCGACCGCGGCCTTCTCGAAGACGCGCATGCCCGGCGTGGTCTTGCGCGTGTCGACGAGCACGGTCTTGGTTCCCTCGAGCGCCGCGGCCATGCTGTGCGTGTAGGTAGCGATGCCGCTCATGCGCTGCAGGTAGTTGAGCGCCACGCGCTCACCCGAAAGCAGCACGCGCGCATCGCCCCGCACCTGACCCACATGGTCGCCGGCGTGCACCTCCTCGCCATCGGCAACGTCGAGCAGCACCGAGCTCTGCGAATCCAGCAGCTCAAAGGTACGGGCAAACACATCCAAGCCGGCGATGATGCCGTCGGCCTTGGCGATAAGCTCCACCGTGGCGGGACGCGCCGTGGGGCACACGCTCGCCGTGCTCACGTCCTCAAACGTAATGTCCTCGCGCAGAGCCTGTAAAATCAGATCATCGACGACGAGCTTCATGGTAATGGGATTCATGGTCTACTCCTCTGCGGCCTGCGTGCCGGCGGCACGGGCCAAATCATCGATTGCAAGGGTATCGGAACTCAGGGCGCGATGGCGTCCATCGAGCGCGGGCTCGCCCGCCTGCTCCACGGCCAGCGACTCGCCGGTGCGCATGTACCACGCGGCGCGACGACCCCAGACCAGCGCCTCGAGCAGACTATTTGATGCAAGGCGATTCTTGCCGTGAACGCCGTTGCAAGCCGTCTCGCCCGCAGCGTAGAGCTCGGGCATCGAAGTGCGGCCGTCCTTATCGACCCATACGCCGCCCATAAAGTAGTGCTGCGTGGGCGTAACGGGGATGGGCTCGTCCAAGATGTCGCGACCGTCCTCAAGGCAGCGCGCGCGAATGTTGGCAAAGTGCCCAGTCACCACGTCGCGCTCGACGGGGGCAAAGCTCAGCCACTCGTGCTCGGTGCCGTCCTGCTTCATCTGCTCGCGGATGGCGGCAGCGACAACGTCGCGCGGCTGCAACTCGTCGGTAAAACGCTCGCCGGCGGCATTGAGCAGAATCGCGCCCTCACCGCGGCAGCTCTCGCTGATCAGGAACGTACGGCCTGGCTGCGGCGAGAACAGGCCCGTGGGATGGATCTGCACGTAGTCCAGGTGCTCCATCTTAATGCCGTGCTCCTGCGCGATGTAGCAGGCGTCGCCCGTGAGCTGCGGGTAGTTGGTCGAATGGTCGTATACGCCACCGATGCCGCCCGTCGCCCACAGCGTATGGCGGGCATGGATCTTAAACGGCTTACCGACATGCACGCCCTCAGCGGCATTTGCCAGCTCGTCGGCGGGGCGAGCTGAATCGTCCTCGTCCACGGCAACAGCGACGACACCAGTGCACACCGTGGCCCCATCGCGCTCTGCCGTCAGGATGTCGGTCATGGCAACGTGTTCGAGAATCTGCACGTTATCCAGCTTGCGGACGGCCTGAAGCAGCTTGGTCGTAATCTCCTTGCCCGTAATGTCGGCATGGAAGGCAATGCGCGGACGGCTGTGCGCGCCCTCGCGGGTAAAGTCGAGGCCGCCATCGGCCTTGCGCTCAAAATCCACGCCCATCGCTAGCAGGTCGTTGATGACCGAGCGGCTCGAGCGGATCATGATGTCGACGCTCTCGCGGCGGTTCTCGTAATGGCCGGCGTGCATGGTGTCCTCAAAGAAGGCATCGTAGTCCGAGCCCTCGGGCAGCACGCAGATGCCGCCCTGCGCGAGCATCGAATCGCACTCGTCGACCGCGCCCTTGGAGAGCATGATCACGCGCGTGCTCGTCGGCAGGTTGAGCGCCGCGTACAGGCCCGCTACGCCGCAGCCGGCAATGACGACGTCGCACTCCATATCGGGGTATTGCTTGGTTTCCACAGGAATCCTCTCCCTTGAATGTGACATAAGAAACCGTCCCTCATGCCACATTGTTCTAGCGTGCTGCGTACTCGAGCATGCGGTCGAGCGTAAGTTTGGCCTGGTCGGCAGCCTCGTCCGACACGCCGATCTGCACCTCGCCCTCACCCGTCTCCAGGCAGCGCACGAGCTTTTCGAGCGTGATGAGATCCATGTTGACGCAGGTGGGCTGCACCGCGGGGAAGTAGAACTTCTTACCGGTGCCCTGGCAGCGGCGCTCGAGCTCGTAGAGCACACCGCGGACCGTCACGATAATGAACTCGCTCGCGTCGGACTCCTCGGCATACTTGATGATGCCGGCGGTGGAGCCGATGTAGTCGGCCTCAGCCAGGACGTCAGCCTTGCACTCAGGATGCGCCAGCACGAGCGCGTCGGGGTGGGCCTCCGTCGCGTCAACGATCTGCTCGACGGTGATGATGTGATGGCGCGGGCAGTAGCCGTTGTTGAGGATGACGTGCTTTTGGGGCACCTGCTCGGCTACGAAGCGGCCCAGGTTCTGGTCGGGAATGAACAAGATGTGCTGCTGCGGCAGCTCGGAGACGATCTTGACGGCGTTTGAGCTGGTAACGCACACGTCACTCCAGCTCTTGATCTCGACCGTGGAGTTGACGTAGCAGACCACGGCCAGGTCGTCGCCGTACTCGGCGCGCGCCGCATCGACCGTCTCGCGCTTGACCATGTGCGCCATGGGACAGTCCGCGCCCGGCTCGGGCAGCAGCACGGTCTTGGTGGGATTGAGCAGCTTGGCGCTCTCGCCCATAAACTCCACGCCGCACAGCACGATGGTCTGCTGCGGCAGGCTCTTGGCAAGCTTTGCCAGGTAGAAGCTGTCGCCGACGTAATCGGCCACAGCCTGAACCTCGGGCGCCACGTAATAGTGCGCCAGGATCACCGCGTCGCGTTGGGTTTTAAGTTGCTGAATGGCCTCGACGAGCTCTGCGGGCACCAGTGCCGCGCGCTCCGTTGCCGTCGTTGCCGATGCTAGGCCGGCCGCGATATCGCGTGCAAGCTCCGACGCATCCATGTTCGCGCTCTGTGCCATCAAGGCCCCTCTCTTTTGGCGAATCTTGGGGCTTTAGTATGACACCTAGGTTTACAGCTGACAAGACAGCTGTAAACCTAGGTGTAAAGTTGAAATAAAGATTCAATCATGCGGCAGGTCCATTTTCGAACTGGCAAGCTGAGGACAGCCGAAAATGGACCCGCCCCATGATTCGGGCAGCCCGTTTTGTCCTGGACCAAGGGGCAGTGGTCAAAAAGGGCCAAATATGAGTACTGTCACCAAATTAGTAGCATCGATTTTCCGGTCCAGAGCAGCAAAATCGCCTTGTTTGGAGCCCGATCGCGACTCTGAAGAACGAAAATCGATGCACTTTTGGCCTCTGGCACCGATTTTTGAGGCCATTTGGCTGCCACCAAACTGGTAACAGTACTCATATTTGGCCCTTTTTGACCACCGGGTTTCCGGCAGGCCCCAAAAGCGGGCCCGAATCGCTCGATCCGGGCCCGCTGGGGGGTAGCGAGCACAATCGAGGTGTAAGAAGCAAGAGAGGGCCATCGCCTAGAATCGTCAGCGCCTAGATATTCAACGAGAGGAAAGACAATGGTCCGCAGCGACATGCTACCCCAGCCGGACCGGGGGCTCGGCCTCGACCGGCCCCAGACCGAGGCATTTCACCGACGAGTTCAAGAGGAAGATAGTCGATCTCCACAACGCCGGAAAGCCCAGGCGCGAGGCCATGGACGAGTGCGACCTCGACAAGAGCACCGTGGAGAGGCGGGTCAAGTCGATAAACGAGACCGGCTCGCCGCGCGCCGCCGACAACCGCACGCCCGAGTAGAACCGGATCCTGGAGCCCGAGCGCGAGAACCGCAGGCTCCGGATGGAGGTCAACGTCTTAAGACGAGCGGCGCCAGCATACGCTCGGAAGTCAGGGCCATGGCGGCCAACGGGGGGCCGCTGCCCCATATCGGCGCAGCGCTGGCATCGAGGCCTTCTGACCTGTGTCAAGATTTCGGACACGCATGCTCGAGAAATCAAGCGGCCATAGGCATGGCCTCGAGCTTGGGCTCGGTTCTCTCGAAGAAGGCCGCCATGGCCTCGGCCGGCACCTTGTAGCCGATCGTCGAGCGGGGCCTTCGGCGGTTGTAGTACGCCTCGATGAACTCGACCACCGCGTGCTTGGCGGAATCCCTGGTCGGGAAGCTGCGCCTGTAGTACATCTCGTTCTTCAGCGTGGCGAGGAACGACTCGGCCACCGCGTTGTCGTGGCAGTTGCCGGCGCGGCTGCAGGACAGCCGCACGTCGTTGTCGCGCGCCCATTCGGCCAGAAGCCTGCTGGTGTACTGGGCGCCGCGGTCGGCGTGGAATATCGCGTTGCCGGCCACGTAGCCGCGCGATTTGGCCGACGCCAGCGCCGAAACCACGATGTCGGCGGTCATGCGCTCGGAGAGCGACCAGCCCACCACCATGCGGGTGTTGAGGTCGATGACCGTCGACAGGTACAGCCATCCCTCGCCGGTGCGCAGGTAGGTGATGTCGCCCACGAGCTTGCAGGTTGGAACGGGACTGGTGAAGTCGCGGCGCACCAGGTCGGGCCGGGGCCTGGCCTTCGGGTCGGGGATGGTGGTGCGCTTCCTGGCGTTGGGCGTGCAGCCGCGTATTCCCAGCTCGCGCATCAGCTTGCGCACCCTGTACAGGGTCAATCCGGAGAACTCGCCGGGCAGGAAGCATTTCACGAACCGGAAGCCGAACCTGCGGTCCGACTCCAGCCACACGCGCCGGACCGCCTCGCGCTCGGCCGACCAGTCTTCTCGCGGGCAGCCGTTGGAGAGCCACGAGTAGAAGCCCGATCGGCTCACGCCGAGCACGCGGGCCATCATTTTCACCGGGAATTCGGCCTTCTCCGCCAACATCATCCGGTAGCATGCGGCTACGCCTGGCTTTTGGCGAAGAAGGCCGCGGCTTTTTTCAAGAAGGCGTTCTCCATCTCGAGCTCGCGTATGCGCCTTTTCGCCTCGCGAAGCTCGCGGTCCTCGGCCTTGGGGTCGGGCCCGCCGGCAAGCTCGCGCCGGCGGCTCTGCACCCACTTGTTCACGGTCTTGGAATTCAGGCCCAGTTCTGCGCAGCATTCCGTTATCGGCCTGCCCGTCGAGATGATGTAGTCGGCGGTCTCGCGCCTGAACTCGTCGGTGTACTTGGCGGCTGGGTTGGACATAGCATACCGTCCTCTCGGTCGTCGATGAATGCATTCTAAAGGATTGGGCCTCTAGCATGCGTGTCCGAAAAGACGATACAGGTCAGACAACCCAATCAGACGTCGTCTCGAGCACGTCCTCTGCACGGTCGAGCGTGCTTCTGGCCTTGGCACCCTGTTTGAACCACGAGCGCAGGTCCTCGAGCGTGCTGCCCGCTGCGTACACCTTGATTTTGCGACCGCCTTTCGTGGTCACCGTGCAACGGTCGCCGCTCTCGCTATCCTCGTGCGCCGTGACCTTCTTGAGATAATCGCGGCGGAACGCCACGACGCGGGCGTTGCTGATCTCGATGAACCAATCGTCGTCGACAAGCGAGGTGCCCGTGGCACCTCGGCTCGCCATCTCCTCGGCGAAGGAGAAACCGAGTTCGCGCTCCTGTCTGCCGATCTCGTAGATACCACGGGCGGGCATGCTGAGCATGAGCAGAGGCAGGAGTCCCCCTATGAACAGGAAGAGGCATGGGACGAGCAGGAGCAGACGAGCACCGGCGTCGGTGAAAACAGCCATGAAGGCGATCACGAGCGAGAAGACGAGCGCCATACCGTTGAAAACAATCGTCAACGGCTTGATGGCAGACCAACACAGACCCGCCTTGGTCATCGGGCCGTCAACAGCGTCCGAGACCTCGATGCCCTCTTCCTCCAGACGGGCGAGGAGGTTGAGCGAGCACACCCCCTCGAGGCTTATCGAGCAGAACTTCCGGTCGCCCTCGAACAGGTCGATCCTCATCATCTGCGTGTGAAGCGTTGCACGGGTGATGTTGCCAAACGTCGTCTCCTTGCGGATGCCGAAGGCGTTACGCGAGAGAATTCGCTCACCGTCCACGTCGATGCGCGGGATGCTCAGCAGGGCCCAGATGGCCATGCCCGCGAGCGCCATGGCGTGACCGAACCACACAAGTTCGTGGTCCCACTCGCCCAACGAGACGCCCTGCCAGACGTAGACACCCAGCATGAGCAGTTCGAACGCGACGGCGCAGCAGGCGATGATCGTGCGAATGGCAGCGGGCATGCGCACCGTGAAGCGATCGAGGCTGTCCGTCGCCTCACTGCGCTCGCGCGCGCCGCGACGGGCGACCCATGCAGTGAGCGGACCGACGATGAACACCACCATCGCCACGCGCAGGAACGATTCGAGTATGTCGCCCATATTAACCACCATCCCAATAGAAAACGTGAATTTGGGAGACTATAGCAGAGCGAAGCGATCTGCACGGCATCGTCCGGGTGTTTTCGGCATACGGTGGAAGCTGGTGGGGGTCGGCGCCGTAACCGGATGCGCATTCGGCCTCGCCAATGCCGTCGGCGGCGAGCTTTTCGCCCGACAGGCCTATCCACTCGTCGTGCATCTGCCGCTTGTCGTCTACCTGTGCGTACGCTATCGCCTGAGTCCGCTGCTCGCCATCCTGGGCGTTACCAGTGCCTACCTGAGCTGCCAGTTCAGCAATTGGATGGGCATCGCCGCATTTGCCGCAACCGATTCTCAGATCGCGTACTATCTGGCACGCATCGCTACCACGCTCGGCGTCTTTGCCGTCCTGCTGCATTGGGCCGGCGACATTGGACCCCGCCTGGCGATTAAAAGCCCCACCGAGCTGGGCATCCTTTTAATCCTGCCGCTCGTCTATTACATCTTTGACTACGCCACCAACGTCTACACCACGCTGTTCCACTCGGGCTCGGTGGTGACAGTTGAGTTTTTGGCATTTGCGCTCTGTGCCTTCTATCTTATGTTTCTTGCCGTTTACCTGCGCGAATACGAAGAAAAGGAAACCGCCGAGCGAGAGCGTTGGATGCTCGAAACCCGCGACAGCGCCGCCATCAAAGAGCTCGAGGCTTGGCGTCAATCTGGGCGCGAGCTGTCGATTCTTCGCCACGATATGCGCCACTTCCTACGCGGCCTGGCCACTTTAATTGAGGAGGGCCACACCGACGAGGCGCTCAACCGCATCGACGAACTCTGCGAAGCCGGCGACCGCACCGCCGTACGCCGCTTCTGCGCCAACGAGACCGTAAACATCGCGCTTTCGTCATTCAACTCAGATATCAATAGAAACGGCATTACCGCCAACCTGCGCGCCGCCGTACCCGAAACCGTCCACGTAGGTGACGCCGACCTGTTTAGCGTGCTCTCAAATGCCTTGGAAAACGCTATCACCGCCGCAAGCGCCGCACCCCAAGGAAAGCGATTCGTCGACCTTGACCTGCGACTTGAGGACGGCCAGCTGTTGCTGTTAGTTTCCAACACGTTTGACCGCGCGCCGCGCATGGTCGACGGCATGCCCGTGACCCGGCATGCGGGCCACGGCTTTGGAACCAAGAGCATCAAACTTGCCGTGGAGCGCATGAACGGCAACTGCCAGTTCCGCATTAACGGCGATCGGTTTGAGCTGCGCGCTGTGATGTAGAAGTACGGCGCCGATCTCGCGGCGCGCCTCGCCCGCCAGGCAATCGCTCGCCGGTGCCGATCCGCTACAGTGGAGCGACCGCCGGGGTCAGCTGCTTGATGTAGGCCCACATACGCTGCTTGGCCGCTTTGTCGGTCAGCGCCGCCTCAAAGCCATCGAGCGCGAGCACGCGGCGGCCCTGCACATGGGCGACCAGGCCGGGCTTGAGCATGGCGGTGTCGAAGTCATCAATCGCCACGAGCATATCGGCGTAGGTTTCGCGCATGACATCGGCCGCACTGTTGTCGAGCAGCAGCACCGCCTCGGGGTCCAGAGCCTCCAGCGCCTCGCGGAACAGGTCGCACGGCAGAGTCTCGCCCACCGCGACCGCTCCGTCACCCGCGCCGGCGACGCTTGCCAGCACGCAAAAGTCCTCGGGGGCATATCCGATGGCGCCGAGCGCCTTGCGCAACGCGGCGCCATCCGCGCCGGCAGCCAGCTCGCCGCCCGAGCACTCGGCTTCATCCAAATCGCCTTTGACCAGCACAATCGGCGAGCACGCGTTGCCCGCGATACGCACACCGCGACCTGCAAGCGACGCGAGCTCCTGCTCGGTCGCCTGAGCGATGGCTTCTTTTTTCTGGCTTTGTGACGTGGGCATGCGCTCTCCAATCGTTTGCGTGCCCACCATTATATAAAAGAGCCGCCCGCGAGTGGTTGCTTTGCGGGCCGCTGGGTATAAGCACGGTCGTACTGAGTTTTACGCGGCCGAGCCGCGTCGTATTATGGAGGTCACCATGGCTGACATTAAGCAGATTACCCCCGAGAACCTCGATTCCATCGTTAACGACAGCCTGCCCGTACTGGTTGATTTTTGGGCCCCGTGGTGCGGCCCCTGCCGCTCGCTCTCGCCCATCGTAGACGAGGTTGCCGACGAGCTGGCCGGCAAGTTGGCTGTGGCCAAGTGCAACGTCGACGACAACCAGGACCTGGCCATGAAGTTTGGCGTCATGAGCATCCCCACGCTGATCGTCTTTAAGAACGGCGAGGAGGTCGACCGCTCGGTCGGCGCCTTGCCCAAGGCAAGACTTCAGGCACTGCTGGAGAAACATCTGTAATACGCTTGTTACCCATCTGCCGTCCATGAGCGGTTTCGCACCGCTCGCCGGAGTGCCAAACGCAAGGTATGCGACCACGGATAGTATGGTAGATACAAACAGCCCCCAGTGAACGGGTGCGGGTCAGACGGACTCGCACCCGTTTTCTTATGCGGCGGCGCTCAAGGCGGGCGTAGTAGAATCTGAACCACCATATCGCCCCGTACAAAAGGAGACTCCCCATGCATGACGTCGGAATGAACATGAGCCAGCTTGCCATGAGCGTCAAGCAGGTCGACGACACCATTGAGCTCGCTCACGAGTGGAGCCATCAGCTGCTGCATGCGACCGAGAACTTTGACATGGAGCGCATTGGCGCCAAGCTCGAGGCCGCCATGGCGGCACTCCACGAGGCGCACGATGCGCTCGAGGGCTACGAGGAGGCCATCGAGGCCGACCACAACTCCGTCGGCTCTGTGAAACTGGTGTAACGTGGCCGAGCACGAGCACGCGCACAATCACGGTGCGGACGACGATGCAAGCTGCCGCTACAGCGGCTCCAGCTCCGAGCTGGTCCGCTTTTCGGTCACCGCGCCCGACGACCTGCTGCGCCGCTTTGACGAGCAGATCGCGCGCCGCGGTGACGTGGCTAACCGATCCGAGGCCGTACGCGATCTGATTCGCGCCTCGATCGCCAAGGAGCAGATGCGCACGCCCGACGAGCATGTTATCGGGTCGCTCACCATGATCTACGACCACCATACCGGCGACCTGACGCGCCGTCTGGACGAAGTGCAGCACGACTACACCGACGAGATCGTATCGACCATGCACGTGCATCTGGATCACCACAACTGCTTAGAGATTCTGGCGCTCAAGGGTCGCGGCGAGCGCGTCTACGAACTAGCCGACCGCCTGCTGGGCCTGCGCGGCGTTAAGCACGGTGAGCTCACGTGCGCCGCCACCAAGCAGAGCCTGGGGCTGTAGCGCACCTGTCCCTATTTGGTCGGTTTTGATGAGGGGTGTCGCATGCGACATGTGCATATTCATGTGACGGGCATTGTGCAGGGCGTTGGCATGCGGCCGTTTGTGTATCGCGAGGCCATGGCGCATGGCATTTGCGGATGGGTGCTCAACGCGGGCGACGGCGTGCATATCGAGGCGCACGCCCGTGCCGAGGCGGTTGACGGATTTGTCGCTGCTCTTTCTGAGCATGCGCCCGCGGCGGCTCGCGTTGAGCGAGTCGATATTGCGGATTTGAAGCCTAGCGGCTGGAGCGCTGCCGATGAGCAGGGCTTTCGTATTGTGGCATCGCAGGACCAGACCGCGCACACGACGCTCGTCTCGCCCGATATCGCCACCTGCGATGATTGTCTGCGCGAGTTGTTCGACCCCGCCGATCGGCGCTATCACTACCCTTTTATCAACTGTACCAACTGCGGACCGCGCTTTACCATCATCCGGTCGCTGCCTTATGACCGAGCGGCCACGTCGATGAATTGTTTTCCCATGTGTCCTGAGTGTGCCGCGGAGTATGCCGACCCACTCGACCGGCGTTTTCACGCGCAGCCCGATGCCTGCTTTGATTGCGGGCCGCATATCACGTGGCGCGAAGCGAGCGTGGGCGGTGAGCCGGGCGAAGCCGCCGCGTTGCCGGCCGTCGGCACCACACGCGAAGCCAGCGACGCTATCATCGAGCGCTGCATTGAGCTGCTGGCCGGCGGTGGCATCGTCGCCATCAAGGGCCTGGGCGGATTTCACTTGGCATGTGACGCCTCCAACGAGCAGGCGGTAGCCGAGCTTCGTCGTCGCAAACGCCGCAGCAACAAGCCGCTTGCCGTTATGGTGCGCGACCTTGCCGACGTTGAACGCCTGTGCCATGTCAACGACGTTGAGCGCGGCTTGCTGGCCGGCAGCATTCGCCCCATTGTGCTGCTGCGCCGACGTGCTGTTTGCGAGAGCGGCGGCTCCCCCGACGCCCTCGCGCTCGCGCCGTCCGTCGCGCACGACCTTCCCGAGCTCGGCGTTATGCTCCCCTACACCCCGCTTCAGCATCTGTTGCTTGCCGCAGCAGAAGCCCGCGGTGTGCACGCACTCGTCATGACCAGCGGAAACCTGAGCGAAGAGCCCATCGAGACCGATGACGACCTTGCCTGGGAGCGCCTCGTTGCCGCCGGCATTGCTGATGCGCTACTCGGCAACGACCGCGCGATCCTCTCGCGCTACGACGACTCCGTGGTGCGCGTGGTCAACGGCGCCATTATGCCCGTGCGCCGTGCCCGCGGATATGCACCCCAGCCGCTGCCGTTGCCGGCGCTCGACGGCGCTCCGTCCTGCGTGCTCGCCTGCGGGCCACAACAAAAGGCCACGATTGCGCTCACGCGCGAAGGGACGAACGGCGAGGCAACCTGTTTTGTGTCGCAGCATATCGGCGATGTTGAAAACGGCGGGACCTTCGATGCCTGGAACGCCGCGCGCACGCGCTTGGAAGATCTCTTTGACTTGGCGCCCGCCGCCTTGGCCTGCGATTTACACCCCAGCTATCTATCGGACCAGTGGGCGCGCGAGCAGGCGCGAAAATGCAATCTGCCGCTCGTCGAAGTGCAGCACCATCATGCGCATATCGCGAGCGTAATGGCCGAGGCCATCGCCGCGGGCCAGCTTACAACCGACACGCGTGTCCTTGGCATCGCCTTCGACGGCACCGGCGCCGGCACCGATGGGACCATTTGGGGCGGCGAGTTTCTTGTTGCCAGCCTTGACGGCTTTGAGCGCACCGCGCATTTGCTCACCTGGGCGCTCCCCGGCGGGGCGGCCTCCGTACGCGACGCTCGACGCAACGCCTTTGCCCTGCTCAGCGAACTCGGCCTACTCGAGCACCCAGGCGCCGCTCAGCTTTTGGACAGCCTCGACGAGCAAACGCGTAGCGTGACAGCCACCATGATCGAGCGCGGCATCAACAGCCCGCGTACCAGCAGCATGGGACGTCTCTTTGATGCCGCGGCAGCAATTCTGGGCATCTGCGACAAGGCAACCTACGAGGGCGAACCCGCCATAGAACTCGAAGCCGCCGCCTGGCGCGCGTTCAGCAGTGAAAGTGCCTGCCCCACCGGCAATATGGTCAGCTTTTCCGTAACCGAATCATCCCGTCCGGACGACTGCCATGTTCTGAACTCCAGACCGCTTTTTGAGGCGCTTTTGGAGGGAATCAGGACCGGCGTGCCCGCCGGCAAGCTCGCGCTCGACTTCCACGTCACCATCGCGCGCTCTTCGGCACGAATCGCACGCGAAATCTGCGCGCGCGAGGGCATCGATACCGTCGCGCTCTCGGGCGGCGTGTTCATGAACCGACTTTTGCTTCAGCTCCTTACCCACGAACTCAAAGACGTCGGTCTTGCCGTTTTGGTCCCCCACGCTGTACCCGTCAACGACGGCTGCATCGCCTACGGTCAGGCCGCCATCGCGCGCGCTCGCCTCGCGCAGACGGCGTTGCGATAGGCTGTTTTGCCAGCCTGCGCGCCGCCGTCTCACAGGTGTAACGCGTTTGCTCGTGACTCCCGCGAGCGCTACCATCATCTGATGGGTAATTAAGCGCCTATCCAGCGCAAAACGTATAAAAGGGGAACATTATGTGCCTTGCCGTTCCCGGTAAAGTAGTCAAACGCGACGACGACCTCAAGGCCACCGTCGACATGATGGGCATCGAGCGCCCCGTTTCGCTGCGCCTCGTGCCGACGGCACGGGTGGGCGACTATATTCTCGTACACGCCGGCTTTGGCATCCAGATTGTCGATAAGCAGGAAGCACAAGAGACGCTCGAGCTGGTTAACGCCATGACCGAACTGGGCGAAGAAGACCAGTTGGCCACCAACCCGGCGGAGGCTTACTAGTGGCGCCCGAGCAGCCGGTTCGCTCCGGTATCGACTTTTCGGCATTTCGCGACCCCAAGCTGGCTCGCGAGCTCATCGATCGTATTCATGAGCTTGTCGACAACCGCAGCATCAACCTTATGGAAGTCTGCGGTACGCATACCGTGAGCATCGGACGCTATGGCTTTCGCTCCATTATGCCGACGGGACTCAAACTGCTAAGCGGCCCGGGTTGCCCCGTCTGCGTTACCGCCAACCGCAATATCGACCATGCAATCGCGCTCGCCAAGATGGACGGCGCCATCATCACCTCCTTTGGCGACATGATGCGCGTGCCCGGGTCGTCTACCTCGCTCGCCGCGCAAAAGGCGTCGGGGCGCGATATTCGCATTGTGTACTCCCCGCTCGACGCACTCGACATTGCCGAGCAAAATCCCGAACGCCCGGTCATCTTTATGGGTGTCGGCTTTGAGACCACGACGCCCACCATCGCCGCCGCCATTTTGGAGGCAGACGCGCGCGGGCTGCAGAACTTCTCGGTCTACTGCGCCCATAAGACCACGCCGCCGGCGCTGCGCGCCATCGCCAACGATCCCGAGACCACTATCGACGGCTTTATCCTGCCGGGACACGTCGCCACCATCACGGGCCTGGCTCCCTTTGACTTTTTGGTCGACGAGTTTAAGACCCCAGGCGTGGTAACGGGATTTGAGCCGGTCGACATCTTGCAGGGTATTTGCATGCTGGTCCAGATGGTTGTCGAGAGCAGGCCGGCGATCGACAACGCCTACCGCCGCGGTGTCAATGCGAACGGCAACCCCGTGGCGCGCCAACTGGTCGAGCAGGTGTTTGAGCCGTGCGACACCACATGGCGCGGTCTGGGGCCGATTGCCGGCTCGGGTCTTTCCATCCGCCCTGAGTTCTCGCGCTTTGATGCCGGCGCCCGCTTTGACGTGCCCGTTGAGGCGACGGTCGAGCCGCGTGGGTGCCGCTGCGGCGACGTGCTGCGCGGGGCCATTACGCCGAGCAGCTGCCCGCTCTTTGGCCGCACCTGCACGCCCGAGCACCCCGTCGGCCCGTGCATGGTGAGCTCCGAGGGCAGCTGCGCGGCGTACTACCGTTACCGAGTCTAGCCCGAACGCCCTCCGCGCACTGACACCTCCCACGATTGGAGTTTTCGATATGTCCCATAGTGTCACCGATAGCACTGTCCTGCTGGGCCACGGCTCGGGCGGGCAGATGATGAAGCGCATCATCGACGAGGTCTTTCTGGATGCCTTTGGGTCGCCCGAGCTGCTTGAGGGCAACGATGCCGGCGTCGCCGCACTGCCTGTGAGCGGGCGCATCGCCATGTCGACCGACAGCTTTGTGGTCTCGCCACAGTTCTTCCCCGGTGGCAACATCGGCCGACTCGCCGTGTGCGGAACCGTCAACGATGTCGCGACCTCGGGCGCCAACGTGCGCTACCTATCGTGCGGCTTTATCCTCGAAGAGGGCTATCCCATGGAGAAGCTCCGCCAGATCGTGCAGACCATGGCCGAGACCGCGCGCGAGGCGGGCGTGGCGATCATCACCGGCGACACCAAGGTGGTCGAGTGTGGCGGAGCCGACGGCGTCTACATCAATACCGCCGGCGTGGGCGAGGTGCCCGCGGGCGTGGCGCTCTCTGGCGCAAACTGTCAGCCCGGCGACGTCATCCTGGTGTCGGGTACACTCGGCGACCACGGCATCGCCATCATGAGCCAGCGCGAGGGCCTGGCGTTTTCGAGCACGATCGAAAGCGACGCCGCGCCGCTCAATCGCCTGATCGCCGACGTACTGGCCGCAGCACCCGACACGCGCTGCTTCCGCGACCCCACGCGCGGCGGCCTGGCATCCACGCTCAACGAGTTTGCCCAGGCCAGCAGCGTTGCCATGGAGGTCGACGAGGATGCCGTGCCCGTGCGCCCCGACGTGCAGGCAGCCTGCGAGATGCTCGGCTACGATGTGCTGCAAGTGGCAAACGAGGGCAAGATGGTTGCCGTTGTGCCGGCCGAGCAAGCCGATGCCGCGCTGGCTGCCATGCGCGCCGCGCGCTACGGCGAGAACGCCGCCATCATCGGCCGCGTGCTGCCACTTGCCGAAAGCACTCGACCCGCCGTGCGCGTACGCACCGGCTGGGGATCGACCCGCATCCTCGACATGCTCGTGGGAGAGCAGCTGCCCAGGATCTGCTAGCGGGAGAGCGTTGGCTGGCGCGGCTTCGCTCCGCCGCCAGGCCGTCGTCCCGCCCTGCCCGATCCGCTGCCACCCCAAGATTGAGCGAGCCAAATGTTCACCCTGGAAATGAGTGGAGCACACGTGCGGCAGAGAGCATGTAAATCGACGAATGCATTTCCCCCAAATATCAAATAGCCCCGCGACCGGGCTGAAATCGGTCGCGGGGCTTTGCATTTTCAAGCTTTGCTGTTGTCTACGATCTGAACTTTGGATACGTCAGCAGCATGAGCGCGACGCTCACGCCCAGCTGCATGAGAATCTGGCGCACGTCGCCGGCACCTCCTAACGCCGCGGCGCGAACCAGATTGGCGACGCCGAGTGGCATGCCGCCGCCAAACCAGAGCGAGAGACCTAGCAGCACCTTGTCGCCCATATCAGGCTCAAAGGGCACCGAGGCCACCACCGCCCGATACGCTCGCACCTCAAGGAAGATCAACGCCACGATGAGCAGCAAGGTAACGAGCATCGACGCGATCGATGCAGAGGACGCCGCAGAGCCCGTAAGCTCGCCCACAGTCGCATCCATAAGTAGAACGCCGACCGCATAAATCAGTGACATGACCCCCAGGGTCGTAAGCGCCGAACGCGCCCCAACGCGCCCCGCGCCCCTAGCGCCAACGTTTCTTGCCTTCATCGTTAACCTCCCTAAAGCAAAGGACCCGCCGGCGCGCACCGGCGGGCCAATCTTTCTGGAGCCAGCCCACCTTGGGTGGCCCAAAGCGCATCGGCGCGGCTTTTGCCCGCCTACTCCCCGCAGCCACTCTCGACAAGCGCCACGAGGGCATCGACGGCGGCCGCCTCGTCGGCGCCGTCGGCCGCAATCACAATCTCGCAACTGCAGGTCATCCCCAGGCTCATGACCATCAAGATAGACTTGGCGTCCTTGGCGTCTCCGCCCACCTTGCCAACGGTGATCGAGCTCTCGTACTTGCTTGCCTCCTGCACAAACAGCGACGCAGGACGCGCGTGGATACCGCTCGGATTCTTGACGACCGTCGTCTTGGAAACCATCTCTGCTCCTTACTCCACCACGATGTTGTCGGTTGCGGTATCGGCACCATTGCTAGCGATAAGTTTCTTATAGTAGAAGAAGCTCTTCTTCTTACCGCGTTTGCCGGTGCCGTTGCCGTGGTCGTCCTGGTCGACCGAGATCTGGCCGTAGCGCTTGGTCATCTCAGAGGTGCCGGAGCTGATCAGGTCGATAGGACCCCACCAGGCGTAACCAAAGACGTCGACACCGTCGAGAATCGCCTGGTGCATCTGCTCGACGTGCTCCTTCATATACTCGATGTGCGCGTCGTCGTCGCAGTAGCCGTTCTCATCGCGGTTCTCGGTCATGCCGTTGCCGTTCTCGGCGATAAAGATCGGCAGGTGGTAGCGATCGTAGATGTGGTTGAGCGTGATGCGGAATCCCACGGGGTCGATCGGCCAGCCCCACTCGGTCATCTCGAGGTATTGGTTCTTGATCTCGGTAACTAGCTTGCCGCTCGGCTCGGGGGAGATCTTGCCCTTGTAGCGCATGATGTAGGTCATGTAATAGCTGATGGAGATGTAATCCACCACGCCGGCCTTGAGGGTTTCGAGGTCGCCGTCCTCCATCTTGATATCGACGCCGTAGTCGCGGAAGAAGCGCTTTAAGTAGTAGGGGTACTCGCCCTTGGCCTGGATATCGGTGAAGAACCAGTTGAAGTGGTCCTCAAAAAGCACCTGGAGCTGATCCTCGGGCTTGGAGGTCTCGGCGTAGTTCTCAAGACGGCAGAGCATGTTGCCGATGTGAGCCTCGGGGTCAATCTCGCGCAGTTTGATAACCGCCTTGGCGGAAGCCACGAGCTGGTTGTGAGCGACCTGGAACTTCTCGGGCCAACGGCCGGCATAGGGGTTGGAGCCGTCTTCTTTCTCGTCCCAAATCACGCCGCAGCAGGTGCAGGGGTTGGCGTAGACGTGGTTGATTTCGTTGAAGGTCATCCAATACTTGACCTTGCCCTTGTAGCGGCGGAAAAGCGTCTCAGCATAGTGCTCAAAGGCGTCGACCACGTGACGGCTCGCAAAGCCGTTGTACTCCTCGGCCAGGTGAAGCGGCATATCAAAGTGGTTGAGGGTGACCATGGGCTCGATCCCGTGCTTATGGCACTCGTCAAAGACTTTATCGTAGAAGGCCAGACCCTCCTCGTTGGGCAGGGCGTCGTCGCCGTTGGGGAAGATACGGCTCCAGGAAATGCTCATGCGAAAGACGCCAAAGCCCATCTCGCCCAAAAGCGCAATGTCCTCCTTGTAGGCGTGGTAGAAGTCGATGCCGCGTCGTTTGGGAAAATCATAGGCCATCTCGTCTGCCTTGCGAGCTGCGAGTGACTGTCGCGTAACGGAGTTGAGCGGGCCGCCCTCGACGATGCCCTCGCGGGCGCAGGTCTCGCGGTCGAGCAGAATCACATAGTCGGAGACCGCAGGGCCGCGACCGCCCTCGTCCCATGCGCCCTCGATCTGGTTGGCAGCGGTAGCGCCGCCCCAGAGAAAGCCCTCGGGAAAAGTCTCACCAAAGTCATAGGTAGAAAGGTCGATCATGGCATGTCCTCATCTCTCTTGGTTGGGTTGGGGATGCGAGCCGCAGGACACGGCCCGCAATCGGAAGACGCGTTAGCGGGCGGTCAGCGCGCGCACTACGGGCATCATCTTCTTGGCCATGTGCAGCTCGGCGCTGATGGTCATAAGCGTATCCTGGGCGTGCACGAACAGCAGGGAGTACTCGACCTCCTCGCCGCCCGCCTGGCGCTGGATCATCTCGGTCTGCGCTTTGTGCGCCTCAAGGATCTTGGCATCAGCCTCGGCAAGGTGCGCGTCTGCCGCATCGAAATCGAACTCCGCCAGGGCGTCCATCGCCTTGTCGATGTAGGCGCGGCCGTCGCCAGCGTTGATGATGACGTTCATCGCGACTGCGGGAACGTTGATTTTCTCATCAGCCATCATGGCCTCCTATTCTTGGATACCGGCCGCGTCCACGGCCGGTACTGAAACATCTAGTAGCAACTAGGCGACGGACTCTGAGTCGCCCGTAGGGGTTTACTCGGCAGCAGCTACGGCAGCGGCCTTGGCGGCCTCCTTGGCAGCCTTCTTGGCCGCCTTCTTTGCAGCCCTCTCGGCAGCTTGCTCTTCCTCGATCTTGCACTGGTAGTCATCGGCAGCCTTGAAGAACGGGAACCACAGAATCGCGGCGATCAGCAGGTTGACGCAGACCAGTGCGATATTGCGCACGTCTCCGCCCGACATAAAGAACGCCGAGACCGCATTGGGCAGGAAATTCATATCGAAATTCTCGACGTGCAGGCTCGCCCAGCCCATGCTCATCCAGAGGTAGGCGTTGGCAGACAGCAGGATAGACTGCAGCACCATGGGGATGAACATAAAGGGGTTGGCGACGATCGTGGAGAAGACCAGCGGCTCGTTAATGTTGAACAGCGACGGGATAATCGTTGCACGGCCGAGCGTCTTGTTCTTCTTGGACTTGGCAAAGAGCATGTAGAAGGCCAACGGAAGCGTTGCGCCCTCGCCGCCGATCATGATGTAGCGAGTAATGCCGTACGCGTTAATGTTAGTGGGAGCGAGGCCTGCGGCATAGGCGGCCATGTTCTCGGCAAGAGCAGACTTTTGGATGGACTGCTGGATCGGCGAGAACACCCAGCCGGAGATGCCAAAGAAGTAGAAGGTGTCCATGACAAGCGGGATGGCGATGGTGCCGGGCAACGTCTGGGCAAAGCCGGTAACGGGCGAAAGGATGATCGCGACCGCGCTAAAAACGTCGACCTGGAGCATGTTGGTAAAGAGCCAAGCCACAAAAAGCGACAGCAGCACCGCAATAATGTTATCGAACCAGTTCTTGACGAAGTCGGGCACGAGGCTGTCCTCGGAAAAGAACGTCATGCGCGCCATGCGCTTGTAGATAAAGCCAACGACAAATCCCACGACCATCGCGGTGAACATGCCACCCGCGCCAAACTTGGCCATCTGGAAGACATAGCCCTGATCGGTGATGGTGGGGTTCATGCACAGCATAAAAGCGCCTATACCGGTAAAACCGGCAATCATGCTGCGGTCTTTGCGATCTTCCTTGACCGCAACGTTATGCGGGATGATAAACGCCATGAACATGCCCACGAGGCCAAACGAGAACGTAGTGAGCGGCGACAGGTCGGGCAGGGCCGGGACAAAGCGACGGATAATGTTCCACAGGCTCGGGATGGCCGAGACCATGGAGAAGGGGACGATGTAGAGAACTGCGTCGGAGATAACGCCAAACCAGTAGGTTGAGGTAAGCTTGTTCATCACGGGGACGACATGCTCGGTGATCCACGCCTGGATCGCTTCCATGAACTTTTGCAGCATGTTGTCCCCTCCTAGTCTTCGTCAAGCAGGTCGTAGGCATCCTCGAGGATGCTCTCGCCGTCGAGTGCCGCGTAATAGTCGGGGTCGATGGCCATGACCTTCACGCCGTGAGATGCCACTTGAGACTGGATCTCGGGCACCTCGGAGGCGAAGTGCGGACCGAGCAGGAGGACGTCGATCTTGTCGGCGTAGTCCATAATCTCAGACTTACTGACTGCCTTGATGGTGCAGTCAAGACCCTTGGACTTTGCGACCTTGCGCATGCTTGCCGCCATAAAGCCGGTCGAGGCACCGATGCCGCAAGCGAGGAGAATGCGAACGGTGCCGTTCTCATCTGCCATGGGGTACTCCTTTCCCAATAAGCGGGCTCGAGGCAGCTCCGATGCCGCTGCGATCCCCGCTGTGTTCTTGGGCGCCCGTGTCGACCCGGCCGCCCTTGACCGTGACTGCACTATACGCTGCGGAGGGCTCTTGCCGCCAACCGGCTTTTTGCCGCATAGCGGCAAGGCGGCAGATTTTCCGCCCGCGCGGCAAGCCGGGCGATTTTCCGCTTGGGCGGCAAATTGGAAAAGACACCCTTTCTTAACCTGAGATACCATGGGGCGGTACACCCTGTCTGCCGTTCATCTCTTGGAGGAAAGCCATGGCGAGCGCCAAGCAGAACCGCATCAACCGCATGATCGACGTGCTCGAAAACAGCAGCTCATGGGTGTCTTCCTCGATGCTTGCCGGCCTTTTGGGCGCGAGTGAGCGAAGCATCCGCAACTATGTTGCAGAGGTCAACGAGACCGGTACGCGACATATCGAATCGTCTAAAGAGGGCTATCGCCTTGCCACGGCGGCGCCGGCTGCCGCCAGCGCTTCCGCTAGTCCTTGCGAAGGTGTCAATACCCTCCCCGCGAACGCGGACTCCAGGCGCGACTTTACTATCTCCCGCCTTGTCAACGCATGCGATGGACTCTCCGTCTTTGATATCGCCGATGAGCTCTTTATCAGCGAGAGCACGTTTCAGAGCTCCGTGATGCCGCAGGTGCGCGCACTCGTGCGGCAGTTCGGCCTCAATGTCGAGACACACGACTACCGCATGACACTCACGGGGCGAGAGGCCGACAAGCGCAAGCTTCTCGGCCACATAGCAACCCACAACTCCTATGGCTATTTCACCTCAACCAAAACGCTCGAAAACATGTTTCCCGACTTTGACGTGCAGGCAACCCTCTCGAGCTTGGTCGCGATCTGCCAGCGCTCGGATTTATTTATCAACGACTACGCGCTCTCCAACCTGCTCGTGCACCTGTTAGTGATCATCATCAGGCTCACCTCGAACAACGAGCTCAGCGAGGTGGACGGCCCCATCGACGCAGACGGCCTAGTGGCACAACTCGGGCAGCGCGAGCAGATCGTACGCTGCGCCCAGCGCATCGCCGCCTACTTTGAGAAGGAGTTTGGTTGCGCCATCCCACGCGCCGATTTTCAGCAAATCCTGCTGCTTTTGGCGCTTTCCGTCGAACGTTGCGATTTTGACGAGCTCAACCGCGAGAAGCTCTCAAGCATCATTGACCGCGATTTTGTAGACATGGTTCTGGGGATTCTCGACGAGTGCGGCAAGCGCTACAACCTACCGCGCTTTATCGACGAGCCCATGCGCCTGCAGCTCGTCCTGCATATGTTTAACGCCTACCAACGAGCCGTCTACCACGTAAGCTACCCCAACCCGCTCGCTGCGCAGATCAAAAGCGAGTACGCACCGGTCTACGATATGGCGGTCTATATCGCCCATCGCTTCTCGACGGCCATGGATATCGAGGTAGGCGAGAACGAAATCGCGTTTATCGCCTTTCACATCGGCGCCTATTTTGAGAAGTTTTCCGCACCCGACGGCGCCATCACCTGCACGGTCATCATCGAGGAGTATCACGACTTTGCGCGCAGGCTTGTCGACGACCTTAAGGCCGAGTTTGGAGACGACATCAGCGTTGTTGCCGTGAGAAGCTGTGATAGCTACCTGGCCGATCCTCCCGAGAGCGATGTGGTGGTCACTACGGTCGACGTGCCGGTTTGTGGCGGTAGCACCAAGATCTTGATCGGGCCCATCCTCACTAAACAGAACGTGCGAAAGATCCGCGACCGGCTTTGTGCCATCCAAGAGCGGCGGCGGCGCCTCTACGCTCAGGGCCTTTTGGGGCACCTGCTGTGGCCGGAGCTATTTATACGCAACATAGACGCGGTTGACGCCACAAGCTGCATCGACCGAATGGGAGAGCTTTTGGCTGCTCAGGAGCTCGTAACGCCTGAGTTTATCGCTGACGTGCATCTGCGTGAGAGCGTCTCATCGACGGCGTTTACCGACAGCCTCGCCATACCCCACGCGATCTCGGTATATCCCAAGCGCTCGTTTATCGCTGTGGCCCACAATGACACCCCGATTCCCTGGGGACGCCACGACGTGCGGTTTGTGCTGCTCATAGGCATCGCACAGGAAGATATGGGGCTCTTTAGAGATGTGCTCGACCTGATTATCGAAGTGTTCTCCTCGGTAGAGACCACGATGAGGCTCATGCAGACCGACACGTTCGAAGAGTTTCTGGCTGCGTTTACGCACGATATCGGATAAAAGGCTCGACCCGTATCCTCGACATGCTCGTAGGAGAGCAGCTGCCGAGGATTTGCTAACGACAAAGGCTCAGGGCTATTAAAGATATTCAGATTCCAAACATGCCCGGCACGCATGCCCAGTATCATGGGGTGCGTTTTACAACTCAAGCGGCAGGAGCACCCATGGCAGCAGCTTTTTCCCATGTGATCTTTGACCTGGACGGCACCATTCTCAACACGCTCGAGGACCTGGCGGCCGCCGGCAACCATACCTGCGAGATGCACGGCTGGCCCACGTTTGCCGTAGACGAGTACCGCTACAAGGTGGGAAACGGCATGCTCAAGCTGGTTGAGCGTTTTATGCCTGCCGAATATGCGGGCGACGGTCGCATGTTTGAGCAGACGCTTGCCGAGTTTAGGGCTTACTACGGCGAGCACAAGGAGGACCACACCGCCCCCTATGCCGGCACGATCGAGATGCTCGACCGCCTACGCGCCGCGGGCGTTCAGCTTGCCGTGCTCACCAACAAGGACCACGTCTCGGCGGCTCCGCTTATTGAGAAGTATTTTGGTTCCGAGCGCTTTGCGCTGGTACAGGGCCGTGTCGATGCGTTTCCTCCCAAGCCCGAGGCGCCTGTTACGCTGCATGTGATGAAAGAGCTAGGCGCCGATCCGGCAACCACACTCTATGTAGGCGATTCCAATGTCGATGTCCTGACCGGCCACAACGCCGGCCTTAAGAGCGCCGGCGTCAGCTGGGGCTTCCGCGGCCGCGCAGAGCTGGAGGCCGCCGGCGCCGACTACGTGGTGGACACCCAAGACGAGCTCACGGCGCTGATCCTGGGCGAGTAACGAAGTCGCCACCTAACGCGGCCGTAGCGACTCTGCCACGCGGAAAGCGCGCCCCACTATTCGGCCAAAACCGGGTCGCATTTTCCCGAGCCCTCGATGCAACGCTGGCGCAAGGAGTGTCCCCGGCTGCCGACAGAAAAGGAACGTCCCCATCTGCCGCCTTAAGCCAGCCAAGGGAGCGTCGTTGTTTTGGCAACGACAGACACTATGACCCAATCCGAGGGCACTAAAAAGATAGGAGCCCCCGC
>CAUCQW010000014.1 GCA_958445065.1 uncultured Collinsella sp.
AAAGCGGCATGGCCAACCCTCGTGCGTTTATAGTTCGTTTGCGAGCGGCGGGCGCGGGGCCGAGCCGTTCGCGGTGGCATAGATGCTGCTAGTGTAGCACGCTCGGGCAGATGGCGAGGAAACGGGGATGAGGTGGTCCGATCGATTCGGGCCGTTTCGGCTCGTTCGGAAAGCGCACCCCAGTTTTCAGCCAAATAATGGGATGCGCCTTCCAAATGGGGTGGGCTGCGGAAACTGCATCCCAGAATATTGCCCTGGAACGGGATGCGCTTTCCGAACCGGCGTCTAAAAGGAAACCGCATCCCGCTTTGATGTGGGGACTGCGAACAAAAGCCGGACCGTGATCTGGCGCGGATTGGAGTTCGCCTGAATCATTGATGCTGGCTGGTGTGAGAACAGAGATAAACGAGCGGCTCGAGCGATATAATGACACGCTATGGAGGCCATATGCTTTTTTCCCGCCGTTCTGCTACGTCTGCCTGCGCCATTGCGCTTGTCGTAATGGCGGTCACCCCTTATCACCGGTTTTCATCTTCAATCGGCCTGGCGTCAGGTGCAATGACCTGGCTCGTTATCCTGGGCGCATGCCTCGCGGCGTTTGGTCACGGTGTTGCGCTCCGCAAGGGGAGAGAAATAAGGCGGCTGGGGTTCCTTGGCGCCTTCGGTATTTTCCTTGCTGCTATTGCAACGGTTCCCGAATGGGCCGACCTGGCCTTCTATGCTCGCGGAGATTCTATTCCATTCGTGTTTGCGCCTATCTGGCTGTTGCGCGGCGTTTCATGCGCCTCGTGCTTTGCTGGGTCGTTGCTCCTCTCATATGTAATTTGGGATACGGCGGGCTCTCCTTTGACGCGGGGGGCGACGCGGGCTGACGAAAGAGAAACTCGTCATCCGCAGGACGCGATTTTTACAGAAACAATAGCCGTCATGTCTTGTCTGCTGTTCTGCTGTCGAGTTTCATGGAGAGTCATCCCTGAGCCATGGGGAGCACTCTCTGTTTCGGCCGCGTCAATTGGTCTTGTGCTTTTAATTCCGTTGGTCTATCTCGTATTGGTTGCGGTCCCGCTGTTTTGCTGTTTCAGCGCCTTTGGTCGGGGACAGAGCGACGTGTTTGCCCGTTCTGCGCTCGTGGCAGTCCCTATTGGCCTTGTTCCGGCTGTTGAGGCGGCATACTTTGCAAGCGATGACGCGATCATTGCATTGCTTGCGATGGGGTCCGCTATCGCTGCCGCCTTCGTATGCATGTTGCTAAAGAGAAAACGGGACAACAATTCGGATATCGCCTGCGTGTCCGACCCATTCGATGCGGGGGTGTTTTCCCCTGCCCTGTCGCCTAGAGAAGAGCAGTTTGTTCGGCTGCTGCTCAAAGGGAAAACGCCGGCGGAAATTGCCAAGGAGACGGATACGAAGTCATCGACGGTGCGAACAACGCTTCACCGAGCATACGGGAAGGCGTCGGTTGCGGGCTCACGCGAGCTCGTGGCGTTGTTTGTGGACGAGGGTGATGCTGTAGGGCCCGAGCTGTCGCGGCGGCATGCTGACGATATGTTGGCATCAGCTCGGACGCGCCGGCTGTTTCGATACCTGCTCACATTATTTTTTATCCTCCTTGCGGCGGGCCCCTTGGTAATGGCGGATAGTTATTGGGGATCCGGTGTTTCATGGGCTGTTACCTTTTCTCTCTCAAGCTATGCATTGGGTCTCGGACTGCTTCTGTCGCTGCACTACGCGGGTGAAAAACTGAATCGTGAAGCTGCACTGACTAGAACGGATGGGGCGATTGGGCTCGGAAGCCCGTGCGTGTGGGCGATACTGTCTGCCGTGGAATGGTCTTTTGTCTATATCGCGGCATGGAGGTGCGTACGCGATCCGTTGATGGCTGTGCCGGTCCTGTTTTGCGGCATGACGTCTATGGCTTCGCTCGCTGTTGGGCTGTGTTCATTTAAGGCGCGTGGCCGTACTCGGGCTATCGTGCCGTTGGCGTTAATAGGTGTATCCGCTTTAATCTATGCAGCCACTAGGGGGCGAATCCATGGACTTGCGGTGCTGACGGGGGTGCTGCTCACATATATAGTGATGCGAAGCTGTCCGCAGCGCAAAATGCTTGGGATATGGATGCTTTGCTTCGGGGCGACGGCTCCTGTTTGGGCTGTCTTGCTCAATATGGTGCAGGATCTGACGGTTTTCGAGCCGTTGTTCCTCGCGTCGTTGTTGGGGCAAAGTTCGGCTGTCAATGTCGTCGTGGCAACGGTGATTGTTTGCTGGTCTGTGCCCATGTTCGTTACGCACATCGCGCTCGCCCGCTCGGTTGAGGACGAGAAGGCCGTCTTGGAGTACCGGGCGAACGGGTCCACCGAAACGGCCCGCGTGCGCCAGCTGGCCCTGCTTACGTCGCGCTCCCTTTCTGATGTTCAGTCGCAAATTTTGCTGATGACGGCAGAGGGGGCAACGACAAAGGCCATTGCGGAGGATGTCGGTTACGCTGCATCTACGGTGCAAGCGCTGCGGTCTGCATCTTACCGCCAGTTGAAGATCAAGAATAAGGCGGAGCTAATTTTATTGTTATCGCAGGTAAATAACGTGTAAACGCCTGAGCAATCAACTCAATAGCGGGTGTTTACAGACATCTTTCTCTATTCATGCGAAGGTTGCCGTGCGTCGACGCATTGTTAACCGCTTTTGATTGGAGAAGGCCATGATTAAGCCAAGGAGCGCTATTGCTCGAATCGGAGTCGGCTTGGTGATTGCAGCTGGTCTGTCCCTAGGGGTTCCCGCTGCATCGTTTGCACAAGAGGAGTTTGACACCTCTCAGGTTTCCAGCATTACTCAAAACGCCGATACGGGAATTACGACCTGTACGAACAATGCCGATAAGGCATTTAGTTTTCAATGTGCCGGGACGAGTGCAACTGGCTACCGTCAAAAGGATGATTCCTCATCGCTCTATCTGGATATCCAGGGCCATACGGGAAATCCGCTTCGGTTATATACAGACGGTGCGTATAACACAAGCGGTAGCGGCAGCATGAATTGTACTCAGGGAACGTATCGTTCGAATCACAAGGGACAGTGGGAAATGTATAACCTCGTCCGTGAGAACGGGCGATCTGCGGCGCGACTGACTGCATGGGCGGAGTCTGGCTACGGCACTGTTATTGGCGTATGGAGCCCCGACTGCGTCGGGCATTTCCACAAGCTTCCCGCATAGTTGTTTGAAATGGCTCCCTTCCGGCTTTCTGGGTCGGAAGGGGGAGGAGGACGTATGAACCAAAAGCTCGCAAGATACGAACTGTCGAAAACGATTAGACGTCCAGCTTTTATCCTTGCTCTCTTGATTGCGGTCGCAGTTGCAATAGCTGCCGCGCTGGAGCCGTGGGCAAATTTGGAAAAAGAGCGCCACAACCTTCTTTCTTTTGGTTACGGCGTTGGCGTGCAAGCCGAAAATTATCTCGGTCAAACACGTGAAAGCAGCTTCGGTAACTGGATTGTTGTGAGCGCGAACGCGCCACTGTCTGCGTCGGTGTTTTTCTATGCACTGCCCCTGCTTGCAATGTTGGCTGGATCTTGGTCGTGTCTCTTTGAGCGTTTGAGTGGTTATGACATGCAGATATGCACGCGCGTTTCCAGAAAGGCGTACGTGAACGTAAAGATGCTGTCTGCTTTCCTCTCCGCGTTTACAGTGACTGCCATTCCTCTGCTCGTCAATTTCCTGATCGTCTCGATGCTTTTTCCTGCGTATCTTCCTCGGGTCGATGAGTCGACTTACGTAGGACTTTACCTGCATAGCTACTTCTCCGGTCTATTTTATTCGCATCCTTTGTCATATGTGCTCGCATACACGCTGTTCGATGCTGTCACGCTCGGGACTTTATCCATGGCTGTAACTGGCTTCTCAATTTTGTTTCGTAGCAGAATCAAAGCGATAATTGTCCCGTATCTGCTAATGGTTGCGTGGCATTTTGCAAATGGCTGGATCTTCGGCGTAATGGCTTGTGTGGGGTTTAACTGCAATATCCTCAACAGCATCAGGTCGGAATCGCTGAATAACTGGCCAGACATTCGAGCCGGTTTTGCGGAAATCATATTATTGACCCTTGCTTCGTTGGCTTTTTCTGGGGCGTGGAAAAGACGCGAGGTGGTCTGATGCTGTTTAGGCTGGTCGCCGCGGACCTGAGGACCGTTTTGAAGAAGAACATCATCACTTTTATTGCAATTGCGGCAGTGACCGTTGCGAACTTGGTGTACGCCTACGGATTGTCTTCTGTGTATGGGGTTAGAACGGATACCTTGGGGTTTGCGGATAATCTTGCGCTCGTGTTTGCCGGATCTGCTCCGTTTGAGCCTAGGCCCGGGGTCATGTTTGTGCCTCCGCTAGGATGGCTATTTCTCATTCTGCTTATTCTCTATACAACACTCGACTATCCGACCGAATCGTTGCACGGGTTTGGTTTGCAAGCGCTTGTTCGATGCCGGGCAAGAACCCTTTGGTGGGTCTCGCGTTTTATCTTGGTGGCGGCAGTAACGGCATTTTCACTGCTCGTGGTGGTTTGCTCTGTTGTGATTTGGAGCTTGGTGGTGAGCTCCTCGTTCAGCGCGGTCATTCATGGTGAGTCGCTTCAACTGGCTAATTTGGCGCCGTGGTTTCTCAAAGCTGCCGAGGCAGATGCGCTGCCGTTTTTCATAGGTCTCTTATTTGCTTTTGAGGCGCTTGCGTTTGCGCAGGCAGCGGTTGGGTTTGTGCTTGGGTCGTCAGTCTCGTTTGTGGTTTTAATGAGCTACCTGATCTGCTCGGCATATGCACGACATTGGGCGCTATTGGGTAACGCCTTGATGCTGTTGCGCTGGGGTGGAATTGTCAAAGAGGGAATCGCGGCGGGCTCGAGTGTCTTGTCATCAATTGGGCTTATGTCGTTATGCCTATCGTTGGGTGGACTGTGGTTTCGAAGGGCCGACCTTATAGAAAAGGGGGACAAGATATGAGTGTGATCGTAAGGGGCGTATCGAAGCGCATGGGTAAAAACGATGTCCTGCGCAACGTGTCCATCGAGGTTGACCCTGGGACTGTGGTCGGGCTTCAGGGGATAAACGGTTCGGGTAAGACCATGCTCATGCGAGCGGTTTGCGGGTTGATCAAGCCTACCGAAGGCGAAATCTCTATCGATGGCCAAAGGCTTGGGGCGGACATCTCGTTCCCGCCGAGTCTGGGGATGTTGATCGAGGCGCCTTCCTTTTTGGGATATCTGTCTGGCTACGACAATCTGAAGCTCATCGCTCAGATCAAGGGCGTTGCCACCCCCGAGGACATTCGCTCTGCCCTGCGGCTCGTGGGGCTCGATGCAGACGAAAAAAAGAAGTTCCGAGCATACTCGCTTGGGATGAAGCAGCGTCTGGGGATAGCTGCGGCAATTATGGAGAAGCCGAAGCTGCTTGTTCTCGATGAGCCAACGAATGCCCTCGACGAAGCGGGCGTTGAAATGCTCAAGCGCGTTGTGGCGATGGCGGCATCAACGGGTCGTGAGGTCCTTCTGTCCAGCCATGACGGAGAGGTGCTCGAGGAACTGGCCGATCGGGTTTACTGCATGCGCGACGGTGCCGTTGTGAAAGTTCGGGAAAGGTCGTGAGCGCGATGAAGAAGACCCTGTGGACGAGAAGATCGGCGCTCGCGCTTTTTTGCTGTGCTGCTGCCGGCCTTGCGGGCATGAGGGTGAGCGTCGTTAACGGGAACCGGACGGTCATTCCTGAGAAATATTACGCGGAGGGCGAATGGCTCTCGATGGATGGAGCGTTTCTGGGGTCGAAGGATGTGGTGACTGATGGGTATTCGTTTTGCATAGACGGGGCAGAGTTGCTCACGCCGCGCGAGTATCTCAAACGAGCACATGACGATTATTCAAAATATGGCACCGTGGATACGAAAACGAGACTGAAGGATGCCGACATCACGTGCGTTATCGCCGTAAAGATGCGTGTCAGAAATAGGGATAATATCGACGGTGGAATCAAAGCGTATGTTTGGCATCTGGTTCCGGAGTCTGCGCCAAACTATGATTTTGTAGTCAATACCGATCTGATAACGCAAGCCATGCCGGTCCTTGGCGGCTCTGCTGCGTTTGCCGTGGAGGTTGGGGCAGAAAACGAGTTGCTCGTCCCATTTATGATGCAGAACACCAACGACTATTTCGAAGGTTACGAGACCGTCCGTTTTGAGAAAGCATTTCCCGGGACTTACACGATGAAGATGACCGATCTGCCGGAGCGGAGGCTCTTAAGGTTTGAAGTGAAATAGCTCGAGAGCAAGGCAAAACGGGTCCATTGGCGGTACGCGCGCCCGATTCCAGGCGCCCCGGCCCGGAATCGGGCGCGGGACGAGGCGCCTTCGGTGTCGGCCGGCCTACCGCTTCTTCTTGCTCTTCTTCTGCTTGCGCTGCTTGCCCTTGGTCTCCTGGGGCTTGTCGCCCTGTTTGGCTTCGGCGGCGGCCTTTTCTGCCTTCATCTTCTTGCGTTTGGTCTCGATGCGGAGTTTTTTGTTGATGCGTGCCTTAAGGAAGGTGCCAAACTGCTCGGCATCGCCGCGAACAAAGGTGTCCTTAGGGATCGTCACGCCCTGGTCGGCGAACATGGCCACAAAGATGCGCTCGCCGTCGAGCACGTGGTCGAGCTTTTCAAACGGGAAGAACTGCGACTTGCCGCTCTTGCCCCAAACCATCAGGCCGTCCTCGTTGGCGGCGACGCGGCGATAGCGGCCACCCATGGACTCGTCGGCCTCGACGGCGTCGATAAAGTCGCGGGCGAGGGTGTGGTGCAGGTTTTTGCTCCACCAGGCCAAAAAGGCGCCGAATACGATCAGGACGACGCCAAACTTGATCCAGTTGCCGCCGGCCACCAACATGCCGATGCCGATGAGCGCGGCAATCGCGGCGGCGACATACAGCGAGCCACGGCGCCTGGGCGAGGCGACCAGGCGGGCGAAGTCGGTGACGAGGTCGTTTTCGTACTGGTACTCGTTGAGGTACAGGATGCCGTCGTCGGCTGCGGCCTGCTCCTCGAGCGCGACCTCGACCTGGTCGGCTGCTTCGGAGGGAACGAGGTTGCTCTCTGCGTCTGCCATGCTCTTTGGACTCCTATCGCGGCGGGCTCGCCGTACGGGTTATTATGAATGCAGTATGCCGTGCGACCGCATGGCCGTCGCGGCAACAAGACTCAGTATACCCGGGGGAGCACCCATGGAATCGTTGTACCGAAAGTATCGCCCGCTCACCTTCGACTCCGTGGTGGGCCAGCAGCATATCGTCTCGACGCTCGAGCACGCCATCACCGAGGGGCGCCTGTCCCACGCCTACCTGTTCTGCGGACCGCGCGGCACGGGCAAGACCACCATGGCGCGCATTCTGGCCAAGGCACTGCTGTGCCGCAATGCCGAGGCGGCGCGCGCCGAGGGTGCAAGCGGCTGCATGCCCGACGGTACTTGCGAGGAGTGCGAGCTCATTGCCGAGGGCAACCACCCGGATGTCTACGAGCTCGATGCCGCAAGCCGCACGGGCGTGGACAATGTGCGCGAGGAGATCATCAACTCCGTCAACTTTGCCCCGGTGCGCGGCAAGTACAAGATCTATATCATCGACGAGGTCCACATGCTCACGACGGCGGCGTTCAACGCGCTGCTCAAGACGCTTGAGGAGCCGCCGGCGCACGTGATCTTTGTGCTGTGCACCACCGACCCGCAAAAGATTCTGGAGACCATCCTCTCGCGCTGCCAGCGTTTCGATTTCCATCGCATCGGCAACGAGGATATCGAGCACCGCCTGGCATACGTGTGCGAGCAGGAGGGCTTCGATTACGACGATGAGGCGCTGGCTATCGTGGCGCGCCATGCCAAGGGCGGCATGCGCGACGCGTTGTCCACGCTGGAGCAGCTGAGCGTCTTTGGCAACGGTTCTGTGCATGCGGACGACGCCCGCTCTCTTTTAGGCGAGGTTTCGGACCAGATTCTGGGCGAGTTTTCCCGCGCCATTGCCGATCGCGATGTTGCCGAGCTCTATGGACTGATCCGTACGCAGGTCGAGGAAGGAAACGACCTGCTGGAGCTGACGCGCGACCTGGTGGCGCACGTGCGTGACGTGTACGTTGCCTGCGTTGCCGGTGCTCGTGCCGAGCTGTTTGAGGGCGGCTCCGAGCAGGCCGAGGCGCTTGCTGCCGAGGCCGCTGCCTTTGGCGAGCATCCTGCCGACCGCCTGGCCCGTGTGCTGACGGTGCTCGACGATGCCGCACTGGAGATGAGGGGCGCGAGCGACGTGCGCCTGGTGCTCGAGATTGCCTGCACGCGTCTGGCGCGTCCCGAGGCCGATTTAACGATTGAGGCATTGGCCGAGCGCGTGGCACGCCTGGAGGCCATGGTTGCCAACGGCGCCGTGCCGGCGAGCGTGGCTGCTGCTCAGGCCGCCGCGCCTGCAGCATCCGTACCCGCTGCTGCCCAACAGCCGACGCTCATTTCGGGCGCTCGTGCTGCCGCTCCGGCGGCATCCGCTGCCCCTGCTGCTACGTCCGCGCGCCAGGGTGGCATGCCTTGGGACCGTGGTGCTGCCGCTCCGGCGGCTCAGCCTGCACCCGTGTCAGCTTCCAAGCCTGCAGCGCCTGCACCTCAGCCTGCGCCGGCTCCGACGCCTCAGCCCCAGTCCAACAATGCCGCCCAGGTTGCTGCCGCCGGCGCCGCCGAGACCCCCGCGGTCGAGGACGCCGGCGAGCTGCAGCGCAAATGGGCCGAGGTCGTCGAGCGCGTCAAGGCGCGTCAGGCTTCCTACGCAGGGCTTTTGCTCAACGCCCGCGCCACGGCCGACGACGGCTCCAAGCTCACGGTCTCGTTCCCCGCGGGTTCGACTTTTGCCATTAAGATGCTCGGTCGCGCCGATACGCAGTCGGTGGTCCTACCGACGGTCTGCGCGGTCTTCGGTCGTCGTACCGTCGACTATGTCCTGGATGGGGGTGGCACGCCGGCTCCTCAACATGAGGAGCATTCTCCATCTGCACGGGCTGCGGCATCTGCGGACCCGCAACCCGTGTCCTCGGCGGCCCCTGTATCCTCGAGCGCCAGCGCGCCGCAGCAGCAAGCGGCACCGGTAACGGCATCGACCTCGTCGGCGCCTAAGCCCGCGGCGCCCAAACCGGCTGCTCCGACACCCGCGCCCAAGCCTGCCTCGCCCGCGCCCAAGTCGTCTGACCTGGGCAAAGCCCCCTGGCTGCGCTCCGACAACCCCGCCGGCGCTCCTGCCACGGGCAAGCTCCCGACCGAGCCCGCGCCCCGAGCGCCCGAGCGCGCGTCCGCTCCCAAGGCTCAGCCCGCCGCGCCGTCTGCGCCATGGGAATCCGAGCAGGTTCCCTACGACGATGCCATGGTTGGCGGTTTTGTTGCCGATGCTGGTGGGGACGATCTGCCTCCGTTCGACGTGCCGGGTGCGGCGTCCGCGCCCAAGTCCGCTGCAACTGCCCCCAAAGAGGAGGACGCTCCTGCAGCTCCCTGGGAGTCCAACTCCGGTGCGGGCGGCCCCTTCGGCCATCAGGGTGCAGCCCCGAGCATCCCGCAGACCGAGGACGAGGCCAAAGCCCTCATCCGCAGCGTCTTCGGCCAGTCCACCATCTTCAAGCCGGTGGAGTAGCTGCGCAGGCGGGTATACTGCTCAAGAAGAGAACCCCTTGCCCGGGCGCATCTGTATTTCGGACATGTGCAACGTGGTGCCGCGTATATCGCATTCGAGCAGACAGGCGCGTGACGGTCGGCCTAGGATGCTGAGGTCGATACGATACGTCGCATGGCTGTCCGTGTACTCGACTTGCTCGGCGTTGACGGTTGCTCCGATTGTAAATAAAGAGCCCAGTTCGGCATCGACAATCTTGGAGTCCTTTATCTTGACCTTGAACTCTTGGTAGAGGGACGGGCTGTTGTAGTAAATGGTTCGGGTTCCGTCGGTGCATTCATCGGTCGTCTCCCATTTGACGACGGGCTGGTCCGAGCTGGCTATCAGCAGTTCTGCTCCAAAAGCTATGGCATGGGTGATGATAACCAGTAATACCCAGACGACAAAGAGATAGAGAACCACATATGCAACGGGGTGTTTTGAGCGGACGTTTTGGAGTACGGCTGGGACATTCACGAGGGCACCTCCAAATCGTCATCTATGACAATCAAATTATACCCAGCCGCCATGCGTGCCGCCTCGAGCAGCGGCTCGGCATTTTGCCATGTAGCCTTGTAGCCCTACGCATAAACTGCCTGGTTCCAGCTCTGCTAGATGTAGCTTGAGATAATTATGCAACCTTGCATAATTCGACCTTGCATAATCTTGGGCGTGCGTCACGCTCAAGGACATGTATATCGACTGAGGTAGCGTGTCCGCCCCGCTTGCTTGCCCCGCGCCGTGGTACGATTTTTGAGTTTGAAAGTCCCGCCGTGCTCCGGCTGCCCTTGCAGCTCGGCGCGCGGCCGCACGTAAAGGAGCCATCATGGCCGGTATGAACATGCAGCAGATGATGAAGCAGGCCCGCAAGATGCAGGAGCAGCTTGCCGCCGCGCAGGAGAACCTCAAGTCCCAGACCGTCGACGCCTCTGCCGGCGGCGGCATGGTCAAGGTGACCGTCAACGGCGAGATGGAGCTCGTCAACCTCACCATCGATCCCGATGCGCTCGATCCCGAGGACGTCGATATGCTGCAGGACATGATCATGGCTGCCGTCAACGAGGCCGTCCGCGGCGTCAACGAGCTCGCCAACAAGCAGATGGGCGCCATCACCGGCGGCCTCAACATCCCGGGCATGCCGTTCTAAGACACGCATATATATGAGTGCGAATCACAGTCTGCAAAAACTGCTCGATGAGCTGGGCCGCCTGCCGGGCATTGGTCCCAAGTCAGCTCAGCGCATCGCCTATTACCTGTTGGAGGCTGACGCCGAGGAGGCGCGCCGCCTGGCCGAGGCCATCCTGGAGGTTAAGCAGGAGGTTCACTTTTGCAGCCGCTGCTTTAACTACGCCACGGCCGACGAGTGCTCCATCTGCCAGGATTCGATGCGCGACACCACTCGCATTTGCGTGGTGGGCGAGCCGCGCGACGTCCAGGCGATCGAGCGCACGGGCAGCTACCACGGTCTCTACCACGTATTGGGCGGCGTGATCAGCCCCATGGACAAGATTGGCCCCGAGCAGCTGCACATCCGCGAGCTGCTGGCACGCTTGGGTCACGAGGACATCCACGAGGTCATCATCGCCACCAACCCCAATATTGAGGGCGAGACCACGGCGAGCTACCTGGCCCGCACTATCAAGCCGCTGGGCGTCGAGGTGTCGCGTCTGGCGAGCGGTCTGCCCGTGGGCGGCGACCTGGAGTATGCCGACGAGCTTACGCTCGGGCGCGCCATCGAGGCCCGTCGCACGATTTAGGTGGCGAGCCTGCTCCTGCCGTATGTTTTCCTCGCGACGCACGGGGTAGTCATAATTTCCCCGTGCGACTGTAAGTTTGTTGTGCAACAAAGATGCTTTGTATCCGCTTATCGCATGGATGCTTCCACTCGCATCCTTAATTTGCCCATTCGTTGCGCAACCTTTTGGGTTCGCTGATACACTCAAAATGGATTCGAATGAATGCGCCGCTCCCGAGCGGCGTGTTTTTGTTGGAGGAGAACGCATGCGGCCCGGTGGCACTCAGACAAAGCGCGGCACCGCGGTGCGCATGCGACGCCGACTGGGCTTGGCGCCGCGGGCGTACGCACTGCTGTCTTGCTCGCTGGTGCTGGTCATAGCTGGCGTTTCTGCCTATGGCATGACCGTGCCGTCCATGATGCAGGCACATGCCGCACGCGAACCGCGCGTGGGGCATGAGGTCAAAAGTGATCTGGGCACCACGACTGGATATGCTTGGGCAAGTGTGGTCGCGCATATTGTGTTTGGCGCCGACGACGCGGACGGCGCCGAGGCCCCGGACAACGAAGTCACGCTTGCCAATGGCAAAACCATCGTGCTCACCAACACCAAGATCATCGATCGGTTGTCCAACAATAGCGTGGCGGCAACGGTGAATAAGGTCGAGCAGCAGAAGGAGCAGGACGCCCAGCAGTCCGGAAAGCCCGGTAGCTCGGATACTTCTGGCTCCGGCTCGGATTCGTCGAGTTCGGGCGGCGGCTCTGGGTCGGGTTCCTCTGCCGGAGGGTCTGGAAACGGCGGCTCGACGGGCGGCAACACTGACAACGATGCAAACTCCGGTGGCCTTTCCGCTGCTGAGGAAGAGAGCATTCACAGTTGGCTTGTGACCAAGTACAACATGCTCGACGGCTATGTTTCTCGTGCCAATGACGTGGTTTCGACCTATAACTCTACGGGAGATCCCAGGCCGTGCGACAGCCTGGTCGGGGAGATGTTTGTCATTCGAGCCGAGTTCGGTCGTCAGACATTCTCGCCCCGGTCAAAGTGGTATCAGCAGTATGCCAATCTGTGGGGCTGTTACACCAACCTATGTCAATGGGTCGGCCATTACGGCGATGATGACGTCGCGCTCGGTAACTTCAACAATAACGTGGCGGCGCTTGCCCTATGATGACCGATCTTGCATCCACCACACCACAATCGCTCGGTCGCGATCCCATGGTCGGCCTGCGCCTGGCGCGTGTCGACGGGTTTGAGCCGGCCATTGCGCTCGGTCAGGACGAACTGCCTGCCTATCTGCGTCGTTTTACGATGCTGTTTGCCGACGATGCCACCATGCGCCGTGGCGGTATCGGCCGCGTGACGCGTGCCGTCAACGCCCAAGGCGAGGCCGTGGCGCTCAAGCAGCTCATCTTGCCGACGCGCGATGAGTTTGACGACGATGCAACTCACGAGGCGCTGGTCGCCAAGTTCAAGGCGGCGTTTCGCGAGGAATATGAATGCCATCGCGCCCTTTCGGGCCTTAAGGGCTTTCCCCGCCTCTATGGCTGGGGCGAGGTCGACGGTGTGCCTGCAATTGTCATGGAATGGGTCGAGGGCGAGACGCTTGCCCGCTTGCGTTCGCGACTTGCCGTGGACGATGCCGGACGCCTGTCGCCGCTTGTGGCGGCGCGTCTGGGTCGCGACCTGTTCGATCTGCTCTGCCGCATGAGCCTGGTGGGGGAGGGCTTTGTCCATCGCGATATCTCGCCCGCTAATATTATGGTGCGTACGGCGCGTCTACCGCTTGACCGGCAGCTTGCCGAGGGCACCTTTGACCTGTGCCTGATCGACTTTGGCTCGTCGCTGGCGCTTGAGCCTGCGTCGGCCGTGGCCGGTACCGGCGGCAAGGCGTCGTTTACGGAGCGCTATGCCACGCTGCGTCGCGCGACGGTTGCCTATGCCCCGCCCGAGATGCTCACCGACGATATTCCCGACCTGCGCGCTTTGCGTATGTCGCCGGCGATCGACGTCTATGCCGCAGCAAGCACGGTTTACGAGCTCATTGCCGGCGCCGCGCCATACGAAGCCGCGCCGAGCACTTCGGGCACCTCGGGTTCGCGCAAAAAGACGCGCGACATCGCCAGCCCCTACCGTCTCAAGATGGACACGCTGCCCGACTATCCCATTGGTGCCCATGCGCCCGGTTGCGATTTGACTCAGCTGCTTCGTCGTGAGCCCGATGTGGCGCTCGCTGCGGCCGAGCAGGCCCAGCAGCTGGGGCTTGAGCCGGATTCCGAGGAGCTACGCGATGCGCTGGCGTTTGTCGATGCCCAGCTGTTCGACGTGGTGATGGCCTGTCTGTCCAGCCATCAAAAAGATCGTCCCGAGCCGGCGGCGGTCGAGGCGGCGCTCTCGGCGTTTTGTGACCACTATGCGCAAAATGTCGGTCGTTCGCTCCGCGGCGAGCCGCTCACGCCGTGCCCCATGGATGCGTCTGGCCGCGCGGTTCGTCGCGCGCTGATGGTCGGCGCGACGGTCGTCTGTGGCGTGGTTTGGGCTGTGGTCGTGGTTTCGGCCGCGCTGCTGGCGTCGGGCGCTCGCGTGACGGCGACTTTGGGATCGCTCGTGTGGTCTGGGTCGCTACCGGGTATTATTGCCGCACTGGCGTTGGCGCTGCCAGGCATAGCCGGCGTTGCCGCGGGGGCACTTGCGCGCGATCGGCGCTCGGGCTTCCTGCAGGGTGTGCTTGCGCTTTCTGCCTGCGAGGTTCCGGTGCTGGTTGTGGCTGCATGTAGCGTATTTTCCCAACGCGCCGTGATGGGCGGCCTTGTTGCCGCTCTGGTTGCAACCTATACGCTTACGTGGTTTTTGCTTGCGATGGGCTTTGCCTTTGAACTTCCCGTTTCGGCACCGCGACGCACAAAAGCCCAGATGGCGACTCCGCTTGCCGGTGGAGCCGCAGCTGTCCGTACTTTTGGCGGACCTGTCGAAGTATCGTCCGATTCTATTTCTACGACCAAGGAGGCCTAGGTCATGGCATCTCAAGTTGAGCTCACCCCATGCGGGGCCATGTTTGACATCTTTAAGCGCGCAGCGCATCTGAGCCATATCGAGCTGTGCGGCTTGGTGCTTTCGTCCCGTCCGCTCGCCGACGGCCGCAGCCCGCAGAGCCGAGCCGCCGATCGCTCTTGGGTTTCCCGCTTTATCGTTCGCGCGCCGGTCGGCACGCTTCAGCAGCGCTACTTTGCCGAATACGGTACCTCGGCTGCGCGTATTATGTCGCAACTGGCCCTGCGCCAGCGCAATCCCATGGACTCCACGGCTGTAATCAATATGGTGTGCGGTCCTGCAGGTGAACCGATGGTACGCGCGCTCGAAGAGTGCCACCAGGACACGAATCTCTATCGCAACGCGCTCGATCGCCTGTCCCAGGCGGCGGAACTCATGCCCGCCGAGCGCGCCGAGGTCGTGCTGGTGCTGTTTGTCGCCGTCGGTTGTTCGGCGGATGTGCGGTCCTCGGTGAACTATGCCATCGACTACGCGAACGCGACCTGCGGCGGAGGCACATCCACGCCGCGTTCGCTTGGCATGTCGCTGACTGCGGGCGAACGCGAACCCGCCCCGGCGCACCCTTTGGGCTTGCTGCGCGTGCAAAACAGTTTTGTCGTGAGCGCCCCGCGCTGGATTCAGCCGAGTGAGCAGGGTGTTGAGATTGGCGCGCTGGCCACTGGTGAGGGCGATATTACCGACGTCGGCGACGATGTCTCGGCCCGCCATGCCCATATCTGGTGCGATGCTCAAAATATCTGGCACGTCGAGGACTTGTCGTCCACCAACGGAACCGTGGTGGTAAACGGGGCCACGCGCGTTTGCATTCAGGTCGAGCCCGGCCGTTCCGCCCAGCTCAATCCCGGCGACGAGCTCAAGCTCGGCGAATCCACTACCTATGCCATCCTCTTCGGTGCCCTCTAGCCGGCAGTTAAGGACGTTCCTTTTCTGCCGGCACTTGGGGACACTCCTCGGCGCGCCAGAGCCGGTCGCCCAGGGATGGAGGGGCCATTTTGGCCCTTGGCAGTCACCCAAGGTAAACCTTTACCGCCCGCCTATATTTGCCGAAATTACACTTGACGGCGGGGTACAATAAACCCGCATGCGGATTTCCGTTGCGGGCGCTTCCCATCGCCGGGGCGTGCCCGGGAGCATCCGGCATGCGGCCTTTGCGGCGCTCGGTCATGTGCAAGACGGGTAGCTGGGCTTGTGGAGCGCGTGCAGCCCTCCTCGCCTCGGCATGCCTTCTCTCCACGCCATGTACCTGCTGCTGAGCCTGCCTGCCAGATGATTGGAAGCAACAGCGAAAATCCCATCACGCCAACATCCCGGCGATCGCCGGGGCCTGTATACCTATATGAGAGGAGAGGGGTATATGGCGCGTAAGTTTAAGTCTATGGACGGCAACGAGGCGGCCGCATATGTTTCGTATGCGTACACCGAGGTAGCGGGAATCTATCCCATTACGCCGTCCAGCCCGATGGCCGACCATGTCGACCAGTGGGCGGCCCAGGGTCGCAAGAATATCTTCGGCACCCCGGTCAAGGTCGTCGAGATGGAGTCCGAGGCAGGTGCAGCCGGTACCGTTCACGGTTCGCTGGGCGCCGGTGCTCTGACCACCACCTACACGGCTTCTCAGGGTCTGCTCCTGATGATCCCGAACATGTACAAGATCGCGGGCGAGCAGCTCCCGGGCGTCTTCCACGTCTCCGCGCGTTGCGTCGCTTCCCACGCCCTGAACATCTTTGGCGATCACTCCGACGTCATGGCCTGCCGCCAGACCGGTTTCGCCATGCTCGCCGAGGGCAACGTCCAGGAGGTCATGGACCTCTCGCCGGTGGCTCACCTTGCCGCCATCGAGGGTAAGACCCCGTTCCTTAACTTCTTCGACGGCTTCCGCACCAGCCACGAGATCCAGAAGGTCGCCATGTGGGACTACAAGGATCTGGCCGAGATGTGCGACATGGACGCCGTCCAGGCTTTCCGCGACCACGCGCTCAACCCTGAGCACCCGCACACCCGCGGCAGCCACGAGAACGGCGATATCTTCTTCCAGAACCGTGAGGCCTGCAACAAGGTCTACGACGAGCTTCCCGCCGTCGTCGAGGGCTACATGAAGAAGATCAACGAGAAGCTCGGCACCGATTACGGCCTGTTCAACTACTACGGCGCTCCCGATGCCGACCGCGTCGTCGTGTGCATGGGCTCCTTCTGCGACGTGCTCGAGGAAGTCATCGACTACCTCAACGCCCACGGCGAGAAGGTCGGCCTGGTCAAGGTCCGTCTGTTCCGTCCGTTCTCCATCAAGCACTTCGTCGACGTTCTCCCCGAGACCGTCCAGAAGATCGCCGTTATGGACCGTACCAAGGAGCCGGGTTCCATCGGCGAGCCGCTCTACCAGGACGTCGTCTCCGCTCTCTACGAGGCCGGCAAGACGGGCATCAAGGTCGTCGGCGGCCGTTATGGCCTGGGCAGCAAGGACACGCCTCCCGCGTCCGCGTTCGCTGTCTTCGAGGAGCTCAAGAAGGACGAGCCCAAGCGCGAGTTCACCATCGGCATTGTCGATGACGTGACCAACCTGAGCCTGCCCGAGGCCGAGGATGCGCCCAACACCGCAGCCCCCGGCACCATCGAGTGCAAGTTCTGGGGTCTGGGTGGCGACGGTACCGTCGGCGCCAACAAGAACTCGATCAAGATCATCGGCGACCACACCGACAAGTACGTCCAGGCCTACTTCCAGTACGACTCCAAGAAGACCGGCGGCGTCACCGTCTCGCACCTGCGCTTTGGTGATTCCCCGATCCGTTCGCCGTACTACGTGACCAAGGCCGACTTTGTCGCCTGCCATAACCCCAGCTACATCGTTAAGGGCTTCAAGATGGTCCGCGACGTCAAGCCGGGCGGCACCTTCCTGGTCAACTGCCAGTGGAGCGACGAGGAGTTCGCCGAGCACATGCCCGCCGTGGCCAAGCGCTACATCGCGAACAACAACGTCAACGTCTACCTGATCGACGCTATCGACCTGGCCGCTAAGGTCGGCATGGGCAAGCGCACCAACACGGTGCTCCAGTCCGCCTTCTTCGCGCTGGCCAAGGTCCTGCCCGCCGAGGACGCCCTGCAGTACATGAAGGACGCGGCTACCAAGTCCTACATGAAGAAGGGCCAGGCTATCGTCGACGCCAACCACAAGGCCATCGATGCCGGCGCTACCGCCTTCCGTAAGTTCGAGGTTCCGGCCGACTGGGCAACTGCCGAGGATGCCGCTCCCGTCGAGCTCTCCGAGGAGACCAAGTCCGCTATCGCCCAGCAGGTCAAGAACCTGCTCGAGCCCATCGATCGCATGGACGGCGACAGCCTGCCTGTTTCCGCCTTCGTCGATTGCGCCGACGGCCAGTTTGAGCTGGGCGCCTCCGCATACGAGAAGCGCGGCGTCGCCGTGGTCGTTCCCCACTGGGACGAGACCAAGTGCATCCAGTGCAACCAGTGCGCCTATGTGTGTCCGCATGCCACCATCCGTCCGTTCGCGATGACCGAGGACGAGGCTGCCGCCGCGCCCGAGGCTACCCGCACGCTTGACGCCATGGGCCCCAAGGCCAAGGGCATGAAGTTCACCATGGCCGTGTCCCCGCTCGACTGCATGGGCTGCACCAACTGCGTCAAGGTTTGCCCCAAGGGCGCCCTCGAGATGGTTCCCACCGAGCAGGAGATGGACCAGCAGCCCGTTTGGGACTACATGGTCGAGAACGTCTCCGAGAAGAAGGAGCTCATCGCGGCCAACGTCAAGGGCAGCCAGTTTAAGCAGCCCTACCTGGAGTTCTCCGGCTCCTGCGCCGGCTGCGCCGAGACCGCCTATGCACGTCTGGTGACCCAGGTCGCCGGCGACCGCATGTTCATTTCCAACGCCACCGGCTGCTCCTCCATTTGGGGCAACCCCGCTGCCACCGCTCCTTACTGCAAGGACAAGGACGGTCACGGCCCGGCGTGGAACAACTCCCTGTTCGAGGACAATGCCGAGCACGGTCTGGGCATGGCCGTTGGCTACGAGGCCGTTCAGAAGAAGCTGATCGCTGCTACGCAGGAGATCATCGCCGCTGACGGTCCGTCCGACGAGCTCAAGGCCGCCGGTCAGGCTTGGATCGACTCCGTCAACGACGCCGAGGCCTCTAAGACCGCTGCCGCCGCCTACGTTGCCGAGCTCGAGAAGTGCGGCTGCGACGCCTCCAAGGCGATCCTCGCCGACAAGGCTTACCTCACCAAGAAGTCCTTCTGGATCTTCGGCGGCGACGGTTGGGCCTACGACATCGGCTTCGGTGGCCTGGACCACGTCCTGGCTTCCGGCCACAACGTCAACGTCTTCGTCTTCGACACTGAGGTCTACTCCAACACCGGCGGTCAGGCCTCCAAGGCCTCGAACCTGGGCCAGGTCGCTCAGTTCGCCGCTGCCGGTAAGGTGACCAAGAAGAAGTCCCTGGCCGAGATCGCTATGAGCTATGGCTACGTCTACGTGGCGCAGGTCGCCATGGGCGCCAACCCGGCTCAGACCCTCAAGGCCATCCATGAGGCCGAGGCCTACGACGGCCCGTCCCTCATCATCGGCTACAGCCCCTGCGAGATGCACTCCATCAAGAAGGGCGGCATGCAGAACTGCCAGGCCGAGATGAAGAAGGCTGTCGAGTGCGGTTACTGGAACCTCTTCCGCTTCAACCCCGAGGCTGCTGCCGGTAAGAAGTTCTCGCTCGATTCCAAGGAGCCCGCGGGCGGCTATCAGGAGTTCCTGATGAACGAGGCCCGTTACGCTTCGCTGACGCGTTCCTTCCCCGAGCGCGCCGAGGAGCTCTTCAAGGAGAACGAGCAGGCCGCTATGGACCGCTACGCTCACCTGCTGAAGCTCAAGACGGTGTACAACGAGGCCTAGGTCTCCCACCGCAGGATCTGAGGGCTGACCTTCGCGGACGCCCTCGGACATGAAAGAACCCCCGCTGCGCACTACGTGCGGCGGGGGTTCTTTCGTCCTGCGGAGTGTCCGCGAAGGTCAGCCCTCAGATCCTGCTACGACTACGTCCTCGGATTGTGTGGGCGGATGAAGGACGTAGTTGGCGGGTATTCCGTCCCTTTCGCTGTTTCGCGGCTTTGCCGCGAAACCTCGCGCCACTTTGGGGATGGATGGGGGACTTGGCTGTTGCCGCCTTTTCGGAGCTCTTCTTTATTCCTTATGCTGGATGAAAAGCCCCTTGTTTTTGCAGGGGTGCATACTCGACTTATATGTGCATAGAATCTCGTATAGTGCGAGTAAGATATTGCGCTGTCTGTTTTGTGTTTAGCAGAGATGTAGTTTGCATAATCCGACATAATCCTCGCTTCATTTAAATAAAGTCGCACGTAAATTACGTAGATATGTCTGAGCTGGAGTTCTGTACGCTGAGCGGATAAAAACGACCGTTCACCGTTCCGCTATTTTCAAAATGAATAAAATGAGCGATAAAGAGAATATAAACCTTAATAAACTCGCGTATCGCACGGACGCGGGTTATTAATGGGTTGTAGGCCTTTTACAGAAAGGATTCCAGCAATGTCTAAGCCTCTTGGCAAGCCCGATCGTATTGTCGTCGCCCTTGGCGGCAACGCCCTCGGCAACAACCCCGTCGAGCAGATCGAGGCCGTGAGCAACACCGCCCACGCTCTCCTCGGTCTCATCGAGCAGGGCAACGAGATCATCATCACCCACGGCAACGGCCCGCAGGTCGGCATGATCCAGAACGCCTTCGCCGCTGCCCACGATGCCATCGGCACCCCCGAGATGCCGCTGCCCGAGTGCGGCGCCATGTCCCAGGGCTACATTGGTTATCACCTGCAGCAGGGCATCGGCCGCGAGATGCACAAGCGCTATAAGCGTTGGCACGCCGCCACCGTCGTCACCCAGATCGAGTGCGACCCCGACGATCCCGCGTTCAAGAACCCGACCAAGCCGATCGGCCCCTTCTACACCGAGGAGCAGGCCAAGGAGTTCATGGCCGAGGATCCCTCCAAGGTCTTCGTCGAGGATTCCGGCCGCGGCTGGCGTCGCGTCGTCGCTTCCCCCGATCCCAAGAAGATCGTCGAGGCTGACTCCATCCTCAACCTGCTCGACAACGAGTTCATCGTCATCGCCTGCGGTGGCGGCGGCATCCCCGTCGTCCGCGACTACGAGAACAAGGGCTGCTACAAGGGCGTTCCCGCCGTCATCGACAAGGACCTGGGCGGCGAGCTGCTGGCCGAGGACTGCGACGCCGACGTTCTGTTCCTGCTGACCGCCGTTGAGCATGTCGCCATCAACTTTGGCAAGCCCAACCAGGAGGAGCTCGAGGACCTCACCGCCGACGAGGCCGAGCGCCTGGCCGACGAGGGCCAGTTCGGCAAGGGTTCCATGGAGCCCAAGGTCCGCGCTGCCATCAAGTTCGCCCGTTCCCGCAAGGGCCGCACCTGCATCATCGGCGCTCTGGACAAGGCCGCCGAGACCATGGCTGGCCTCTCCGGTACCCGCATCCACGAGTAGTCTCTACTCTGTTGCCTCTCTCGTGGGCGCCAGGCAAAGCGCCCACAAACTAGCCTCTCTTCATGAGCCCCGCAGTCCGCTCCGACTGCGGGGCTTTTGCTATTCACCTAGTCATTGGGGACGTTCTTAAACGACTAGTCAAACAAGAGCGTCCCCAATGACCACTCATTTAAGTCTGTCCCCAATGACTAGTAGTAGGCCCACATGGCTTCGACTTCGTTGAGGACCTCTACGACGCCCCAGCGGCGGGCGCTGCGGCTGGCCGAGTTGGGGTCGTAGACGCCAATCTGGTTGGCATCGTCGATGCCGTAGAGCACGATGTAGTGGCCTACGTTGGTAAACGTACCGGGGCGCACTGCGGCGATGACGGGCGCACCCGAGCGAAGTGCTTGGGCAATCGATTCACGATCGTTATAGAGCTGTGTTCCGTTGAGCCCCAGCTGCCACGCACCGCCTGTCATAAACGACCATTCGGTGGCACCGGTGGGGGCGTAGTTGCCGGCTTCGGCCAGTGCGCATATATCGACCGGCGTCTTATCGGTATGGCCGGTCTTAAAGATATAGACCATGGTGAGGCAGGTAGGACCGCAAGCGTTTTCGCGAATAGTGCCGCCGGCATAGGGCAGCTCCGACCATGCGGGGTCAATTTGGTAGATGTGGGGCATGACACCGGCCTGCCATTGCGAGCGTGGGGTCGAGAACGCAAAGGAGTAACCGGGCGCGACGGGAGCTTTAAGCAGCTTGTCCTCGGCAGTGGGCTCAAGACCGGCTGATCCGTGGGAGATACAGGATCCCAAAAACACAAAGACGAGGCAGGCGGCGATGGAGCAAAGCGCAAGGCGTAGACGGCGGGCCGGAAGCGCGTGGCTTGTGGTGTGCGACGCGGGGTGAGGGACGGAATTGCCGCGATCGCGTTGAGGTCGCGAAAAGGTGCGCTTGACGTAGTAGTCGGTCTTACGGCGATCGTAGCGGCGTGGCTGCGATGTGTCGGTCTGGCGTTGACGTGTGCTCGTACTCACGCGGTCTGACTGCTGCACGGTACGGCTTTGCCGCCGCGAAGAAGCCCCGGGCTGCTCTTGGGGGCGCTGCGGGTTGTCGTTGTCGGAGGTGCTTCTGGGCGTTGGCGTGGTGCGGCCGGCAAGGCGCACGCTTTGTGGCCGTTGGTCGCCGTCATTGTATCCGTATGCCATTCGAATCACCTTGCCTCATGTGTAACTTGTCTATCCTACATAAAAAGATGCACGACACATGGGCATGTGCGCCAAAAGCCTGACAAATGGTATGAACGTTGCCGCGCCGAGCGCCAAGCGTCACGGTAACAGGTATTCAAAAGCAGACAAGATGAAAGCGCCCAAGACGAATGACGTCTCCCGCCGTTCGTCCCAAAAACGGTGCCGCTCGTTTTGCAGTTCTGCCTTCGGTCGAGCTGCGAGCGGCGCTGCTGCGCCAAGGCCGTATCTTAAAGCCATGGAATAAAAGCGCGCGGCAAAACGGACCGCGCAAGGGGTGACGCCAAGGGCGTCAAACAGGAAAGGAGGGGAACAATGGCGGACAAGAACGCAGAAGTTGCAGTCGAGGATAACGGCGGCATGAAGAAAACGCTCTCGCTCTGGAACTTCTTCACCATCGGCTTTGGTGCCATCATCGGTACCGGTTGGGTTCTGCAGGTCGGCGACTGGATGGTCGTGGGCGGCGGTCCCGTTCCCGCTATGATCGCATTCCTCTTGGGCGCGATCTTCCTCGTGCCCGTCGGAGCTGTTTTCGGTGAGCTCACGGCTGCTATCCCCATTTCGGGCGGCATCGTCGAGTATGTCGATCGTAGCTTTGGCCGTACGATGAGCTACATCACTGGCTGGCTCCTGGCCTTGGGCAACGGCATCCTGTGCCCGTGGGAGGCCATCGCCATCTCGACCCTCGTGTCCGAGATGTTCGGCAGCCTGCCCGGCCTTGAGTGGCTGCGCGCCGTCAAGCTCTACACCATCCTGGGCGCCGACGTTTACCTGTTCCCGACGTTGATCGCGCTCGGCTTTGCAGCCTACGTCATCTTCCTCAACTTCCGCGGTGCCAGCTCGGCCGCCAAGCTCCAGGCCTTCCTGACCAAGGCCCTGCTCTGCGGCATGCTGCTTGCCATGGGCGTCTCGCTGTTCACCGGTTCGCCGGAACACGCCATGCCCGTGTTCTCCCAGGTCACCGGTGCTGGCGGCGGCAAGCCCGCTACCGAGGGCACCAGCCTGTTCGCCGGCATCGTGTCGGTCCTGGTTTTGACCCCGTTCTTCTACGCCGGCTTCGATACCATTCCTCAGCAGGCTGAGGAAGCAGCCGAGGGCCTCAACTGGAACAAGTTCGGCAAGATCATCTCCCTGGCCCTGCTGGCCGCCGGCGGCTTCTACATGGTCTGCATCTACTCGTTCGGCACCATCCTCGACTGGCATGAGTTTGTTAAGAGCCCGGTTCCCGCGCTTGCCTGCCTCAAGGGCATCAACATGCTCCTGTACCTGGCCATGCTCGTCATCGCCACGCTTGGACCCATGGGCCCGATGAACTCCTTCTACGGCGCTACGAGCCGCATCATGCTCGCCATGGGCCGCAAGGGCCAGCTGCCCGAGAAGTTCGCCGAGGTCGATCCCAAGTCCGGCGCTCCCAAGCTCGCCTGCGCCGTTCTGGGCGTCATCACCGTCATCGGTCCGTTCCTGGGCAAGAACATGCTCATCCCTCTGACCAACGTGTCGGCTCTCGCCTTCATCTTCTCCTGCGGCATGGTCGCCCTCGCTTGCCTGCGCATGCGCTTCACCGAGCCCGACCTGCCTCGTCCCTACGAGGTGCCCGGCGGCAAGTTTGGCATCAGCCTCGCTGTCGCTGCCTGCGCCGTCATCATTGGCCTGCTCGTGGTCCCGTTCTCTCCCGCCTCCCTCAACATGGTGGAGTGGAGCATCGTGATCGGCTGGCTGGCCGTTGGCCTGGCCCTCATGGCCTTCACCAATTCCCGCAAAAAATAACGCCTAGCCGGGGCGGATCGGGTGCGCGGACCCCTCTCTTCCGCGCACCGAACCCGGCACCACTTGGGTAGCTTTGTGAGGCCATAACCCAACATGGCCTCGCCCACTATATGGATCCATAAGGAGGAACCATGTCCACTAAGTACGCAATCGTTGGCGGTAAGCTCATCGACGGTACCGGTGCCGAGCCGGTCGAGAACTCCCTCGTTCTCGTCGACGACAACGGCAAGATCGAGTATGCCGGTGCTATGCAGGACCTTCCCGAGGGCGTTGAGGTTATCGACGCCACCGGCAAGACCGTCCTTCCCGGCCTGATCGACACCCACCTGCACTTCTCGGGCAACCTGACCGACGATGACACCGACTGGGTCATGCAGCCGCTCCTCGAGAAGCAGGCCGTCGCCGTCAAGCAGGCCTACGACTGCCTCACCCACGGCCTCACCACCGTCTGCGAGATCGGCCGCTTTGGTATCCAGATTCGCGACTGCATCGACAAGGGCGTCTTCAAGGGCCCGCGCGTTCTGGCCACCGGACTCGGCTTCTGCCGTGTTGCCGGCCACGGTGACTCCCACCACTGCACCCAGGAGCTCAACAAGGAATCCCATCCCTGGGGCGACCAGGTCGATGGTCCTTGGGATCTGCGCAAGGCCGTCCGTCGTCGCCTGCGCGAGAACCCCGATGCCATAAAGATCTGGGCTACCGGTGGCGGCATCTGGCGTTGGGATTCCGGTCGCGACCAGCACTATTGCTCCGAGGAGATCCAGGCCGTGGTCGAAGAGGCAAAGATGGTCGGCATCCCCGTGTGGAGTCACTGCTACAACAACCACGCCGCCGCCTACGACTCCGTTCGCTTTGGCTGCGAGCAGCTGATTCACGGCTTCGATATCGATGAGCGCACCATGGACCTCATGGCCGAGCAGGGCACCTTCTTCACCCCGACGATCGCCTTCCTGCCCACCTGGTACGCCACCTATCCGCCCGTCTACGTCCCCGAGCTGCACGACAAGTACGAGGGCACCCTGGTCGAGAAGGAGCTGCAGCGCAACTACGACTGCCTGCGCGAGGCCAAGAAGCGCGGCGTCGTCATGACGATCGGCTCCGACTCCTTCTCCTTCGTCACCCCGTACGGCACCTGCTCCATCGAGGAGATGTACGAGTTCGTCGACAAGATCGGCTTCACTCCGGTCGAGACCATCACCTGCGCCACCCTCAACGGTGCCAAGATGTGCCACATCGAGGACGAGACCGGTTCCATCGAGGCCGGCAAGTGCGCCGACCTGCTGGTTGTCAACGGTGACGTCGCCGCCGACATCCACGTGCTCAACACCGACAACATGGACGTCATCATGAAGGACGGCTGGATCGTCGAGGCTGGCACCTTTGGCGAGGCCAACAAATACAGCGCCTAAGATACCGTTTGTCGATGGCTGGATGTAAAACACAGTTTTTGATTGCATAATGCAATGGAGAGGGTCGCTTGCGGCCCTCTTTATTGCTATGGGTGCTAAGGACAAGAGGGGATGACGGTGGATTTAAACAGGCTGATTCTGGGCAAGAGCTACAACTCTACCAAGGTCTTTCGTACGGCCCAGCATGTGGTTCAGGCCATCCTGCTCGGTATTGTCGTTCCGGCGCTTATCCTGCTGCTTATCTGGGATTTAACCGATAATCCCAATCCCGTTCCGGGCGTTGTCGTTATTGCCGGCCTGGTCATGCTGTGCTTCTTTTTCTCGTATGTCTTTGTGGTCCCCGACGACCTCACATCGAGCGCAACCGACCGTACGCTCGCCATCGCATCAAAAATATTCGTCTACACGTCGCGCGGCCTTACGCCCGAAGCGGCCCTGGGCGCCTCTAAAATTATCCTGTCCGAGACCATCGCCTCTGCCATCTGCTTTACCGATGGCAAACAGGTGTTGGCAAGCTGGGGCGAGGACTCGGCAAAGTGCCCTGCCGGCACCCCGGTTGTGCTCAAGACCACGCTCAACGTGATCGAGTCCGGCGAGCAGAGTGTATTTTCGCGCGACGCCTCCAATGAGACGGGCGGCTATTTTCCCCGCCTGCGCGCCGGCATTGTCGCGCCGCTTACCGTGCGCGGGCATTGCGTGGGTACGCTCGAGCTGTACTATCCCCGCCTGAGCAGCATCGATATGCGCCAGACGGCGTTGGCCTCGGGTTTTGCCGATCTCATCTCCACGCAGCTCGCCAGCTTTGAGCTCGAGCGCCAGGACGAGCTCACAGCCCGCGTGGAGCTTCGGGCCCTGCAGTCGCAGGTCGACCCGCATTTTCTGTTCAACACCATTAGCACGATCGTGTCGCTCGTTCGAACCGAGCCCGACAAGGCGCGATCGCTGCTCATCGATTTTTCCAATTACTATCGTCAGACGCTTTCTGACTCCGATACGCTCACCACGCTCGAGCATGAGGTGGAACAGGGCACCCGTTATATCAATCTTATGCAGGCCCGGTATGGCGACGGCCGTCTGCGCGTCTCGGTCGATATCGACTTTGAGGTGCGCGATTGCATGGTGCCGCCGTTTATCTTGCAGCCGTTGCTCGAAAACTGCATCAAGCATGCGCAGCGCGAGACCGAGCCGCTTTCTATTCGTGTTAGGGCTTTTGAGACCGATGACGGCTTGGAGATCATCGTCGAAGATGACGGCATCGGTATGAGCGAAGAAGTCTGCGCGCATCTGTTTGAGCAGCATCGCCGAGAGGAGCCCGAGAGCATTACCGCCGACGGATCCATCAAGCGAGGTTGCGGCCTGGCGCTCTTCAACGTGCTTCAGCGCATCCATTTCTTTTACGGAGAAGATTCTGGCATGCGCGTGAAGTCCCAGGAAGGCGTGGGAACACAGGTCATCGTCGAGCTGAACGGCGAGCCGCATGAGCCGGCGCCGATGAAGGTGTAGCGCGCGGTTGGATTGAGAGAAAAAAAGAGGGGAAGCGCATATGTCCGAGGGATGGAACATCTTGGTGGTTGATGACGAGCCCCCTATTAGGGCTGAGCTACGTTATCTGTTGGAAAAGGATGCGCGTGTGGGCCAGATTGCCGAGGCGGGCAATGTCACCGAGGCTGTGGAATCGATCCTGTCGAACAAGCCCGACGTCTTGTTTTTGGATATCACGATGCCCGGTCGCTCGGGAATCGAGCTTGCCGAGACGCTGCAGAACCTAAAGACGCCGCCGGTCGTGGTGTTTGTGACGGCATTTGCCGAGTATGCGGCCGATGCCTATAACCTCGATGCCGTCGATTACATCGTCAAGCCGGTCGAGGACGCGCGCCTGTCGAAGGCGCTCGACAAGATCGAAACCGCCCTGGGTGTTCGCCGCGCTGTCCATACCCCGCGCCAGCCCCTTCGCCTGACGGTGGATCGTGGGGGTAAAAAGGTGTTCATTCCCGTGGCGGATGTCTGCTACTTTGAGGCACGCGCCGATTTTTGCAACGCCGTCTGCGCCGAGGGAACATACCTGATCAATGAGTCGATTTCCTCGCTCGAGCGGCACCTGGCCTCCGAGGGCTTTATCCGTGTCCACCGCAGTTATCTGGTCAATTTGGAAGACGTGCACAATGTCGAGATCGGCTCCACGGGCCTGATGGAGCTCAGGCTCGATCGCGTGACCTCGACGGTGCCCGTGTCCCGCCGTCGCGCCGCCGAGGTTAAGACGCACCTGGGGCTTGCGTAAGCGGTCCGCACGCCACCGTTTACCGCCGCAGGTTTGGCACGGGCGCGCGGTGGGCATAATGGGTGGCATCGAATGAAATCGAAAGGATCATTATGCCTGCGCTCATTACGCATCATCTGTTTGGCGAGGAAAGCATCGACCGTCTTCCGCAGGGCGTTATCACGTCCGACGAGGAGCGTATTGCCTTTATCCTGGGCAACCAGGGCCCCGACCCGTTTTTCTTCCACATTCTGACACCGCGTGTTTCCGACTGTACGCTGCTGGCGCAGGTCATGCATCGCTCGCGCATGTCTCGCCAGTTCGCGTGCCTGCGCGACGGCGTGTCGCATCTGCTGCCGCGCGACGCCAGCTTGGGTCGCGCCTTTGCGCTGGGTCTGCTGTCTCATTACGTGCTCGACCGCAACGCCCACCCCTTTGTCTATGAGCAGCAGTTTGGCATCGTGGAGTCCGATTCAGAGCTTGAGGATTCGAGCAGTCAGGTCCATGCCGTGATCGAGAGCGACCTGGATGTACTGATGCTGCAGCTTAAGCGCGATGGCGCTACGGTCGACGATTACCCGCCGGCGGGCGAGATCGTCACCACCGATCGCATCAGTCGCGTGGCCGGCGTGCTGATGAGCTATGTTGCCGGACGCGTGTACGGCATTGACATTCCGGCGGGGGAGTACGGTGCTGCCGTTGCCAATATGCAGCGACTTTACCGTGCGATTGAGCCGGCCGACTCCGTAAAGACGCGCGCGATCTCGCTGGTTGAGGGGTTGGTGCACGACTACTCGCTGCTCGACGGCCTTGCCCATCGCGTGACGACGGAGCTGCCCGAGCGCACCGGTAACCTGGGCCATCTGACATGGAAGAATCCCTTTACCGATGAGGTCTCGAACGAGAGTTTCCCCGAGGTCTTTGATCGCGCGCTGGTCGATTACGAGTGCACGGTCGCGCGTTTTATCGAGACCGGTGACATGGAGGCCGTGACCGGTCACGTCAACTACAGCGGCCGCGTGCTCGGCACCGACGAGGAGTTCGACCGCGAGGAGTAGGGTCCGCTCCTGTCTCTTTGCCGAATCCTTACCGGCGCCTCCGTGCAATTGGGGTACGATGAACTAGCTGCATATCGGGCGAATACGAAGGGTCCCTGTCCATGAAATACACCAAGCTCGAGCGTAACTGGGTCATGTACGATGTGGGAAACTCGGCCCTCGTGCTGCTCAATACCTCGGTGGTGCCCATCTACTTTAACGCCATCAATACCGGCGCTTCCTCGGCAGACCTGGTGGTCGCTTGGGGCAACGCGCAGACGATTGCCTCGCTGGTCATTGCCATGCTCATGCCCATTCTGGGCGCGCTTGCCGATTACGCCGGCAACAAGATCAAGTTCTTCTTGGGCTTCTTCCTCACGGGCCTGGTTCTTTGCCTGGCGCAGGCTATCCCAATGTCCGCCATGGCATTTTTGACTGTGTACGTGCTGTGCACCATCGGCCTCAACTCTTCTATGACGTTCTACGACGCCATGCTGCCCGACATTACCACCGACGAGCGCATGGACGTCGTGTCCAGCTCGGGCTATGCCTGGGGCTACATCGGTTCCACCGTGCCGTTCATCATCTGCCTGGCGCTTATCATGGGTGGTCCCGCTCTTGGTGTCCCCACCATGCTGGCAACGCGTCTGTCGTTTGTCATCACTGGTGCCTGGTGGCTCATCTTTACCCTGCCGCTCATTCGCACCTATAAGCAAAAGTACGGTCGCGAGCGTGGTCCCGAGGACACCATCGGCCACATCGTGGGCGGCGTGTTCTCCGAGGTCGGACACACCATGCGCGAGATTGCCCACAACAAGACCGTGCTGGTCTACATGATCGCGTTCTTCTTCTACATCGACGGTGTGCACACGGTCATTTCCATGGCAACCAGCTATGGATCGGCTTTGGGCATCGACTCGACCCAACTGGTGCTGGCTCTGCTCGTTACGCAGTTTGTGGCCTTTCCGTCCGCCATCATCTACGGCAAGCTTGCCGGTCGCGTGGGCACACTCAATATGATCTTGGTGGCCGTCGCCGCCTATATGGGCATCGTGCTCTTTGCCGCGTTCTTCCTCAAGACCGCCTTTGAATTCTGGGTGCTTGCCATTATGGTCGGCCTGTTCCAGGGCGGTGTGCAGGCGCTCAGCCGTAGCTACTTCGGCCGCATTATTCCCAAGGAAAAGTCCAACGAGTACTACGGCTTCTTTGATATCTTTGGCCGCTATGCAAGTGTCATGGGCACCTTCTTGGTGTCGGTCGTCACCTCGCTGACCGGCAACCCGTCGCTGGGCGTCCTTTCTATTGGCGTTCTGCTGGTTGTTGGCTTTGTGCTGCTGGTCCGTCTGTCCCGCATGGCTCAGGCGGCGGCGTAAGGCAACCGGGCTCAGTACAGCAATTGTGCCTATCTGCAGTACTCTTTTGGAAGTAGCCGCATAAATCATTCTGACTTCCGAGCAATGTTTAGCCCAAGTGGGTATGATGGAATCAGCTAGGTCGCGGGGCGTCGCCTGTGTTTGGCGGCGCCCCGTTTTTGTGTTGCAAGGAGGGTAAAGGTATGAACGCCACGGTTGTGATCCCAACATATTGGGCGGGCGATGATACCCAAGCAAACGCTCCCGGCACCTACGATCACTCGACGTCGCTCAATGCCGCCAACCCGGAACTCGATCGCTGCCTGACTTCACTCGAACAGGTGCGCGACATTCCGCGCATCATTCTCTTGGTGGTCTGTCCGGTTTCTGCCACGGCCGACGTATCCCATCGCGTGCACGAAATCGTTAATGCGCATCCCACACTTAAGGTCACCGTCGTTACCAATACTCAGGCTTCGCGTGTTGCCGACCGCGTGGCACAGATTGCGCCCAAAGGCTCGGGCGAGTGCGTGAGCCTGCGCGGCTACGGCGCCATCCGCAACATGGGTCTTGCCTGCGCGGCGGTGCTGGGGCACGACGCGGTTGTGTTTTTGGATGACGACGAGACCGTCATCGATGCCGACTTTATGAAGCGTGCGACCTATGCGCTGGGCCAGCAGACGCGTCAGGGCCTGCCGATTTTAGTCAAGAGCGGATACTTTTATGATCGCGACGGGTCGCCGCTGGCTCCCACGGACAAAGTGGGCATTTGCCATCGCTGGTGGACCAAGCGTATCGAGTTCAATCGCTGGATGAAAAAGGCGCTCTCGGGCACCCGCATCTCGCGCTCCAATTACGTATGCGGCGGCCTGATGGCCCTGCACGCCCGCGCCTTTACGCGTGTGGCCTTCGACCCGTTTATCACCCGCGGCGAGGATCTGGACTACCTGTTTAACATGCGCATGTTCGGCTATGACGTGTGGTTCGATAACGAGTGGGCCGTGCGCCACCTGCCGCCCGAGTCCGAGAAGCGCTCGCCGCGCTTTATGCAGGACGTGTACCGTTGGTACTACGAGCGGGCCAAGCTGACGTTCGCCGCGCACCAAAAGGAGCTCATTCCGGTTACGGCCGCATCACTCATGCCCTATCCGGGTCCGTGGATCTCGCGCGAGCTCGACGACCGCGTGCGCAAGACCGCCATGGTTCGCAGCATGTTTACCCGCGAGCACGAGGGGTATCTGCGCATCTGGCGTCATGGTATTGACGAGGCCAAGACCTATGCCCGCCAAAACGCCGCAAGCTACCTGCGTTTTCAGAGTTTCTGGCCCAAGATCATGGACGAACTTTGGCGCGACGCACAACTGATTAGCATCCTGGAGGGGGCTGAATGATCGACCGCCGCGCCCAGCGCGATAATTCAATTTCAATCTTTCGCATCATCGCCGTAGTCTGCGCCGTTTGCGTGTTGGCGTACTTTATCTTTGCCCTGGTGACTGGCATTGAGCCGATTGCCACGGTGATTGCCTGTGCGCTGCTGTGCATCTTCCTGTGCATCTTTATCTTTTTGACGCTCAATCCCGATTCGGTACGCTCCCAGTACACCGAGGAGACGCTCTCGGTTGCCTCGGCCATGCTCGAGGACATTAAGGGCGGTCTGACGCAAGAATCGGCGCTTTTGGTGTGCCGGCGTATCCTGCCCGAGACGCGTGCCATGACCGTTGCCATCACCGATGAGGGCAACGTGCTGGCCTGCGCGGGCGAGTTCGAGGAAAAGCTGCTGCCCGATTCGCCCATCCACACGCTTGCCACGCGCTACGTCATTGAGCACGGCATCGTGCAGTCGTTCAACCGCGTGGTGGACGTGGTGGGTTCGGACGGTTCGCACAACCATGTTCCCGCCGGTATCATCGCGCCCATCAAGGTGGGCGATCGCACCGTCGGCACGCTCAAGTTCTACTACAAGACCCCGCGCGCCGTAGACCGCACCCAGTATGCGCTCGCCTCGGGTTTTGCCGAGATCCTGTCCACGCAGCTCGCCATCCACGAGCTCGAGGTGCAAAAGGAGCTCACGGCCCGTGCCGAGGTTCGTGCTCTGCAAGCGCAGATCAATCCGCACTTTCTGTTTAACACGCTCAACACCATCGCGTCGTTTACACGCACCGATCCGCTGCGTGCCCGCGAGCTGCTGCGCGAGTTCTCCTCGTTCTATCGCGCCACGCTCGACAACTCGGGGTCGCTTATCCCGGTCTCGCGCGAGGTTGCCCAGACCAAGCGCTACCTGACGTTTGAGAAGGCGCGCTTTGGCGAGGACCGCGTACTGGCGACCTTCGATGTCTCCGAGGATGTCGAGGACACGTTGGTCCCGGCCTTTGTAATCCAGCCCATCGTCGAGAACGCCGTGCGGCATGGCATGGGCGATGACGATGCCCTGCGGATCGACGTGACCGTCCATCAAGACGGCGACGACGCAATCCTGATTGCCGTAGCCGACAACGGCGTGGGCATGGACGAGGGCACCGCCGCCAGGCTGTTTGATGAGCGCTCTGCCCGCCCCGATGCCAGTTCCCCGCAAGGCGGCGGCGCCGGTGTGGCCATGCACAATATTTCTGAGCGCATCCATCGCTTTTATGGACCGCACTCCTATACGCGCGTCGAATCGGCGCCGGGCAAGGGCACCAAAGTGCTCCTGCACCTTGATTTGTCAGAGAGCATCTTTGACATTCAAGAGTAAAATAAAAGGCTATGGGCTCAACGCCAAGCGGCGGATGCCCGGCGTAGTTTGTTGACGAAAGGTTTAATCCCTATGCTGCGTGCGATGATTGTGGATGATGAGGCCCCGGCCCGTTCGGAACTTCGCTTCTTGCTCGAGCAGACGGGCAAGATCGGCACGATCACTGAGGCGTCGAGCGTCCGCTCCGCCATTGAGATGTTGATGGAAAACCGCGTCGATGTCGTATTTCTCGATATCTCGATGCCCGGTGCTTCTGGTCTGCAGCTTGCCGAGGCACTGCATAAGCTTAAGAATCCGCCGGCGATTGTGTTTGTGACTGCGTATAGCGATCATGCCGTCGAGGCGTTCGACGTAGATGCCGTCGATTACCTAATGAAGCCGGTTGAGGAGGCGCGCCTGGATCGCGCGATCGAGAAGGTCATGCAGCGCGCCAAGCCCGTCACGGACAGCAAGGCCACCATCGAGCGCATTCCGGTGGAAAAGGGCGGCCGTAAGGTCCTCATTCCCGTGGATGACATTCGCTTCATCATGGCCAAGGACGATTACTCCTGTATCTATACCGTCGATGATCGTTTTCTATCGACGACTTCGCTGGCGCAGTTCGAGGCCAAGCTTTGCGACTTTGGCTTCTTTCGCGTTCATCGCCGCTATATCGTCAACTTGGCGTGCGTCACGGATGTCGAGACGGTGCCCTCGGGCGCTATCCAACTGGGTATTACGGGCGTCGACGAACGCGTGCCGGTCTCGCGCCGCCGCGTTGTGCCGCTCAAGAAGGCCCTGAGCCTCTAGCACACTGGCCCCGCAGCCCTGTAGACCAATTGTCTGCGGAGCCGTGGGGCTTTTTGTATATACGCCGAATCGGTTTTGCAGAAGGGATCTCATGAACAGTGCAGGCGCCAAGCGCATCGACATCATCTCGGACACCCACGGCTATCTTTCGCCCGCGCTTCTGGACGAGCTCAAGGGCGCAGATCTAATCATCCACGCCGGAGACCTCACGTCAGAGATGGATTACGAGCATCTATGCACCATCGCCCCCGTGCGAGCGGTCCTAGGCAACAACGACTACTACCGCGACTACGGCCCGGATGTTGACCGTCTGGCCCTCTTTACCTACGAAGGCCTCAAATTCGCTGTAGCCCACTACCGCGAAGACCTGCCCGTGGGATCCGTAGACGTAGCCATCAACGGTCACACCCACGTAACCAAAGAAGCCCAAGTGGGCCGCTGCCTGGTCCTCAATCCCGGCAGCGCCAGCTACCCCAGAGGCAGCCGAGGCCCCACCATGGCCAGAATGCTCGTCAAAGACGGCAAGATCCTGAGCACCAAGTTTATTGACTTGGACTAACCGCAACAAAAACGGGGGATGCAGATCGCGTCTCCCGTTTTTCTTTGAGCCAAAGGCCGAAGTTCAACAAGATCCATCAGGCTAGCCGCGCAGCGGCGCACGCCCGCAAAACTGGTTGAACAATGTGACGGCAGGGAGGGTCTCCGGGGCCGGCTGGCGCGGGTTAAGTTTGTCGCGAGTTCCGCACGCAAAGGAAAGCACTTAATGTGCTTTCCGTCTTGCGCAGGACTGTAGAGCAGCAAACTTAACCCGCGCCAGCCGGCCCCGGAGACCCTCCCGGAGGGCCAAAAAATTATTTTCAAAAAAGTTGTTGCGCACCGGACAGACTTCTGTGTATACTAATCCCCGCAGCGCACGCGAGCGGAAACAAACGCGAACGACTGCCTGGGGAGTTAGCTCAGTTTGGTTAGAGCGCCGGCCTGTCACGTCGGAGGTCGCGGGTTCGAGCCCCGTACTTCCCGCCAACGCAATTAAAGCCACGTCTTCGGACGTGGCTTTTTGCGTTTGATAGGACCTTGATCCCATCGGCTCCTTTCGCCCAAAAGCAGATCTTTCCAATTCCCGGACAAGCTCCGTATGAGACAAGTGTTCAAACAAGACGTTTGTTGCGCAACACCTGTTCAACGAAGCAGGGGGTTAGGTTATACTGAATTGCACTGTGTGCCGTTTTTGATGCAAGAGGCTTCAAGCGCGGCATTCAGTGGGCACCCGTTTTGCTATTTGGGCGTCCATACGGTCATTGGCGTCTCGACGTAAGCTCGGCCCCGGAGCTCGTTCGAGCTGTTCCTATTCCTTGAAAGGGGAAAAATGGACATATCGAGGAAGACTGATTACGCCCTTCGCATGCTCGCGATGCTTGCCGAGGACCCGGAGCGTCTGCTTTCTGTTCGCACCGCCGCCGAAGAGGTCAATGTCCCGTATTCGTTTGCCCGTTCAATCCAGCATGGTTTGGTTCAGGCCGGTATTGTGGAGAGCCTGCGTGGCGTCCATGGCGGCATGCGTCTTAAGGTCAGCCCCGACGATGTCACCATCCGCCAGGTCGTTGAGGCCGTTCAGGGCCCCATGGTCATGAACGATTGCACCGCGCCCGATGGCGACTGCGCACGCATGGGCACGTGCTGCTATCATCCTCTGTGGGCCGGAGCTCAAGCGTTGATGCGCGACTACCTCGATTCCGTTTCGCTGGGCGATATCGTCGCTCACCGCCAGTTCCCGGCCGTCGACCCCAAGTTTGCCGACCGCGATGCGTTTCCCGAGTACGCCACCTGTGCGTGCGCTTGCCGGGAGGAATAGCGCCGCATAAGGAGCATAGCCATGATTCAGGACCCCTTTCGTTCGACGATTCGTTCGGAAGGGGTCCTGCGTTATCGCGACCTTCCGTGGCGCCGCACGCGCGACCCGTACATTATTTGGCTTTCCGAGGTTATGCTGCAGCAAACGCAGGTGCAGCGTGTGGAGATGCGTATGCCCGCGTGGCTCGATCGCTTTCCAACCGTGCAGGCGCTTGCCCAGGCCGCGCCTTCCGATGTTTTGGACGCTTGGCAGGGGATGGGCTACAACCGACGCGCCCTGGCGCTCCACAAGGCCGCTCAGCGCGTTGTAGAGGACTGGGACGGGAAGTTTCCACGTGAGACGCGCGACCTGGTTGCCCTGCCCGGTATTGGCCCGGCGACGGCGCAGGGCATCCGATCGTTTGCGTTCGATCTACCGGGTGTGTATCTGGAGACCAACGTGCGCACGGTCTTTCTGCATCATTTCTTTCCCGATGTGCCCGCCGTTCCCGATCGCGAGCTGGTGCCGCTGATTCAGGCCGCCTGTCCGGCGGCTCCCGGTACGACGGCGGATGAGATCGCTCCCTTTGCCGTGCCGCTCGATGATGCCGACACACCGCGCGCATGGTATTACGCGCTGCTGGATTATGGCGCGTATCTTAAGAAGACGCTGCCCAATCCGTCCAGGCGCTCGGCGAGCTATAGCCGTCAGTCCAAGTTTGAGGGCTCGCGCCGTCAAAAGCGCGCCCATATTGTGCGCATGCTGCTGGCTGCGCGCGATGGGCGGCCGGCGGGCATCACACTCGCCGAGGCCGTGGCGGGTGTCAACGAAATGGAGGCGGCGGCAGGCCGCGAGCCGGTCGATCACGATCTCGTCGCAGGCATTTTGGCCGACTTGGAGCGTGAGGGCTTTTGCCGCGTGGAGGGCGACCGCTGGCTAAGCGTGTAGCCCACCCGAATCTGAAGAACAGGATTGTAAGGTTTAGATTTTCGAGATGAGGGCATCCTAAAGACAAGGCCGCTCGAAGCCTATGGGCGGCATGTGTTGAAGGGAAGTACACCTATGGATTTTGAAAACTCTCAGACCAAGAAGAACCTCGAGACCGCTTTTGCCGGTGAGTCCCAGGCGCACACCAAGTATCGCTACTACGCATCTAAGGCCAAGAAGGATGGTTACGTTCAGATCTCGAATATCTTTGCCGAGACCGCAGGCAACGAGTCCGAGCATGCCAAGCTGTGGTTTAAGTATCTGCACGACGGCGCCGTTCCCGACACCCTGGACAATTTGCGTGATGCCGCTGCGGGCGAGAACTACGAGTGGACCACGATGTACGACGAGTTTGCCAAGACCGCCGAGGAGGAGGGTTTTGCCGAGATTGCCGCAAAGTTCCGTGGCGTCGGTGCTGTCGAGAAGGCTCACGAGGAGCGCTACAACAAGCTTGTCGAGCGCATCGAGTCGGGCGAGGTGTTTGAGCGCGAGGGCGTGAAGGTGTGGAAGTGCCTGAACTGCGGGCACCTGCATGTGGGTGCCGAGGCGCCCGAGGTGTGCCCGGTTTGTAACCACCCGAAGGCGTACTTTGAGGAGCAGGTGGTGAACTACTAGCGCCGATACGAACGTGGACTGCGGAGCGCAGGGCGGGAGGCCGGATCGCCTTCCCTCCCCGCTCACGGCTCCGCAGGGTCGCGTTGAGGGAAGGCGATCCGGCCTCCCGCCCTGCGCTCCGGCTTCGGGTCGTCGCGTGCTCGTTACAGAAAAGCTGATTAGAAGTTTGTGTGCCGCCCCTTATGGGGCGGCACGTTTTGTATAGGGATTGGGTTGCGGCCGTTTAGTTGATGGCTCGGTTACTTGGTTGGCGGGGTTTGCTCTGGATTGGGGCGGCGCCGTTGTTTAGGGGGTACACTGGGTAGCGTTGGCTATTCGTTTCCTCTTGTGAGGTGTTTTCTATGGGTAAGAAGTCTCGGGCTCGGGTTGCTGTGGTGGGGACTCGCAAGGATCCTGGTCGTCGGGTTCCTGAGGGCAAAAAGGCCGATCGTGCCGAGAAGGACAAGAAGGTCGGCGCGCATGCTCATCCTGAGTGGGCACCTCATTTGAATACGGCGAGCGAAGACCTGACTGCCAAGCTGTTTACGATGGTCGAGGTCATCTTGGGCGTGGTGCCTGTGGTGGTCATCGGTCTGTTCTTGGCCTCTAAGGATGCCGCGAGCGTGGATAAGCTCACCGACGTCTTTTCTCAGGACCCCTCGATGGTGGTCACGTTTATCTCTGCGTGCCTGCAGCCGTTTGTGGCGTACATGCTGTACATGATTTATCGCAAGTACTGCGAGGGCGATGCGGGCTTTGCCGCCGGCAACCTGATCGGCCTCTTGTGCTCCGAGATTTTGCTGCTCAATATTCCCGGTGTCATCGGCATGGGCATCTTGTTGTGGCGTGTTTGGCGCAACGTTGCCCCGCACTTCGAGAGCTGGCTGTTTGAGCGCCGCGCAATGGGCGTGCTGGTCGATATCGCGGGCTCGCTCGTGATCCTGGCACTGGCGTTTATGTGTGCCACCGCCGCCCGAGGTCTCGCGGGCATGTAATCTGTCTTTGCCGACTGCGGAGCGCGGGGCAACTGCTGGCCTTGCCGCTCCGGGCGTCAGACCCGCGGCGCATCCCTTTCCCTCTCGCTCACGGCTTCGCAGAGTCGCGCGAGGCAAAGGCATACGCCGCGGGTCTGACGGCGCGGGCTTGCCGGCGAGTTTTGGCTCATAGATTGGTTTGCGCGCCGCCCCTTATGGGGGCGGCGCGTTTTGCGTGGGGTCCCTGTCTCCACACTTTTCGTCAAGCTTTTGGTCAGCTTTTGGTTAGTTGGCGGGCTAGCGGAAGGGCAAAAGATCATCCGATAAAAAAGCTCAAAGAAAGTGCTGGTAGGGGAGTTGTTGAGGTTTTCGACAGCTTTTGTCAGCAAGAAACTTTGCGGCTATTGCTACGGATTGCGTTGCCGTGGCCTTGGCGGTGCGGGATGCTGGGCGTAAGCGCCGAATGCTCCGATTTTGGAGGCCAGCATGGACCTGTTTCTTGAGACTCCGCAGCAACAAGCTGAGCGCATGTTGCGTCAGCAGCAACGACTCATGGAGATGCAAATGCAAGGGGTATCTGCCCAGCCCTTTGCGCAAAATGCCGCGCCCGCTGCTGTACCTGCAGCTGTGTCCGGGTGTGAATCGGCGCCAGAGAACTATTCCGTACAACAAGATTCGTATGCGCAGGAGCTTGCGTTCGACAAACGCCGCGCGCGTCACCGTCGCGTGGGCCAGCGCCTGCGCACGTTAGCGATGATCGCGCTCATTCCGTTAGGACTTGCGGCGATTTTCTTGGTCTCGTATGCGCTCACCTGCATCCTCAACGGTGCTTCGCCCAGCGAAGTGCTCCAACATCTGTCAGCCCTCGGCCAGCGCCTAGGTGATGTCATAACAACCATCCGCGCCAGCTGGGAGAGTTAGCATTCGCCACCATTGGGCTTCTTGGATGCTAGGATTATCGCCTCGAGTGGAATCCTTGCATCTTGCGGGTCAAATCGTGTGACTGAATAGTATTATTGAAGATGAATAATAATAGGAGATACAGGCAATACAAAAAGGAGGTGCTCGGTTGAATCTGACTTTTGAGGGATTTTTGAAAGGCTATTGCCGAGAGCTGTCCGGACAGCAGTCGCTGAGTTTTAGGAAGCTTGTAAAGCAGGCAACAACGGTTGAGCCACGTGTGGCGGAGCCTCTGTTTTTGCTCGCTTTGGCGCAGGGTAAGGCCGAATACGTTCTGGGTTTATCTGAGGGCTCGTGGATGGAAGAGGATTACCGAGGCGTTTTGTCCTTGTACGATCAAGCGGGTAGCATGGCGTCTCTATGCGCCAAAAGTGAGCTCCCTAACCGTTATGCCAACGTCTGGCGCGCGTATAGAGCGGTGAAGGAAAAGCCAGTGGCGGACAGGAGGATCAACGCCCTGATGCGAAAAAGAACATTGGGAGCGCTAGGGAAGTCGGGCGTAACGCGCTACGGTCTCTGCCGCGATTTGAATCTGAATAAGGGAAACGTGTACGCATACTTAGCCGGCGATGACTCAAAGGTGAGCAGGGAGACGGCGCGCCGCATTATGGAATATGCGGAAGAGAGAAGCACCCAAGAAGGGGCCGGGCGTCCAGTGCGTGTGGCGGGGTAAGATTGATCGCGGTTTTGATTGATAATCGATTGGGTTTGTTGGGCGGAGTCTATGTCTGCTATTGATATTGCGCTTGTTGTGATTGCCTTGGTGGCAGTGGGAGTTGCTGTGGTTTGCGCCCTGCAGCTTAAAGGCCTTCGCGCCGAGCTGCAGGAGCGTGGCGATGACGGGGCAGAGATGCTGGCTGCGCTCGAGCAGGCCAACAACGCGCTCGACACCCTCAACGTCGCGTTGACAGAAACCCGCCGCACGGCAAATGCCATCGCACAGCAGCAGACGACCGATGCGGCCGTAGAGCAGCAGCGCTACCTGACCATCGCGCGTGAGTTCTCGCAGGCTGGCGACCGTATGGATGACCTGCGCCGCGAGACGGCCCAACAGCTCGGCGCCAACCGCGAGGGCATCGAGCACCGCTTGGACAAGGTGCGCGAGACGGTCGATGCCCAGCTGGGCCCCATCCGCAAGGACAACAACGTGCAGCTCGATCAGATGCGCGCGACGGTGGACGAGAAACTCTCCCGTACGCTCAACGATCGCCTGTCTGCATCGTTTAAGCAGGTGAGCGACCAGCTCGAGGCTGTGTACAAGGGTTTGGGCGATATGCAGTCCATTGCCACCGGCGTGGGCGACCTTAAGCGCGTGCTGGGCAACGTCAAGGCGCGTGGCATTTTGGGCGAGGTGCAGTTGGGTGCAATCCTGGCGGACATCCTTACGCCCGACCAGTATCTGGAAAACGTCGCCACCAAGCCTGGCGCCTCGGAGCGCGTTGAGTTTGCCGTCAAGCTGCCGGTAGACGAGGGCGATCCCGTGCTGCTGCCGATTGACTCCAAATTCCCGGGCGACGCGTACGAGCATCTGCTCGACGCGCAAGAGTCGGGTGATGCCGAGGCGGTGGCCACCGCGCGCAAGACGCTCGACGCCATGGTGAAGCGCGAGGCCAAAGACATCTGCGAAAAGTATCTGAGCGTGCCCGCGACCACCAACTTTGGCATTCTGTTCGTTCCGTTTGAGGGCCTGTATGCCGAGGTCGTCAGCCGCCCCGGGCTTATCGAGACCCTGGGCCGCGACTATCACGTCAACGTTGCCGGCCCCAGCACCATGGCGGCCATCCTCAACAGCCTGCAGATGAGCTACCAGACGTTTAAGTTGCAAAAACGCACCGATGACGTGCTGCGTGTGCTCTCTGCCGTCAAGGCCGAGCTGCCGCGCTATCAGGCGGCGCTGCGCCGCGCCCAGCAGCAGATCGAGACCGCGGGTAAAACGGTCGAGGGTATCATCACCACGCGCACCAACGTTATGGAGCGCAAGCTCAAGGATATCGACGCGCTGGAAGACGCGCGGGAGGCCGACGAGGTCTTGGGGCTCACATCCGCGGAGCTGCTCGCAGACCAAAAAGGCGAGGACTAGCTGCATCTGACGGCGGGGTGCCTGCGCAAGTGCGCGGCGCGGGCGCTTTTCGCATCGTGCTTGCCTGAAGTGCGCTTTAGTGTGCAACAATGGCGTTTCGCCCTATCAGACGCGAAAGGAAGCCCATGTCTCAGAGAAACACCAGTCCGCTCAAACGCTCCACCGTGCGCCGCACGCTGCAGCGTTTTTGGGACGTCACGCGCACGCAGCCGCTGATCGTCTTTCTCTCGGTGTTCTCGTCGGCGGGCTACATCTTTTTGCTCACGTTTGCCAACACCTACGTGATGGCCCTTATCGTCGACCGCGTCCAGGCCGGCCCCGTGCCGGGCGACCAGGTGTTTGAGGTCTTTGGCCCCTACATTCTGGCGCTCGTGCTCGTGAACCTGGTAGGCCAGATCCTCTCCAAGTTGCAGGACTACACCGTCTACAAGCTCGAGATTGCGGGCAACTATCACTTGGCGCGCCTGTGCTTCGACACGCTCTCCAATCAATCCATGACATTTCACACCAGCCGCTTTGGCGGATCGCTTGTGAGCCAGACGAGTCGTTTTATGAGCGGCTACACGGGCCTGGTGGACGTGACGGTGTATTCGCTCATTCCCACCATCACCTCGGTTGTCTGCACGGTGGTGGCGCTCGCCCCGGTGGTGCCGACGTTTACCGTGATCCTGGTGGGCATTATGGTCGTCTACATCGCGTTTGTCTGGCTTATGTACAAGCGCATCATGCCGCTTTCGGCCGCGACGTCCGCCGCGCAGAACAAGCTGTCGGGCGTGCTGTCCGACGCGGTCACGAATATCCTGGCCGTCAAGACCTGTGGGCGCGAGGACTTTGAGCGCGACCTGTTCGATACCGCCGACCGCGCCGCGCGCGATGCCGAAACGGTTTCGATGCACGCCATGATGCAGCGCAACTTTACGACCTCGGGCCTTATCGTCATCACCATGGCCGTGGTGAGTGTGTTCGTCGCGGGTGGCAACGCGTGGTTTGGCATTTCGGCCGGCGCGCTCGTCATGATCTTTACCTATACGTACAACCTCACCATGCGTCTGAACTACGTAAGCTCCATGATGCAGCGCATCAACCGCGCGCTGGGCGATGCGGCCGAGATGACGCGCGTGCTGGACGAGCCGCGTCTGGTGGCAGACGACGAGAACGCCCCCGAGCTCAAGGTGAGCGAGGGCGCGATTGATTTTGAGCACCTGAGCTTTGCATACCGTGACGCCGCGGCGGGCGAGAGCGTGTTCAACGACCTGACGCTCCATGTGGCGGCGGGCCAACGCGTGGGCCTGGTGGGCAAATCGGGCTCGGGCAAGACGACGCTCACCAAGCTGTTGCTGCGCTTGGACGACGTGCAGGGCGGCCGCGTGCTCGTGGACGGCCAGGACGTCTCGCGCTGCACGCAGCAGAGCCTGCGCCGCCAGGTTGCCTACGTGCCGCAGGAGGCGCTGCTGTTCCATCGCTCCATTCGCGAGAATATCGTCTACGGACGCCCCGACGCCACCGACGAGCAGATCCGCGAGGCTGCGCGCCTGGCCAACGCGACTGAGTTTATCGACCGCCTGCCCCGTGGCTTTGACACCATGGTGGGCGAGCGCGGCGTCAAGCTCTCGGGCGGCCAACGCCAGCGCGTGGCCATCGCCCGCGCTATCCTGACCGACGCGCCGATTTTGGTGCTCGACGAGGCGACGTCTGCCCTGGATAGCGAGTCCGAGGCGCTGGTGCAGGAGGCGCTCGAGAACCTTATGCGCGGCCGCACCTCCATTGTGGTGGCACATCGCCTGTCCACCGTGGCGGCGCTCGACCGCATCGTGGTGCTGGCGGACGGCGAGATTGTCGAGGACGGTACGCATGCGCAGCTTGTCGAGGCGGGCGGCGAGTACGCGAGCCTGTGGAGCCGCCAGACTGGCGCATTTTTGGAGGCTTAAGGACCCCGTACGTGGGACAATCGTTTCCGTGAAGTTATGTTTCTGCTGAGCCGAGGAGTCGTTATGCCACGCGAGACCAATGCCGCCAAACGCGAGCGCGCCGTTGAAGTGTGCGAGCGTCTCAACCGTCGCTATGGCCCGGTCGAGTGCTTTTTGGACCACGAGAATCCCTTTAGGCTGCTCATCGCGGTGCTGCTCTCGGCTCAGACGACCGACGCGCAGGTCAACAAGGTGACGCCGAAGCTGTTTTCCCAGTGGCCCACACCCGAGGCCATGGCGGTGGCGAGCGTGGCCGATGTGGCGGATACCATCAAGTCGCTTGGCTTTTATAAGAGTAAGGCCAAGCACGCCGTGGAGGCCGCGCAGATGATTGTCGCCGATTACGGTGGCGAGGTGCCGGCCGACATGAAGGAGCTCGTCAAGCTGCCGGGCGTTGGCCGCAAGACGGCGAACATCGTGCTCAACGTGGGGTTTGGCATTGTCGAGGGCATCGCGGTCGATACGCACGTCAACCGCATCGCGCACCGCCTGATGCTGAGTCCCAAGACGCACGCCAAGGAGCCGCTCAAGACCGAGCAAGACCTGCTCAAGATTTTGCCGCACGAGTATTGGGAATCGGTCAACCACCAGTGGATTACCTTTGGCCGCGAGATCTGCGACGCCCGCAAACCTAAGTGCGACGAGTGCCCGCTGGCGGATTTGTGTCCCAGCGTGCGCGTAGCGGGGTAGGGCGGAACGCATCTTCGTCTGGCGTTTTTTGCGGGGCTGGATTTGCCCTTGAGCTGGAGCCCTCTTCATGCGCTACCATGACAGACAATGTATTTGACGTACGACCCGCCGAGCTTGCCCCGGCGGGCTTTTGGCGTTGCGATGCCGGAGGAACAGCATGCTCATTCACCGTATAGCCGCGCAGCTCTACACTGCCGAGGCCTTGCAAACCGTCGAGGCCGGACTCGATGCCGGCGAGGATGTGACGCTGGCCGTGTCGCAGTCGGGCCGTACGCTTATGGCGGCCGCCCAGTTTGCGCGTCGCCCGCGCCCGACGGTCTACATTGTGAGCGGCGAGGACGCGGCCGATCGCGCCGCGCGCAGCCTTGCCGCCTACGTGGGTCTGGCGCATGTGTGCCGTTTTCCCGAGCGCAAGGACTATCCGTGGCGCGAACAGGCGCCCGACGACGCCGTGGTGGCGCAGCGCTGCGAGGCTCTGGGGCGCATCGTGCGCGGGGACAACTGCATCATGGTCGCCTCGGCCCGCGCGCTGCTGCGTTGCGTGCCGCCGGTCGAGAGTCGCTATTGGGAGTCCACCACTTTTGCGGTGGGCGAGGAGATTCCTTTTGACGAGGTGCCGCAGCGCCTGGTGGGCATGGGCTACACCAATGCAAGTGCCGCCGATGCGCCCGGCCTGTTCCGCGTGCACGGCGACACCGTCGAGGTATTCCCCGCGCAGGAGAAGGCGCCCGTGCGCATCGAGTTCTTCGGCGACGAGATCGACCGCATCCGCCGCATGGTGAGCTCCACGGGCCAAACCATCGGCAATGAGGACAGCATCGAGATCTTCCCGTGTCGCGAGTTGGCATTGACCGACGAAGCTGTCCACAACATGCACGTGGCGCTCTATCGCGCTAGCCAGGACGATAGCAAGCTGGCGGCGCTGCTCGAGATGGTGGATGCGCGCATCGTCACGCCCGAGCTCGACCGCTTTTTGCCGGTGATGTACGGCCAGACCGTAAGCCCGTTGGCACACGTGAGCGGCAAGGCACTCGTGGTCCTGTCCGAGCCGCGCTCGCTGTTCGACGACTGCCTGCGTGCCTACGAGGATATCGAGGCCCGTGCCGGCGAGGCGGGGATTGACCGTCTAGACGGCTTGTACGTGCGCGCCCAACAGCTCGATTTTGGTGCCCAGCAGCGCCTGAACTATGTGAGCCTCATCCGCGCCGGCGGTGCGGTGACGGCCGAGCTCAAGATTGAGCAGCCGGCCATTGCGGGCTCGGACAACCGCTTTATGACGCGCATTCAGGAAGTCGTGGGCAAGCGCTACGCCTGCGTGTTTGCCATTCCCGATCGCGGTGCGCGCGAGTCGATGGAGCTCACCTTTGGCGACGAGGGCATTACCTTTGAGGAGTCGCTGACGGCAGCGCCCGAAAACGCCGGCGTTATCGGCGAGCGCGTGCGCGTGGCGGCGGCGGACTCTGCCGACCGTGCCGCACGCCAGGAGGCCCATGCTTCCATTCGCGAGCGCCGCGTCGACGCGCTTAACGTTCGCTCGCTCGAGGCGGGTGCCGCCCAGGCTGCCGCCGGTGCCGCCGTGCCCACTATCTCGCGCGGACGCGTGACCTTTGTCGATGCCGCTCTGCCGCAGGGCGTGGTGGTGCCCGGTGCCAACCTGGCCGTGTTCTCGATCGCCGACCTCAACGCCCGCATGGACGCCAACCGCGCGCGCAGCCGCCGCAAGGTGGACATTACGCAGATCACGTTCCCGTTTAAGCCGGGCGACTACGTGGTGCACGCCACTCACGGCATCGCACTCTTTAGCGAGATCGCGCGCCAGGAAGTGGGCGGCAAGGAGCGCGACTACTTTTTGCTGGAATATGCCGACGGCGACAAGCTCTACGTGCCGCTCGAGCAGGTCGACCGCATCACACGCTATGTTGGCCCCGACGGCGATAAGCCGCGCCTGACCAGGCTCAACACCGCCGACTGGACGCGTGCCACGAACAAGGCGCGCAAGAACGCCAAAAAGCTGGCGTTTGACCTGGTCGACCTGTATACGCGCCGCTCGTCGATTACCGGTATCGCCTGCCCGCCCGACACGCCCGAGCAGATTGAGATGGAGGAGAGCTTTCCTTACGACGAGACACGCGACCAGCTGGAGGCCATCGCCGACATTAAGGCCGATATGGAGGCGCCCAAGCCCATGGACCGCCTGCTGTGCGGCGACGTGGGCTTTGGCAAGACCGAGGTCGCCCTGCGCGCGGCGTTTAAGTGCGTGGACTCCGGCCGCCAGGTCATGGTGCTCTGCCCCACGACCATTCTGGCTCAGCAGCACTACGAGACGTTCTTTGAGCGCTTTGCCCCGTTTGGCCTCGAGGTCGAGGTGCTCAGCCGTTTTCGCACGCCGGCGCAGCAAAAGCGTGCGCTCAAGGCGTTTGCCGAGGGCACAATCGACGTGCTCATCGGCACGCATCGTCTGCTTTCGGCCGATGTGAACCCCAAGAACCTGGGCCTGGTGATCATCGACGAGGAACAGCGCTTTGGCGTGCAGCACAAGGAACAGCTCAAGAACCTGCGCGAGCAGATTGACGTGCTCACGCTTTCGGCAACGCCGATTCCGCGAACCATGCAGATGGCCACGAGCGGCGTGCGCGACATGAGCCTGATCACCACGCCGCCGACCGGGCGTCGCCCCGTGATCGTGCACGTGGGGGAGTACGACCCCGATGTGGTGAGCGCGGCGATTCGCCTGGAGGTGGGCCGCGGCGGTCAGGTGTACTACGTGTCCAACCGCGTCAAGACCATCGACGATGCCGTGGCGCGCGTGCACGAGGCCGCGCCCGAGGCGCGCGTGGGCGTGGCGCACGGCAAGATGAGCCCGCGCGAGGTCGAGGACGTGATGATCGAGTTCGCGACCAAGAAGATTGACGTGCTCATCGCCACAACCATCGTGGAGAGCGGCATCGATAACGCGACCGCCAATACGCTCATCATCGAGGATTCGCAGCGTCTGGGTCTGGCACAGCTCTACCAGCTTAAGGGTCGCGTGGGCCGCTCGGCCACGCAGGCCTACGCGTACTTTATGTTCCCCGGCGAGCTGCCGCTTACCGAGGAGGCAACGGCGCGCCTGACCGCACTTTCCGAGTTCCAAGACCTGGGCAGCGGCATGCGCATCGCCATGCGCGACCTGGAGATCCGCGGTGCCGGTTCGCTCATGGGCGCCGAGCAGCACGGCAACCTGTCGAGTGTGGGCTTTGACCTGTTTACGCAGATGCTGGGACAGGCCGTGGCCGAGGCGCGCGGCGATGACGATGCCGGCGTGGAGGCGGCGAGCGTGGGCATTAACCTGCCGGCCGATTACTTCTTGTCCGAGGAGTACCTACCGGCGGTGGATCAGCGCGTGCTCGTGTACCGTAAGCTCGCAGCAGCCGAGGACCTGGAGAGCATCGATGAGGTGCAGGAGGAGACCGAGGCTGCGCATGGCGAGCTGCCGCTGGCGGGACTCAACCTGTTCAATCGCGCACGAATCCGCATTCGCGGCGAGCGCCTAGGGCTCGAGAGCGTTACGCTCAGTGGCGGTCGCATCACGTTTTTGGGCGTCGACGTGCCCAAGAAGGTGGCCTTTGAGCTTAAGACCCGCTATGGCGCGGTGAACTTTCCCAAGAGCCGCAAGCTGTCGGTACCCTACAAGGCGGGTGCCGGTGCGGGCAGCGGCCTGGGTCGCGGTCTCGACGCCAGCGACGGCACCGGCCCTGTGGCCGCGGCACTCATGCTGCTGCAGCAGCTGGGTGCGAGCGATGATGACTAGCGGGTCGACGCTGCAAACGCCCCATTTGGGCAATCTGACCCTCACTCGTCGGTCGCGTACGCAAGTACGCTTCCCTCCTCCTTCGGGCCACCTTGCCACAAATGGAACGTTTTCGCTTACTTATGCTCAACCTGTAAGGGTATTTACGGGACAAAGTCATCTTCGTCTCACCCACATTGCAGGTTGACTGCCCTTCGCCCGACCGAAAGGAAAGCATGTTCGGATACATCTATAAGAAAGATGCCGCCATGATCGCGGTTGTCCTGTGTCTTTGTCTGGGCGTGGGCAGTTTCTTCGATTATCAGATCTCGAGCGCGCTGTTCAACATCGGCAGCATGTACGGCCGCTTTATCGAGGCCGCCGGCGAGCTGCCGTTCGAACTGACGGCGAGCGTCGCGGGCGTTATGCTCGTGCGCTCGGCACGCCCCGATTCCAAGACGAGCAAGTGGCTTGCTGCGCTGGGCGTTCTGATCAACGTTGGCCTGGCCGGCTACGAGATCGTTTCGTCTCTGAAGGTTGGCGGCAAACTCATTGCCGTTCAGCTGGTGCTGACGTTTGTACTGGTTATCGCCGCCAACCTCATCGTCTATCGCCTCACGTGCACGACCGAGCCCGACGAGCTCACGCGCTGGGCGTTGATGGTGCTTGCCGTGTGGGTCGCTCAGGCCATTATTCTCAACGTGGTCTTCAAACCGTTGTGGTCGCGCCCGCGCATGCGCGTGATCGAGGTGACGCAGGGGCTCGATTTTCAGCCGTGGTGGGTGATCGGTAACCCCGACAAGTGGGCCTTTATTGCCGCCGGCGTGATCAAGGACGGCTTCAAGTCGTTTGCGAGTGGACATACGGCGCACGCGGCGATCGGTCTTATGCTCGCCGGGCTTCCCGCGGCGGCCTTTAAGGAAAAGCCCTCGCGCCGTCGCGTGGTCTTTTGGGCGGCGGCTGTGGTCGCGGCGTTCGTAGCCTTTGGGCGCATCGTGATTGGAGCACACTTTTTGAGTGACGTGAGCTGCGGCTTTGCCCTGGTGCTGGCGCTTGAGTGCCTTGCCGCGCGCATTGCCTATCCCAACGGCGTACAATAGCCCCGTTTGAATCATCGGGTCCGTGCCCGACTAGAGAGGATTGCCATGCTCGCGTTTAACAACGACTATTCCCACGGCGCACATCCGGCAGTGCTGCAGGCACTCGTCGACACCAACATGGAACCGCAGCCCGGCTACGGTACCGATGCGCACACCGAGCGTGCCAAGCAGCTTATCCGCGAGGCCTGTCAGGCCCCCGATGCCGACGTGTTTTTTCTGGTGGGCGGTACGCAGACCAACGCGACGGTGATCGACATGCTGCTTGCGCCCTACGAGGGCGTCGTTGCTGCCGAGACTGGCCACGTCGCCTGTCACGAGGCGGGCGCCATCGAGTTTGGCGGCCACAAGGTACTCACCATCCCCGGCTACGAGGGCAAGATGCACGCCGAGGACCTCGAGAGCTATATCCAGGTGTTCTACGAAAACGAGAGCTACGAGCACACGGTGTTTCCGGGCGCTGTGTACGTGAGCCTATCGACCGAGTACGGCACGCTGTACTCCAAGGCCGAGCTCGCGGCGATTCATGCGGTGTGCCAGAAGCGCGAGATTCCGCTGTTTGTGGACGGCGCCCGTCTGGCCTATGCGCTGGCAGCCGATGAGTGCGACATTACCCTGCCCGAGCTGGCGCAGCTGTGCGACGTGTTCTACATCGGCGGCACCAAGTGCGGCGCTCTGTGCGGCGAGGCTGTGGTGTTTTGCGGCATGCACACTCCGGCGCATCCCATTCCGCGCATTAAGCAGCACGGCGCGCTGTTGGCCAAGGGCCGCCTGACGGGCGTCCAATTTGAGGCGCTCTTTACCGATGGCCTGTATTTTGAGATTGGTCGACAGGCGATTGAGACCGCTCAGGCGCTGCGTCGCGTGCTGCACGAGCGCGGTTACCAGTTCTTTTTGGAGACGCCCACGAACCAGCAGTTCGTGATTCTGCCCAACGAGGACATGGCCCGCATTCGCGAGCATGCCTCGATCGAGTACTGGGAAAAGTACGACGAGACCCACACGGTGGTGCGCTTTTGCACCAGCTGGGCCACGACGCAGAAGGACATCGACGCGTTGGCGGCTGTCCTATAGCCTGATGTAATGACGAGGGGCCGCCTTGCGCTGGGTTTGGCGCAGGGTGGCCTTTGCTTTTGGGGAGAAGGGTTGTATGACCGAGATGTCCGAGCCGACGATTCGCCTGGCGACGCCCGATGACGCGCCGGCGTTGCTTGCCATCTATGAGCCATATGTGCGCCAGACGGCGATTACTTGCGAATACGAGGTGCCGAGCGTTGAGGAGTTCGCCGGGCGCATCGAGCGTACGCTCAAGCGCTATCCGTATTTGGTGATGGAGTTAGACGGGCGTCCGGTAGGCTATGCCTACGTGAGTCCGCTCAACAGCCGCGAGGCATACGACTGGTCGGTCGAGACGTCGATCTACCTGGCGCGCGACGTGCGCCACGGCGGGCTGGGCCGCAAGCTGCACGATGCGCTCAAGCAATGTCTGATCGCGATGGGCATCACCAACATGTGTGCGCTCATCGCCGTGCCGCACGATAAGGACGACGAGTACCTGACGCACAACAGCCAGGATTTCCATGCCCATATGGGATATCGCCTGGTGGGTGCCTTCGACCGCTGCGCCCAAAAGTTCGGCCGCTGGTACGACATGTGTTGGATGGAGTTGGTCCTAGCCGAGCGCACACCCAACCAACCCAAACCAACCTGGTTTCCCGACCTCCCCAAACCTACCATTTAGGGACAGGTTTATTTTGGCAGGTTAGCCGATGGGCTCGGTGTATTTGGCGCGGTCGGTGCGTTGGATGCGCTTGGAGACATGGAGCGGGCGGCCGTCGGTGTCGTAGACGTAGTCGGTGATCAGGATCAGTGCCTGCCCGCGCTCAACGTTGAGCAAAAACGCCTCGTTTTGCGAGGCATAGCACACCTCAAAGGTCTTGTGCCCCTGTGCCGGCGCGCGATGGAATTCCTGGCGTAGCGTCGCGTAGAGCGAACCATTGATATCGCGATCGATGAGTGCTTCAAAGCTCGGTGGTAGATAGGTAGTCTCCAGGCACAGCGGCGCATCGTCCAGATAACGCAGACGGACAAGTTTGACGAGCTTGCTGCCCACGGTGACATCGAAGAACTTGGCCACATTGCCCGCGGCCTTGGCAAAGCCCGAGTCCACCGTGCGCGTGGTGGGCTTCATGCCCTGATCCTGGACCTGTGCCGTGTAGCTCGAAAACACCAAGTTGTTCTCGTGGAGTGCCGGCGTGTCGGCCACAAAGGCGCCACGTCCGCGCTCGGTGCGCACCAGGCCCTCATCAACGAGTACCTTAAGGGCATGGCGCACGGTGCTGCGCGACAGCCCCGATTCGTCCATGAGTTCCATCTCGGACGGCAGCTTGTCTCCGCGTGCGTAGATGCCGGCGGCGATGCGGTCACGCAGCGTACCCGCCAAGCGCTCGTATTGGGCCAGTTTCTTCTTAGACGAAGCATTCATGCGATCAACCTGTATCTAACTTGTATGTGAATCTAATTAAGCATGTATCCAATACAACAACAAAACCGCTGGTAGCTAGTTATCGAAAACCGCATCAGCAAATTATCTAAGACAAATATAGCATACAACTAGTCGACATAGCCAAAACATGTATGTAACTTGTATGCCTGTGATGAGCATCAAACGAGAAGAAAGGCTGATGCACGATGACTACTCAGGAACAGGTTAAGGATGTCGTCTCCCAGGTTTTGGCTGACAAGGTAGACAAGGGCGGCATCAAGCGCGTCGTGTGGATTGGCGCTGGCGGATCCAACGGCGGCAACTATCCTGCCCAGTACTTTATGGAGCACGAGGCCACGCAGGTCGTGAGCTCCAGCTACACCAGCAACGAGTTCGTGCACGCAACCCCTGCCTACGTTAACGAGAACACCCTGGCCGTCGTCGTGTCCATGCGCGGTACCAAGGAGACCATCGTCGCCGCCCAGGTCGCCAAGGACCACGGCGCCAGCACCATCGCAATCTATGTCGACGAGTCCGGCCTCACCGAGGTCTGCGACTACAAGATCCAGTATGACAGCCTGGCCGTCGACGAGTCCTGCATGGGCCGTACCAACTCCGCCGTCGTGACCATGATCGCCATGGAGCTCACGCAGCAGACCGAGGGCTATGCCGAGTACGAGACCGCTATGGCCGCCTTCGACCTGGTTGACCCCATCTATCGCAAGGCCGTCGAGTACACCCGTCCGCTTGCCGCCAAGTGGGCCGAGCAGAACGCCGACAAGCCCTGCATTAACGTCATGGCCCAGGGCCCGCTCTTTGGTGCTGCCTACGTCTTTAGCATCTGCAACGTGCAGGAGATGCTGCAGATCGACTCCTGCACCATCAACACCTGCGACTTCTTCCACGGCCCCTTCGAGATCCTGGACAAGCGCACCTCGCTGTTCCAGCTCATCAGTGTCGGCCGCAGCCGCTGCAACGACGAGCGCGGCATCCGCTTCGTCAACCAGTACGGTGGCGAGCGCGTCTATCAGCTCGACGCCAAGGAGCTCGGCCTCAACGACATCAAGGACAGCGTGAGCGAGTACTTCAACCACCTGATCTTCGCCCCGATCCTCAACAATGTGTACATGCGCGCGCTCTCTGCCGTCACGCACAAGGACTACATGACGCGCCGCTACATGTGGAAGCTTGAGTATTAGTTACGCGGTTTTACCAAACCGCGTAACGGCTCGACGCTGCAAACCCACCTGAGCGGCAATCTGCCTTTCAGCTTCAGCGGCATGACCAGAAGGTCAATGCCGCTTCGCTTCAAGGCACCTTGCTCGCTCAGGTGGGTTTTCGCTGGCGTTGCCAAAGCATCGGCGTCGCCTTGGCCCAGATGCGGCACTTGGAGACGTTCGGCACTTGGGGACAGTCCTAGTCATTGGGGACAGGTTACTTTGCACCAAGTTGGCGCATATGAACCTGACCCCTTTGCACCAATGGGTTGTAGCGGTAGAGCAGATTTTTCCGCTCGCCGATTTGTGTCTTGAAAAATGTATATAACGACTATAACGTAGTACGAAACATATTGGAAACAATACCGAGGAGGCTGCGTTGAAGAAAAGCAATCTGGGCTATGTGCTGGTGCTGATCGCCGCGCTTATGTGGGGCAGCATCGGAATCTTTGTAAACGGCATCTCGGCCATGGGCGTTTCGTCCCAGAGCATGGCTGCCTTTCGCTTGTTGGTCGGAGCGCTTATCTTGGCGCCGGTCCTGATGTTTATGGGCTGCCGTCCGGGTGAGGGGTCCACCGTGGCTCAGGGTCCGCTGGCCCTGTTCAAGGCAAGCCCTAAAGAGCTTGTTCCCTGCGCGCTTGTCGGTATCGTCGGTCTGGCCGCCGCCAACACCTGTTATTACGAGTGCATGGGCGAGGTGGGCATGTCCACGGCCTCGGTGCTGCTCTACACCTCACCGGTGTTTGGCGTCATGCTCGGCCGCGTGCTTTATCGCGAGGACGTGACCCCCAACAAGCTCGTTGCCATTGTCTTTAACATCGTTGGCTGCGTGCTTGCAGTGACCAATGGCGACCTTTCCGGTTTTCATTTTTCGGTTTGGGGCGTCACGTCGGGCGTGATTGCAGGCCTTTGTGGTGCGTCGCTCGCGGTGTTTAGCCGGATAGCAACCAAGACGGTCCACCCGCTTGCTGTCACGTTTTGGGGCTTTGTATTTGGCGGTGCGGTTATGGCAGCTATCGCGGCTCCGTGGCCGGATGTCGCCGCGGCAATGTCGCCACAGCTGCTGCTGTTGTTCCTTGGCTTTGGACTCATCCCCACAGCCGTGGCTTACATCTTATATATGCAGGGTCTGTCCATGGGGCTCGAGACATCGAAAGTTCCCGTCGTAATGTCTTTCGAGACGGTCGTCACCGTACTGGTGGGCATTGGTGTCTATGCCGAGCCCGCCGGTGCGATCAAGGTTCTGGGCATTGTGCTGGTGCTCGCGTCCATCCTGATCATGAACACCGACTTCTCCAAGCTGCGCAACAGTGTGTTTGTCGGTCATGTCATTGAGAGCATGACCTTTAAGCCCAATGCGTGGTGGACCGAAAAATCGCAGGACATGGATCTGTTTAAGGAGCGCACCGGCATCGCGCTGGAGCCCACCGTGCAGGAAAGCCCCTGGTACTTCGTGCGATAAGGGATTGGCGCGGCGTCTGATCGGGCACCGCCTGGCCAGCGCCGACCTGTCCTGCGCCAACGTTACGAGTACGTTAAACCCGTCAACGGTCGTTTTTCACCCGCGAACGGTCTTTATACTAATTACCAATATCCGCAACGTATAAGACGTTATAATGACCATAACGAAAAGGAGGAGGCAAGATGAATCAGATCATTCTCGCATCTCATGGCGGCCTGGCCGCAGGCGCCAAAGACACGCTCGAGATGGTTCTCGGCGACGTGTCGAACGTCCACGTCGTGTCGCTTGCTCGTGACGACAAGGAGCCCATCACCAATAAGGTGGACGCCATGATCGCCACGTTCAACGCGGACGACACCGTCTATGTGCTGACCGATATGCTCGGCAGCTCGGTCAACAACAACATGGTCGAGCTTTCCAAGAACGGCACGAAGTTCACGGTTGTCAGCGGTTTCAACATCCCGCTGGCGCTCACGCTTGCTATGAGCCCCGTCCCCGTCAAGGGTGCCGAGCTCGCAGCCCTCATCAACGAGGCCCGCACCGGTCTGACCAACCCCAACGCACCGGTCGAGGCCACCGCGGCTCCTGCCAAGAAGGCCAAGGCATCCCGTCACAGCTCCGGTCCCGCCAAGATCGTCCTCGCACGTCTTGACTACCGTCTGCTGCACGGTCAGGTCGTCTTTACCTGGACCACCAAGGTTCAGGCCGAGCGCATCATCGTCGTCGACAACGCTGCCGCCAACGATGACATCAAGAAGGGCGCTCTTAAGCTGGCCAAGCCCCAGGGCGTGCGCCTGAACGTCTTCACCGTCGAGCGTGCTCTCGCCAAGATGGACAAGCTCAACACCCTCGGTGAGCGCGTCATGTTCGTCTTTGGCAACACGGCCGAGATGCTGCAGTTCTGCCAGGGCTACAAGCTCGACGCCATCAACCTGGGCGCCACCGCCAACCACGACGGTGCCGATCAGATTGGCGGCAAGGACAGCTCCGTCTTCCTCGACGCCACCCAGAAGGCCGACGTCAACCAGCTGCTCGACATGGGCATCAAGCTCTATGTCCAGCAGACCCCTACGTATCAGAGCGTCGACATCGACGCCAAGCTGTAATCAACCAGGCTTTTGCCTGACTGAAAGGAGAAGGGTATGAATACGTTCATCAGTGCGGTGCTCGTCGGCCTCGTCGGCGTGTTCTGCATGTGGGACTCCCGCCTGCTCGGTCGTCTTAACTTCGAGCAGCCCCTCGTTGGCGCTACGCTCGTCGGTCTGCTGCTGGGCGATGTGCCCACCGGCCTTGCCGTCGGTGCCGCCGTCGAACTCGTGTCCATGGGCCTGGTGCAGGTCGGCGCCGCCGTTCCGCCCGATATGGTCCTGGGCGGCATCGTGGCCGCTGCCTTTGCGTGCCTGACCGATGCTTCCGCCGAGACCGCCATGACGATCGCCATCCCGGTCGCCGTCCTGGGTCAGCTCCTCGGCATCGTGTTCCGTTCCATCATCGCCGCCCTCACCCATGTGGCAGATAGCGCGATCGATAACGGAAAGTTCAAGACCGCCTACCGTATGCACATCTGCGCCGGCTCCGGTCTGTACGCCATTATGTACTTCCTGCCGATCTTCCTCGCCGTCTTTGTTGGCACCGACCTGGTTCAGGCCATCGTCAACATGGTTCCCGAGTGGCTGTCCACTGGTCTTAACGTTTCGACCAAGATCATGACCGCCTACGGCTTGGCCCTGCTGCTCACCATGATGATCAAGAAGGGTATGACTCCGTTCCTGTTCATCGGTTTCCTGCTCGCCGCTTACCTCAACCTGTCCGTCATCGCGGTCGCTCTGATCGGTGTGTGCCTGGCTGTCGTCTTCATGGGCTTCAAGTTCAACGGTTCCCATGCAGCCGCCGGTGTCGATTCCGACTACGATCCGCTCGAAGACGACGAAGACTAAGGAGGAACACACTATGGCAACCGCAACCAAGGACGTGTCCCTGAACAAGAAGGTCAGCCAGTTCTTCTGGCGCTCCTGGGCCATCCAGGCCTCTTGGAACTACGAGCGTCAGATGAACATGGGCTTCCTCTACGGCATGGTTCCCACGCTCGATCGCCTCTATCCGGATGAGTCCGACCCCAAGCAGCTCGCTGCTAAGAAAGAGGCTTACCACCGTCACATGGCGTTCTACAACTGCACCCCGCAGACGAGCGCTTTCATCCTGGGCCTCTCCGCCTCCATGGAGGAGGAGTACGCCAAGGATCCCGAGAACTTCGATCCCGATTCGATCAACGCGGTCAAGACCTCCCTTATGGGTCCGCTTTCCGGCATCGGTGACTCCTTCTTCCAGGGCACCATCCGCGTTATCGCCTTTGGCCTGGGCGTTCAGCTGGCTCAGCAGGGCTCCATCATGGGCCCGATCCTGGCCATGCTCATCTCCATCGTCCCCTCCGTGCTGATCACTTGGTTCGCAGCCAAGATGGGCTATCAGGGCGGTCACGAGTACTTGAGCAAGCTTCAGGGCGGCGACCTCATGGAGAAGCTCATGTATGTCTGCGGCATCGTGGGTCTTATGTCCGTGGGCGGCATGATCGCTACGCTGATCGGCGCCACCACCCCGCTGCAGTTCGCTGAGGGCACCGTCGTTATCCAGGACATCTTGGACGGCATGATGCCTCAGATGATCTCCCTCGGCCTCACCGGCCTTATGTACTGGCTCATCAAGAAGAACGTCAACACCGGTTGGCTTCTCGTGATCGCCATCGTGGGCGGCATCGCCCTCTCCGCGGCCGGCATCCTGGCCTAGTCGCGACCAAGCGTCTAACCGCTTTCCCCGGGGAGCCTGCCTGGCATCCCATACCCCAGGCAGGCTTCCATCCCTATACGTGACAAAGGGCAGTCCCTTTGTCACATCCTCAACGGGCCGGCGACTCGGTCCAAATCACGGTAACCCTGCGTGCGCCCGGCAATGTGGCGCCGCAAAAATCGAAAGGAATGTGTCAGATGTACGAGATCGACCTTAACCTCCCTAAGCAGATCGTCGCTGACGTCCTGTCCAACCACGAGATCCACAGCGTCGCCTTCGTCGGCTGCGGTGCTTCCATGTCCGACCTGTACCCCGCCAAGTACTTCCTGGCCAACAACACGGACAAGCTGAACGTTCAGATCTTCACCGCTAACGAGTTCAACTACGACACGCCCTCCTGGGTCAACGAGCACACCTTCGTGATCACCTGCTCCCTCGGTGGCTCCACGCCCGAGACCGTCGAGGCCAACAAGACCGCCAAGAAGCACAACTGCCCGGTCGTCTCCCTCACCAACAAGGCTGGCTCCGCTCTGACCGTCGACGCCGACCACGTCATCGTCCACGGCTTCCACGCCAACTACGCTGCCAAGTGCGAGAAGCCCGGCTACGCCATCGCTCTTGCTCTCGAGATCCTTCAGCAGACCGAGGGTTATGACCACTACGAGGACATGATCACCGGCCTCACCAACATCTTCGATCTCTGCGAGAACGCCGCTCAGCACTGCAAGAAGCTCGCCAAGAAGTTCGCCGAGGACTTCAAGGACGACAAGATGATCTACTTCATGGCCTCCGGTGCCTCCGAGAAGATGGCTTATTCTCACGCCGCCTTCCTGTTCACCGAGATGCAGTGGATCGACGCCGCCGCCTACAACACCGGCGAGTACTTCCACGGCCCGTTCGAGGTTTCCACCGAGGGTAAGCCCTACGTCTTCTTCATGTCCGATGGTGCTACCCGTCCGATGGACGCTCGCGCCCTCACCTTCCTTGAGCGCATGGGCGCCAAGGTCGCTCTGATCGACTCCAAGGACTACGGCCTGGCTGACGCCGTGCCCGCGAGCGTCGTCACCTACTTCAACCCGCTGCTGCACCTCGCCGTTATGCGCGAGTACGGCAACCAGATCGCCGAGGCCCGTCAGCACCCGCTGACCATGCGTCGCTACATGTGGAAGCTTTCCTACTAATCACAAGTAAGTAGACCTTACGGGTTGATTGAGAGGGGATGGGGTTTGCGCCCCGTCCCCTTTTTGCTTTGGGGGCGTGTCTGTCGCGTCGCAAAACACCAGATAAAACCTACCAAAATAAACCTGTCCCTTTTTGGCAGGTGGGAGGAGATGCGTATGATCAAGGCAGTGCTGTTTGATATGGACGGCGTGCTGGTCGATACCGAGTGGTTCTACAACCGTCGCCGCGTGGCGTTTATGGAGGAAAAGGGGTTCCACTTTGACGAGATTCCCGATCTTTCGGGGTCTAACGAGCCTGCCATTTGGAAGGCGCTGGTGCCCGACGATGTTGAGCTGCGCGAGCGCCTGCGCGTGGAGTACAAGCAGGTCTACAGCCCGGACCACCCCGTTCCGTATGCCGAGCTGCTCAACGAGCAGACGGAGCCGGTGATGCGCAAGCTGCACGAGCGCGGCGTGAAGTGTGCCATCGCGAGCTCGTCCTATCGCGAGTTGATTGACGAGCTGGTGGAGATCGCTGACATTGCCGATGTGCTGGATTACACCATCAGCGGTCACGAGTGCAGTGCGTTTAAGCCCGACCCCGAGATCTACCTGCGTGCCATGGAGGCGCTGGGTGTAGAGCCTGCCGAGTGCCTGGTTATCGAGGACTCGCCTTTGGGCATCGAGGCCGGCAAGCGCTCCGGCGCCCGCGTCCTGGCACTGCGTCCGCACGAGGGCGTCAACCTCGATCAATCGCGAGCCGATGCCGTTATCGATAATCTGACCGACATTTTGGCCGCTTTGTAGTGTCAATCCGCCGCGAGAAGCACTGGTTCAAACGTTTTTTGCGGTGGACTGGCTCGATTTGGTTTCGATTTTGATCCGTTTGGCTTCGATTCGGGCTAAGTGAGTAGACTTTTTGGCGCAGGCCGAGCACAATGCATATCTTCCTTTGTAAAACCGCAGGTCACAGGGGTGGCGGTTTTGGGTGTGCTCGGCAGATCGTAAAAAGTCTACTCACTTGGAATTTTGCCCTTTGGTCGTGGGGGTTGCTGGTCCCGTTTTGGTTGTCGAGGGAGGTTGAATTGAAGCGCCCCCGCACGCTCCATGCTACAATCGCGGGCATGCCCCACAACCACATCTGCCTTCGAAAGGAGCCTGCGTGGCGAACGCCATCGATCAGCTCACGGACCGAGTGCTCGTACTCGGCCGCCTCACCATCGTTCGCCGCGCTATTACTGCCGTGGCGGTCACGATTTCCGCCGTTCTCCAGACATTCCTGATCCAGGCGTTCATTCAGCCCGCCGACTTGCTTCCGAGCGGCCTCACCGGCGTTGCGGTCCTGCTCGATCGCGTTACCTCGCTGGGCGGCGTTCACATCGACATCTCGCTCGGTATGCTCGCGCTCAACATCCCCGTGGCGCTCCTATGCTGGAGCGGCATCAGCAAGCGCTTCGTCATCTTCTCGATGATGCAGGTCGTGCTCTCGTCGCTGTTCCTCAACGTCTTTCACTTCGCTCCATTTTTGGGCGACAAGATCATGCTCATCATTTTTGGCGGCGTGGTCTCGGGTCTGGGCGCTGCCATCGCACTTAAATCCGGCGCATCCACCGGCGGCACCGACTTTATCGCGCTGTGGGTTTCCAACCACACGGGCAAGACCATCTGGGGCGTCATCTTTGGTTTCAACTGCTTTATCCTGGCGATCTTTGGCTTTATGTTTGGCTGGGACAAGGCGGCGTATTCCATCGTGTTCCAGTTTATTTCGACCAAGACCATCGACAGTTTCTATCGTCGCTACGATCGCGTGACGCTGCAGATCACGACGCGTAAGGCAGACGAGGTCATGACTGCCTACGTAAACCATTTTCAGCACGGCATTAGCTGCGCCGAGGTCGTCGGCGGATATAGCCGCGAAAAGATGTACCTGCTGAACACCGTTGTCTCGACCTACGAGAGTCAGGACATTATCAAGCTGGTGTGCGACGTTGATCCCGGCGCCGTGATCAACGTGTTCCACACGCTCAACTTTGTGGGCGGCTGGTGGGGTGGTCATGTCGACGAGCCCATGCCCACGGCCGTTCCCGATCCCGACAAGCCCGCACGCATGGCCAGCAGGCAGGCGCGCCTCAGCGAACAGGACAGCCTGCAGCAGGACGACGGCAAGTAGGGTATTGGCATTTTGCCGGTCCTGCGCAACCCATCCGAACGAGCCCCCCGAAAGCCCCGTTGCTTTCGAGAGGCTCTCGTTTGCCCAGATAAAACCTACCAAAATGAAGCTGTCGCTTTTTGGTAGGGAGGGTGTATCGTTTTATCATTATGAGGTAACATAAAACTAGACGTTATATACGTATTAGAAATTTAGCTATTTTGATAAGAGTGATCAGATATGCCTGCGCCCAAAAATGCACCGCTTTACCAGCAGATTTATGACGAAATCAAGGATGCGATCGAGAAAGGTGTTTATGCACCCAAGGAGCGTATTCCGTCCGAGCTTGAACTAGCCGAGCAGTACGAGGTGAGCCGTATTACGGTGCGCCGCGCTGTCGAGGAGCTGTGCTCCGATGGTTACCTGGTTAAGCAGCAGGGCCGCGGCACCTTTGTCTCCACGCCGCACATCAACCGCCAGTTTCACGCCTCGACGCTGCAGACGTTTACCGCGCTGTGTGCCGGCAACGGCATGAAGGCCGGTGCGCACGTGATCGATCGCCAGATCGTTCCGGCGCGCCAAAACGAGATGGAGTTCTTTGGCCTGCAGAAGGATGCGCTGCTGCTGCATATCAAGCGCGTGCGTACGGCCGACGGCGAGCCCATCTTTGAGGAGAACATCTTTGTGCCGTTTGATGCCTACCGCGAGCTGTTGACGGCCGATCTTGAGGACAAGTCGATTTTTGCCGAGGTCGAGCGTGTTGGCGGAATCCCGATTGTCTCGGTTGGCTACCGTACGGTCGAGGCCGTTCGAGCTAACGCCGAGCAGGCGGTCGAGCTGGGCATTGCTCCGCACGATCCGCTGCTCAATCTGCGTGCCGGCTTTACCGGCCCCAATGGCGAGCCGGTCCTGATGGGTAAGCAGTACTACGTGGGATCGCGCTACGTTATGGTCATGTAAGTTACGCGGTTTTACCAAACCGCGTAACGGCTCGACGCTGCAAGCCCGCCAGAGCGGCAATCTGCCTTTCAACTTCGGCGGCATGACCAGAAGGTCA
>CAUCQW010000015.1 GCA_958445065.1 uncultured Collinsella sp.
CATTCAGGGCCGACGCTCAACACTTCGGCTCGACACTTCGCTTTGGAAAGGGCCCGGCGCGCCGGGGTCCCAACATAAAGAAGGGCCCCGGCGCGCAGGGCCTAAAGCTTAACCATGCGCGCGGCGATGCGGGCGCAGTCGCAGGCGGCCTTCTTCTCGAAGGTGTTGTAGTCGACGACCCGGCCCTCGGCGCAGGGCTTGTCGCTGATGGCGCGCACGACGACGAGGGGCACGCCGTTGAGATAAGCGGCCTGCGCGATGGTGCAGCCCTCCATCTCGCAGCACAGGTCGCCGAAGGTCGCGAGGATTCGCTCCTTCTGTTCCGCGAGCGAGACGAACTGGTCGCCGGAGACGACGCGGCCCTTGAGGACCTTAATGTCGGGGGCGACGGCGGCCGCGGCGGCGCACGCCGCCAGCAAGGGCCGGAACGGATCGCGCAAGATCAAGGCGTCGCCCGGGAGGTCGGGCGTTACCGTCAGCCGGCGCCGCGTCTGCCGCATCATGAGGGAGAACGGCCTGGCCGGCGCATACGGCAGGAAGAGGTTCAAGGTGCACCCCGGGGCGGTCAACGAGGCCGTCGTGTCGAACGTCGTCGCGCGCGGCTTCGGCGGCAGGGCGCCGTGCACCCATATATGCAGCGACTTGGCCTGCGTGCGCGTCGGGGCGTCGTGGAACTACGTCTGCCTGCTCGTCGACCTCTGCAACGGGGAGATCGTCGGCCACTCCGAAGGACCGAGGAGGGACGCGCGAGCTCCGAGCCAAGCTCTTGGATTACGTGCACTGGTACAACAACTTCAGGATCCACTCGACGCTGGGCTACATGTCGCCGGTCGAGTTCAGGGAGGCGGGGCCGTCCCTCCCGGAATCGTCCAAATAAGTGTTGCCAATCCATAGCCAATCCAGCCATCATCTTCGCGAAGGCGGACGTCAGGAAAAGCTCGGCTTGAGCTCGGTCGGACGCGATCTGTGGGGCATCATTCAGGCTCAGGGGGTCTCCTTGTCTTCTTCGGTCGCAACCTGAATGATAGGGACGGCCCCTTCTCTCTTTCCCCTTCGTTTTCGACGCGTCACCCTCTCGGCGGGCTTAAGGCCCGCGCTCGCGGGTGCAGGGGCTACGCCCAAACCCCAAAAACGTAACGCCGTGCTCGAAGCGTTTCCGGACGTCAGCGTAATCTCAAATCCCGTTCGTCAACTCATGGGCAAGCCACCTGAGACTACTCATTTCTCCTACTGGCAATGAAGACCTGCGACCTGCAGTTTTACAAACTGCTTGAAAGCCACCTGCGTTGATTCACTTCCTATTGCAGCTGGCGGCTTGCACGCGAAAAGGCATTTAAGTTTCAAAACGGGCGTTTTCGGCGCTATCGAGCCTCCAAAGGCATCCCGCCGCGCCCTTTGGGACAAAAACAAAAACTCAAAGCCCTGAGTTCGAAAATAGTTTTTGGAGTTGTCCCGACTTTTGTCCCCGAAGCCGACGAAACGCGACAGGGTGTCACCTGGCGGCACTCGATTCGAGACGGCACCGAAAACTGGATGCAACCGGAATGACAGGACGGCAGAACCGAAGCCATCGAGTGGGGATAGAAAAAGGCCCGGGTGCCGTGGCATCCGGGCCTTTGCTAGCAACTTGATGTTGCGGGCAGCTTAGAACTTGTGGCCGCACTTCTTGCAGACGCGCAGCTTGTTCTTGCCGTCCTTCTCGTGACCGACGCGGGTAACCTTACCGCACTCGGGGCAGACGAGATTGACGTTGGAGGCGTCGATGGGAGCCTCCTGCGAAACGATGCCGCCCTGCTGGTTGGCAGCGTTGGGCTTGACGGCCTTCTTGACGACCGAAACGCCCTCGACAACGACCTTGTTCTCGGCGGGGAGAGCACGCAGGACAACGCCCTGCTTGCCGCGATCCTTACCAGAGAGAACCTGGACCTTATCGCCCTTCTTGATATACATATATCTCCCCTAACTACAGGGTCTCGGGAGCGAGCGAGACGATCTTCATGTACTTCTTGTCACGAAGCTCGCGAGCGACGGGCCCGAAGATACGGGTGCCGACGGGCGAACCATCGTTGTTGATGACAACGCAGGCGTTCTCATCAAAGCGAATGTAGGAGCCATCCTTGCGGCGGATCTCCTTAACGGTGCGAACGACGACGCAACGGACAACGTCCTTCTTCTTGACGTTGGCGCCAGGGGTAGCCTCCTGGACAGCACCGATGAACACATCGCCGATGCCTGCATAACGACGCTTGGAACCGCCAAGCACCTTGATGCAGCGAATCTTGCGAGCGCCGGAGTTGTCGGCGACGTTCAGCATGGTTTGCATCTGAATCATGGTAGATGTTCCTCCGAACTAAGAACCGAAGAGAGGTGCGCAGCCTTTATACGGCCCGTGGTATGCAAGCCAGGCATACGCACATCTTCGGAAACGTACAAGTCGTAAGAGCGACTGCTTATTTAGCGCGCTCGACGACCTCGATGAGGCGCCAACGCTTCATCTTGGACATAGGACGGGTCTCCATAACGCGGACGGTGTCGCCCACGCCAGCCGTGCACTCCTCGTCGTGAGCGTGCAGCTTCTTGGAGCTGGTCATCATCTTGCCGTACTTGGGGTGACGCTTGCGCTCGGTGATGGTGACAACAATGGTCTTGGCACCGGAGACGGAGGTAACGACACCCGTACGGACCTTACGCGAGTTACGCGAATCAGTCATGTTCTCTCCTTAGGTCCTACTCGGCGACAGCGGACTTCTCCGCTGCGATCTCGCGGGCGCGCTGCTCCGTGAGGACGCGAGCGATGTCCTTCTTCACGGTGTTGACGCGAGCGGTGTTGTCCAGCTGGCTGGTGGCCATCTGGAAACGAAGGTTAAAGAGCTCGGCGCGCATTTCCTTCAGCTTCTCAACGAGCTGAGCGTCCGAGAGCTCACGAATCTCTGCGGGCTTCATTAGTTCTCCTCCTTGGCGGCGGCGGCGTCCTCAGCAGCCCACTTGGCCTCGAGAGCGGCCTCCTCAGCCATCTCCTTCTCGATGCGCTGCTCAGCGTTCTTGGCAGCAACAATCTTGGTCTTGATGGGAAGCTTGTGCTGTGCAAGACGCAGAGCCTCGCGAGCGACCTCCTCGGGCACGCCCTTGACCTCGAACATGATGCGGCCGGGCTTGACGACGGCCACCCACTCCTCGGGATTACCCTTACCAGAACCCATGCGAGTCTCGGCAGGCTTCTTGGTGATGGGCTTATCGGGGAAGATCGTGATGTAGACACGACCGCCACGCTTCATGTAGCGGGTCATGGCAATACGAGCGGCCTCGATCTGACGGTTGGTGATCCAATGGGCCTCGAGAGCCTGGATACCAAACTCGCCGAAATGCAGCTCGGTATTACCCTTGGCCTGGCCCTTCATGGAGCCACGCTGCACCTTGCGGTGAAGAATACGCTTAGGGGCAAGCACTACTGACCCCTCCTCTCGGAGTTACGACGACGAGGACGGGAAGAGCCCTCGAGTGCAGGGTTGGGAACAGGCTGGCCCGGGAGCTTCTCGCCCAGGTAGATCCAGACCTTCACGCCGCAAGCGCCCATGGTGGTGCTGGCGACAGCCGTGCCGTAGTCGATCTTGGCACGGAGGGTGTGCAGAGGCACGCGACCCTCGCGGTACCACTCACGACGGCCCATCTCGGCACCGCCGAGACGACCGGAGCACTGGATACGGATGCCCTTAGCGCCGGCCTTGCGGGCAGACTGGACAGCCTTGCGCATAGCGCGACGGAAGGCAACGCGGCCCTCGAGCTGCTCGGCGATAGACTGAGCAACGAGGTTGGCGTCGAGCTCGGGGCGCTTGATCTCGACAACGTCGACGGAGAGCTGGCCCTTGGAGACGCCAGCGACCTTCTCGAGCTCGGTGCGGAGGGTATCGATCTCGGCACCCTTCTTACCGATGACAACGCCGGGGCGAGCGGTGAGGATGATGACCTTCACCTTGTCGCCAGCGCGCTCGATCTCGACGCGGGAGACAGCTGCGCGGGAAAGACGCTTCTCGAGGTACTTGCGGATCTCGAGATCGTTACCGAGGGTCTTAGCGTAATCCTTCTCTGCGAACCAGCGGGAGCGCCAGTTCTCGGTGATGCCAAGACGGAAGCCGGTGGGGTAGACTTTCTGACCCATACAGCTTTACGCCTCCTTTCGAGGAGCAACGACGACGGTGATGTGGGAAGTACGCTTCAGAATGCGAGAAGCGGAACCCTTGGCGCGGGGACGGATGCGCTTAAGCGTCGGACCCTCGTCAACATAGGCAGCGGCGACAACCAGGTTGTCGGCACGCAGACCGTTGTTGTTCTCGGCGTTCGCAACGGCGGAACGGAGAACCTTCTCGACATCCACGGCGACGGCGCGGTCGCAGAAGTGGAGGATGTCGAAGGCCTGAGCGACAGGCTTGCGGCGGATCAGATCGACCACCAGGCGGGCCTTGCTGGGGGAAACACGCACGTACTTAGCGACGGCGCGAACCTCGGTGGCCTCAGTTTCAATAGACTTAGTTGCCATTTACGGTTAACCCCCTATTTGGCCTTGTGGCCACGGAACGTACGAGTCGGCGCGAACTCGCCGAGCTTGTGACCAACCATGGACTCGGTAACATACACGGGCACATGCTTGCGGCCGTCGTGGACGGCGATGGTGTGACCAACCATCTCGGGGAAGATGGTGGACGCGCGGGACCAGGTCTTCACGACGTCCTTCTTGCCAGCCTCGTTCATCGCGGTGATACGCGAGAGAAGGCGAGTCTCCACGAACGGGCCCTTTTTGAGACTTCTGCTCATAAGTGCTTTCTCCTAAAACTCGGTATCCGAAATTACTTCTTACGGCGACGAATGATGTGCTGGTTCGAGACCTTCTTCTTCTTGCGCGTACGAAGGCCCTTCGTCGGCTTACCCCAGGGGGTAACAGAGGGACGACCAGAGGTGTGGTTCTTGCCCTCGCCACCGCCGTGCGGGTGGTCGACAGGGTTCATGACGGTACCGCGGACGGTCGGGCGCACGTTCATGTGACGCTTACGGCCGGCCTTGCCGATGACGATGTTGGCGTGATCGGCGTTGCCGACCTCACCGACGGTGGCGCGGCAGGTAACGAGGATGCGGCGCATCTCGGAGGAAGGCATACGGACGATAGCGTACTTGCCCTCCTTACCCATCAGCTGGCAGGAATTACCGGCGGAACGGGCGATAGCAGCGCCCTTGCCCGGCTGGAACTCGACGGCGTGGATGAGCGTACCGACGGGGATGTCGGCGAGGGGCAGAGCGTTGCCCGGCTTGATGTCGGCGTCAGAACCGGACATGATGGTCTGACCGACCTCGAGGCCCTTGGGGGCCAGGATGTAGCGCTTCTCACCGTCAGCGTAGTGCAGCAGAGCGATGCGAGCGGAACGGTTCGGATCGTACTCGATCGTGGCAACCTTGGCGGGCACGCCGTCCTTGTTGCGCTTGAAGTCGATCACGCGGTAACGACGCTTCACGCCGCCGCCCTGGTGGCGGGTGGTGATGCGGCCGTTGTTGTTACGACCGGCCTTCTTGGGCAGGGGCTCGAGAAGAGACTTCTCGGGCTTGGTGCAGGTGATCTCGGAGAAATCGGAGATCGTCTGCCAACGCCTACCAGCGGAGGTCGGCTTAAGGTGCTTTACAGCCATTACAATCCCTTTCAATAGGAATCCGTTAGCCATCGCAGACAGGGATTCGAGGTTCTGCCTCGGGTGCGATGACACCGGACGTATACACGGTTCCGGGCGTGTCCATTTTATACGCCCGAAACCTTGAGCTCTCGCCTCCCCTATTTGGGAGGCATGAGCTCACTCAACAGCAGCGAGTCTTAGGCCTGGTTGCCAAAGACCTCGATGGTGTCGCCCTCGGCCAGCGTGACGATGGCCTTCTTCCAAGAACGGGTCTTGCCGGCGACATAGCGCACGCGCTTGGTCTTGGGCTTGACCGTCAAGGTGTTCACGCGAACGACCTTGACGCTGAAGATCTCCTCGACAGCGTCCTTGATCTGATACTTGTTAGCATCCTTGGCGACCTCGAACGTGTACTTGTTCTGCTCCATGCCGGAGAAGGAACGCTCGGACACGATCGGACGGATGATGATCTCGTGGGCGGTCATTTATGCAAGCACCTCCCCGAAGTGAGCGGCGATGTCGGCGGGCATCAGCACAGCGTTGTTGTTGACGAGATCGTAGGTGTTGGCCTCGTCAGCGGTGATGATGAACGTCTTGGGAATATTGCGGAACGACAGGTAGGCGTTGACGTCCTCATCGCGAACGATGATGGTCAGACGCTTGCCCTCAAGGCCAAGAGCCTTGAGCATGGCAACGGCAGCCTTGGTGGAAGGCTTCTCGAAGCCGTAGTCGTCGACGAGCACGAGCTCGCCATCGGCCAGCTTGGCGGACAGCGCGGAGCGCATAGCCAGCTTGACCTCCTTGTTGTTCATACGCTTAGCGTAGGAACGGGGCTTGGGGGCGAAGACAACGCCACCGTGACGCCACTGGGCAGCACGGATGGAACCCTGGCGGGCACGGCCGGTGCCCTTCTGACGCCAAGGCTTCTTGCCGCCACCGGAAACCTCAGAGCGGCCCTTAGCGGACTGGGTGCCCTGACGCCAAGAGGCCATCTGGCACTTGACGATGTGGTGCATAACGTGGATGTTCGGCTCGATGCCGTACACCTCAGCGGCGAGCTCGGCCTCGGCGACCTTCTTGCCCTCGCTGTTCTTTACTTCAAACTTTGCCATTTAAGTGTTCTCCTTGGTATGACGCTGGGCTAAATGGGCTGGGCCCTTAGGCCATACGGATGGCGACGAGACCATTCTTGGCACCCGGGACAGCGCCCTTGACCAAGATGAGGTTCTGCTCGGCATCGATGCGGACAACGGAAAGGTTCTTGACGGTAACGCGCTCGTTACCCATGTGACCGGCCATCTTGACGCCCTTGAGGACGCGCGCAGGATAGGCGCACTGACCGATAGAACCGGGGTGACGCTGGAAGTGAGAACCATGCGTCATAGGACCGCGGCGCTGACCCCAGCGCTTGATGCGACCCTGGAAGCCCTTACCCTTGGAGGTACCGATGACGTCGACCTTCTCGACATCAGCGAAATCAGCGACGGTGACGACCTCGCCGACCTTGTGCTCCTCGCCGTTCTCGACGCGGACCTCACGAAGGAAGCGGACAGGCTCGACGCCAGCCTTGGCGAAGTGACCAGCCATGGGCTTGTTCACGTTCTTGGCCTTGATGTCGCCGAAACCGATCTGGACGGCGTCATAGCCGTCGGTTGCCTGAGTTTTAACCTGCGAGACAGCGCAGGGGCCAGCCTGGATGACCGTGACGGGAACGACGTTATCGTCCTCGTCCCAAACCTGGGTCATGCCAATCTTGCGGCCGAGAATCATGCTGATCAAGATATGATCCCAACTCTCGCGTGGTCTTGGGACAATGCGTACACCACCGAGCGTACGCCCCTAGAGGACCACTACTTACACGACGTGCTCCCCAGTCTTGTATTGCGCCCGGACTACCTGACAACCCTATTAAGCAGGCATTTTGTCCAGCCAGAATACTCCCCTGGTTTCACACATCTGTTTAGTATACACGGCTGCGGGCGTATCCATCGAGATTCATATTTCACTCACATTGTTTACGCAGATAAAGTGCGTGGATGGCTCCCGAGCACGGCGGAGGGCCGGAGAAATATATTAAGGTCCCTGCTCTACAGTCCTGCGCAAGACGGAGAGCACATTAAGTGCTCTCCTTTGCGTGCGGAACTCGCGATGACCTTAATATATTTCTCCGGCCCTCCGCCGTGCTCGGGAGACGACACGTTGATGTCTGCTTAACTCTGCTCGCTCAGGCTAATGACTTTGTTGGGGGTCCACTATTTGCTGGAGGGTGAACTTACATTGCATTGGCTCGCCCTCTACTTGTGGCTCCGCCTCATCAAAATCGAAAATCATAATGGCGCAGTTGGGGAGTTTTGTTGGGAGCTCGAAGCCCTCTGGGGCTGCAGCCTTGATGAATTGGCGGCTGGCGCTGCCGTGGCTTACTGCTAGGAGGGTTTCGATGCCCTCGGCGCCCATGAGATTGGTGAGGGTGCCCACCATGCGCTCCTGCAGGGCATGGCTTCCTTCTCCGCCAAATGGGATCAGGTCCTCGCCGGGGTCCCAGACGTCGGTGGGTAGGGCGTCGTGGGGGCCTTCTTCGAAGGTGCCGTAGCTGCGCTCGATGATGCCTTCGCAGGGCTCGACTGCTGTGTCCGGGCCGAGGAGCTCGCATGCGACGAGCTGAGCCGTGTCCATGGCTCGGTCTAAGGGCGAAGAGACCACTTTGTCGGGGACGACGCCGTGGGCTTTGAGCCATGCGGCTGCCATTCCCGCTTGCTTGCGGCCCAGATCGGTCAACGGAGAATCGCAGCGGCCCTGGACGAGCTTTTTAACGTTGAATTCTGTCTGACCGTGGCGGAGTAGATATAGACGCTTCATGCTCTCCCCTTCTGCATAACCTGCTTTGCCGGCGCAGCCCTACTCGTGGGTATGGCCTACGTAGTCTTCGTCGATCGTGATCTTGGCAATCGACTTGGGATATTCGGATTCGACACGTTTCGCCAACGCGCGCTTTAGGTCCTCGGCGTTCATCGCCAAATCCGAGGGTCGCACGCAGTCAAAAATCACATTGGTGTGCGTGGGGCCCGGTACGCAACGCAAGTCGTGAATCGAAAGGCGGCTATCAATCTCCTGAGCCATGGCGTGAATGCGCAAGCGCATGCTCGCCACTTTGGGGTCGTCGGTCACGATGGGGTCGTAATGGAGCGTGACGATCATGCCGTCTTCGTTCCTAAACGACTGCTCGATGTTATCGAGCGTGTCGTGGCTTTCCAGCGGGCTTGCCTCGGCCGCCATCTCGGCGTGCGCGCTTGCAAACTTCCTGCCCGGACCGTAATCGTGAACCATTAGGTCATGAACACCCAAAACGCCGGGGTAGCTCATGATCTTGTCTCGGATGTGCTTGACCAACTTGGGATCGGGTGCCTGGCCCAAAAGCGGGCTTACCGTATCCTGGATGAGCTCAAAGCCGCTCCAGCCAATATAGGCGCCAACGGCAAGGCCGACCCATGCATCTAGATTGATATGCGTCACCTGCGAAACAATCGCGCACGCCAACACGGCGCCCGTGGCTAGAACATCGTTCTTGGAATCCTGCGCGGTCGCATGCAGCGTCTCGGACTCAATGCGATCGCCGAGTTTTTGGTTGAGGGCCGCCATCCAAAGCTTTACGACCATCGAAAGCGCAAGGACTGCCACCAGGGCAAGCGAGAACTCGACAGGTTCGGGGTGGATGACGCGCTCAACCGAGGACTTGATAAGCTCAAGGCCGATCAGCAGCACGAGCGCCGCCACGACCAGACCCGAGAGATACTCGTAGCGGCCATGGCCGTAAGGATGCTCGGGGTCTGCCGGCTTGCCCGCCAGCTTAAAGCCAAGCACGCTCACGATGTTCGAGCTGGCATCAGACAGGTTGTTCATAGCGTCCGCCACGATTGAAACCGATCCCGACAGCACGCCAATTGCACCCTTCGCAGCGCATAGTGCCACATTGGCGAGAATACACACCATGCCCGTCAACGTTCCCACGCGTGCACGGTCGCCCTGCGCACGACGAACAATCCACTCGACCATCTGCATCCGCCCCCACGGTACTACCTATATATCTATTGCTCAAACGGATTGTAGTGTAGCTACTTTGTCCCCCAGATACAAAAAGGCCGCAACCCACACGGGCCACGGCCTTGGAATGCGACATGCGGGACCGTCCCTTTGTCGCACAGGTTTATGCGTTTGCCTCGGCCACGCTCTTCGAGGTTTCGGGCAAATCGGCTCCGTCCCCCGTCACCTGCTCCTTCGCCGGCACCACGCCAAAGCAGTAGCTCAGCGCCGCAGACACCGCAAATGCCGTGCCACCGGCAGCGCAGCACCACAGCAGGTTCGAAATGCCGCCCGTGGCAAAGCCAATGACCATAAGGACATTCGTCATGCCGATGGTATAGGCCGTAACGTGGCCCACGGCCGCAACAAGGCCTCCGACGGCGCCGCCAATGGCCATGCATGTCAGACACCTGCCATATTTAAAGCCGCAGCCGTACAGCGCCGGCTCGCTTACGCCGCCAAGCACGCCCGAGATCGAATAGCCCAGCATGAGCGCCTTCTCGTCCTTATCCGCAACGCGGAGCGACGCGCCAAAGGGCATACCCCAAACGGCGAACGTTGCCATCGTCGCGGCGATCAGGATGCACGAATCCGTTCCCACACTCATAAACTGCGCATAGGCGAGCGATAGGACAACGTTGCTGACGCCGGCGATCTTTAGGAACTCCCAGCCCGCGGCAAGCCCCATGAGCGTGAGCAGCGACACGATGCCACCGGAATTGCCAAGCATAAACATAAGCTGGCCCAACAGCATGCCCAGATAGCTGCCCGCCGGCGCCGTAATACACAGCGAAACCGGAACCATGACAAGCATGGTTGTAAACGGAACAAACGAAAACGCCACGGCCTTAGGGATAACGCGCTGAAAGAAACACTCCACTCGCCATAGCACAGGCACCGAGATAAGGACTGGAATAACAGTCGTCGTGTAATCGTTGGCCGGCGCAGGAAGCAGACCATACACGGAAGTCATCGATGCCCCCGTCGTCGATGCGGCATCGACGAGCTTAAGCAGATCGGGCGCAATCAATACGCCGCCCAGCATCATGCCCAGCTGCTCCGAGCAACCGAGCTGGCGGGCGGCCGCCCAACCAAGATAAATGGGCAAAAAGTAGTAGCCGGCGTTATAGAGCCAACTGTAGAACAGGCGATAGATTTCGGAATCGGCAGACCACAGGCCCAGCATGCCTTCGCCCATAATGACGGCGACGGTGCGGAACAACGCCGCGCAGACAATAAAGGGCAGCGCCGACATCATGCTTTTGGACAGATAGTCCACCACGGCCATGGCGTTTGATGAAACCGTCGTTGTAAACGAGGTGTTAGAAACTTGTGACATGGAACGCCTTTCCCAATGTGACATGCGGGCTGTCCCTTTGTCACATCGTGCGGTACTGACCGATTGCGCGGTACTTTTCGTAGCGGAGGTTTGTGAGGGTCGCGTCGTCGAGCTGCCCAAGCGTATCGAAGGCATCAAATGCCGAGGACATGACGGCACCGGCGATCTCCTCATGCGACAGGCCCCTATCGTCAACAATGCCGTCGATGATGCCGAGCGCCAACAGATCGGGGGCCGTGAGCTTAAGCGCCTCGGCGGCCTCATTCGCGCGCTCGGTATCCTTCCACAGGATCGACGCACAGGCCTCGGGGCTCACGACCGAATAGGCCGAGCTCGAGAGCATCAGGATGCGGTCGGCCACGGACAGCGCCAGCGCGCCACCAGAGCCACCCTCGCCTGTCACCACCGAGACAATCGGCGTCTTAAGGCCGCTCATCTCCATGAGATTCTGGGCAATCGCCTCGCCCTGGCCGCGCTCCTCGGCACCGATGCCGCAAAACGCGCCCGAAGTATCGACCAGGCACAGAACCGGTCGACCAAACTTTTCGGCCTGGCGCATCAGGCGACGCGCTTTGCGGTAGCCCTCGGGATGCGCCATGCCAAAGTTGCGGCGCATGCGCTCTTTGGTCGTGGTGCCGCGCTCGATAGCGATAACCGTCACGGGACGTCCGTCTTTCCAGCCAATGCCACCCACCACGGCGGCGTCGTCACCAAAGTAACGGTCGCCGTGCAGCTCCACAAATCCATCCAGGCCCAGCGAGATCATCTCGCCTGCCGTGGCGCGATCTGCCGAGCGGGTCTGCTTGACAATCTCGAGCGCGGTTTTTGGTGCCGCCGAGCGCTTAAACAAGTGTCCCAGCTTTTTGCCGCGGCGACCTGTATGCACGATCTCGTGCGGAGCCCCCAGACCAGGCGCGCGCCCTTCGTGCAGCGCCAGCAGCTCGCCTACCGTGAGCGCAATCTCGCCACGCGGAACAACGGCATCGCAAAAGCCGTGCTCCAGCAAAAACTCGGAGCGCTGGAATCCCTTGGGCAGGCGCTTGTGCATGTTCTGCTCGATCACGCGCGGGCCGGCAAATGCCGTCAGGGCATCGGGCTCGGCCAGGATAATGTCGCCCTCCATGGCAAAGCTCGCGGTTACACCTCCGGTCGTGGGATCGGTGAGCACCGTGATATACAGGCCGCCCGCCTCGCTGTGGCGCCTAACCGCCGCAGAAATCTTGGCCATCTGCATGAGCGAGGTCACGCCCTCCTGCATGCGGGCGCCGCCCGATACGGTAAAGCCAACGACCGGCAGCCCCAACTCGGCCGCGCGCTCAAAGACACGACAGATCTTCTCGCCCACCACGGAGCCCATTGAGCCCATCATAAAGTTGGCATCCATAAAGAAGAGCGCGGTATCGCAGCCGCAGATTTTGCCCCTGCCGCACACAACGGCATCGCGCTCGCCCGAACGCTCGCTCACGCTCTTAAGCTTGTCGGCATAACCGGGAAACGAGAGGAAGTCCTTCGACGCCAGATTGGCATCCCATTCCTCAAAGGTACCCGCGTCGACCGTCATGCGCATGCGCGCGCGACCGCTCACGCGAAAGTGCTTGCCGCAACGAGGGCAGACCTCGAGGTTGTCGTGCAGGCGCGCCTCATCGATCACACGGCGGCACTCCGGGCATTTGACAAACACGTGGCGCGCGGGGAACTCGGCGCACGACTCGGTTATCGGCCCCTCAAGGACATTGACCGTCTTCGCTTTTCTATTCATCAGCATAGAGATGCCCCATCAGATCGGTGTGATACATGCCCGACAAGAACTCGTCGTTTGCCAGCACGTCGAGCTGAAGCTCGCTGTTTTCGCTCACGCCCTCAATCACGAGCTCGCCTAGGGCCGAGCGCATCTTGCGAATGGCGCCGTCACGCGTGGGCGCACACACGATGAGCTTGCCGAGCATGGAGTCGTAGTACGGCGGAACTTTCGCACCGGTAAACATGGCGGAATCCCAGCGCACGCGCGGGCCACCCGGCACACGCAACGCGGTGACCGTTCCGCACGACGGCAGAAAGTCCGGCGTTTCGGCATTGATGCGGCACTCCATGGCGTGGTTGCGCACCGGCATGTCCTCCTGCTCAAAGGGCAGAGGCTGGCCGGCAGCCACGCGCAGCTGCCACTTAACCAGGTCGGTATCGGTCACAAACTCCGTAACCGGATGCTCCACCTGCAAGCGCGTGTTCATTTCCATAAAGTAGAAATTGCCGTCATCTGAGTACAAAAACTCGATGGTGCCAGCGCCCTCATAGCCAACGGCACGAGCCAGGTCGCGCGCGGCCTTGTGCATGCGCGCGCGAATATCATCGCGTCCGTCGAGGCACGGCGCGGGGCTCTCCTCGATCAGCTTTTGGTTGCGGCGCTGCACCGAGCACTCGCGCTCGCCGAGCGAAAACACATGGCCCTGCTTATCGGCCATAATCTGTACCTCAACGTGATGCGCCGGCGCAACGAACTTCTCCATGTAGCACTCGCCGTCGCCAAAAACGGCCTCACCCTCGGCACGCGCCTCGATGAACGCCTTTGCCGCATCTTCCACGCGCTCGACCTTGCGAATACCGCGACCGCCGCCGCCCGCGCGCGCCTTAATAAGCACGGGGCAGCCGATGCGCTCGGCCTCGGCCGTTGCTTCCTCGGGGCTTTTGAGCAAATCGCAGCCCGGCACGATGGGCACGCCCGCAGCAGCGGCCGTTCGGCGTGCGGCGTCCTTGTCGCCCATGCTGTCGATCACCTCGGCCGAAGGACCGACAAACGCCAGACCGAACTTGTCGCAGTCGCGCACGAAGCTCGCCTTCTCGGAAAAGAAGCCATAGCCGGGATGAATTGCCTTAGCTCCCGACTTTACGGCACAGGTGAGCACGGCATCGTCGTTGAGGTAGCTCTCGGCAAGACGCGGGCCGCCGATGCAATACGCCTCGTCGGCAAGCTGCACGTGTAGCGCGTCCGCATCGGCCGTGGAATAAACGGCGACGGTCTTGATGCCCATATCGCGGCACGCGCGGATAACACGGACCGCGACTTCGCCGCGGTTGGCGATGAGCACTTTGTCGAACATGGAGCCTTCCTTAACTTTCGTGCATGAGTGCAAAAGACATATCGGCGCGGCAGCAAACCTCACCGTTGACGCTCGCAGTACCCGTCGCAAAGCGGAACGGCCCGCGCGCACGCGTGATGGAGCACACCAGATCCACCGTGTCGCCCGGGCGCACCGGACGCTTAAAGCGCACCTTGTCCAGACTCGTGTAGAACGGCGTCGCGCCGCGCGCCTCCTCATCGCCCATCAGCAGCACGCAGCAGTTCTGGGCGAGCATCTCGCACTGAATCACGCCGGGAACGACCGGGTTTCCCGGAAAATGTCCCTGCAAAAAGTACTCGTCGCCTGTAATCGTGATCTTGCCGTGGGCCTCGTCGCCCACCAGCTCGGCTTCGTCGAGCAAAAGCATCGGCTCGCGATGCGGTAACAGCTTCTTGAGCTCTTCTTTGTTCATGGATATCACCTATCCGATCCTCATGAGGCAGCTGCCAAACTCCACGAGGTCGCCGTCGGCCACGCAGATCTCGAGCACCTCACCGTCTGCCTCGGCCGTCACCTCGTTGAGAACCTTCATGGCCTCGATGATGCAGAGGGTCTCGCCGGCCTTGACCTTGGAGCCCACGCGCACAAACGGCTCGTCGCCCGGCGCAGGGGCAGCATAGAAGACGCCCACCATGGGAGCAGTCACCTCGGTGCCCTTGGGCTCCGGCGCGGCGGCAGGTGTCTGCGTGGCGGGTTCCGGTGCGGCAGGCGCGACTGTGGGAGCTGCAACTTGAGCGGCCATGGCGCTCGGCATAGGCATGGGCACGGCAACCGGCTGCGCCACACTCGCGCGCTCGAGTTCGACCGCGGTGCCATCGGGCTCCTCAACGCGTACGCGCGTGAGGCCGCGGTCCTCCATCACATCGGCTATCTCGGCAAGTCTTTTGGAATCCATGCTCTAGCTCCTCGTATATCTACGCAGCGCGATGGCGGCGTTGTGCCCGCCAAAGCCCAGGTTGGTCGAAAGCGCCCAGGTAAGGTCGGCGCGAACCGCGCGATTGGGCGTGTAATCAAGATCGCAGGCGGGATCGGGCGTGTGGTAGTTAATGGTCGGCGGCACCACGCCCTGCTCGAGTGCCATGGCGCAGGCCATGACCTCAATGGCCCCCGTGGCACCGATCATGTGCCCCGTCATCGACTTGGTCGACGAGACATGTGCGGCGCGCGCCGCGTCCTCGCCGAGCGCCCGCTTAATGCCTGTCGTCTCGGACGAATCGTTGAGCTTGGTCGAGGTGCCGTGGGCGTTGATGTAGAGACCCTCGGAAGGCTTGACGTCGCCCTCGGCTACCGCCAGCGATATCGCGCGGGCAATGCCGGCAGCCTCGGGATCGGGACTCGTGATGTGATAGGCATCATCGGTGTTGCCGTAGCCCACGACCTCGGCATAAATGTGCGCACCGCGCGCCTGCGCATGTTCCATGCTCTCGAGTACCAGCACGCAAGCGCCCTCGCCCATCACAAAGCCGTCGCGGTCTGCATCGAACGGGCGGCAAGCCGTCGCAGGATCGGGGTTGGTGGTCAATGCGCGGCAGGACGTAAAGCCTGCAACGGCATCGGGGATAATGGCCGCCTCGGCGCCGCCCGCGAGGATCGCGTCGGCATAGCCGTGCTTGATGGCGCGGAACGCCTCGCCCACCGCATGGGCCGAGGTCGCGCAAGCAGTCACGACTGGCAGGGTCGGTCCCTTTGCCTTGTGGCGGATCGCGATATTGCCCGAAGCCATGTTGGGGATCATCATCGCAATCATATAGGGCGATGCGCGGCGAGGTCCACGATCGGCGATCGTGTGGACGTTGTCGACGAGCGTCTGCATGCCGCCCACGCCCGAGCCCACGTAGACGCCCAGGCGCTCACGATCGATGGCGCCTTCGACATCAAAGCCCGCATCGTGCATTGCCTCGTCCGAAGCCACCAGCGCAAACTGAACGCAGGGGTCCAGATGCTTGGCGTCGCGCTTGCCAAAGTACTCGTTGCCGTCAAAGCCCTTGACTTCGGCCGCCACCTTGACGGTAAACGCATCGGTATCAAAGTGCGTGATCGGGCCGATGCCACAGGTCCCGGCGCACATGGCCGCCCAGGTGGCAAGCGCGGTGTTGCCGAGCGGCGATACGGCACCGATGCCGGTGATTGCAACTCTCTGTTCCATCATGGTCTCCTCATCCAAGCCGTTCTTCGGCCCTGGTTTCTACATCGCCATTCCGCCGTCGACGCGCACGACCTCGCCCGTAATGTAAGCAGCCGCATCGCTCGCTAAAAAGCGCACCACGCCGGCCACTTCCTCGGGACGTGCCATGCGCTTAAGGGGAATCTGTTCCTCGGTTGCCGCACGCACCTTCTCCGAGAGCTTTGCCGTCATATCTGTCTCGACAAACCCGGGAGCGACCGCGTTCGCTCGTACGCCACGAGGCGCAAGCTCGCGCGCCACCGCCTTGGTAAGCCCTATCACGCCCGCCTTGGAAGCAGCGTAGTTGGCTTGCCCGGCATTGCCCATCAGGCCCACGACCGAGCTCATGTTGACGACGCAACCGCCGCGCTGGCGCATAAAGGTCTTGGTGAGCGCGCGCGTCATATTGAATGTTCCCTTGAGATTGACATCGAGCACGCGATCGAATGCGTCATCGCCCATGCGCATGAGCAGGCCATCGCGGGTGATGCCGGCGTTGTTGACGAGCGCCCAAATGGAACCAAAGTCGTTGAGGACCGCTTCCACGCACGCGTTGACAGCAGCGGGATCGGCCACGTCGCATTGATATGCGCGTGCCGTGGCGCCAACCGCCTCACAGGCTTCGCACGTCTTGCGCGCCGCATCGACGCTGCCGGCATAGACGACGGCGATATCAAAGCCGTCCTCCGCCAGACCGACAGCGCAGGCGCGGCCGATACCCCGCGAGCCGCCCGTGACCAGTGCCACGCGACGTGAGTCGTTGCGCTCGAGCGCGCCGTTGTTCAAGTTGCCCATGTCATTCCTTTCGGGTTGCAGCCCTGTGGACTATGCGAGCTCGTCGGCAATAGCTGCGACCTGCTCGGCCGTTTCGCACGAATACACGCGAACGTCGCTCAGCGTACGCTTGACCAGGCCCGACAGCGTTTTGCCAGGGCCGACCTCAATAAACGTGTCGATGCCCTGATTCTGCAGAGTATGCAGCGTGTCGACCCAACGAACGGCATGACTCACCTGATTGGCCAAGACATCCGATGCCGCTCGCGGGTCCGCCGGATAGGGCGCCGCCGTCATGTTTGCCATGACCGGAATCAGCAGCGGTGACGGCGCGTGGCCGGCTTGGATATACGTCGCCAGCCCCTCAGTCGCCTCGGCCATATAGGGGCTATGAAATGCGCCCGACACCGCGACTTTCATAGCGCGGCCGCCAGCCTCTTTTACTAGGACGTCGAGCTCCTGCAGCGCCTCGGGCGCTCCGGCAACAACCGTCTGCTGCGGACTGTTGTAGTTGACCGGCCAGCAGTCCTCGCCGGCCTGTTTTGCCAGGTTCTCGACTTGCGCCGCATCGAGCTTGATGACGGCGCGCATGCCGCCCGGATGGCGCTCGGCAGCCGCGGCCATCAGCGCCGCGCGCTCGCACACGAGCTCAAAGCCCGCTCGCGTATCGAACGCCCCCGCAAAGGTGAGCGCGGCGACCTCGCCAAGCGAAAAACCCGCACAGGCGGCAGGTACCACGCCGCGCTCACGCAGGGCGGCAGCCGCTGCCAGATCGTGAACGAACACGCACGGCTGCGTGTTCTCGGTCTGCGAGAGTTCCTCCTTGGAGGCGCTTCGGCACTGCTCACTGGTCCCCGGGCGCACCTCGTCGACAATGGCGAACACCTCGGCGGCCGCCGGCGATGCCTCGATCAGGTCGACGCCCATCGCGGGGTGCTGGGCGCCCTGGCCGGCAAACAGAAACGCTACGCCACCCATGCGCACGCACCCTTCAGGACGTGCTCGGCGCCATCGACTAGGTCGTCAACGATTTCACGTGCACTTTGGCGCTCGTTGACCATGCCGGCAATCTGTCCACACAAAAACGAGCCCTCTTCGTAATTGCCGTCCTTGGCGGCCTTGCGAAGGGCGCCCGTGCCCATGGCCCCGAGCTCCTCGACGCTTACGCCCGCCGCCTCGCTCTTGGCGTAGGCGTTAGTGAAGGGGCTCTTGAGGGCACGCACCGGGTGTCCCGTCGAGCGGCCGGTCGCACGCGTCGAGGTGTCGTTGGCCTTCAGGACCATCTCCTTGTACTGCTCCGATACGGTGCACTCATCTGCGATCAGAAAGCGCGTACCCACCTGCACGCCGGCGGCGCCCAGCATAAAGGCGGCCGCCACGCCGCGGCCATCGGCGATACCGCCAGCCGCAACCACGGGAATATCGACCGCATCGACAACCTGTGGCACCAGTGCCATCGTCGAGGTCTCGCCAATATGGCCGCCTGATTCGGTACCCTCGGCAACCACGGCAGTGGCTCCACGACGCGCCACGAGACGCGCCAGCGCCACCGAGGCAACGACCGGGATGACCTTGATGCCCGCCTCGTTCCACGCCTTCATGTACTTGGTGGGATTGCCGGCACCCGTCACGACGACCGGCACCCGCTCGTCAATCACGACCCGCGCGACCTCGTCGGCAAACGGGCTCATGAGCATGACGTTGACGCCAAAGGGCTTATCCGTCCTGGCGCGCAGCTCATGAATCTGGTCGCGCAGCCAGTTGGCGTCGGCGTTCATGGCCGCGATAATCCCTAAGCCGCCCGCCTCGGACACTGCGGACGCCAGCGAGGCGTCGGCGATCCAGGCCATACCGCCCTGGAACACGGGCTTTTCGATGCCGAGCAGATCGCAGAGAGGAGTCTTGAGCATCTCTACTTCTCCAATGCCGCCTCGACCGTATCGGCGAACTCGCCGACCGTCTTGGGGTTCTCCTCGGTATCGAGCTGGATGCCAAACTCGTCCTCAACGGCGACGAGGATCTCGACGGTGCCCAGACTGTCGAGACCAATCTCCTCGAGCGTGGATTCGGGCTTCATCTCGACGTCGTCAAGACCGGCGGTCTCGCGGATAACATCGCAAACGCGCTCGAAGGTCTTCTGATCTGCCATGGTAGTTCTCCTTTGTTTGTGCCCTAGGGGCGTTTTATTTCCTATGTGCGACTACTTCCAACGAAGTAGATAGCCACCTATATCCAGACCGGCGCCAAATCCAACGAGGGCGATGGTGTCGCCCGCATTCAGTGCGTTGGTGCGCGCCAGCCGATCAAGCGCAAAGGGAATACAGGCGCTCGAAATATTGCCGGTCTCGCGCAGCGTTCGAACCACGCGCTCGCCTGGCACGCCGAGGCGCTTGACTGCCTGGCTCAGGATTCGTTCGTTAGCCTGATGGAATACAAAATGGTCGATGTCTTCGACCGAAATGCCCGCATCGCTCGCAAGCTTATGAACCGTGTCACAGATGGCGTTGACGCCGAACTTGAACACACGGCGGCCATTCATGGACAGCACGCTCTCGCTATCTACGGAGGCCTTAAACGGCGAGGTGCCGACCAGTCCGGGAACGCGCAACGTCTCGACGTCGGACGCCGTCGAAAGCTCAACGGCAAGGGGGCTGTCTCCCCCGGCCTCAATCACCGCGGCGCCTGCCCCATCGCCAAAGAGCACGCAGGTGGCGCGGTCGGTCCAGTCGAGCGCGCGCGTCATCTGCTCGGCGGCAACGACAAGCACATGCTTGGCTCGTCCTCGGGCGATATAGCCCTCGGCAACATCGAGCGCAAATACGAAGCCGGCGCAGGCCGCCGAGACATCGAAGGCAGGGCACGTCGCGCCTAGTCGCTCAGCAACGGCACACGCCTCAGCGGGAACAAGATGGTCACCCGTCGTCGTCGAGCAGACGATCAAATCCAACTGGCTCGCGTCGATTCCGGACACCTGGAGTGCCCGCTCGCTCGCCGCTACGGCAAGGTCATCAAGTGACTCGGTGGTGCAGACGTGGCGGCTCTTGATACCTGTGCGGGTAAAAATCCACTCATCCGAGGTATCGAGGAACTCGGACAGCTCGTCATTGGAAACACTGCGCTTAGGAAGCGCCGAGCCCGTTCCAAGAATCGTGAAACCCATCACTAACCTCCTTTGAGTTGTTGACGTGTTTACATCGACCATGAGAGGATAGCGCATTTCAGTCGTTGTTGACGTGTTAACATTAAATTGCCCAAATGCGACACAGGCTTCACATTGTGTCTATCTCTCGACACCATTGCGTTATTCACTTATTCATTAAGGAGGTAGCAGCCGTTATGGATGCCAAATTAACGATAGTCGACGTAACCGGATCGACCAACGATGACCTGCTCGAAGCAGGAAAACAGGGAGCGCCGCACGGCACAGGACTTGCCGCCCGGACTCAGACAGCAGGACGCGGCCGACGCGGCCACAAGTGGGATTCAACCGCCGGCAATCTGTTACTCTCGATTGTCCTACGTCCTCGTGTTGATCCCGCCAAGTACTCTGGCCTTGCCGCCGTCAGCGGCCTAGCGGTGCTCGAGGCGCTCGAAAAGCAGGGTCTTGCAAACGAGATTGGCCTCAAATGGCCCAACGACCTGGTCGCGCGAGGACGCAAGCTCGGCGGCATTCTGGTCGAAGCCGCACGCGATAACGAAGGCAACCCCTTTGCGGTCTGTGGCATCGGCGTCAACGTGAACTATGTGCCCACGGAGGTGCCCGATGGCGGCCTGCCGGCAATCGGTCTCTCGGACCTTAACGAGAACGTTCCTGCTGTCGACATGCTCCTCGATGAGGTCTATCACGCAGTTATAGACGCTGTAGATGCCTGGGCAGAACGCCTCAACGCCATGGAAGAAAACACCGGATCGCTCGCGCCCGTCCACGGCGAATATGTCGCTCACCTCAATTGGATTGGAAAGCACGTTATCGCCCGCTCCCCTGCCGGTGACGAGCAGGCGCGAGGCATCTTTAAAACCGTCGATACCTTTGGACGCGCGTGCATCGAAACAGAAGACGGCTTGCGATCCTTCCATTTTGAGGAGGCGTCGCTGCGCCCCTTGGGCGAATAGGGCGCCGCAGCCACCTACTCAGCAGCATTACCAGGCGGTCAAAACCCATCATGCAAAACAAAAGAGCCCCGCTACCGTAATGGCAGCGGGGCTCTGTAAGCTATGAGCGATATCGCTTAGAGCTTGATGTCGATGTCGACGCCAGCGGGGAGGTCGAGACGCATGAGCGAATCAACGGTGCCCGAGGTGGGGTCGAGGATGTCGATGAGGCGCTTGTGGGTGCGCATCTCGAACTGCTCACGGGAGTCCTTGTTCACGTGCGGCGAGCGGATAACCGTGTACAGGTTGCGCTCGGTGGGCAGGGGGACAGGACCGGAAACGCGAGCACCGGTCTTCTGAGCGGTCTCGACGATGAGCTTCGCGGACTGATCGACGACCTCGTGATCATAGCCCTTGAGGCGAATGCGGATCTTCTGGGTAGCCAACTTAAACCTCCAAAGAGTGCGAGAGATGTTCTCGCGGATTACGTAACAGGGAGCTCGAACTTAGGCGTTCTTGCTCATGACCTCGTCCACGATGGACTTGGGCGCGGGCTCATAAGAGTCGAACTGCATCGTGTAGGATGCACGGCCCTGGGTCTGGGAGCGAAGGTCGGTAGCGTAACCGAACATCTCGCCCAGCGGCACCTTGGCACGGATGAGCTTGCTGTTCTTGCGATCCTCCATGCCCTCGATCTTGCCGCGGCGACCGGAGAGGTTGCCCATAACGTCGCCCATGTACTGCTCGGGGGTCTCGACCTCGACAGCCATGATCGGCTCGAGCAGCTGCGGATCGGACTTCTTGAGAGCGTCCTTGATAGCCATGGAACCGGCGATCTTGAAGGCGGCCTCGGAGGAGTCGACCTCGTGGTAAGAACCGTCGAACAGGGTGACCTTAACGTCGAGGACCGGGAAGCCGGCGATAACACCGGTGTTCAGGGCCTCCTGGATGCCCTTGTCGATGGACGGGATGTACTCCTTGGGCACGACGCCGCCGACGATAGCGTTGACGAACTCGTAGCCGAAGCCCTCCTCCATCTTCTCGAGCTTGATGACGGCGTGGCCGTACTGACCGCGACCGCCGGACTGACGGACGAACTTGCCCTCAGCCTTCTCGACGTCGTGACCGGCGGTCTCGCGGTAGGCAACCTGGGGCTTACCGACGTTAGCGTCAACCTTGAACTCGCGGAGCAGACGGTCGACGATGATCTCGAGGTGCAGCTCGCCCATGCCGGCGATGATGGTCTGGCCGGTCTCGTGGTTGGTGGACACCTGGAAGGTCGGGTCCTCCTCGGCGAGCTTGGTCAGAGCCAGGGACATCTTGTCCTGCTCGGCCTTGGTCTTGGGCTCGATGGCAACGTCGATAACGGGCTTAGCGAACTCGATCTTCTCGAGGACGATCTCCTTGCCCTCGGCGCACAGGGTGTCACCGGTGGTGGAGTTCTTGAAGCCGACGCAAGCGACGATGTCGCCGGCGGCAGCGTCGTCACGGTCGATACGCTCGGCGGCGTTCATCTCGAGGATGCGGCCGAGACGCTCGCGCTGACCGTTGGAAGCGTTGACCACGTAGGAGCCGGACTCGGCGCGGCCGGAGTAAACGCGGACGTAGGTGAGCTTACCGACGAACGGGTCGGTCATGATCTTGAAGACCAGGCCGGAGAAAGGCTCGTCGAAGGAAGGATGACGCTGGATCTCCTCGCCGGTGTCCGGATCGGTACCGGTGACGGCCTCAACGTCGAGCGGGCTGGGCAGGTAGTCGACGACAGCGTCGAGCAGCTCCTGAACGCCCTTGTTCTTGTAGGCGGAGCCCACGAAGACGAGGTTGAGCTCGTTGGCCAGAACGCCCTTGCGCAGAGCAGCCTTGAGCTCCTCGACGGTGAAGTCCTCCTCCATGAGGATCTTCTCCATGAGCTCGTCGTCAAAGCTGGCAGCAGCGTCGAGGAGCTCCTCGCGCTTGGTGGCAGCGATGTCGGCAAACTCAGCCGGGATCTCGTCCATCGGCTCGGGGTAGGTCATGCCCTTCTCGTCGGCCTTGAAGTCCCATGCAGTCATGGTAACGAGGTCGATGACGCCCCAGAAGTTGTCCTCGGCGCCCATCGGGACCTGAGCGGCCACGGCGTTGGCGTCGAGACGATCCTTCATGGTCTCGATAGCGTTGAAGAAGTCAGCGCCCACGCGGTCATACTTGTTGATGAAGGCGATGCGGGGGACGTTGAAGGTAGAAGCCTGACGCCAAACGGTCTCAGACTGGGGCTGAACGCCGGCAACGGCGTCGAAGACGGCGACAGCGCCATCGAGGACGCGCAGGCAGCGCTCGACCTCGGCGGTGAAGTCAACGTGGCCCGGGGTGTCGATGATCTGGATGCGGTAGTCCTTACCGTCCTTGTTCCAGAAGCACGTGGTAGCAGCGGAGGTAATGGTTACGCCGCGCTCCTGCTCCTGAACCATCCAGTCCATGGTGGCAGCGCCCTCATGGACCTCACCGATCTTGTGGGTCTTACCGGTGTAGTAAAGAATACGCTCGGTCGTGGTGGTCTTACCGGCATCGATGTGGGCCATGATGCCGATGTTACGGGTATCGGAAAGCTTGTACTTAGGCTTAGCCATGTTAGTTCCTTACCTTAACTTACCAACGATAGTGAGAGAACGCGCGGTTGGCCTCGGCCATCTTGAAGACGTCCTCACGCTTCTTGACGGAAGCGCCAAGACCGTTGGAGGCGTCGAGGATCTCGTTAGCGAGACGCTCGGCCATGGTCTTCTCCTTGCGAGCGCGGGAGAAGTTGACGATCCAGCGGATGCCCAGAGCGGTGGAACGACGGGAGTTGACCTCCATCGGGACCTGATAGGTAGCGCCACCGACACGCTTGGGCTTAACCTCGAGCGTGGGCTTGACGTTGTCCATAGCCTTCTTGAAGGTAGCGAGAGCGTCGCCACCCTCGGACTTCTCGGCAACGATCTCGAAAGCGGTGTAAACGATGCGCTCAGCGGTGGCCTTCTTGCCGTCAAGAAGGACCTTGTTGATGAGCTGAGTCACCAGGCGGTTGTTGTAAACGGCGTCAGGCTGAACCTCACGACGATTAGCTGCTGCACGACGCGGCATGTGAAATCTCCTTAAGTGTCTACCGTGCGGCGCTTAGGCGGCGCACGGCGAAAGTATCAAAACGTTATCTGGCTTATTTAGCCTTGGGGCGCTTAGCACCGTACTTGGAACGGGCCTGCATACGGTTCTGGACCGGAGCAGCGTCGTAGGCGCCACGGATGACGTGATAACGGACACCAGGGAGGTCACGGACACGACCGCCGCGGACGAGCACGATGGAGTGCTCCTGCAGGTTGTGGCCCTCACCCGGGATGTAAGCAGTAACTTCGATGCCGTTGACGAGGCGAACACGGGCAACCTTACGAAGAGCCGAGTTCGGCTTCTTGGGGCTCGTGGTGAAGACGCGGGTGCACACGCCGCGCTTCTGGGAGTTGTGCTGCAGAGCAGCGTTCTTGGACTTCTTGGGCACGGAACGACGGCCCTGGCGAACCAGCTGGTTAATAGTAGGCAAAGCGTACTCCTTCTCGAATGATTCCAGCTTTCTGTAAAGTGCAACGGCTTGAATCGAGGGGTCAGCATCCCCCTACGAAACACGCAGTTCGATAGGATACGTGCCGTTAGCTGTGCCGTCAACAGACCACGCCGCCGGGCGTATCCCAAAATAGCCATATTTCCGCAAAGCCTCCATAAAAGGAATCCCCGCCTGTGCGCAAGTGCCCATTCCAGCCGTCCATGTAACGCAAAAATGGCCGCTTCCCCTCTTGGGAAGCGGCCTAGACCTTACGAATAGACGATGGTAAAGGGTACTTCTGTTTCGGTCTCTCCTGTTGATGTGCATCTCGTGCCCTCGAGGGTCACCGAGACCACTTGATCGACATTGATCAGTTTTGTCGGAACCCAGATGTTCTCTCCGCTATTGCGCGCCATCGAAACATAGAAATTGTACGCCCCTGCGTCGTCATCTTCGATAATCTGCTCCGATCCATCCTTGTAGCTGACGGTCAGTTTATGATCAACTGCTTCATAGCCCAGATCATCGATGTGCGTCTGGATGGAAAACGGGCTGATCTCGAGAGGCGAGTCGTCGGAGCGGAGCTCCTTTGTATCGACGTGCGCTCCGACGTTAAACTCTGGCGTCGATACCTCGATCACCTTCGCATCCTCACCTTTGCCCTCCGTCCAACTGATATTCCAGGTGACCGCATGTCGTAAATCTCGATCGCGATTCCAAGATGCAAAGTACATCGTGCCGTTAATGACCGTGTCGCTTGATGTGTCTTTATCAATGGTGCAGCGTGTATCAGCCCATTCCTCGCCGAAGTTCATGCTGGGTGTACTGACGCCCCCTTCTTCTTCACCATAGAGAACAAGTTCGCCAAGCTCTGCCGCCGGCTTGTAGTAGCTAACGCCATTCGGATTGGACAATGTAAACGTCACAGCACCGCAACCGTTCTCGTCGATTGCCATCTCATGAATGTCGAGCGTATAGCCGTTGCCCTCGACGGACAGATTGACCTTCTGGACTGCACCCTCCAGGCTTTGGGGCGCGATACCATCACCAAACTCTCTGGTGTAGGTATATTTCGTCCCCGACGAGCCGCCATTTGTCCAGGTAACGGACTCTCCGTTGCCATGGTTTCCCCAGGCAGAGGCAAAATAACTGGAATTGACAACAGCGTAGGCGACCCCTCCGGTCGCCAGCACTCCGGCAAGACATCCGATTACGGCAACATACAGAGGCTTCGCGTGACCCTTTCGGCGAAGCGGCTCGCCAGCAGCGGCATAAAGAACACGGTCAGCAAGATCGCTATCGGCTTGGACGGACTCGAAGGCCTGCTTGATCTGGTTGGATTTCACGGTCGCCCTCCTCTAGGATGAACTTGAGCTTCGATCTGCCGCGAGCTAAACGCGTTCGAACGGTCGCGGCTGGCACATGCAGTAACTCGGCAATTTCTGAAGTCGAGAAGCCCAGATAGTAATAGAGCACGATGGAGATACGGAATCGTTCCGGAAGCCGCATGACGTCTAATAGGACGGCCTTGGTCTCGTCCTGCGCCGTCAAGAGCGAATCGGTCAGACTTTCAATATCCTCCACGCGCCTCCACGGCTTTCGAAAGAGAGATTTGCATTCATTGATCGTGACCCGGATGAGCCATCGACGAAGATGCTCCCAGCTTTCAAAATGCGTATCGCTTTTGAGTAACTTTAGAAAGACGTCTTGAGCGACATCGTCGGCGTCAGCGCGATCACGCAGATACGTCAAGGCGATTCGGAACACGACATCTCGGTGATCCTCGACCGCCTGTCTAAAAGCTTGTTCTTCCATAATCACCTCCCGGTGACACTGATGGTTCTTGATGGGGCCCTCACCATAGATACGCTTTGACCAAACGGAATGTTTCAAATTCAAGCAGGAAAAACTACCAAAATAAACCTGTCCTTTTTTGCAAGTGATCAACGGAACGCAACAAGTTGAGCATACGCAAGCGAGCGGCCCCCAGAGCGTACAAGGTGGCATGAAAAAGGCAGGGCATTGACCTTTTGGTCATGCCCTGCCTTTTGAATGACAGATTGTAGCTCTGGGGGCCGCGCAGCGACGGAGGTCGCCGCCGTTCGTTAGAACGGCGGAACTAATTACTCCTCGTCGTTGTCCTTGGCCTCTTCGGCGTCGTCGGTGTCCACGAGCTGGTTGAGCAGCTCGTCGAGGGAAGCCATGTCCTCGTTGATCGCGCCGTTGGCGGGAGCCTTCTTGTCGTCGATCGGGGCGCCCAGGAGCTCCTCGTCGGCGTCGGCGTGATGCGTCGGAGCGGAGGTACCCAGCAGGATATCGTCCGGACCGTCGGGGCTAAAGACCATCTGCAGCAGCTGCGAGAGGTCTTCCTCGTCGGCAACGTCGTCGTTGTTCTCGAGGATGTAGAGCAGATCGTGGGCCTCCAGGCCGTCACGGAGCTCCTCGATCGCCTTGGCGCCGATGCCATCGATGCGCAGCAGATCCTCCTCGGACTTGCCAACCAGGTCGCCGACCGTCTCGATGCCAACCTCGCTGAACTTGTTGGTCCAGCGCTGCGACACGCCCAGATCGTCGAACAGGTACAGACGAGCCTTCTCGGCGGAGATGGTGTGGCCGTTGCGGGTGAACGAACCGTCAGCACCACCGAACTCGTCGTAGCCGGCCCAGTCGAGCTGCTGCGGGAGCTGCTCGTCCAGGTCCTTGAGCTCCACAGGAGCCCACTCGGGCAGCGACTTGGCGTTGGGCGAAGCCGGGCCGTCGATGTCCACGTAGCCGTCGGCCGTGCGATACGTCAGCTTGGCGTTGGCGTACGGCTTGAGGCCGGTACCAGCCGGGATCTTCTTACCGACGATGACGTTGGACTTAAGGTCGAGCAGGTGGTCGACCTTGCCCTCGATGGCAGCCTCGGTAAGGACGCCAGCGGTACGAATGAACGAAGCGCTCGACAGCCAGGAGTCGATGTTGGACGCGACCTTGAGCGTACCCAGGATGACGGGCTCGGCCACAGGAGCCTGACCGCCCAGACGGGCAACGCGCTCGACCTCGTCGGCAAACTCGTAGCGGTCGACGTACTGACCAAGCAGGTACTTGGAGTCGCCGGGGTTGGTGATCTGAACGCGACGCAGCATCTGGCGTGCGAGCACCTCGATGTGCTTGTCGTTCAGGTCGACGCCCTGGCTGGTGTAGACGTCCTTGACGCTCTCGACGAAGGTGTGCATCGTCGACTCGATGTCGGTCAGCTTGCGCAGGTTGCGGAAGTTGACGAAGCCCTTGGTGATCTGGTCGCCAGCGCGAACCTCGCAGCCGTCCTCGATCTCGGGCATGAAGCGCACCGAAGCGGGGACGCGACGCTCGTCGAGGACACGGGTGTGATCCTCGGAGTCGGTGAGCGTCAGCACGTACTCGGACTTCTCGGGCTTAATCGAGAGGTGACCGGAGTACGGAGCCAGCTCGGCCTCGCGACCCAGGATCTTCTCGTTGACGTTGCCGACGATATCGAACATACGGCTGACCGTAGGCAGACCCTGCGTAATATCGTCGACGCCAGCGACGCCGCCGGAGTGAATGGTACGCATCGTAAGCTGCGTACCGGGCTCGCCGATGGACTGGGCGGCAATAATGCCGACCGCGGTACCGATGGCGACCGGACGACGGGTGGAAAGATCCCAGCCGTAGCACTTCTGGCACACGCCGTACTTGGAGCGGCAGGTGAGCAGCGCGCGAAGCTTGACCTTCTTAAGGCCGGCATCGACCATCTTCTGGATGTCAGCGACCTTCTCGATGTAGCCGTCCTGCTCAAAGAGCACGGTGCCATCGGGAGCCACGACGTCCTCAATGAAGCAACGGCCGACGAGGTCGGTGTTGAGGTCGGTGGTGCCGGGGATGATGAGGTTGTAGGTGACGCCCTCGTGCGTACCGCAGTCCTCCTCGCGGACGATGACGTCTTGGGCCACGTCGACCAGACGACGGGTCAGGTAACCAGAGTCCGAGGTGTGGGATGCGGTATCGACCAGGCCCTTACGGGCGCCGTAGGTCGAAATGAAGTACTCGAGCGGCAGCAGGCCCTCGCGGAAGTTCGCCTTAATGGGAAGGTCGATCGTCTCGCCGGACATGTCTGCCATCAGGCCACGCATGCCGCCGAGCTGACGCAGCTGGGTCTTAGAACCACGGGCGCCGGAGTCGGCCATCATGTAGAGCGGGTTCTCCTCGTCGAACAAGTCGAGCATGAGCGCTGCGACCTTGTCGGTACAAGCGGTCCACTCGTTAACGACTTCGATGTGGCGCTCCGTCTCGTTGATGAAGCCCTCCTCGAAGTACTCGTTGATCTGGTCGACGTTAGCCTGGGCGCGGTCGAGCAGCTCCTGCTTCTCGGCAGGGATGAGAGCGTCCCACACCGAGATGGTGAGGCCGGCGCGGGTAGCGTAGTGGAAGCCGGAGTACTTGATGGCGTCGAGGATCGGACCGACCTTGGCCTCGGGGTAACGATCGCAGCAGTCGGCAACCAGCTTGGCCACGTCGCCCTTGACCATCTTGTAGTTCATGAACTCGTAGTCTTCGGGCAGGCACTGGCGGTTGAAGATGATGCGACCGATAGAGGTCTCGAAGCGTGCGGTCTTGTTACCGGTGACGTCGTAGTCGACAAACTCGTTCTTGCCATTCTTGACGCGGAAGATACGGGTGCCGTCCTCGTTGATGACGTTGGCGTTCTCGGCGGACACGCGGACCTGAATCTTGGCCTGCATGTCGACCTCGGAGCGGCAGTCATAGGCGTGCAGCGCGTCGTCGAAGCTCGAGAACACGTGGTTCTCGCCCGGCAGACCGTCGCGGACCTGGGTGAGGTAGTACACACCGATGATCATGTCCTGCGAGGGGATGTTGACCGGCTTGCCGGATGCCGGCGAGCGCAGGTTGTTCGCAGAGAGCATGAGCACGCGGGCCTCGGCCTGAGCCTGGCTGGACAGCGGCACGTGGACAGACATCTGGTCGCCGTCGAAGTCGGCGTTGAAGGGCGAGCAGACCAGCGGGTGCAGGTGGATAGCCTTGCCCTCGACCAGAACCGGCTCAAAGGCCTGGATGGACAGACGGTGCAGGGTCGGTGCGCGGTTGAGCAGCACGACGCGGCCGTCGATGACCTCTTCGAGGATATCCCACACAAAGGTGGCACCGCGGTCGATAGCGCGCTTGGCGCCCTTGATGTTCTCGACCTTGCCAAGCTCGACCAGGCGCTTCATGACGAAGGGCTTGAAGAGCTCCAGCGCCATGGTCTTGGGCAGACCGCACTGGTGCAGCAGCAGCTTGGGGTCGGTAACGATAACCGAACGGCCGGAGTAGTCGACACGCTTACCCAGCAGGTTCTGACGGAAACGGCCCTGCTTGCCCTTGAGGGCCTCGGCGAGCGACTTGAGCGGGCGACCGCCACGGCCAGAGACCGGGCGACCACGACGACCGTTGTCGAACAGGGCGTCCACGGACTCCTGGAGCATGCGCTTCTCGTTGTTCACGATGATCGCAGGGGCGTCCAGGTCGAGCAGGCGCTTGAGTCGGTTGTTACGGTTGATCACGCGACGATACAGGTCGTTGAGGTCGGACGCGGCGAAGCGGCCGCCGTCGAGCTGGACCATCGGGCGCAGATCGGGCGGAATGACCGGGATGACGTCCAGGATCATGTTCGCGGGGCTGTTGCCGCCCTTCAGGAAGGCGTCAACGACCTCAAGGCGCTTGACGGCCTTCTCGCGCTTCTGCTTCTGGGAATCCTCGTCGGCGATGATGGCCTTGAGCTTCTCGGCCTCGGAGGGGAGGTCGATGGCAGCGAGCAGGTCGCGGACGGCCTCGGCACCCATGCCACCCTTGAAGTACATGGAGTAGTAACGGGTCATCTCGCGGAACAGCGGCTCATCGGAGATGAGGTCGCGCTCGGTGAGCTTCATGAAGGCGTTGAAGGCGTCCGTGCGGAGCTGCTTCTCGTCCTTGCACTCTTCCTCGATGTCGACGATGCCAGAGGCGATCTCCTCGGGGGTCAGCGGCTCCTCGTCGGAGAACTCGTCAAAGTTCTCGGGGTCGCCCTGCTCCTTGAGGGACTCGATCTGGCGGGCGCACTCGGCATCGATCTCTTCCAGATCGGCGGCGAGCTCCTCGCGCAGGTCGTCGGCGTCGGCCTCGCGAGCCTCGTAGTCAACCTCGGTGATGATGTAGCTGGCGAAGTACAGAACCTTCTCGAGGTCCTTGGACTTGATGTCGAGCATACGGCTCATCGGGAAGCTCGTGGGGCTCTTGAAGTACCAGATGTGGGACACGGGAGCGGCGAGCTCGATGTGACCCATGCGGTCGCGACGCACCTTGGCCGAGGTGACCTCGACGCCGCAGCGCTCGCAGACGATGCCCTTAAAGCGGATGCCCTTGTACTTGCCGCAGGAGCACTCCCAGTCCTTGGCGGGACCGAAGATCTTCTCGCAGAACAGGCCGTCCTTCTCGGGCTTGAGGGTACGGTAATTGATGGTCTCCGGCTTCTTGACCTCACCGTGCGACCAGGAACGGATCTGGTCGGCGGAGGCAAGGGAGATCTTTACCGAGTCAAAATCAGTAGCTTCGAAATCTGCCACAGTCAACTACTCCTTATCAGTGGTCGTGGCGGCGACAGCCTCGGGCGCCTCGGCGGTCTCGGCATCCTCGGCCTCGACGTCGGCGTCAACGCCGGCGAGCGCAGCCAGGTCGTCGAGAGCGGAGGTCTCCTCGGCGGTCACAGGGGCGGAGGCGTCCTCGTCGGCATCGTGCATGGGCTCGATGTCCAGTGCGAGGGAGCGAATCTCCTTGACGAGAACCTTGAAGGACTCGGGGATACCCGGGACAGGAACGTTCTCGCCCTTGACGATGGACTCGTAGGTCTTGACGCGGCCCACGGTATCGTCGGACTTGACGGTCAGGATCTCCTGCAGGACGTTGGAAGCACCGTAAGCGTACAGTGCCCAAACTTCCATCTCGCCGAAGCGCTGGCCGCCGAACTGGGCCTTGCCGCCCAGAGGCTGCTGGGTAACCAGGCTGTAAGGGCCGGTCGAACGGGCGTGGATCTTGTCGTCGACCATGTGGCCGAGCTTGAGGATGTAGGACGTACCCACGGTAATGGGCTCGCGGAACTCCTCACCGGTGCGGCCGTCGAACAGACGGGTCTTGCCGCGCTCGTCAAGCTGGGTGACGAACTCGGGGCGCATGTGATCGCCAAAGGCAGCGGTGGCCTTGTTGAGCATGTTCTTGTTGGCACGACGGATGACCTCGGCGATCTCGTCCTCCTTGGCGCCGTCGAAGACGGGCGTGGCGGTGAAGAACGGACCGGGGACGTACTTGTCGGAGTCGGCCTGTTCGGTATCCCAACCGCAGGCAGCAGCCCAGCCAAGGTGGCACTCGAGCAGCTGGCCGACGTTCATACGCGAAGGAACGCCCAGCGGGTTGAGGATAACGTCGATCGGGGTACCGTCAGCCATGTAGGGCATGTCCTCGACCGGCAGAACGTTACAGATAACACCCTTGTTGCCGTGGCGGCCGGCGATCTTATCGCCCTGCTGGATCTTACGACGCTGGGCGACGTAGACGCGCACCTGCTCGTTGACGCCGGGGGCCAGGTCGTCGCCGTTCTCGCGGCTAAAGCGGACGACGTCGATAACGCGGCCGTAAGCGCCGTGAGGCATCTTAAGGGAGGTATCGCGGACGTCGTGGGCCTTGGCACCGAAGATGGCGCGCAGCAGGCGCTCCTCGGCGGTCAGAGCGCTCTCGCCCTTAGGCGTGACCTTGCCGACCAGGATGTCGCCAGGGCCGACCTCGGCGCCGATACGGATGATGCCGTCCTCGTCGAGGTTGGCAAGCATGTCCTCGGAGAGGTTCGGGATCTCGCGGGTGATCTCCTCGGGACCGAGTTTGGTGTCGCGGGCGTCGATCTCGTGACGGGTGATGTTGATGGTCGTCAGCAGGTCCTCGGCCACCAGGCGCTCGGACACGACGATACCGTCCTCGTAGTTAAAGCCTTCCCACGGCATGTAGGCCACGGTGAGGTTCTGACCCAGTGCGAGCTCGCCATGATCGGTCGAAGGACCGTCAGCCAGAGGCTCGCCCTGCTCAACGGTGTCACCGACGCGCACGAGCGGACGGTGGTTGATGCAGGTGGACTGGTTGGAGCGCTGGTACTTGGCCAGGTGATACTCGTCCATGCCGCCGGCATGCTTGACGATAATCTTGGCGGCGTCGGCAAAGATGACCTCGCCGGCGTTCTTGGCCAGGGTGACCTCGCCGGAGTCCAGAGCGGCGCGACGCTCCATGCCGGTACCGACATAGGGAGCGGCGGGGTGAACCAGCGGCACGGCCTGACGCTGCATGTTGGCGCCCATCAGCGTACGCTTGGCGTCGTCGTGCTCAAGGAACGGGATCAGCGTGGCTGCGACGGAGAGCATCTGACGCGGCGAGACGTCCATGTAGTCGACGTCCTCGACGGGCACGTCGGCGGGAGCGCCGAAGGAGCCGTCGAAGTCGCGGGTACGGGCGATCACGGTGTGCGGACGGACGATCTTGCCCTCGGCATCGGTCGTGATGAACTCGTTGGTCTTGGGATCGAGCGGCGTGTTGGCCGGCGCGATGACGTGCTTCTCTTCCTCGTCAGCGGTCATCCAGTCGATCTGGTCGGTGGCAACGCCGTTCTCGACGCGACGGAACGGGGCCTCGATGAAGCCATACTCGTTGACGCGGGCGTAGAGGGCGAGCGAGCCGATCAGGCCGATGTTGGGGCCTTCGGGGGTCTCGATCGGGCACATGCGGCTGTAGTGCGAGTTGTGAACGTCGCGGACGGCCGTCGGCACGTTGGTGCGGCGGCTGGAGCCGGACTTGTGGCCGGCAAGACCACCAGGGCCGAGTGCGGACAGACGGCGCTTGTGGGTCAGACCGGTCAGGGGGTTCGCCTGGTCCATGAACTGCGAGAGCTGCGAGGAACCGAAGAACTCCTTGATGGAGGCCACGATCGGGCGGATGTTGATGAGCGACTGCGGGGTGATCTCGTCGATGTCCTGGGAGCTCATGCGCTCACGGACGACGCGCTCCATACGGCTCATGCCGATACGGAACTGGTTGGCGACGAGCTCGCCGACGGTGCGGATGCGGCGGTTGCCGAAGTGGTCGATGTCGTCGACCTTGAAGCCCTGCTCGCCGGCAGCGAGGGACAGGAGGTAGCGCAGCGTCGCGACGATATCCTCGTCGGTGAGCACCGTGACCTCTTCCTCGGTGGTGAGGTTGAGCTTCTTGTTGACCTTGTAACGACCGACGCGGGCCAAATCGTAGCGCTGCGGGTTAAAGAGCAGGCCCTCGAGCAGGCTGCGGGAAGCGTCCACGGTGGGAGGCTCGCCCGGGCGCAGGCGACGGTAGATCTCGATGAGGGCGTCCTCGCGAGTGAGGGCGGTGTCGCGCTCCAGGGTGCGCTTGATCACATCGGAGTTGCCGAGCAGCTCGATGATGTCGTCGTTGGTGACGGCGATGCCAAGGGCGCGCAGGAACATCGTGGCGCTCTGCTTGCGCTTACGGTCGATGGAGACCATGAGCTGGTCGCGCTTGTCGACCTCAAACTCAAGCCAGGCACCGCGGGACGGGATGATCTGGGCCTTGTAGATCTGCTTGCCCGAATCCATCTCGGAGCTGTAGTACACGCCCGGGGAGCGGACGAGCTGCGAGACGACGATACGCTCGGTACCGTTGATGATGAAGGTGCCCTGATCGGTCATCATGGGGAAGTCGCCCATGAAGACGAGCTGCTCCTTGATCTCGCCGGTCTCCTTGTTGGTGAGACGGACGTCGGTCAGAAGCGGAGCCTGATAGGTCATATCCTTCTCGCGGCACTCCTCGACGGTGTGCGCGGGGTCGCCGAACTGATGCTCGCCGAAGGTAACCTCGAGAACATGGTTCTGACTCTGGATGGGGCTGGATTCCTTGAACGCCTCACGAAGGCCCTCATCCTTAAAACGCTCAAAGGATTCCCTTTGAACAGAGATAAGGTTGGGGAGCTCCATGGCCTCCGGGATTTTCCCGAAGCTGACGCGCTTGCGCTCAGTGGCAGTGTATGCGTAGGTCACCAGGTTTTTCCTCCTTCACGGAAATGCTCGGTGGGTTGGCGAGGCATAGCTTCGCCAGTTATCGCAACCTAATAGTTTATCAGGTACCGACCGTTGGGCAAGAAAAGCCTTGACGCGATTGAGTTTTTGGAGTAGCAAAGTTTTTCGACGGAAAAGGTGCAGGTAAATAGGTGTGCATCGAACATCTGTTCATATAATTTCTGTGAACAGAGTTGCTGGTGCGCGCCGCTGAATGGCGGAATGGCGGCGAGGGTTGATCAGGCGGAAACTGTATCCCGTTTTGAGGCCTCAAACTGGGTCGCAGTTTCCGATTGAGCCCTGTCTGGGAAACTGCATCCCGTTCTGAGCCGATATTCCGGGTCGCAGTTTCCGCTAGGAGCCTCAGCCGGAAAGCGCATCCCAGAATTCGACCGAAGGGTGGGACGCGCTTTCCGGCAGGATGCGACAAAGGGACCGCCGCTTTACCACATCCGTTTGGCAATGTTGCGCAACAGATTCTTCGAATCCGGCATGAAGATACTGGATAGTTACCTATAGCCTAAAGAAAGGATCGCTATGTTTAAGAGCATCCGAAAAGGCGGAAGGATTGCCGCAGTCACAATCGGCATCGTAGCGGCGCTGGCCCCGCTGGCTACCCCACCCGCAGCATTAGCAGACGGCCTGCCGACACCGGAGCTGGAGAAGTCGCTAACTGTCGACGTCGAAGGCCAAGATTCGAGTGCATGGCTCACAGACGACGGCAATTATGCCATCATCGACGACTGTGACTATGATCTTGACGATAACGATAATAATGTATATTACGGTTATTCACGGCTTGATCTTAAGAGCGGCGAAGTCACTCCTATCGACATACCGAAATCCTGTCTATCCGATGTTCAGAGTACTTGGAACAACAAGTATCTTTATTGGCTGGAGGACGGCAAGGTCATCGTCTATTCCGTCGAAGATCAACAACGGGCCGCTTACTCTATACCCATAAAGAAATTAGAGGCCGGCAGCATCGACCTTAATGAAGACGGAAACAGCTTGACTGCCTATTGTTCGAATGGCAAATACGGGGATTTTTGCGTTTTCAATCTGCGATCAAATAAGAAAACATTTACGTACAAGTTCGAAAAAGACGATGTGAATGCCGTCCTCTCAAGGGATGGAAAGCGTTTGTATGTCTGCTCGAATCGAAAGCTCAAGATAATCGACATTCCCGATGGCTCCACGTCAATTAAAGAGATACCAGGCAACGCCCAATGCAATGGGGTAACTAGGGCATACGGGTCCGATAAACTACTCATAGGGACTGCCAGCGACGATGACGATTCGCCATATACGATCTATTTCATGGCGGATTACGATGGCAACATCGATAAAGTAGCCGACGGTAATAAAAATTATATCTACAATTGGGGAGAGAATTGGGGGAAATATTTTCTAGCCCTTACCGGCGAAAACTACGACACTATTGTTATTGACCCAAACACCGGGAAGCAAATTCGATATTTAATAAAAAACGACGACGAGGACTGGACTGATAATTACGACATCTCGAGAGACGGCAATATCGTGCTGGCCTCGATCTCAAACGACAGTTCAACCGTCATTCGCCTCATCGATACCCAGACAGGCCAGAGGGTCGACAGTAAAACTAAATCGGATAGCTATTGCTTCCCCGAGTTCGTCGATAACGACCAAAAAATCTACGTGGACTATTCCGATACCGAAGACCCCACGAAGATGCACATCGACGTCTACAAGTCGAATATCAACTATAGCCCGATCGAGAAACTCATCTTCTTTGCCCAGGACAACATGCCAATCGTTGTTGGCGGTGGGATTGCGGCTGTCCTGATGATCATCGGCGGCATCGCAGTCGTTTGCATCCGTCGCAAAAAGCGCGCCGCAGCTCAAACAAGCATCGCTGGCACCGCACCCAAAGCAAAGAAGCATAAACGCAGCCGCCACAAGAAGTATGCCCAGCAGGGACAGGTCGCTCAACAGTCTTCTGCTGGTTCAGCATTTGATACACAATGGCAATCATCAGGGGAGCCCCTCGCGGTCATGCCCCAGCAGCCGGTCGCATCTTCTACCCCGAAATTCTGCCGCCACTGCGGCACCCCGCTCGTGCCAGAAGCCAAGTTCTGCCCCAAATGCGGCCATCCGTTCGAATAGCATCTGACAAGCAAACCCGCAGCTAAATCGGGCCGCCCCTCACGGGACGGCCCTTTTGCTCGGAAGACCAGCGAACGACACCGTCATGAACGAGCGCCAAGTTGTTCGTGACAGATCAGGCGGAAACTGCGGCCCAGTATTCAGCCAAATAGCGGAATGAAGGTTCCGGACCCGCAATCGTAGCTAGCATAAAAAAACGGGTGCAGACCGAAGTCCGCACCCGTAAATGTCGATGCCCGAAGAATTACTTGCGCATCAAGCCACCGCGCTCGTCGATGGCGTCCCAGAAGGCGCTGGCAAAGCGAGGATCGCTTGCGGCCATGAGGGCGTTGGTGGCCATCCAGCCAGACGGGGTGCCGGTGTCGTAGCCCGAGAGCGGGTCGATGACGACAGCGTACATGGCCTCGCGGTCGAGCGAGCGGGCCATGGCGTCGGTGAGCTGGATCTCGCCGCCCTTGCCGGCCTGCTGGTCGGCGAGCAGGTCCATGACCAGCGGGCTCAGCAGATAGCGGCCGACGATGTACAGGTTGGACGGAGCCGCCTCGGGAGCAGGCTTCTCGACCAGACCGCCGATGCGCCAAACGGCACCGGGCTCGTCGTCGGCAGCATTCTCGAAGCCCTCGAGCGAGCCAACGCGATCGCCGGCGATGACGCCATAGCGGCTGACTTCCTCGGGAGCGCACGCGGCAACGGCGATAACCGAAGCGCCACCGTGCTCCTTGGAGACAGCAAGCATCTTGTCGCAGATGTCGCGGTTTGGCACAACGTAGTCGCCCAGAAGAACCAGGAAGTTCTCCCCTGCCACGGCGTCGGCAGCAGAGCGAATGGCATGACCGAGGCCCTTGGGCTCGTACTGATAACGGAAGTCGACCGGCATGCCGCCCGCATGGGCAACAGCATCGGCGTAAGCATCCTTACCGCGCTCGCGCAGCAGATTCTCAAGCGAACGATCGGGCTGGAAGTAGCTCAGCAGCTCGGGCTTACCAGGAGAGGTAACGATGATGGCGTCATCGACCTCCTCGGGGTCGAGCGCCTCCTCAACGACATACTGGATGACCGGCTTGTCGAGCACCGGCAGCATCTCTTTGGGCGTGCACTTAGTGCCAGGCAGAAAACGCGTGCCAAGACCGGCGGCGGGGATGATTGCCTTCATGTTATTCAAGGATCCTTTCGCAGGCGCAGAATGCGCCCTGTGCGTGCGGCACGGCGGCCGCAGACCAAATTGCGATACCGAAGTATCTTACCGCCGGAGACATACGTCGCCGTAAGGCAAACGCAATTCTTCAGCAGGTCAACGCAAATTATTGCGCGAATGGTGCAATTTTATCGCCCAACGGTAGCGATTCCAAAGCGCCGCAAACGACAGCAATTTGCATACCGAGCCAGCAAAATAGAGGGGCCAAAACAAAAAAGACGGGGCTCGCAATGCGAACCCCGTCTGCAAAGAAATCTGGCGAGAAAGCCTGATTACTTGAGGGTGACAGCAGCGCCAGCAGCCTCGAGCTTCTCCTTGGCAGCCTCGGCGTCCTCCTTCTTGGCACCCTCGAGAACAGCCTTGGGAGCGCCCTCGACGACCTCCTTGGCCTCCTTCAGGCCAAGGTTGGTGAGCTCACGGACGGCCTTGATGACCTGGATCTTGTTGTCGCCGAAGCCCTCGAGCACGACGTCAAACTCGGTCTTCTCCTCGGCCTCAGCAGCGCCAGCAGCGGGAGCGGCGACAACAGCGGCAGGAGCAGCGGCGGAAACGCCGAAGGTGTCCTCGATAGCCTTAACGAGCTCGGAAGCCTCGAGAAGGGTCATTTCCTTAAGAGCATCGATGATCTCATCGGTGGTAAGCTTAGCCATTTCTAAGTCCTTTCGGTTTCCGTGCGGATGCACGGAGATCAGTTAAAACACGGCGCGAATGCGCCAGGGGTGCGGCGTTGCCGCCGCGGGTGAAAACAGCAACTAGGCTGCCTTCTGCTCGGAGACCTGCTGGATCGAACGAGCGAGACCAGAGGAAACGCCGTTGACGCAGACAGCGATGTCGCGAGCGAAACCGGAGATGAGGCCGGCGATCTGGCCGAGAAGCTGATCCTTGGTGGGCAGCTCGGCGATAGCCTTAACATCATCAGCGGAAACGGCCTTGCCGTCGGAGATACCGCCCTTGATCTCAAGGACGCCCTTGGACTTAGCGGAGAAGTCCTTAAGGGCCTTAGCGGCCTCGACCGGCTCGGTCTCGTAGAACACATAAGCGACGGGGCCGGCGAGGATCTCGTCGATCTCGGGCTGCTCCTGGTTCTTGAGAGCGATCTTGACCAGGTTGTTCTTGTAGACCTTCATCTCGGCGCCGCACTCGCGAAGCTGATGACGCAGCTCCTGAGCCTGCTTAACCGTCAGACCGTTGTAGTTGACGACGAACAGACCGGCGTTCTCGGCGATACGGGACTCGATCTCTGCAACCTTGTCGATTTTGTACTGCTGGGGCATGAATTACACCTCCTCGAATTCTTTCCGGGCACGGTCCGCCACAAGGACGTGACGGGGGCATGTCCAAAAAGAAAGCCCCCGCGCTGCATGAGCGACGGGGGCGAGAAGACATATCTACTCGACCACCTCGGCTGGCGGGATGTCCCATTAAGCTCGCGGGCGATGCCCGTTTGCACCGGCTGTCTCTGGCAGCGGATTCGTGCGTGAACCGAAAGTATTATGGCGGGGACCCTGGCGTCGGTCAACGGGCGCGAGGATTCGTACACAAACCCTGCATACGCTCCGGTCCGAGGGGCCGGGTTGAGATTTTCGCTCGGTCAAGTCCTGGCTCGCACGAAGGCCACATTAAGTGGCCTTCGGCTCGTGCGGAATCTACGAAAATCTCAACCCGGCCCCTCGGACCGGAGCTGCGGTAACTTTGCTGCGAATCCTCGCGCCCGTTGAGCGACGCGCCCCACGCATAACCCTTATGTCGGTAGGCTGATGCGTTGCGTCCCTGATGGCTACAGGGTTGAAACGAAGGTGGACAGGCGGTGGAGGCCTTCGTCTAGGTCTTTGTCGGAGACGCAGTAGCTTAGGCGGATGTGGCCTTCGGTGCCGAAGCAGTCGCCCGGGACTAGGGCTACGTTTGCCTCTTCGATGGCTTTGATGCAGAAGTCTTCGCTGGTTAGGCCGAACTTTTTGATGCTCGGGAAAGTGTAGAAGGCTCCTGCGGGCTCTACTACGTCGAGGCCCATGGCGTTTAAGGCTGCGAGTACGCGTTCGCGGCGGGCTCGGTAGACTTTGAGCATGGGGGTTGGGTCGACGGTCAGGGCTCGGGCTGCGGCGTCCATCTCGAAGGAGACGGCGCTCGATACTAGGTATTGGTGAGCTTTTGCGATCTCGGCGATGACGGGTGCCGCTGCCGCGAGCCAACCCAGGCGCCAGCCGGTCATGGCCCAGGGCTTGGAGAAACTCTCGATGACGACCGTCTGCTCGCGCAGCTCCGGGTGTCGCTGGGCGAAGCGCTCGTAGCCGTCCACATAGACGAGGCGGTTGTATACGTCGTCGCAGACTACGTAGATGCCCGACTGCTCCGCTACGCGCGCCACGGCGTTGAGCGATGCCGCGTTGAGAATGCAGCCCGTGGGATTGTTGGGCGAGCAGATAACGATGGCCTTGGTCGCCGGGGTCACACAGGCGCGAAGCGCATCCTCGTCAATCTGAAATTGCGCAGGCCCCGTATCCAAAAAGACCGCTTTGGCGTGATTGGCCACAACGATGCTTTCGTACAGGCCAAAGGCCGGCGTGGGAATAATGACCTCGTCGCCGGGGTTGAGCATAGCCATAAATGTTGCCGACAGGGCCTCGGTCGCGCCGTCGGTCAGGATGACCTCGTCGGCCGAAAACATAAGGCCCGCGTCCCCCATGTAGGCAGATAACGCCTCACGCAGGGCGGGGCGACCGTTGTTGGGCGGATAGTGCGTGTCGCCGCGGTCCAACGAAGCAGTCACCTCGGCGCTAATCACATCGGGCGTGGGAAAATCGGGCTCACCTAGCGCGAGCGCGATGCACCCCGGATGCTGGGCGGCGAGCGCGTTGATCCGGCGGATACCGGAGGGCTTAAGCGTGGCAAGCGAGGTGTTCATGGGCAGACGCATGACGTTCCTTTCGTAAGGGTTGCACTAGGATAGCGCGGCGGGACGCCGCCGGACGGTGTAACCTAAACGGAAACCAACCGGAAAGAAGGCGGCATGGAGACGACCGCACGCGGCGATGTACCAAAAACGCTGCAAACCATTGCGTATATCAGTATTCCCAAGAGCGCCGATCTTGAGTTTTTGCTCTGGGACCTGCAGGATGCCATCGCCGCCTATGCACAGATTTCCGGCACCGCACTCCCCCATCCAGTCGACTTGGAGGCGGATGATGCCGGCAGCGTTGCCGGTACCGCCGATGGCATTGTGTTCGCCGTTGAAGATGCACCCAATGATGAAGCGATGGCGCCCATTGAGCAGGTGCTCGACCGCTTTGGCGGCGCAGGGACGCGTGCCTACGTTGTTGTCCAGGCCGACATCGGCGGCCTGGAGCGAGCACACGGGCTCGTCGTGCGTCTGCGAGCGGCGTGCGACCTTCGTGGGCTGTCATGGTGCGGCGGCGTTGTCGCCTGTACCGGCAGCGGCTTCGCGGCGCTTCGTCACTCACCGCGCATGGGACTCTTGCGGCGACCGTTTTCGGAAGCGATGGACAAGCTCGTAGGCGCCGTTCGTATGGGCTGTTCGGTTGAGCATGCGCAGCGACTTGGTGGTGGTAATGCCGAGGACGTCGACGCCGACGGCATGGCTTGCGCCGAGCCAGCCGTGCCCGTGCCGATCTGGCGAGGCGTTCTGAAACACCTCGGCGCCCGCACTCAATCAATAATCTAAATTAATGAGCTGCCCAGTCAACGGCTTCACTCCAACGCTCGACAAGCCGCTCCAAACGCCACGCCGCGTTGGCAGGACTCGTCGACGGCAGCACGATGGCGGGTAGCCCCGTCCGCTCTTGTAGATAGCGTTTGTAGAGCCGTCCGGCCGTGCCGCCGTTGCAGACAACGATCTCGATCGGCGTGGCATCCACAATGCGTTCAATATGTGCCGGCACAACGTTTTTGATGCTAGCGTCACTCGAGCCCTTAATGTCGCAGCTCTCGATCACATCCCACAGGGCTACGCCACCGTTAAGCAGCATGGATCGCTTGGCAGCAACCGAGGCGTCGAGCGTCGCGGGCTCGCCGCTCGCCAAAGAGTCTCCCTCGTTGGGCGGCACGGGCGCACCGAGGCACACGGCCATCACACGCCAAAAGCGATTCTGAGGGTTGCCGTAATAAAAGGCGTTGGCGCGCGAAAGCACCGAGGGAAACGATCCGAGCACCAAAACGCGCGAGCGCTCGTCAAACACGGGTTCAAACCCATGCTCAATATGTTGATAGCCCTCGTCGGACACAGGCATGGGCTAGGCCCTCAGTAGATAGCGCACCTCATAGGGTGCAAGCTCGAGGGTACCCGTAAGCTCGACCGTGGGCGCATCGTCGGCAAGTAGGTCGGCAAAGGAGCCGTTGAGCTCGCCGGCTCCAAAGGTATAGGGCTCGTTCACGGCATTGACCGCCACGAGCACCGTCGCGTCGTCGCAGGCGCGCTCGAACAGCAGCTGCTTGTTCTGAATCACCACGTTGCGATAGGCACCATAGTTGAGGGCACGGGCCGCCGCGTCGTCTGCCGAGCGCAGGTGCGCGAGCTGCTTGATGAAGGCCGTCAGCTCGTTGGGCGCAGGCTCATCGAGCGCAGGTCGCAGCGCCCAGTCACCATCGGGGCCGCCCTTTTCGCCAGGAATCCCCCACTCGCTGCCATAGTAGACGCACGGAATGCCCGGCATGCCAAAGAGCATGCCATAAGCGGGGCGCAGACAGGACTTGTCGGTAAGGATGCTCGCCAGGCGCGGCACATCGTGGTTGTCGACAAACGACAGCAGATGCTTGCCGCGATAAATGCACCACGGGTCACCGCCAAACTGGCGGTGCAGCGAGTGCGCGATCTCGAACATATTGACCGAGTTAAAGCTGGAGTACAGGCCCTTGTAGCACTCGTAGTTGGTGCAGGAGTCGAGCATCTCGTCGTTGACGATCTGGTTGTAGTCGCCGTGGAGCGTCTCGCCGATCAGCACAAAGTCGGGCTTGAGCTCACGGGCAAAGGCGTGCAGGCGGCGCATAAAGTCGCGGTCGAGCATATAGGCAACGTCCAGGCGCAGGCCGTCGACGCCAAAGACGTCGGCCCAACGGCGCACGGACTCGAGCAGGTAATCGACCACGGCGGGGTTTTGCAGGTTGAGCTTCACGAGCTCAAAATGGCCTTCCCAGCCCTCGTACCAAAAGCCATCGCCATAGCAGGAGTCGCCGTCAAAGCTGATGTGGAACCAATCCTTGTAGGGCGAGTCCCACTTGCGCTCCTGCACATCGCGGAAGGCCCAAAAGCCACGGCCCACATGGTTGAAGACCGCATCGAGCACCACGCGGATGCCATGGGCGTGCAGCGTCTCGCATACAGCGGCAAAATCGGCATCCCCACCCAGGCGACGGTCGATATGGCGCAGGCTGCGCGTGTCGTAGCCATGGCCGTCGGATTCGAGCGGCGGGTTAATGAGCACAGCACCGATGCCGAGCTCTTGCAGGTAGTCGGCCCATTGGGCGATCTTCATGATGGGCGCATCGGGGTTGGGCGCTGCGTTGGCAGCCTGGGCGAGCTCATCTTCGGCAACGGGCGCGGCGTTTTCGCGCGGAGCTCCGCAAAAGCCCAGCGGATAGATCTGATAGAACGTCGTCTCGTATGCCCACATAGCAACCTCCCGGTAAGCTCAACACAACGACATCCATTGTATGCCCGCCGCGTATCCCCTCCCCCAAAATAAGTTGCGGTGAAATAATTCCTGCTTGGGCCTTCAGAGGCCTTAAACAGGAGCTATTCCACCGCAGCTGATGAGGGGACGTGATTAGGCGACGGGCTTTGCGCGGCGTATGGCCGGGAACAGCACCGTGATGGCGAGGATGACGCCCACGACGGTAATCGCCCCGCCCGCGAAGCCAATCCAAGCGATACCGGGACCCGAAACCACGGCGCCACCGATTGCGGTGCCCGTGCCGATACCCAGATTGAACAGGCCCGAGAAGATCGACATGGCGACGGCCGACGAATCCGCCGGTGTGTACTTGATGAGCTCGGCCTGAAACGCCACGTTAAAGGCCGTGGCGCAGCAGCCCCATAGCGCGCAAACAGCGAGAACGGCGACGAGCGACGGTGCAACCGGACCCATGAGCAGCAGAGCCACCGGCACGCCGGAGAGCGTGATAGCCAAGAACGGGAAGCGATGCCCATCGAACAGACGGCCGAACAGCCAGCTTCCGAGCAGACCAGAGCAGCCGAACGCCGTCAGCGTCATGGTAATAGCGCTTGCGTCGACGTGCGCGACCTGCGCCAGGAACGGCTCGATATAGCTGTAACCCGCATAATAGCCGGTTGCCATAAAGACCGTGACCGCGTAGAGCGCGATCAGGAACGGGTTCTTGAGCAGCACGGGCAGCTGTTTGACGGTAAAGCGCTCACCCGCCGGCATAGCCGGAAACACCGCGGCTTGGTACACCACCGCGGCGGCAGAGAAGGCACCGACCACGGCGAATGTCATGCGCCAGCCCACGGCCAGCCCGATGGCGCGGCCGATCGGCAGGCCAAAAATCTGCGCGATGGACGAGCCCGTGGCGATTATGCTGATGGCGAGCGCCCCATGGCGGGTGTCGACCAGGCGCGAAGCCATGATCGAGGCGACCGACCAGAACACGGCATGCGCGCAGGCGACCACCAGACGCGCGCAAACCAAAATAGGATAGGTGGGCGCCAAGGCGGACAAGAACTGGCCGAGCGAAAACACGGCCAAAACGCCCAGCAGCATCCGCTTGAACTCAAAGCGCGAGGCAAACACCATGAGTGGCAGCGACAGCAGCATGACACCCCAGGCGTAGACCGAAATCATGATGCCTGCCTGGGCCTCGGTGAGCGAGAACGATGCGGCAATATCAGTCAGAAGGCCAATGGGCATGAACTCTGATGTGTTGAACACGAACGAACAGCAGGCAAGCCCGATAAGCGGGAGCCACTGCTTGAGCGAGATGCCATCTTGTCTTGCCTGAGTCATGTAGGAACCCCCTCCGATTGTCTTGAGCGATGGGCGATTATATAGCAACGGCCCCGCATCCGTCAGCAACAGATGCGGGGCCGTAATCAACTCAATACACAGAGGTTGCGCCATCAATAAATAACTAAGCCAGCCCCAGCAATATGCCCGCCGAATGCACGACAAACGCCACGATCCAGGCGACCGTCACCTGAAACGCGAACACGGCCACGGCATAGCGCGCGCCCAACTCGCTCTTGACGGCGCCGATTGCCGCTACGCAGGGCGGGTACAGCAGCGTAAAGACCAGGAACACGTAGGCGGTAAACGGCGAAAACATGGTCGACAGCGCCGCGGGCGACGTTGCGCCCAAAAGCACCGTGAGCGTCGAGATGACGCTCTCCTTGGCAATGAGTCCGGTGACGAGCGCCGTCGACGCACGCCAGTCGCCAAAACCGAGTGGGGCCAACACCGGCGCGATGATGCTACCCAGACCGGCAAGCAGACTCTGCGACTGATCGGCGACCACATTAAAGCGGATATCGAACGTCTGGAGGAACCAGATGACCACGGTGGCGGCAAAGATAATGGTAAAGGCCTTGGTAATAAAGTCCTTGGCCTTATCCCATGCCAGCATCACCGTCGTCTTGACGCTCGGCAGGCGGTAATTGGGAAGCTCCATGATAAACGGCACCGGGTCGCCCTTAAATGCCGTGCGGTTGAGCACCAGGGCGGCAATGCAGCCGACCACGATACCAATCAGATAGAGCGAGACCATGGCGGGAACTGTCGCCTGCGGGAAGAATGCCCCGCACAGCAGACCGTAGACCGGCAACTTGGCCGAACAGCTCATGAACGGCGTGAGCATGACCGTCATCTTGCGGTCGTGCTCGGATGGGAGCGTACGGGTCGACATGATAGCCGGCACGGTGCAGCCAAAACCGACGAGCATAGGCACGAAGCTGCGGCCCGACAGGCCAAAGCGACGCAGCACTTTATCCATGACAAAGGCCACACGCGCCATGTAGCCGGAGTCTTCCAGAATGGAGAGGAACAAAAAGAGCACGACGATAATCGGCAGGAAGGTCAGCACGCTGCCCACGCCCGTAAGCACGCCGTCGACAGCCAGCGAGCGCACCACGTCGTTGGTGCCGAACGCCTTGAGGCCCGCATCGGCCGAGGCGATGATGGCAGCGATGCCGTCCTCCATAAGTCCCTGCAACGCCGCGCCGATCACGCCAAACGTCAGCCAAAAGACGAGACCCATGATCACCAGGAACGCTGGAATGGCCGTGTAGCGACCCGTCAGGATGCGGTCGATCTTGACGGAACGCACGTGCTCGCGGCTCTCGTGCGGCTTGACGACGCAGCGCCCACACACGTCGCCGATAAAGCCGAAGCGCATGTCAGCCAGTGCAGATAGACGGTCGGTACCGGCCTCACCCTCCATCTGGGTAATGATGTGCTCGATGGCGTCAAGTTCGTTACGGTCCAGATGAAGCGCCTCGGTCACCAGCTCGTCGCCCTCAACCAGCTTGGTCGCCGCAAAACGCACCGGGATATGCGCCGTCGCGGCATGGTCCTCGATAAGGTTGGCGATGCCGTGAATGCAGCGATGCAGCGCGCCGCCGTCTGGACCATCGGGCGCGCAGAAGTCCAGGCGACCGGGGCGCTCGCGGAACCGCGCCACGTGCAAGGCATGATCCACCAACTCGCCAATGCCCTCGTTGCGGGCAGCGCTAATGGGAACAACAGGCACGCCCAGCAGGCTCTCGAGCAGGTTGACGTCTACGGCACCACCATTGGCGGTCACCTCGTCCATCATGTTGAGCGCGATGACCATGGGGCGGTCGAGCTCCATGAGCTGCAGTGTCAGGTACAGGTTACGTTCGATGTTGGTGGCGTCGATAATGTCGATGATGGCATCGGGGTTTTCGTCCAGGATAAATTGGCGACTGACGATCTCTTCGCCCGTGTACGGAGACAGCGAATAGATGCCGGGCAGGTCGGTAACGCTTGCCTCGGGATGGTTACGGATGGTGCCGTCCTTGCGGTCGACCGTCACGCCGGGAAAGTTACCGACGTGCTGGTTGGAGCCCGTAAGCTGGTTGAACAGCGTGGTCTTACCGCAGTTTTGGTTGCCGGCGAGGGCAAAATGCAGCGGTGCGCCCTCGGGCACGGCCGTCTTGGCAGCACGAGGCGAATACGTCCCTTCGCCCAGGGCCGGGTGATCCGTCGTGCCGATTGCGGCGTTAACGCGCGGGCCGGTATCGGTGTCGTGCACATCCACGAGCTCAATGCGTGCGGCATCGTCCTTGCGCAGCGTCAACTCGTAGCCGCGCAGGCGAATCTCGAGCGGATCGCCCATGGGGGCATACTTCATCATGGTAACTTCGGTGCCCGGAGTTAGGCCCATGTCCAAAATATGCTGTCGGAGTGCCTGATCGTCCGATGCCACCGATGCGACAACGGCGTCCTTTCCAATCTCGAGTGTATCGAGCTTCACGCGCTCATCCTTTCGTTAGACGCGGTTAACCGTTTACCGGGGCTAACCAACTCGTAACGACAAATGATAGCGCTCTGAACTATTTTATAAAGTCAAATACCGATGTTTACCTGCGCAAACTTTATGCGGTGCGCCCCGAAAGCTCTTTGCGCATACCGCTCAGCGAGATCGAAATGGAACCCGACCGCGCGGTAGCAGTGAGTCGATCACCCTCAACCGACCCCGTGCATGTAAAGGGCGCCTTGCCCATCAAGACGTGGGAGATAGTACCCGAGAGCTCAAAGAAATCGCACTCAGCGCGGGCACCCGAGAGAGCAATATTGAGGCCCCTGACGTTTAGTACTGCCCTGAGCGCGCCGTTCACCCCATGTGAAAACGTCACCTCGCCGCGCTTGCTCCCCACCGGCGTCTGGGCCAAAACCACATACGTACCCTCAAGCATGGCTCCTCCTCTAAGCAGACTTTTTGAAACGGGCAAGTAGTCTACTTTTACATATGGCGTTCCAGGAAGCGGAAGGCCAGACGGATCCAGGGACGGACGGAAACCTGCTTGTCCTCGTTGTCGACCGCGGTATTGGCGTTGCCGAGCGAAAGGCCGTGGCCACCCTGGTCAAAGACGTGCATCTCGCATGCAACACCCTCCTCGGCCATGCGCTGCGCAAACGGGTAGACCTGCGCGACCGGCGCCGTCTTGTCGTCCGAAACGCCCCACACAAAGGTCGGGGGCATCTGACGCGAAACGTGCGTGGTAGGGCAAATGTCGGCCAGGTGCTCATCGGTCGCCTCGCCGCCCGTCACCATCGACAGATAGTCGTTGAGCAAATCGCGCCCCGTCTTGCCACCCGTCTTGGGCACGCGCAGGTCGATGCGCGGGTCGCGCGTCTGCATATCGCGCACATAGGCAAGGTCGAGCAACGGATAGCCCAGCACCACGGCGTCGGGACGAATATCCTCCGGACGAGCCCCGGCAAGGCCCGCGAAGGGTCCGGTCTTCCACTGCGTTGCCAACGAGGCGCAGATCATGCCGCCCGCCGAGAAACCCACGATGCACACGCGCTTGGGATCGACATGCCACTCGTCGGCGTTGGCGCGCACGGTAGCGACCATCTTGGCGAGGTCCGCCTGCGGGTGCGGAAAGCTCACGTCGCCCGTGGCGCTCGTCACATAGTTGAGCACAAAGGCCTGGTAGCCGCGGTCCAAAAACGCAAACGCCACCGGGTCCTGCTCGTGCGGAGCGATATGCGTAAACCCGCCTCCGCCGCAGATGATCACCGCGGGGCGGCGGCCATTGGGCTTGTCGGGCAGCGGCTCGGCACCCAGATACGTAAACGTCGCCGGATAATCCTCGGTCGGCTCCTCGCCCCACAGCGCATGGTTCTCAATAATCATAGGTGCTCCCTCCGTGCGATTCGTGCGCACTCGTTTTTCGCACCTTAGCGTACCCCACTTGAGCCCGCGGCGCAGAAACACCCCCGCAATGAGTTGGCCTTCAACTGATATATCACAAAATCGCTGTTCAGAGGCATCGTTAAGCAGCGTAAAATAGGAGCGCTGACCATGCTGGGAAACACGTACGAAACGTTTCCGGCAAACCACACGCGTGCAACATGCACGCCTGATACGTTGGAGGCATCTATGGGTCTGCTCGATTCGCTCAAGTCCACGTTCACTTCGTCGGGCGAGGCGTCCGTTCCGCCCGCAGCAAGCTTCGCCACCCGCGAAGGCGTCATCTACGCTCCCGTCAACGGCGTGCTCGTCAATCTGAGTGAGGTTCCCGACGAGACCATCGCCTCGGGCATGCTCGGCCAGGGCTACGGCATCGAGCCCATTACCGGCACCATTTACGCCCCCGCTAACGGCCGTATCGGCGCCACCACCGTCACCAACCACTCCATCGGCATGATCACCGAGGACGGTCTTCGCGTGTTCATCCATGTTGGCCTGGGCACCGTGGAAATGAACGGCAAGGGTTTTGCCCGCTTTGTCGAGATGGGTGACACGGTCAAGGCCGGCCAGCCGCTCATCAGCTTCGATCGCGAGGCCATCAAGGCCGCCGGCCACGAGGACATCGTGACCGTCATCATCTCCGAGCTCGATCGTCTTAAGAGCATCGACCATGTCGGCGAGTCCGGAACGCTTATCGGCGGCAACCCGCTCGTCAAGCTGGGCGACCCGCTGCTGGTAGCCAAGACCAAGTAGCCAGGCCCCGCGCCACACAGCCAAAAGGCAACACGAAAAGCGCCCACGAGCATTTGCCGTGGGCGCTTTTCGTTTGAAAAACCATCCCGCCAATGCCTTATCTGTATAGCCCAAATGAGCCGAGCTGCTAGAATATCGAACTGTATGGATAACTATCATTCAACCGTTATGGGAGGATACGTGAACCGCACCAAAATCGCGCAGCTTTACGCCGATGCCGAGTCGCTTGGCGGCCAGACCGTCACCGTCGCCGGCTGGGTCAAGTCCATCCGCGACATGAAGAACTTTGGCTTTGTTACGCTCAACGACGGCAGCTGCTTCCGCGACCTGCAGGTCGTCATGAACCGCGAGGCACTCGACAACTACGACGAGATCGCCCATCAAAACGTCTCGGCCGCACTCATTTGCACCGGCACCGTCAAGCTGACCCCCGATGCGCCCCAGCCCTTCGAGCTTTCTGCCACCTCCATCGAGGTCGAGGGCGTCAGCGCCCCGGATTACCCGCTGCAGAAGAAGCGCGCAACCGTCGAGTTCCTGCGCACCCAGCAGCACCTGCGCCCGCGCACCAACCTGTTCCGCGCCGTGTTCCGCATCCGTTCTGTCGCGGCTGCCGCCATCCACCGCTTCTTCCAGGAGCAGGGCTTTGTCTACGTCAACACCCCCATCATCACCACGAGTGACTGCGAGGGCGCCGGCGAGATGTTCCGCGTGACCACGCTCGACCCCAAAAATCCGCCCCTCACCGAGTCCGGCGAGGTCGACTGGAGCCAGGACTTCTTTGGCAAGCACGCGAGCCTTACCGTGTCCGGCCAGCTCAATGCCGAGAACTTTGCCATGGCCTTTGGCGACGTGTACACCTTTGGCCCCACCTTCCGCGCCGAAAACTCCAACACCACGCGCCACGCCGCCGAGTTTTGGATGATCGAGCCCGAGATGGCCTTTGCCGACCTGAACGACTACATGGATAACGCCGAGGCCATGCTCAAGTACGTCCTTAAGGACGTTATGGCTACCTGCCCCGACGAGCTCAATATGCTCAACAAGTTTGTGGACAAGGGCCTGATCGAGCGCCTGGACCATGTGGCAAACTCCGACTTTGCCCGCGTTACCTACACCGAGGCTGTCGAAATCCTGGAGCAGGCAGTCGCTGCTGGCCACCAGTTTGATTACCCCGTCAGCTGGGGCATCGACCTGCAGACCGAGCACGAGCGTTTCCTGACCGAGGAGCACTTTAAGCGACCGACCTTCGTAACCGACTACCCGGCCGAGATCAAGGCGTTCTACATGCGCATGAACGAGGACGGCAAGACCGTCGCCGCCGCCGACTGCCTGGTTCCCGGTATCGGCGAGATTATCGGCGGCTCCCAGCGCGAGGAGCGCCTGGATCTGCTCGAGGCCCGCATCAAGGACCTGGGCATGAATCCCGAGCAGTACAAGTACTACCTTGACCTGCGCCGCTACGGTTCCTGCAAGCACGCCGGCTACGGCTTGGGCTTCGAGCGCTTGGTCATGTATCTGACCGGCGTGGGCAACATCCGCGACGTCCTGCCGCACCCGCGCACCGTGGGCAACGCCGACTTCTAATCGCCACAGCGCCACCGAACGCGTTCCAGCGCATCACGCCAGCGCCTCTCGGCAAGCCGAGGGGCGCTTTTTTCAACAGTATCCGTCAAGCTTTTGGCAAGATTTTGGTCAGTTGAGCAGGGCTGTTGAAAACTCGACCCGCCGCTTGCCGACGACTACCGACCGCCCGGAGTGTCCTGCACCCCTGGGAAAGCCCCGCGCCCTAGGCTCCATACCGTCGCCACCCAAAACGGAAAGGACGTGGACGCCATGACCGAAACCGCTGTTGAAACTTACGAGACCACGACGAGGGGCGCCGCCTCGATGGCAGCCTATCGCGCCGTTCGCATCCTGCAATTATTAAGCGAAAACACCGGCGAGGACAAGGCCATGCTTTCCGATGAGTTGATCCGGCGTCTCGCCCATCCCGACGACCCCGCCCGCATGCCCATCTCGGCGGCGCGGCGCAGCATCTACACCGCCATCTCCGCACTTCGCCATGCCGGATACGAAATTGAATACAAGCGCGGCGTGGGGTATCGGCTCTTGACCCGTCCGCTCACCGACGAAGAGATCATCCGGCTCCACGGCATGGTCATGCGCAACCGCTCTACGCCCATCGCCATTCGAAAAAGCATGGCGCAGCACCTGGTCGCCATGGCGAGTGCCGACGTTCGCGGCTACCTCGATGCACCCGAGCCTGCTCCAAGCGCAGGCGACAAATCCACCAAGGCCATACGCAAGCCCGTCAAGCGCATCGATGCCTGCGAGCTCATCGAGCAGGCCATCGACCACGGAACCACGGTGAGTTTTGATATTTCGAGTGTCACGGCACGCGGAGAGGTCGAAGTGGCGCGGATGACACTCCGGCCCTTTGCCATCAAGCAACGAGACGGCATCTCGTATTTGCTGGGAACGGTCTATGACGCGCGAGGCGCCGACGACACGCTGCGTACCGTTGAGATCGGCCGCATGAGAAACGTCACCACACGTCTCCTCGACGGCAAGAAGCTCTTCGCCGTCCTGGACGAGGACGATGCCTCCTCCGCCGCATAAGACCCTCCGCCGCCCATTCGACTACCCGTACCGCCCATCCGATTCTGTATTAAAAAACCCGCCAGGCTGTTGTAAAAATGGACATCAGCGCTACTATAGTTCCACTTGCACTTTGTCCCAGTGCAGTGTTTCCAGCCATTTTTATACTGGGGGTAATGATATGAAGGACATCACCATCAGCCGCAGGAGCCTTCTGGTCTCCGCCGGTCTGCTCGCGCTCGCCCCGCTCGCCGGATGCGGCGGCAACTCTGGTTCCGGCTCTGCTGCCGCCGGTTCCGACTACACCATCGGCGTTCTGCAACTCACCGAGCACTCCGCACTCGATGCCGCCAACGACGGCTTTGTCAAGGCCATCAAGGAGAGCGGCCTTAAGGTCAAGATCGACCAGAAGAACGCCCAGAACGACCAGTCCACGTGTAAGTCCATTGCCGACAAGTTTGTGGGCGACAACGTCAACCTGATTTATGCCATCGCCACGCCCGCCGCGCAGGCTGCCGCCGGCGCCACGGCCGATATCCCCATCGTGGGCTGTGCCATCACCGACTACGCCGCCTCCGGCCTGGTCCAGGACAACGACAAGCCCAGCACCAACGTCACGGGCGCTTCCGACCTCACCCCAGTCGCCGAGCAGCTCGAGATGATGCAGAAGGTCCTGCCCGACGTTAAAAAGGTCGGCCTGCTCTACTGCACCGCCGAGTCCAACTCCGACGTCCAGATCAAAGCCGCCAAGAAGGAGCTCAACAAGCTGGGCCTCGAGTACACCGATTTCACCGTCTCGAGCTCCAACGAGATTCAGTCCGTCGTCGAGTCTGCCGTGGGCAAGGTCGACGCGCTGTACTCCCCCACTGACAACACCATCGCCGCGGGCGCTTCGCAGGTCGGCCAGATCTGCAAGGAGAATAAGCTCCCCTTCGTGACCGGCGAGGAGGGTATGTGCATGGCCGGCGGCCTGTTCACCCTCTCCATCAACTATAAGGACCTGGGCTACGCCGCGGGCGAGATGGCCGTTAAGATCCTGAAGGGCGAGGCCAAGCCCGAGGATATGCCGATCAAGCACCTCTCGAGCAAGGACCTGGTCGTCGTCAAGAACGACGAGATGGCCGAGGCTCTGGGTATCGACCTTTCCGCTCTGGACGAGTAGCGCCGTGCGCGGTAACGCGTCTAGGGCCCGCACGCGCGCCACAGCCGCGTTATTCAATATCTGAGTCCTTGGGGCGAACGCTAAAGACCGGCGTTCGCCCTGCTTGTTTCGGATGAGACAAAACATCCGTCCGCAGCTCTTTTATGCATTGGTACCGCTATTATGGAAAATCACGTGTCCACCCTATCCTAGGAGGTATGAAGCATGCTCATTGCATTGCAGGGCGCCGTTTCGCAGGGCGTCCTCTGGGGCATTATGGTGCTTGGCGTGTTTATCACGTTCCGCCTGCTCGACATCCCCGATATGACCTGCGACGGCAGCTTTGCCCTCGGCGGCTGTGTCTGCGCCGTACTCATCGTCAACAATAACGTCGACCCCTTGCTCGCCGTGCTGGCCGGCATGTGCGCCGGCGCCATCGCGGGCGCCGTCACGGGCATCTTGACCACCGTCTTTGAGATTCCCGCAATCCTCGCCGGAATCCTTACGCAGATCAGTCTGTGGTCCATCAACCTGCGCATCATGGGCAAGTCCAACACGCCCATCCTTGCCAAGGGCACTATCTTCTCATCCGTCAGCAACATGACGGGCCTGCCGCAGTCCACTGTTGCCATTATCCTAGGCATTGTGCTGGCCGTGGCCATCGTCGCCATCCTGTACTGGTTCTTTGGCACCGAGATCGGCTCGGCGCTGCGTGCCACCGGCAACAACGAGTACATGATCCGCGCCCTAGGCGTCAACACCAACTCCACCAAAATGATCGCCCTCGTGCTCTCCAACGCCCTCATTGGCCTTTCGGGTGCGCTCATCTGCCAGAGCCAGAAGTATGCCGACATTGGCATGGGTACCGGCGCCATCGTTATCGGTCTTGCCGCCATCGTCATCGGCGAGGTGCTCGGCCGCCTGCTGCCCGGCGGTCTCACGCAGTTCTCCGTCCGTCTGGCCTCCGCCGTCTTTGGCTCCGTGGTGTACTTCCTCATCCGCGCCATCGTGCTGCAACTGGGCATGGACGCCAACGACATGAAGCTGCTCTCCGCCGTGATCGTCGCCGTGGCCCTGTGCGTGCCCGTGGTTTGGGAGCGCTATAAGCTCCGCAGCTCCTACACGAAGGGAGATGAGGCAGATGCTTAAGCTCTCGCACGTCAAGAAGACCTTTAACAAGGGCACCGTCACCGAGAAGCGCGCGCTCACCGACGTCGACCTCACCCTCAACGATGGCGACTTTGTAACCGTGATTGGCGGCAACGGCGCCGGCAAGTCCACGCTGCTCAATATGATCGCCGGCGTGTATCCGCTTGATTCGGGTGTTATTGAGCTCGACGGCACCGACATCTCGCGTCTGAGCGAGTCTCAGCGCGCCAAGTACCTGGGCCGTGTGTTCCAGGACCCCATGCGCGGCACCGCAGCCGACATGCAAATTGCCGAAAACCTGGCCCTCGCCAAGCGCCGCGGCCAGCGTCGCGGTCTTTCGTGGGGCGTCACCAAGGCCGAGAAGGACGAGTACGTTGAGCTGCTCAAGCGCCTGGACCTCGGTCTGGACACGCGCCTCAACGCCAAGGTCGGCCTGCTCTCGGGCGGCCAGCGCCAGGCACTCACCCTGCTGATGGCCACGCTCACCAAGCCGCGCCTGTTGCTGCTCGACGAGCACACGGCGGCCCTCGACCCCAAGACGGCTTCTAAGGTGCTCAATCTGACCGAGGAGATTGTCGACGAGAACCACCTGACCACGCTCATGGTCACGCACAACATGAACGACGCCATCCGTCTGGGCAATCGCCTGATCATGATGCACGAAGGCCACGTGATCTACGACGTGGCCGGCGATGAGAAGAAGTCGCTCACCGTCGCCGACCTGCTCCAGAAGTTCGAGGAGGTCTCGGGCGGCGAGCTCGCCAACGACCGCATGCTGCTGAGCTAACGACCTAGAAAACCACCACAAAGGGGACAGGCACCTTTGTGGTGGTTTTCGTTAACCCTTATATCGAGCGCAGAAGCCCGTCCAATGTGATCGGACGGGCTTTTTGGTGGGTATCATGGTTGGACGATCATTAGGAGGTTTCCCTACATGGAATTGTTTGAGCCAATTCTTCATTTCTTTGCACAACGATGGGTCCACAACATCATCTGGGCAGGTATCTTGGCTATCGGAACCGCCGTTGCCGCCAAGGTCGCGTCCAAGACCCTGCGCCACCTGCTTAACCGCGACGATAACCCACTCCCTTCATCCAGCATCTTCATCAACATCGCGCGCGCCGTCATATGGACGATCGGCGGCAGCTTTATCCTCGACAACTGCTTTGGCATTAACGCAAACGCCCTCGTCGCCGCTCTTGGCGTCGGCGGCATCGCCATCTCGCTCGGCTTTCAGGACACGCTGTCAAACCTCATCGGCGGCATGCAGGTGACGTTTATGGGCATTATCAAACCCGGCGACAATATCGAGGTCGGCGGCGTGTCGGGCGTGGTCCAAGATATCACCTGGCGCCATACGACCATCGAGGACGCCTGCGGGCAGACCATCATCGTCCCCAATTCAAACATCTCCAAGAACACGCTCGTGCACTTGATGCCCTTTGGGCGCGTTACCGTGCCCGTTGCCGTAAAGGACACGTCCAAGTGGGCCTCGCTGGATGCGCTGGCAGATGAGCTTACCGACGCCACCAAGGCCGCGGTGCTTCCCATCTCTGGCTTTGACAAGGAGCCGTACGTGCTCTTTAGCGAGATCGGCGACTTTGGCGTCAAGGGCAAAATCATCTTTATCGTCAGCGACGATAGCACCACCTTCACGGCAGCCGACGCCTGCATCCGCGCCATCGCCCCCATCATCGCCTAAAACCACCACAAAGGGGACAGGCACCTTTGTGGTGGTTTCGCATCGTGGTACCATGGTTCATATCGTTGTTTAAACGACTAAGGGAGTAGACACCATGGAAGAGGCCTATCGTCAAGCACGCAAGCGCGGCGAGCAGGGACGCCGTCACGCCATCAGCCAAAGCGAGCACCCGTACCTTACGGACCTCGATAGCCTCGTTGCCCAGCTCCCCTTAGGTCAGCGAGAGAGCGTCGGCCTAAGGGACATTCCGCTCGAAATGGTCGTCGGCACGGTTACCAAGGGCCGTCAGTCAGCCTTTTCGTGCAACTTTATGCCCCTGTTGCCATTTAGCACCGAGTTCGCCCGCAAGTGGTCCAACCTCTATGACATCCAGGTGACCGAGGGCTATCGCGACCCCATCATCGTCACCGAGTTCATGCATCGGTTCTACGTCCAGGAGGGCAACAAGCGCGTCAGCGTCCTCAAATTCCTGGACGCCCCGACGGTTTCGGCCAAGGTCACCCGCCTCTACCCCGGCACATGGGATTCCGTCGAAAGTCGCCTGTACGGCGAGTTCTGCGCGTTTTGGCGCGTCTGCCCCCTATACGAGATTGAGTTCTCGCGCGAGGGAAGCTATGAGACGCTCGCCAAGATGCTCGGCCAGGACCTTGTCGAAAAGTGGCCACAGAAAAAGGTCGACTACCTGCGCCATACCTTCCTACTCTTTAAACGAGCCTACCTGCGCGCCGGCGGCGACCATCTGGACATTACGCCCGCCGACGCTATGCTCGTCTACCTCAACGTGTACAACCAAGACCGCCTGCTGGATACGCCGACTGATATCGTCGTAAACCGCCTGTGCAAGATTTGGCGCGAGCTGGTCATTGCCGGCAAAAATGACGAGGACAAGGTCGATCTTGTCGAAGCGCCGAGCGTCGATGAGGAAGAGGCACCCGCCAAGCCCACCTCCGGCGTGCTCAACTTCTTTATGGGCAAGACCGTCTATTCAGCAGCCAATCCCCTGCGTATCGCCTTTATTCACGAATACCCGTGTGCCACGTCGAGCTGGGATAGTCTGCACGACCAAGGGCGCCAATATCTCGACGAGCACTTTGGCGGCATCGTGCGTACCGAGGCGTTCGAGGACTGTCACGATCCGGACGTGTTCTACGCCGCCGTGGAAACGGCTGTCAAACATGGAGCAAACGTCATCTTCTCGACCTCGCACCGCCTGATGGAATACACGCTCAGGGCTGCCGTCGAGTATCCTCAGGTGCGATTCCTCAACTGCTCCATCGGCCTTCCCCACCAAAGCGTCCGTTCGTACTTTGGCAAGATGTACGAGGCCAAATTTCTCTTGGGCGCCCTTGCCGCCAGCATGGCGGACAACCACCGCATCGGTTACCACGCGTCGGTCTTCGCCTCGGGCGCGCTCAGCGAGATCAACGCCTTTGCGATTGGCGCCTCGCTGCTCGACCCCCGTGCGCAAATTATCCTGACCTGGGGCGATGTGCCCGCTGGAGGCCTTGCCGAGGCCATGTGCCGCGAAGGCGCGAGCGTCATGACCGGCGCCGACATGTCAAAGTCACTCGAAGACCCCACGGCCTACGGACTCCACCGTCTGGTCGATGGCAAGGTTGTCGGCATTGCCATGCCGGTATGGAACTGGGGCCGATACTACGAGCTTATCGTGCGAAGTCTGCTGCACGGCACCTGGGATGAGACCAGTGACGACAGCCAGGTTCGTGCCGTCAACTACTGGTATGGTATGAGCTCGGGCGTCATCGACATTCGCTACGCTCCGGGCCTGCCCTATCAGACGCGTAAGCTTGTTCAGCTGCTCCGCAATGGCATCGTCGAGGGCTCCATCAATCCATTTGGCGGCGAGCTCCATAGCCAAGACGGCGTGGTGCAGATCGAGGGCTTTCCCCCGCTGCCGAGCACGCAAATCGTCGAGATGGACTGGCTGGCCGACAACGTGGTGGGCACCATTCCGCAACTCGACGATGAGCCGAAGGTCCGCGCCCTATGAAAATCCTTGCCATAGCCGATACCGAAGAACGATGCCTATGGGAGTGCTTTCGCAAGGAGCGCTTTGAGGGTATCGATTTGATTTTATCCGCAGGAGATCTGGACCCGGATTATCTTGAGTTTTTGGTCACGGTCATCAACAAACCGCTCATCTACGTGCGTGGCAATCACGATGACCGCTATGCGCGTCATGCACCGGGCGGCTGCATTTGTGTCGAAGACACCGTGTACGTGTATCGCGGCGTCCGCATTGCGGGGCTTGGCGGCTCCATGCGCTACCGAGACGGTGCCAACATGTATACCGAGCACGAGATGGCCAAGCGTGTGCGCAAGCTGTCCCGCAAAGTGAGGATGGTCGGCGGCTGCGACATTCTGCTGACCCATGCACCCGCCGCCGGCGTGGGCGATCTGGATGATCTGCCGCATCGAGGATTCGAATGCTTTAACACAGCACTCGAATCCTGGAATCCCGAGTACATGGTGCACGGGCATGTGCACCAATGCTATGGTCGCGACTTTCAACGCGAACGTCAGCACGCATGCGGGGCAACGATCATCAACGCCTGTGGCTATACGCAGTTTGAGCTGGACGAAGCGAGCTACCCCATCCGTGGCTGGCAGGCAGCTTGGCTCAATTCGCAAACCATGCGCCGCGAGCTCAAGCGCCACGAGGCAATCGAGTCCTCTACCGCCAGAACACCCTGGTAACCGTCACAAAGGGGACAGGCACCTTTGTGGCGGTTTTGGCCCGAGATAGCAAGAAACCCGGTCCTGCACGATGAACTGCCTCCCATTTCTTGGACATGAGAAATGGGAGGCTTT
>CAUCQW010000016.1 GCA_958445065.1 uncultured Collinsella sp.
CCCCAGCACGACCCAAATCAATCCCCTACCCTCAAGAACATCGAATTACGTTTAATACAAAGAACTATCTTATATTGCCATACGCAGAACGCACGACATATCCACCAACGCAAGCGAAATAACCAGCTAAAAACGAAAGCGACATTCCGAATAACGGAATGTCGCTTAATAGCTTTCGACTAAAAACGCAAGTCGAAAGAAAGCCTCTAGCTCCAGCAATGGAAACGCCGCGTTATCGTCACCAACAGCGAAAACGTCCCTAAGCGAGCAAGGTGACGTGAAAGAGGAGGGAAGCGTACTTTGGTACGCGACCGACGATTGAACGTCAGATTGCCGCTTAGGGGCGTTTGCAGCGTCGGTAGGTTACGGCGTTCTACGAACGCCGTAACCTACAAAACATCGGCGCAGCGCTTGCAAATATGTGCGTGGCCGTTGTACTCGCCGACGGTGGTGCGGTAGTTCCAGCAACGGTCGCAGCACTCGCCCTCGGCTGCCTCGATGGCAACGGAGAGTTCCTCGCCCGGGGTCAGCTCAACATCGGAAACGATGTAGAACTCAGCCAGGTCGACGGCCTTGTCGCCGGTCAGCAGCGCGTACATCTCGGCAGGAACGACCGCCTTGACGCGGACCTGCTGGCTCTTAGTGAAGGTGCCGGCAGAACGGGCATCCTCAAGGGCCTTGGTCACGGCGCTACGGAGCTCGAGCGAAGCCTCGAGCACGCCCTCGAACTCATTGGCCTCGTCGACCGTGATGGGCGACTTGTACCAATCGAGTAGCGCGGCGTACTTCTGGTGATCGACGCAGCCGGCGGGCGCATAGGCCATGGCCTCGTCGACCGTGTAGGACAGGATCGGCTGCAGGTCGCGCATGAGCATCGAGAAGAGCTCGGCCAGCACGGTCTGGGCGCTGCGGCGCTCGAGCGAGCCGGGCTTGTCGCAGTACAGACGGTCCTTCAGGGCGTCGAGGTACACGTTGGAGAGCTCAGTAACCACGAAGTCGTAGAGCGCACGGTAGGCGCGCGGGAACTCGTAGCTGGCGTAAGCATCGTCGACCTCGGCCTGGACCTGAGTCAGGCGGGCAACCATGAGCTTGTCGAGCGGCAGCAAGTCGGCAAAGGCGACGCCGTCGGTCTCGGGCTCAAACTGACCCTCGAGCTCAGAGAGCAGGAAGCGCAGCGTGTTGCGGAAACGACGGTAGGCATCGGACGTACGAGCGAGAATCTCATGGTCGATGGAGACGTCGGAGCTGGTGTCGACGGAGGCAACCCACAGACGGATGATGTCAGCGCCCATCTCGTCGCAGACCTTGTTGGGGTCGATGACGTTGCCGAGCGACTTGGACATCTTGCGGCCCTGGCCATCGAGCGTGAAGCCCTGCGAGACGACCGCCTTGTACGGAGCATGGCCGTTGGCACCCACCGAGGTGAGCAGCGAGCTCTGGAACCAACCGCGATGCTGGTCGGAGCCCTCGAGATACACGTCAGCCGGGTACTCAAGCTCGGGTCGATACTCGCAGACGGCCTTCCAGGACACGCCGGAGTCCCACCACACGTCGAGAATGTCCTTATCAGCCTTGAGGTGATGGCCGCCACACTTGGGGCAAACGCAAGCCTCGCCCAGGTAACTCTCGGGAGCGTCGGTGAACCAGGCGTCGGAGCCCTTCTCGTGGAAGAGCTTGATGACGGCGTCGAGCGTGGCGTCGTTCATGACCTTCTCGCCGCAGTCGGCGCAAGTGTAGCTGGGGATAGGCACGCCCCAGTTGCGCTGACGGCTGATGCACCAGTCGGGACGCTGCTCGACCATGGCGCCGATGCGGTTGGCGGCGTGAGCCGGATACCACTTGACGTTCTCGCGGACCTCTTTGCCAGCCTGCTCGCGCAGACCGGTCTTGTCCATCGAGACGAACCACTGGTCGGTAGCACGGAAGAGCACCGGGTGCTTGCAGCGCCAGCAGTGCGGATAGCTGTGCGTGATCTTCTTCTCGAGGACCAGGGTGCCGCGCTCGCGCAGGAACTCGATGATGTGCGGGTTGGCCTCGTCGGTATCCATGCCGCTGAAGGGGCCGCCGGTGCCAAACTCCTCGCCGGTGTAGAACTTGCCGTCGTCATCGACCGGCATGCAAATGTCGGTGATGCCCTCCTTGAGGCAGGCGAAGTAGTCGTCGACGCCGTGACCGGGCGAGTTGTGGACGATACCGGTACCGTCATCGACACCGACGTAATCGGCCAACAGTGCCACGCCCTCAACACCGTCAAAGATCGGCTGCTTATAGTGAATGTGATGGAAGGTCTCGGCGGGAACCACATAGGGCTTGCCGTCGACCACAACCGGGGTGTACTCCCAGCCAAACTCCTCGCAGCACTTGGGAGCCAGGTCCTCGAGCATGACCTCGGCGCGGCCGTCGTGCTCAACGGCGACGTAGGCGGCACCGGGCTTGAGAGAAACTGCCTGGTCGGAGGGGATGGTCCACGGCGTGGTCGTCCAGATGATAAAGTCAACCGGGCCGTCGAAGTTCTCGAGGCCGGCGGGCTTGGAGGTCATCTCAAAGCGCACGAAGATGGACGGGCTCGTCTCGTCGGAGTACTCAATCTCGGCCTCAGCAAGTGCGGTATGGCAGTGCTTGCACCAGTGGACGGGCTTGTGACCGCGATAGATCATGCCCTTGTCGAACATGGCCTTGAAAACCTCGATGTCGGCGGCGTCATGCTGGTGATAGAGCGTCAGATAGGGGTTGTCCCAATCGCCGAGCACGCCCAGGCGACGGAAGCCGGCCTTCTGCAGCTCGATGTTCTCGACAGCGAACTTGTTGCAAAGCTCGCGGATCTTAGCCGTGGAGGTCTGGTTGAACTTCTCGGTGCCGAGCTTCTCCTCGACCTTATGCTCGATCGGCTGGCCATGGCAGTCCCAACCGGGGACATAGGGAACCTCATAGCCCTGCATCATCCAGTAACGGTTGATCATGTCCTTGGAGATCTTGTTCATGGCGTGGCCGATGTGGATCGGGCCGTTGGCGTACGGAGGGCCGTCGTGCAGCACGAACTTCTTGTGACCCTCGTTCTTCTTCAGAACCTGCTCGTAGACCTTGTTGTCCTGCCAGTCCTTGAGTCGCTTGGGCTCGGACTTGGAAAGACCGGCACGCATGGGAAAACCGGTCTTGGGCAGATTCATCGTCTGCTTGTACTCGTTTGCCACGGTACCCCTTTCATGTCGTGGGCGCGCACGCCCGTTGGGCACCAAAAAAGCGCCCGTCCCTACAAGCTGGGACGAAGCGCCACAAAACGGACTGTACGCCCGCAAAAGCTCTTCGTTTAACCACCCAGCTTAGATGCCCTCGCCCGCGTATTCGCGCGCTCGCATCCGTTACTCGGCTGGCCTGTATCGACGACCATCTCGGCGATATCTACTAAGACGAGCCTGTGCGACGCGTCCGTTGGGACCGCAGCTCCGGGGTGATTTTCATCGGTCGCATGCACGGGTTCTCAGCGCTCCCCGCTCTCTGTAACATGCGGACGGCCGACTACTCGTCCCCATCAACGCTTATGCGGAGTATGCTAGCACGTTCCGCGCCGGCGAAAAACCCTCAACACTGGTTTTATACGTTCGAAATTTCTCGCGGCTGTGGACCTTCTCTAGGAGCAAAATACCTGAAAGCACTTTATCGAAAGAAAGAAGGTTGCCATGCGCACGATTGGAATGAGTGATTATACCGTCGGCGAGGATTGCTTTACCGAGCTGCCCGCCGCACTGGCAGAGTACGGAGCGACCAAGGTCGCCATCATTGGCGGCAAGCGAGCCCTAGCTGCGGCGCTGCCGGGCATCGAGGCGGCGCTTGAAGGTACCGACGTCGAGATTCTGGAGACGCGCGTCTACGGCACCAACAGTACGCGCGCCAATATCGCCAAGGTCGTGAACTCCCCCGCTTGCCAGCAGGCAGACGTGCTTATCGCCTGTGGCGGCGGCAAGGCACTCGACACCGTCAAGACAGCGGCAATCGAGCTCAAGAAGATTGTCTTTACGGTGCCGACGATTTGCTCTAACTGTTCCGCCGCGACCGCCATTGCCGTCGTCTACAACGACGATGGATCGCTCGAGGGCTATTCGTACCCCAACCGACCGGCGCACATCTTCATCAATCCCAAGATCATCGCCGAGGCTCCGGCGGAGTACTTCTGGGCCGGCGTGGGCGACGCCCTGTCCAAGCAGCCCGAAGTCGAGTACGCCACGAGCGCCGGCGACCTGGAGCACACCGCCGGCCTTGGCCTGGCTCTTGCCCACACCTGTTCCGAGCCGCTGTTTACCTACGGTGTTCAGGGTCTTGAGGACGTTCGTCAGAATCTGTCGAGCGAGGCCGTCAAGCAGATCGCGCTCGACATCGTGGTCAACACGGGCTATGTCTCGAACCTGACCAACCAGAACGATTACTACTACAACTCGAGCGTGGCGCACGCGTTCTATAACGCCACCTGCAGCATTCCGCGTGAGGGCACCTACCTGCACGGCGAAGTCGTAAGCCTGGGCGTGCTGGTGTTGTTCGCCTACACGGGCGACACCGAGAACCTTGAGCGCTACGCCGCCTTTAACAAGCAGATGGGCCTGCCCGTGACGCTTGAGCAGGTCGGGCTTTCCGAGGCCGATATCCCTGCTCTGTGCAAGTACGCACACGCCACCAACGAGTGGAAGCAGGGCAACCCGGAGCCCTTCACCGACAAGAAGTTCGCCGCTGCCATCAAGGCCGCCAACGCCTACGGCCACACGCTCTAGGCCTAGCCCAAAACCACCACAAGGGAGCAGTGCCCTTGTGGTGGTTTTTTATTGCTCCAGCATGCTGGGGTCGAACTCGCTAACCGGGATCACGCGATAACCGTGGCGGAGCAGTAAATCAACGAAGACGCCGTTGCCCGCCGTGAGGGTGCCACTGAATGTTCCGTCGTAGATGAGGCTCGCGCCGCACGAGGGACTACGGTCCTGCAGGATGCACGCGACGATCTCTTCCGGCCCACCCGCCTGCTCGCACATGTCGAGCGCACGTTGGGCGCCTAGGCGAAATTCCAGGTCAACGGACACGCCCTCGCAGGTACAGACCTCGCCGTTCACAATCTCGGACGGCTTGCGCGGCGTGGGCAGGCCCCCAAAGACCTCAGGGCACACCAAGAGGACCTCGGTCCCTGTACGCTCGCAGGCCTCGACCAACTCGCGATGATAGTTGTCGAGCCCATTATACTTGCAGCTCTCGCCCATCAAACAGGCACTCACCACGATCTTCATTTCCATCCCTCTCAAGCAAAACGCCCCATTTGAGAAAGCTGCTCAAATGGGGCGTCGACGTTTACTGGCTCGACCGCGGCTTTACTGTTGCTTGGGCATCAGCGGATTCTCGCGCGTGAGGAGGTTCATGAACTCCTCACCCGTGATGGTCTCCTTCTTGTACAGATAACGAGCCAGCTCATGGAGCTTGAACTTGTTTTCCTTGAGGATCTGCAGGGCGCGATCGTGCGCGTCCTCGATCAGCTTAGCGACAATCGCGTCCACACGCTCGGCCGTACCAGGGGCGCAGGTGAGCGACGTGTCCTGATTGAGATACGCGTTCTGCACGGTACCGAGCGCCATCATGCCAAACTCGTCGGACATACCAAAGCGCGTCACCATATTACGGGCAAGCTTGGTGGCCTGTTCGATATCGTTGGCGGCACCGGTCGTCATCTCGCCAAAGATGAGTTCCTCGGCCGCACGGCCGCCGCAGTAGACGGCGAGCTTGTCCAAGACCTCCTGGCGTGTCGTCAGGAAGCGCTCGTCCTCCTCGACCTGCATGGTATAGCCAAGAGCACCGCTCGTGCGCGGCACGATGGTGATCTTGGTAACCGGCGCGGAACCCTTTTGGCGGGCAGCGACGATAGCATGGCCGATCTCGTGGTAGGAAACGACCTGCTTCTCGTGGTCGGAAAGCACCGTGGACTTACGCTGTTGGCCGGCAATGACGACCTCCACCGACTCCTCGAAGTCGTCCTGGGTTGCACGCTTGCGACCCTCGCGAACGGCGCGCAGGGCGCCCTCGTTGATGATATTGGCCAGGTCGGCGCCCGAGGCACCGGGCGTGGCGCGGGCAATCGCGGTCAGGTCAATCGGCGGCTCGGTCTTCACACTCTTGGCGTGAAGCTCAAGGATGTTCTTACGGCCGGTCAGATCGGGCAACTCGACGGGGATGCGGCGGTCAAAACGACCGGGGCGCAGCAGCGCCGGATCGAGACTGTCGGGGCGATTGGTTGCGGCAAGGACAACGATACCCTTGTGGTTATCGAAGCCATCCATCTCGGTCAGCAACTGATTGAGCGTCTGCTCACGCTCGTCGTTGCCGTTAAAACCGCCGCCATCGCGCTTCTTACCGATGGTATCGATCTCGTCGATAAACACGATGCACGGGGCCTTTTCCTTGGCCTGCTTAAAAAGGTCACGCACCTTGGCGGCGCCACGGCCGACGAACATCTCGACGAACTCAGAACCCGAAATGCTAAAGAACGGAACACCAGCCTCGCCGGCAACAGCCTTGGCTAGCAGGGTCTTACCGGTACCCGGAGGGCCAACAAGGAGAGCACCGCGCGGCAGCTTGGCGCCAATCTCCTCGTAGCGCTGCGGCTTCTCCAGAAAGTCGACGACCTCCTTGAGGGACTCCTTGGCCTCTTCCTGGCCGGCGACGTCCTTAAAGGTCACGCCCACGTCCTTGGAGGCGATCACGCGCGCGCCGGACTTACCCAGTCCGCCGCCGCCAAAACCGCCGCCGCCAAAGTTCATCGACGGGCCGTCATCGCCCATAGCCTTCTTCATGCGGCGGTTGAGCCACCAACCGATGAGGAAGAAAATCGCCATGGGAAGAATGAGCGTGAGCAGGTAGTAGGTCATCAAACCCGAGTTTTTATCGGGAACGACCGACTCCAGCGAAGCGCCAGACTCAAGCACGCGATCGGTAAAGCCCGCATCGTTCGGCACACCGGTCGTCTTATAGGCGATGTTCTCGTCCTCGCCCTTCTTGGTGTAATAAATCGAGTAATCGTCCGTGTTGTACTCGACCTTGTCGACACTCTTCTTATCGAGCGCTTTGACAAACGTCGAGTAATCGGTCTTCGTAATCTGCTGCGTGTGACCGATGTTAGGGAACAGAACGGTCGAGAGCACGAGGTAGACGACGAAGGCGATGAGCACGTAGAGGATCATATTCCGTCTACGCTTGTTGTCATCCATCTCCATCTGCTTGAACTCCATCTACTGGGGTTGATAATGCTAACTAGAATACCCAACCCGGCCGGCGATAAACCGACGCCGGGCACGAAAGGATAGAGATGGCATCACTCGAAGTCGGCAAGGTTCAGATCTATACGGGCGATGGCAAGGGCAAAACCACGGCTGCGCTGGGATTGGCGATGCGCGCCACAGGTTATGGGCTCGACGTACTCATGCTGCAGATTGCCAAGAAGCTGCACTGCGCCGAGCATGATGCGGCACCACGCCTAGGGTTACGAATTGCACAGGCCGACCGCGACACGCCCGAGGCTTGCGCCGCACAGATCATGGAGCTCGCACGCGAGCAGATCTCACAGGTCGACGTTCTGATTTTGGACGAACTCGGCGAGGCCATGCGCCGCGGCTTTGTGGCGCGAGAGGATGTCGAGGAACTAATCGCGATGAAACCCGACACCACAGAGCTCATACTGACCTGCCGCGGCCTGCTGCCCCTCGCGGACCTCGCCGACCTGGTCACAGAAATGCGCCCCGTCAAACACTACTTCGACGAAGGCCTCCTGGCCCGCCAAGGCATTAAATACTAATGAAACCGAAGGGGACGGAGGAAAACGGACATCGACATCACGACGGAGAGCAATGATCCGTTTCCCTCCGCCCCAAGGGATCATTAGGCGATGGCGCGGCCTAGCCAGTTGCCGCTGTGGTGGTAGATGGTGAACATCGTGGCCGTAATGAGCCAGGTTACGGGGTAGACCAGCAGTAGATGCTCGAGCGACGGATCGAAGGGCATGATCGCAAACACCCAAATCACCCTCAAGACAACGGTGCCAAAGATGGTGAGCATCATAGGCTGCAGACTCACGCCGGCGCCGCGAATGGAGCCCGACGCGTTTTCGATAATCGAGAAGATCGCGTAGAACGGCGCGATAAAGTGAAGAATCGTCGTGGTATACGCCGAAATCGAAGCATCGTCGACAAACAGGCGCGACAACGGACCCGAGAACACCAGCAGCACGGCAGACAGGCCACCAATGAGCATAAACGACAGCACGAGCGACGTATGGTAGCCCTTTCGCATACGCTCGTAGTTGCGCGCGCCAAAGTTCTGTGCCGAGAACGTGGTAATCGACACGCCAAGCGCCTCGGTAACCATCCAGACAATGCCATCCAGGCGGCCCGAAAGACCCCAAGCCGTGGTGACATCGGCACCAAACGAGTTGACCGACACCTGAATCAAAACGTTGGAAATCGAATACGCAGCAGACTGAAAGCCAAGCGGCAGACCACACGAAATCATGCTCTTACAAATACCAGGATCAATGCCGAGTTTGGACAGTGAAAGCCGCCACGCACCCGGTGCGTGCATCATACGAATCACGATCATCGTGGCATTGGAGCAAATGGTCAGCGCCACCGCGATGCCGCAGCCCAGAGCCTCCATATGAAGTACGGCAACGAAGATGACATCCAGCACCGCATTAACAAGGCAGCCGGAAGCGATGATCACAGCGGGCCCGCGCGTGTCGCCCACGGCGCGCAGCAATGCCGTTCCCATATTGAGCAGCAGCGCCGCAACCATGGCGGCAAAATAGCAACGGGCATAGGCCACGCCCTCGGCCAATAGTTCATGCGGCGTATTCATAAGCACCAGCATGGGCTCAACGAACACTATGCCAAGAATCGAGAAAGCGATACCGCCCACCAGCGCGAGCGTCATGGCCGTGTGGACCGATCGGCTCAGGCGCTCGTCATCGTGCTGGCCAAAAAACTGACCGGTAATAACGGCACAGCCAGCACCCACACCGACGCAAAAACCAATGCAGAGCTCGGTGAGCACCATCGTGGCCTGAATGCCACCCAGCGCGAGCTTGCCGCCAAACTGACCGACGATATAGGTACCGATAAGCGTGTATGCCTGCTGAAAGAACGAACTAAAGAAAATGGGAACGCACAGCGACAGCAGCTGCTGCCAAATGACACCCTGCGTTACATCGATAGCCGTAGATTTCTTAGCCACACGCCCTCCCCACTAGCGTACGTCATACAACAAAACGGCAATTTAAGACCAAAGCCGACACCAGCTTAGCACCGACCAGCGTCGGCCGAAACGCCCCGAACCACAGCCCGGTGCGAAATATCTGTTTAGTGATACAAACCCGGCTGGTAGTGATACTCATTGCTCACATGCGGACACAGCTGCCAAAAGGCGACAGCACTTGCCGCGGCCACGTTGAGCGAATCGACCCCGTGCGCCATCGGAATTCGCACGGCTCGGTCACAGCCCGCAATGGTCTTGGCGCCCAAGCCAGCACCCTCGGTGCCCATAAAGATTGCCAGGCGGTCAATCTCCTGCAGCGCGGAATCGTCCAACGACACCGAATCATCCGTCAATGCCATGGCGGCACACGAAAAGCCGGCATCGTGTAGCGCCGCCAGCCCATCATGCGGCCATACGCGAGCCTCGCTGCCAATGCGTGTCCAGGGCACCTGGAACACCGTGCCCATGCTCACACGGGCCGAGCGACGGTACAGCGGATCGCAGCACGTAGGGCTCACCAAAATGCCATCGACGTTCAGCGCAGCCGCCGAGCGGAAAATCGCGCCGACGTTGGTGTGGTCGACAATGCCCTCGAGCACGCACACGCGCACCGGGCGCTCCCCCGCCGCCTCGACGACGCCACCCAAGAACTCGGCTACCGGAATCTGACGTGGACGGCGGAATGCCGCGAGCGCACCGCGTGTCACGTTAAAGCCCGTCAGCTGCTCCATAAGCTCCATCGAAGCCACGAACACGGGAACCGGGCCCGCGCCCTCGCGCACAACCAGGCGCTCAAACAGCGGCATCATCTGGTCGAGCCAGCGTTCGCCCAAAAGAAAGCTCACCGGCTCGTATCCGGCGCGAACCGCGCGCTCGATAACCTTGGCACTCTCGGCGATAAAGATGCCCTTTTGCGGCTCCAACACGCAGCGCAGCTCGCGCTCGGTCAGTCGCACGTAGGCATCGAGCCGCTCGTCCTCGAGCGAATCGATTTGCAGCACCTCAACGGCATCAGTCATAGCAGCCAGCCCGCACCTTTCTTTGCAGCACCTATACAAATATCGGGGCAACGCCATGCGCTACCCCGCCACTCATTCCAACCCGATAATACCGAAGGGATAAACGGGTTTACACATCAACGCGACGATACGTCACGAACTCATAATCGAGACCCTCGTCACCCTCGCCCGCGGCAATCGTAGCAACACCACCACGTCGCGCAATCTCCCACGCGGGATCGGCATCCAGATCGGGAAAGTACGTGTCCACGGCATGGATGCAATGGTTGTGCGTGACCTCGGCCTCCACGCAATACGGCAAAAACTGCCGATACACCTCGCCGCCGCCAATCACCCACGCAACGGGTTCATCGGCTACCACGGCGAGCGCTTCATCAACGCTATGCACCACGTCGACGCCCTCGGGCGCAAAGCCTTGGTCGCGCGTGAGCACAATGTTGCGGCGATTCTTGAGCGGTCGTCCGCCGGGAAAACTCAACAGCGTCTTGCGTCCCATAATGACCGGGCAACCTTTGGTGCGCGCCACAAAATGACGCATGTCGGCACGGTTGGACACCACCATGTCGCCCTCGCACCCAATACCCCAGTCATCGCACACGGCGACGATGGCAGAAAGCTTACACGTCATGAGCGCCACCTACACCGCAATGGGAATGTTCTTGACCTGCGGGCCGTGCTCGTAGCCCTCGACGATCAGGTCATCGGTCGTAAACGCATAGAAGTCATGCACATCGGGGTTGAGCGTTACCTTGGGCGCGGCAAACTGCGGACGCTCGATAAGCTCGCGGACGATATCGACATGGCGGTCGTAAATGTGGGCATCGGCGATCACGTGCAGCAGCTCGCCGGGAATCATATCGACCGACTGCGCAACCATCATCAACAGAATTGCGTACTGGCACACATTCCAATTGTTCGCGGCCAAAATGTCCTGGCTACGCTGGTTGAGAATCATGTTGAGCGTCGGTTTGTCGTCCTGCGGACGCTGAGTGACGTTATAGGTCACGCTGTAGGCGCACGGATACAGATGCATCTCGGATAGATCGCTGAACATGTACGTGTTCGTCATAATACGACGGCTGTACGGCGTATGCTTGAGGTCGTACAGCACGCGGTCCATCTGATCGAAGTCGCCCTCGGCGTAATGGCTCTTCTGGCCAATCTGGTAGCCGTAGGCCTTGCCGATAGAGCCGGTCTCGTCAGCCCACTCATCCCAAATATGACTGTTGAGGTCATGCACGTTATTGGACTTCTTTTGATAGATCCATAGGATCTCGTCCATAGCAGACTTAAGCGCCGTACGGCGCAGGGTAAGTGCCGGGAACTCTTCGCGCAGGTCATAGCGCGCCGTGACACCAAAGTTTTTAATGGTATAGGCAGGGGTGCCGTCCTCCCACACCGGGCGGACCTTTTGGCCCTCGGTGGTGGTGCCATGGTCCAGAATATCGCGGCACATGGCTACAAACTGTTGATCAGCCTTGCTCATTGACCCTCCTGTCAGTCGCCTACAAGCGAGATTCATTGTAGCCCAGGCGCACGCGGCCCCACAGCCCTAACATAAGCCCTCATTTTCTGACATATGCCAGAAATTCCTTGCGCTCAATGAGCATCGAGTTATCCTATTGTTGACATATGTCAGATAAGGAGTGCGCATGGCAGGAAGACGCGAAAAACTGCGCCGCGTCGGAATCATCCCCGAATATCGCGGTTTTACCCCCGATGGCCTGGCGAGCGGCGATGCCATCGACATGACGGTCGACGAACTCGAGGCGCTGCGCCTGTGCGACCTGGAAGGCCTTAACCAAGAGGCCGTCGCACAGCAGATGGGCATTGCTCGCGCCACGGTGGCGGCAATCTGCAGCCGCGCGCATCGCAAGGTGGCAAACGCGCTGGTCAACGGACGAGCGCTCATCATCGAGGGCGGCAATATCGCGTACTCCCCCATCACCACAGCGACGGCCGCATGGCCAGCAAAGGAGGTCGACACCATGAGGGTGGCAACCACGTACGACAACGGCAACATCTTTATGCACTTTGGCCGCAGCGAGCAGTTCAAGATCTACGACATTCAGGACGGCAAGGTGCTCAACGAACAGGTCGTGGGCACCGGCGGCACCGGCCACGGTGCCCTTGCGGGCCTGCTCGCCAACGGTGGCGTGGACACGCTCATCTGCGGCGGCATCGGCGGCGGCGCTATCAATGCGCTTGCCCAAGCCGGCATCACGGTATACGCAGGTGCCCAGGGCAGCTGCGACGCTTGCGTCGAGGCCCTTATCGCCGGCACGCTCGCACAGAACGGCGAGGCCACGTGCGGCTGCCACGGCCATGACCACGACCACGCCCACGAACACGGCGAGTCCTGCAGCTGCCACGACCATCACGAGCACGAGGGCCACGAGGGCTGCAGCTGCCACTAACGGCACGACACCGCGAGCTCGGGGCGCGACGCCGAACGCAACCCAACAATCAAAGCCAACAACAAAGGCCACCCGGTAGCTTCCGAGTGGCCTTTGCCATATCAAGCTGGAATTACAGCCCTATTTCTTATTGCGCATCTGCGCTTCCATCTGGCGCAGCAGCTCCATATCGGACTTGGGACCGCCCGTACCCAGGCCGCCCATGCCGCCCAGACCCATAGCGTCCAGGCCAGGGATATTGGGCATGCGCATTTTCTTGCCCTTCCTACCCTTTTTGCCCTTCTTGCCGCCGGCCTGTGCCTGATTGGCTATCGTGCGCATGCGGCCCATCATCTTATTCATCTCGCCCCACTGCTTCATAAGGGTATTGACTTCGGTGGGGGTTACGCCGGCGCCCTTGGCGATACGCGCGCGACGTTGACCGTTGATTATGGAGGGACGCAGGCGCTCCTCCTTGGTCATCGACATGATAATGGCCTCGTTCTTATCGAAGATGCCCTCGTCCAGGTTGCCACCCATCTGGTTGAGCGCACGCTGGCCGCCGGGGAGCATGCCCAGGATGCCCTTCATGCCGCCCATCTTCTTGACGGCCTTCATCTGGTCGAGCATATCGTTCATGGTGAAGCCCTCGCGCAGCATTCGCTCGGCAGCCTCGAGCTGCTCGGCGTCGGCCGCCTCCTGGGCCTTCTCGATAATGCCGACAACGTCGCCCATGCCAAGAATGCGCTTGGCCATACGATCGGGATAGAACGGCTCCAGCGAATCGGGCTTCTCGCCCATGCTCACGAACTTGATGGGCTTGCCGGTCACCTGGCGCACGGAAAGCGCGCCGCCGCCACGGGCATCGCCGTCGAGCTTGGAGATGATCACGCCGTCAAAGTCGGTGCGCTCGGCGAAGGTCGAGACGACGTTGACGATATCCTGACCGGTCATGGCATCGACAACCATCAGCACCTGATCGGGCTTGACGGCCTTCTTGATGTCCACGGCCTCCTGCATCATCTGCTCGTCGATCTGCAGGCGACCGGCGGTATCGACGATGACCACGTCGCGCAGGTGGTCAACGGCCTCCTGGATGGCGCCCTTGGCGATATCGACCGGGTGCGCGCCGTCACCGCGGAAGACCGGCACGCCGATCTCGCCACCGAGCGTGGCAAGCTGGTCGGCAGCGGCGGGACGATAGACGTCGCACGCGGCGAGCAGCGGCGAGCGACCCTGCTTCTTGAGCAGGTATGCCAGCTTTACGGCCGCCGTGGTCTTACCGGAGCCCTGCAGGCCCACGAGCATGATGACATTGGGGATGCGGTTGCTAAAGACGAGCTTGCTCTCGGTGGAACCGAGCATATCGGTGAGCTCATCGAGCACGATCTTGACGACGTTTTGCGCCGGCGACAGCGACTCCATGACCTCGGCGGTCATGCAGCGCTCCTTGGTCTTGGCGACGAACTCCTTGACGACCTTGAAGTTGACGTCGGCCTCGAGCAGCGCCATGCGAATGTCGCGCATGGCCGAGGTGATATCGGCCTCGGTCAGCTTGCCCTTGCCGCGCAGGCGGTCAAATGTGTCGTTGAGGCGATCGCTCAGGGAATCAAACACTAGTCACTCCTTAATTGGACTCGCCCACCAGGGCGCGGCAGAAATCTTTGGCATTAAACTCCTGCAGGTCATCGACCTGCTCGCCCACGCCGATGCGCAGGATGGGAAGCTTGAGCTTCTCGGCCACGGCCATGGCGATACCGCCCTTTGCCGTGCCGTCGAGCTTTGTCATGATAATACCGTCCAGGCCCAGCGCCTCGTTAAACTCGAGCGCCTGGTTCAGGCCGTTTTGGCCTGTTGCGGCATCGATTACGAGGACGACCGAGACGGGCATGGGGCCGGCGGCCATATTGGCGGCGCGCTTACGCGTCACGTTGACCACCTTGGCAAGCTCGCGCATGAGCTCGGGGCTCGTGTGCAGACGACCGGCGGTGTCGATAAGCACCAGGTCGCTGCCGCGCTTGTCGGCCTCGTCGAGCACGTCGTAGCAAACGCTCGCCGGGTCGGAGCCGCGGTCGCGCTTGATGACGGGAACGCCGGCGCGCTGGCCCCACACATCGAGCTGCTCAATGGCGGCGGCGCGGAAGGTGTCGGCTGAGCCGATCACGACGTTCTTGCCGCGGGCAGACATGGCGCTCGCGATCTTGCCGACCGTCGTGGTCTTGCCGGCACCGTTAATGCCCACAAACAGCACGCAACTCGGCGTGTCGGCGAACGGATCGCGCTCGACGGGCACAAAATGCTGCTCGAGCTGCTCGGCCAGGGCGCGACGGAGCTGCGGGGCGGTCTTAAGGTTCTTCTTGGCCGCGGCATCGCGCAGGTCATCGGACACCTGGATCGCGACCTCGGCACCCATGTCACCCATGACGAGGGTGTCCTCTAGGTCCTCCCAAAAATCCTCGTCGACCTCGCCGCCAAAGTAGAAGACCTCGTTGAGGGCCTCGCGGCTGCGCTCAAGTCCGCGCGAGAGAGCATCGAAGAATCCCATTATGCATTCACGACCTTTCCGGTTTCGCGATCGAGTTTTTGCGAGACGACGCGACTGACGCCGTCGGCTTGCATCGAGACGCCGTAGAGGACGTCAGCGTCCTCCATAGTACGGCGCTGATGCGAGATAACCAAGAGCTGCGTATCGGAACGCAACACGTCGAGTGCGCCGATGAGCTTGGACAGGTTGGCGTCATCGAGCGCCGCCTCGACCTCGTCCAGCACATAGAACGGCACCGTACGCGTGCGATAGACAGCAAAGAGCAAGGCGAGCGCCGTCAGGCTCTTCTCGCCGCCCGACATGAGCATCATCTTGGTGATGCGCTTGCCACGCGGCTGCGCCACGACCTCGATGCCCGTCTCGGCCGGATGCTCAGGGTCGGTCATCTCCAGATGTGCCTGGCCACCCGGAAACAGCATGGCGAAGATCTCGCGGAAGTTCGCATCGACCTTCTCGAAGGTCACCAGGAAGGCCTTGCGCATCTTACGGTCAATGGCCACGGTGATCTTGGTGAGCGCCTTGCGCGCGCTCTCCAGATCGGCCAGCTGCTCCTCGATGTAATCGGCGCGGCGCTTGAGCTGCTCGTACTCCTCCATGGCAACCTGGTTCACAGGGCCCAGGTTGTTGATCTGGCGCACGAGCTGGTTGAGCTCACGCTCGGCAGCGTCACGGTCGGTGGGCGCAGGAAGCATGAGCGCCTCCTCGAGCACCGTGGTGCCATCGGCGGTAATGGCCTTGATAGCCGCCTCTACCTGCACCTCAAGCTTGCCGCGAGCGACCTTGAACTCGTTTTGCGTCGCGGTGGCGGCATCGACCCGCTCCTTGGCGCGGGAGACCTCGGCCTTGGCGTCCTCAATGGTCTTCTTAAGCGAGGCCGAGTCAGCCTCCTCGAGCGAAGCCTGGTCACGCAGACGCGAGGCCCAATCCGACGCGCGCTCCAGCAGGGCCGAATAGCGTTCGTGCATGGGATCGACGCGCAGGCGCAGCAATTCGAGCGAGCGCGAGGCCTGGCGTGTTCCGCGGATACGACGGTCGATGCCCTCAAGACGATGCTCAAGGTCGGGCACGCGGCCCTTCAGCGAACGCAGGCGCTCGCTCGTCTGGGCCAGGCGCACCTTGGCATCGGCGAGCTTACCGGCGGCCTCGGAATCGTCACGGCGAACGCGGTCAAGTTCGTCGTTGGCCTCGGCAATCTGCAAGCCCAGATCGCTTGCCTGCGCGCGGGCCTCGTCACGCGAACGGGTGAGCTCATCAACCCGCGGGCGCGCAGCGCGAACGGCTTCGGCGGCCTGCTCGCGGCGCTTGGAGATGCGCACGCGCTCGACCTCGGCATTGTTGGCGCTTTGCTCCAAGCGGCCGATCTCGGAAAGCAGCGAGCGGCGCTCGCCCTCAAGACGGGCAATCTCACCGGCGACATCGCCCTCAGCGGCACGCGCTTCCTCAACGGCCGCATTGGCCTCGACGACCTGATCCGACACATGCTCAAACACAGCGGCCAAATCGGGCTCAAGCCCCTCCAGCTCGCGAATGCGACGCTTACGCTCCAGAGCACCCGACGCCTCGCCGGCATCGAGGCCCACACGCACCAGGCCGCCGCAGGCGACGCGGGCGCCATCGGGGGTCACGTAAGTCACGCCGTCAACGACCGGCGCCGAAAGCGCGGCAGAAAGATCGTCCACTACGTAATAGCCGCCGAGCAGCGCCTCGACGACGGGTCCGTAGCCTGCGCGCACGGACAGACGATCAACCAGGCGGGTACCGGCAGCGCCCTCAGCGGCGGTAGAGCCGCTCACGCCGCGCGCCACCAGCAATGCCTCGCCCGAGGCCTTCTTTTGGTCCAGAGCCGCACGACCGGCACGCTCAAGCGTGGCGGCGTCATCAAACAGCAGCGCATCGATATCGCCGGCGAGCAATTGCTCAACCAGGCCCTCAAGCTCGCGCGGGGCCTCCAGCACGTCGCCCAGACGACCCAAGACATCGTCGCCCAGCACACCCACCAGACGGCTCACGAGCGGCGAGCTGTCGGCCATGCGGGCATCGAGTTTCTTTTGGCTGGCAAGCTCCGAGCGCACCTCGGACAGCTTGTTGCGCGCCTCACTCTCACGATTACGCAAGTCCTTCAGGGCTGCACGGGCGACCTCGGTGGCCTCACGTGCATCGGCCTGGGCCTGGCGCGCTTCCTCAAGAGCGCCTTCAAGCTCCTCGGCGCGGTCACGACGGCTCTCGAGCGAGGCCATGACCTCCTCGAGCTGCTCGTCAATCTGCTCCAGGCGCGAGGCATACATGTTGTCCTCGACCTCGGCATTGCTCAAGGAATCCTTCACCTTGGCGAGCTCGAGCGCGGCATTATCGGCTACGCGCTGCACATCGCGTTGCTCACGCGTAAGCTGCGAGATCTGATTGTCGAGCGCCACGCGCCGCTCGTGGAGCTCGGCAGCGGCAGGGCCAGCGGCGTCAACGTCCTCCTGGGCCTGCATGTGCGCACCGGTCACTTCCTCAAGCTGCGCACGCGCGTCCTCGAGCTCCTCGACCACGCGACGACGCTGATGCTCGGAGCTCGAAATCTGTCCGCGCATGTCAGACAGGCGCGACACCATGTTGTGGCCCTTTTCCTCGAGCAGGCGCATGTCGGAGTTAATGCGGCCGACCACATCTTGCATATGACGGCGCTGCTCGCCCAGGTCGCCCACAAACAGGCCCTTTTCCTCGAGCATGACCTGAAGCTTCTCGAGCTCGCGCTCCTTTTCGCCCAAGCGGTACTGCGCAAGCTCAAGTTCGGCGGCACCTTCCTTGGAACGGCTCTCCAGGTCGTTCCACTGCGACTGCAGCGAACGCAGCTCGTCGACGGCTAGCATCTGCGTAAGCTCGTTCGCGCGCGAGGACAGCTCTTTATACTTGCGCGCGCGATCGACCTGACGCTCCAACGGTCGCAGCTGACGGGCGATTTCCTTATTGATGTCGCGGGCACGTGTCAGGTGCTCGTCCATCGACTTAATCTTTTTGAGCGCGCGTTCCTTGCGGCGCTTGTGCTTGGAGATGCCGGCGGCCTCCTCGATGAGGGCGCGGCGCTCCTCCGGGCGGCTCTGCAAAATGGCGTCGAGCTTGCCCTGGCTGATGATGGAATGCGTATCCTTACCCAGGCCTGAATCGTGCAGGATGTCCTGAATGTCCATCAGGCGGCACGGACTCGAGTTGATGAGGTACTCGCTTTCACCCGAGCGATACATGCGACGGGTGATGGCGACCTCGTCAAAATCGACGGGCAGCATATGGTCCGAGTTATCGAGCACCAGCGTGACCTCGGCGATACCCACCGGCTTGCGCGCTGACGAGCCCGAGAAGATGACGTCCTCCATGGCCTGGCCGCGCAGCTGCTTGGCGCTCTGCTCGCCCAGGACCCACAGAATCGAGTCAGAGATGTTCGATTTTCCCGAGCCGTTGGGACCGACGATGACGGTCAGGCCCGGCTCAAACGTCATATGGGCGCGATCGGCAAACGACTTGAACCCTTTGAGCGTGAGGGACTTGAGATACACGGTTCCTCGCTTACACGTGCTTCTTGTTCAAAATCACGCCGTTGGTGGTGTAACCCATGCGGTCGAGCGCTTCGAGCGCGGCGGCTCCCTCGGCTTCCTTCTTTGAGGAGCCGGAGCCGCGACCCTGGCGAATACCATCGATCAAAACCACGGCGGTAAAGGTGGGCGCATGCGCCGGGCCCTCGGAGCCAACGAGCTTGTACGCCGGGGGCTCGTGACCGTCGGCTTGCACGCACTCCTGCAAAAACGACTTGGGGTTCGCAGGATGCTCGGCACGCTCGGAAGCCAAATGCGGCTTAAGCGTACGGTGAATGAACTCTGCCGCGGCATCCCAGCCAGCATCCAGGTACAGCGCGCCCACGAGCGACTCATAGACGTTCTCGAGCGCCGAATGCAGGCCGCGCGCACCGGTACCGGTCTCGGAGGCACCAAAGATGATGATGTCGTCGATGCCCAGCTCGTGAGAAACCTCGGACAGCGTAGCGCCCGAGACAAGCGACACCTTCAGGCGCGTGAGCTTGCCCTCGTCAAACTCCGGATAGGATTCAAACAGGGAGCGTGCGACCACAGCGCCCAAAATGGAATCGCCCAAGAACTCAAGGCGCTCATAGCTGGCAGAAACCGGCTGGCCCTCGACTGCCGAGGGATGCGTAAGGGCCGCGCGCAGCAGCACCTTATTATTGAACTCATGGCCCAGGATTTCCTGGGCGCGCGTAAGTCGTTCAGACAAAGCCAAGACTTAGGCCTCCCTGGCATTTTCGATCGCGTCGACGGCGTCGGCGACAGAGTTGAGCGAGAGCAGAGTCTCGTCATCGATCTCGAGGTTGAACTCGTCCTCGATAGCCGTAACCAGCTGCAGGCGCTCGAGCGAGTTGGCATCGAGGTCGTCAAAGGTGGTCTCATCGCTAATTTCGGCAACATCGACGCCCAGAACGTCAGCAGCGACCTCGGCGATCTTGTCGAAGATTTCGGAGCGGTCCATAGCGCTTCCTCTCATAGTGCATGAATACCAAAAGAATGGTACCGCCCGGGCGGTACCAAGACACGGTTCTGATTCTACCCCACGACGCACGCCCCGAGACGCATAACGCCGCTGTTATAAAACGATGCCGTCCATGGAGTTGGCGACATTCTCGACCAGCCCGGCGCGCACGGCTTCGGCCGCCGCGAGCGTACCGTTTTTAACAGCCTCGACCGAAGTGGCGCCATGGCCGATCAGGACCACGCCGCGCAGGCCCAAAAGAATCGCGCCACCCTTGGCGTCGCCCGAAAGCTTGGCCTTTATCTCGCGCATCTGCTTTTTAATGAGCAGCGCGGCGATCTTGGTGCCAAGCGAAGACATAAAGGCACCCTTGAGTTCCTGCAGCAAAAACTTGGCAGCGCCCTCGGTGGCCTTGAGCGCAATATTGCCCGACATGCCATCGGCAACGACGACATCGAAGTTACCGGAGGTGATGTCCGTTCCCTCGCAGTTACCAAAAAAGCCGGGAACGGCGGCTTTCATGGCCGGGAAGCAGGCCTTGGTAAAGTTGGAGCCCTTCTCGTCCTCGGTGCCGTTAGCAAGCAGGCCCACGCGGGGATGCTCGATGCCCAGGACGACGCGAGCATAGGCGCTACCCATCTGAGCAAAACGCACCATGTCATCGACCTCGACATCGGGGTTGGCGCCCATGTCGCACAGGACCGTCAGGCCGCCGGAACGATTGGGCAGCGCATTGGTGAGGCACGGACGCACCGGCTGCTTCTTGCCCTCGGCCTGATACCTAAATGGCGTCACGTAAGCGGTGGCCGCGGCGGTCATAGCACCAGTAGAACCAGCAGAGAAGAACGCGTCCGCGTTGCCCTTCTTAATGGCGCGGCAGGAAAGCACAATCGAAGACTTGCGCTTGGTCATCACGGCGCGAATGGGATCGTCATCCATGGCGATAACGTCGGGTGCCTCAAGGGCCTCAACACGTGCGTGGGAAGCAGCAAAGGGATTGACGATTTCGGCGGGGCCAGCTGCCAAGACCTCGATATCGGGATCGGCGGCAAGTGCAGCCTCGATACCATCGAGAACGACCTGAGGTTTCTCGTCTCCACCCACAACGTCTACACAAACGCGAACGTTACTCATATACATGCTCCTTATACAAAAATGGCCGACTCATTGAGCCGGCCATTGTGGTTCCATTTGGAACGGCATCGCATCCAGAGTATACCGTTACTCGGTAACGATAACCTCGCGGTCCTTGTAGAAACCGCAGCTGGGGCACACGTGGTGCGGAAGCTTGACAGCGCCGCAACGGGGGCACGTGGACTGAGCCGCAGCCGAGATCTTCATGTTGGCGGAACGACGGGTGTGAGTGCGGATACGACCCTGCTTTTGTTTAGGTACGGGCATAGTGACCTTCCTTATGAACTATCCAGTGTGGCGATTACGCGCAAGTAGCGATACTACCACAGTTTTACTCATCGAGCTTGAGATTCTTCAATGCTGCAAATGGATTTTCCGTGGCAGCGGCCCATTCCGCCTCTGCCTGGGCGGCGCAATCGCATTGCTCGACGTTGAGATTGCAACCGCATGTGGGGCACAGACCACGGCAATCGGGCTTGCAGAGCACTACAAACGGCGTGTCCATAACGACCGCGTCATTGATGGGCTCACCCAGATCGACTAGACGGTCCTCACCCAGGAGCTCGTAGCCGTCCTCGTAGGCCTCGGGATCCTCGGGCTCCTCAAAGAGGTAGAACTCCTCGATCTCGCCGGCGATATCAAACGAGGCGGGCTCCAGGCAACGGTCGCACTCGCCGGTGGCGTGCGCGCGGACCATACCCGTGAGCAAGACGCCGGTACCGGCATTGGTAAAGACAACGTCGTAGTCGATGCCGTCCTGCAGCTGGTAGTCCTTCTCGCCCACCGTGTAGGTGGGGACATCGACCTTACCGGTCAGCGGATACGAATCTCCAGGAAACTCGAGCTGCTCAGAAAGATCGACGGTAACGCTCGGGAACTCAGCCATTACCACTGACCATTCTGTTGGGCGGCACCCTCGTTGAGCTGCTGACGGCAACGGGTAACGGTGCCGGTCAGACTCTTGAGGTTTTCCTCAAGGTGCGTAAAGACCTGCTCTGCGTAGTCCTCGGCAGCATAACGCGTCTCGCGCTCGTACTGCTGGGCACGATCGCGGATGTCGTCGGCCTGCTGCTGCGCAAGGCGGACGATCTCCTGCTCACCGGCAATGGTGAGGGCCTGCTGCTGAGCGTCGGCGATGATGGAATCGGCCTGAGCGGCGGCGGAAGCCATAAGCTCCTCGCGCTCCTTAAGGATACGGCGGGACTTCTGCCACTCCTCGGGATAGCTCATGCGGATCTCGTCGAGGATGTTGAAGAACACGTCGGCGTCGATGACCTTGAACTGAGCGTTCTTGCCGAAAGGCGGCTTGGCTTCCTCGATCAGCCCTTCGAGCTCATCGACCAAGCTGACGATCCTATCGCCAGGAAAATTCTCGCCCGGCATCCGGTCTCCTTTCATAGGTAACATATCATCGTGCTAGTTTACCACATGCCACCAGGCAATAAGAAACGTCACGAAAAGCGATGTTTGAGCGCTTCGACCACGTTGGGCGGGACAAACGTCGATACGTCACTACCGAGCGAGGCGATCTGGCGAACAACCGAGCTTGAGATATAGCCGTACTGCGGCGCGCTCATGACAAAGATGGACTCCAGCTCGTTATCCAAGCGATAGTTGAGGTCGGCCTGCTGCAGCTCGTACTCAAAGTCGGTCATGGCGCGCAGGCCCTTGACCACGGCCCCCGCCCCCTGCTCACGAGCGAAGTCGACCAGCAGGCCGGTAAAGGGCAGGACCTCAACGCCGTCGATATCACCGAGCGCCTCGCGGGCCAGCGCCACGCGCTCATCGAGCGTAAACGTGGTGCCCACACCGTTTTTACCCTGCGACTCGGCAACAGCGACGATCACGCTGGGAAAGATGCGGCGGGCGCGGCGGATCACATCGATATGGCCAAACGTGATGGGATCGAAGGTGCCCGGGACGATCACGCGATTGATGGTGTCACTCATGAGCATCCTCCTGAAACGTCGTGGCATCGTTGTTGTCAGCATCGGTGCCGGCGCTATCGCCCTCACCATCGTCATCGCCGACCCAACGAAGCAGGTCGACCGAGGTAATGCCGTAGCGCTTCTCACGTACAGTCTCAAAGTCTGCCGGATGCGCGCCCGCATCGGCGGCGGCATGCTCAAACAGGGCATAAGCGCCAGGTGCAAGCAGACCCTGCTGAGCCAAGTTCTGTAGCAGTTCCTCGACCGGCTCGGCACCAAAAGCATAGGGCGGGTCGAGTAGGACCAGATCAAAGGGGCCGCCCGGTACACGACCGCGCGAGGCACTCGCCAGCATGTCGCCCGTGACCACGCGCCAACGCGCACGGTCGCGGCAGAGCGACTCGATATTCTTGGTAATGAGCCGCGCGGCGTTGCGATCGATCTCAAACGTCGTGAGCGAGCGGGCCCCACGAGAGAGCATCTCTAACCCTAAGGCACCGGAGCCGCCAAAGGCGTCCAGCACACGAACTTCGTCCAATTCGAAATCGAATGCCGACATGACCATAGATGCGCACGCCTCGCGCACGCGATCAGTCGTGGGGCGGGTGACATCGCGACCACGGGGCTCCTCGATCTTACGACCGCGCCATTCGCCGCCGATGATTCTCATCCTCCGCTGACCTCCTTAAAGATATGTCGATAACGCATGGCGACCGCGTCGCGCAAGGGACGCGTCGCCACAGAGTCAAGGTTGCAAGCATACCTCAAGAGCTCGACCGCGTCCAAATGGGCCCATTCGATAAGGTCCTCATCGGCGTCCAGGTCCACAAAGCGCAAGGTCACACCGCCGTGCTGGCGGTACCCCAGGATTTCGCCCTCGTGGCGCAGGCGCAGGTCCATCTGGGCGAGCGTAAAGCCATCCGAGGTTTTTTCGAGCGATTGCAGACGATCTTGCGCCGCCGACGCGCCGCCGTTGCCCTTGGAGTGCGTCATGACCAGGCACGTGCCCGACACGCTGCCGCGGCCCACGCGACCGCGCAGCTGGTGCAGGGCCGCCAAGCCAAAGCGCTCACCGTTCTCGATGACCATGACGGTGGCGTTGGGCACGTCGACACCCACCTCGACCACCGTGGTCGATACGAGCACGTCGATCTCGCCGCGCTTGAAGGCATCGATCACGCGGTCCTTCTCCCCCGCCGGCATGCGGCCGTGAAGGCGCTCGATGACAAGACCCGGCAACGCCAGGCGCAGGCGGTCGAGCTCGGTTGCCGTATCGTGCAGCGGCACGGGGACGGTTACGCGGCCCTCATCGTCGCGGGCAATACCGGGCACGTCTTCCAGCTCATCGGCCGAGTCACTCGGCTCCACGAGGGGGCAGATCACATAGGCCTGCTGGCCCTTTTCATGCGCCTCGCGGATGGCGCCGTAGGCCAAGTCACGGCTCGACTCGGTGAGCACGCGTGTCGTAACGCCTGCCCCCGGAACAGGCCGATGGCGAATGATGCTCGTGTCCAGGTCGCCATAGACAGAGAGCGCCAACGTACGCGGGATCGGCGTCGCCGTCATAACGAGCAGGTCCGCACCGGGGCCCTTGGCGCGCAGGGCATTGCGCTGGCCCACACCAAACCGGTGCTGTTCATCGATGACCACGAGCGACAGATGCTTGAACGCAACGTTATCTGAAAGCACCGCGTGGGTGCCAAAGAGCACGTCGAGCTCGCCCGATTCCAGCTGGGCATGAATGCGCTCGCGCTCTGCGGCCGGCGTGGCACCCGTCAGAAGCGCCCAGGACATGCCGGCCTGAGAGAGCAGAGGGCCGGTCTTATCGGCATATTGGCGCGCCAGCACGCCCGTGGGCGCCATAACACAGGCCTGCGTGCCGCTATCGGCAGCCACAGCCAGCGCGCAGGCGGCAACGGCGGTCTTACCGGTACCGACATCGCCCAGCAGCAGGCGGTTCATCACGCGCCCGCCATCGCACATATCGCGCAGGATATCTTGGAACGCGGCCTCCTGCTCGTCGCTCAGCGAAAACGGCAGGGCTTGCTTGAGTGCGGCCAGGTGCTCGCCCGCGGTGTGGGCATAGGGCACCACATCGACTAGGCCGCCATCGTTGCGCAGGCGCAGCGCCAGCTGAAGGTAAAGGCACTCCTCATAAGCAAGGCGACGTCGCGCGATATCCCGCTCAGCCATACTCGATGGAAAGTGGATCGATCGAAGCGCGCGGGCATTGCTCATCAGGCGTCGCTTGACGCGCAAGCGTGCGGGAATCGGGTCGAAGGGATTGCCGACGACCTCGAGCGCGCCGCTTACGATGCGGCGCATCCACGCCTGGCTCACGCCGTCACTCACATAATGGACCGGCAGGATGGTGCCTGCGGCACGCCCATCCTCGAGCTTTTCAAAGTGCGGCGAGGCCATCTGCTTAAAACCGTAGGCAAATTCAACCTTGCCCATCACGGCCAGGCGGTCGCCCTGCTTAAGCTGTTGGGCAATCCAGGGCTGGCGGAAAAAGGCGACCTGCAGCACGCCCGTCTCGTCAACGAGTGAGACCTCGGTCACCTGCATGCGCGGACGCGGCTGCTTTTGGACGATACGATCGACCGTGGCGATGATGGTGCACACGGTACCGATGGGCGCCATCTCGATGGACCACGAACGGGTAAAGTCGAGGTATCGATGAGGAATATGGAGAAGGAGGTCCCCCACTGTCCGAATTCCCAGACGGCGAAGGGCCTCCTCACGTTTACCCGAAACATATTTGAGTCGCGCGATATCTTCGTCGAGCGCATTGCTCTGGGCAAAGCGCTCCGAGACGCGCGGCACGGAGCACAGCTCGGACATGGGCAGTTGCCTACTCGATCGAGAAGATCACGGGATAGAGCGGCTGCTCGCCACGATGGGCGTCGATCTCCAGGTCGGGCTGAGCCTCCTCGATAGCGTCGACGATCTCCTGGAAGGCCTCATCGGACAGCTCCTCGCCGGCCAGAATCGTCAGCGCGTCACCCTCCTCTTCCTCCTGCATGCGGTTGATGCAGTCGAGCGTGACCTGCTTCACGTCGGAGCCGACCACGTCGATGGAGCCGGCAATGATGCCCATGACGTCGCCGGAGTGAATCGGCGAGCCGTCCGAGGCGCTGGAATCGCGCACGGCGCGGGTGACCTCGCCATCGCGGACCTCGCTGATGGCGTCGACCATGGCGGCGACGGCGTCCTCAAGCTCGGAATCGGGCAGGACCGCGAACAGCGCGGAGAACGCCTGCGGGACGGTCTTGGTGGGAACGACGGCGACCTTCTTGTCGGTGCAGGCAGAAGCGGCGGCCTCGGCAGCCATGCGGATGTTGCCGTTATTGGGCAGGATGATGACCGAGGTCGCGTTGACCTGGTCCACCGCGCCCAGCAGGTCGGCGGTCGAGGGGTTCATGGTCTGGCCACCCGAGACGATCACGTCAACGCCGAGGGACTTGAGGATGTCGGCCTCGCCCGAACCAGCAGCAACGGCGACAAAGCCCAACGCCTTAGCGGGCTCGGCAGCCTTCTCCTGGTCCTCATGAATCTTGGCGGTACGGTCGTGGGCCTCCATCTCCATGTTGTGGATAAAGACCTCGTAGATCTGACCAAGCTGCAGCATGTGCTCGAGCACCAGGTTGGGGGTGTTGGAGTGCACGTGAATCTTGTAGTCGGGGTAGGCACCCACGAGCAGCTCGCAGTCGCCCATGGAACCCAGGAACTTAAGGCACTCATCCTCATCAAAGGGAGCGTCGGCCTTAAAGAGGAACTCGTTGCAGTAGCGGAACTCCGAGCCCTCCCAGTCGTCGTTAGCCTCAATCTCAACGCGACCAAGGGCCGCGTCACGGGCAGAGCCAGCGGAATCAAACGTGGCGGAGAAATCCTCGACAACGGTGCTGCGGCCAAGCGCGGCGGCAACAAAGTTCTCCAGGAAGATGGCAAAGCCAAAGGCGCCGGAGTCGACCACGCCGTTCTCCTTCAGAACGGGCAGCAGGTCGGGCGTGCGGGCGACGGACTGGTAGGCCTCGACGACGATGGCATCGAGCGCGTCCTCGGCCGAGAACTTCTTCTTTTCGCACTCGTCGGCCTTGGTCGAGACATCGCGCAGCACCGTGAGGATCGTGCCCTCGATGGGCTTGCGGACGGCCTGGAAGGCGACCCTGACGGCGCGACGGAAGGCGAAGGCGATGTTGGCGGACGTGATAGGCTCATCGGCAGAAACGAGACCCTCGGCCACGCCACGCAGGATCTGCGAGGTGATGACGCCGGAGTTGCCGCGGGCACCCATCAGGGAGCCGTGGGTGATGGCGCCGGCAATGGCCTCCATATCGGCATCGGCGGGAAGGGCGGAAAGCTCCTTGGTCACCGAGGCGAGCGTGAGCGACATGTTGGTGCCGGTGTCGCCGTCGGGTACGGGGAAGACGTTGAGCTTGTTGATCTCCTCGGCCTTGTCGGAAACGGCAGCCGCAGCGATCGGAAAACAGGTGCGAATGGTCTTTGCAATCATGGGTATTTGAATCTCCGTTTTCGGATGCTAGTTCAGACGGCTCTTGAGCGCGTCGATGTGGATGCCGATCTTAAGGCTGGCGGGATCGATCTGGGCGATCTCCTGCAGGGTGAAGGCAACGGAGCTCGAAAGATTGTGGCAGACGGACTTCATGTTGACGCCGTTCTCGAGCACGACGTGAAGATCGACCGTAAGGCCGTTCTCGTCGGCGGAGACAAGCACGCCCTTGCGGAGGCGCTGGCCGGCAAGCAGGCGCACGCTCTCGGCGCCCTGGAGCTGCTCGGCCATACCGACGACGCCATAGCACGTCATTGCGGCATAACCGGCAATATCGGCAATAACGTCGTTCGAGACGCTCAGGCTGCCGTTAATGGTCTCAGACACAAGAATCTCCTTATCTGGTGCTCGCGGCACCATCTCGTGGGAGCAATCATTGCATTATTCTACAACGAGCGCGCCATGTTGAGGTGGTGGGTCGCGGGAATACATCCTCGACACGAAATGTTGATACGGTAACGTTCGCGCCAGGCGATCGCGGCATGAAAAAACCCGCCGCATAAGCGACGGGTTTTACAACCTGGCTCCCCGGGTAGGACTCGAACCTACAACAGCGCGGTTAACAGCCGCGTGCTCTACCATTGAGCTACCGAGGAATTTAAAGCCCAACGGAAAGGGCTGGAAAATTCTGGCTCCCCGGGTAGGACTCGAACCTACAACAGCGCGGTTAACAGCCGCGTGCTCTACCATTGAGCTACCGAGGAATAGGTGCGTGCTCTCAAGCAACGAAGTTTATTATACGGACGAATCAGCTTAGGGCAAGAACTTTTTTAAGAAATTTTCCGACCCAGTCATTGGGGACGTTCTTGAACGACTAGTCATTCAAGAACGTCCCCAACGACTACATGAAAGCGCCCCCAAGCAGATGTGCTTGAGGGCGCTTCTTGCTTGACTAGCTCTCGATATAGTCTTTGAGCTTGCTGCTACGGCTGGGATGGCGGAGCTTGGCCAGGGTTTTGGACTCGATCTGGCGGATGCGCTCGCGCGTGACGCCAAACTCGCGGCCGACCTCCTCGAGCGTACGGGGATGTCCGTCGACAAGACCAAAGCGCAGCTCGATAACCTTGCGCTCACGATCGGCAAGCGAGTCGAGCACCTGGGTGAGCTGCTCCTGCAGCATGGAGAAGCTGGCCGCATCGGGCGGAACGATAGCCTGGGAGTCCTCGATGAAATCGCCCAGCTGGGAATCCTCTTCCTCGCCGATGGGGGTCTCGAGCGACACGGGCTCCTGCGAGATCTTCTGGATCTCGCGGACACGGTCGGCGCTCATGTCCATCTCGGCACCGATCTCCTCGGGGGTCGGGTCGCGACCCAGGTCCTGAAGGAGCTGGCGCTGCACACGGACGAGCTTGTTGATGGTCTCGACCATGTGCACGGGAATACGGATGGTACGGGCCTGGTCGGCGATCGCGCGCGTGATGGCCTGACGGATCCACCACGTGGCGTACGTGGAGAACTTAAAGCCCTTCTGGTAGTCGAACTTCTCGACGGCGCGAATCAGACCGAGGTTGCCCTCCTGGATCAGGTCCAGGAAAAGCATGCCGCGACCGACATAGCGCTTGGCGATGGAGACGACCAGACGAAGGTTTGCGCTGATGAGCGCCTGCTTGGCTTCGAGGCCCACGTTCTCAATGCGCGTAAGACGACGCATCTCGGCACGCGTGAGTTCGAGCTCACCAGCATCGGCAGCCTCGAGCTTCTCGGTGGCCTCAAGACCGGCCTCGATCTTCATAGCCAGATCGACCTCTTCGGAGGCGGTCAGCAGGTCGACCTTGCCGATCTCCTTGAGGTACATACGGACCGGGTCGCCGGTCAGCATCACCGTGGAGGCGTCGATGCCGCGCACGCGCGAACGCGAACGGGACGTGCGCACGGCGCGCTTCTTCTTGCTCTTGGAAGAACCCATCTCGGCGTCGGCTTGACGGGCCATCTTGAGCTCGTGATCGTCGAGCGAGCCGGAATCGTGCTCGTCGTCGTCATCGAAATCGTCGGTATCGGTATCGTTATCGTCATCGTCGACGTCCATGGGGGCGTCGTCGTTACCGCTCGCGGAGATAATCTGGATGCCGCTGTTGCGCAGCGCGGAATACACCGCGGTGAGCTGCTCATCAGTTACATCGATATCCTTCAGGGCGACCTGAATCTCGTCCTCGGTTACCGAAGTCCTGTTTGAGCCGTTGCCCATAAGCTTTGCAACGTAGGATTCCAGCCCAGTACCCGTGCTCTCAGTCTTTTTTGGCACAGATTCTCCCTTCATAGTCCACAGGACTCAATACTTTAGCACACACAGTGACGTCTATACCCAAAAAGAGGACTGGATATAGGCGAGAATACGCTGGTTGACCACAACATCTAGGCTTGTTCGGTGCCTGCGGCCTCCAGGCCGATCAAACGAAACGGGTCTGCCACGCCGCCGATCGACTTTTGCAGTTCGCGCTGACGCTGCGAATCCTGCGTGGCCTGCACGGTCAGCGCGCGACGGGCCTCATCATCGAGCGAACGGTCCTGGCGCAGCTTGGCCTGTGCGGCACGCATGCGACGCTTGATGGTGTAGAGCTCGAGCGTATCGAGCATAAACACGATGTTCGTCTCGGTGGGGTGCTTGCTCGTCGCCGAGATGCGCCCGGCACTCACAAGCGTTGCCGCATCGGGACACACTGAGCGCGCCGCATCCATGCAGGCTGCAGGATCGGTTCCCGGCGGCGTTGCCAGAACGGCCCATGCGATGGACTCGTGACGTGGGTCAACCCACTCGATGGAGCAGATGCGGTCGGCATACATGCGGAACAGGTCGGGGTAGCTCGTGAGCATCGTCAACAGTTCGCGCTCCCCTGCCAAGGACTTGCGTTCAAGATCGGTAAGAACCATCGGCGCCGCCGCAGCCGGTGCGCCCGAACCGTCAGCCGCAGGCACAGCGCCCATACCATCAGGCACATCGATCGGCGGAAGATCTTCGACGACCTCCACGGGCGCGGCACCGTAGGCATCAAGCGGGACGTAGTCGTACGGCTCTTCTTCGACCGGCGCGGACACCGGCGGCTTCGCGCCCGATGCCCAAGCACCGCGACCGGCATCGCGAGAACCCGACGTCCGACCGCCCGCGCTACCGGACCGCTCAGCCTGTGCCCGCTGGCGCTCATAGTTCTGCTCACGACGTCGTTCCACATCCTCGCGCTTGGCGACATCGCGAAACACACGGCCCGAGCTCGCGCGCACGGTCTCCAGATCCAAACCCAACAGGTCGGCAATCTGGATAAAGTACGTGTCGATCATATAGCTGTCGCGCAACGGATAGATAAGCGTCAGCGCATCCTCCAGCGCCTTGGCGCGACCGCCCGGCGTGGTGATGTCACTCGACTCCTGCAGCGAACGGTACACAAAGTCCATGAGAGGCTCGGCGGCGTCAATGCGTTTCTGCAGCTCCTCTCCGCCGTGCGCCGTGATGAACTCCATGGGATCGTTACCGTCGGGCAGCACCACACAGCGCAGGTCCATCGAATCCTGCTCAATAAACTGAATCGCACGGCGAGCGGCCTTTTGGCCGGCGGCGTCACCATCGAACATGTACACGATGCGCTTGGCAAAGCGGATGAGCGTCTTGACATGATGCTCCGTGAGCGCGGTGCCCAGCGTGGCGACAACGTTTTTAATCCCCGCCTCCCAGCAGGCGATGCAATCGGTATAGCCCTCCACCACGACGGCGGTATCCTGCGCGACGATAAACTCCTTGGCCCAATTAAAACCGTAGAGGTTTCGCTTTTTATGGAACACGCTCGTCTCGGCGGTGTTGAGATACTTAGGCTGACCGTCGCCCATAATGCGACCGCCAAAGGCAATGTTGTGACCCTGCTCGTCAAAGATGGGGAACATCACGCGGTCGTAAAAGCGGTCGGCAAGCTGCCCGCGCCCGCGGCTCACGGCAACGTTGGCGTCGATCATCTCCTGCGGGGTAAAACCCGCCTGGGACAGGTGCGACACCAGCGCGTTACGGCCCGGTGCAAAGCCCAGGCAGTAGCGGCGGCAGACGTCGCCGCCCATGCCGCGGCTGGCAAAGTACTCGCGCGGACGGCCGTCCTTACCGCGCATGAGCATGGTGTGGTAGAACTGGGCGGTCTCGGCGCACAGATCGTAGATGCGGGCACGCTTGGTGCCGCGCTCGCGGCGATCTCCGGTGTCATGCAGCTCAATACCCGCGCGATCGGCCAAATAACGGATTGACTCGGGAAAGCTCAAGTTCTCGCGCTTCATGATATACGTGAAAACGTCGCCACCCTCGCCGCAGCCAAAGCAATGCCACACCTGCGTGGCGGGGATAATGTGGAAGGACGGCGTCTTTTCGCCATGGAAGGGGCAGCATCCCCAAAACTCATGGCCGCGGGGCTTGAGCTCGACCGTTTCCTGCACGATGGCAACCAGGTCAGACGCAGCGCGTACCTGGTCTTTTTCCTCATCGCTAATCACGGATGCTCACCCCCTGCTTGCCCAAGTTGTGACGAATATCTTCGATATTACCCTCGACGGTCGCAATCAACTCATCCAGCGAATCGAACACACGCGACGGACGCAGCCAACGCGTAAACGCTAGCGAAACAGAAGAGCCGTACAGGTCGCCCGTATAACCAATTAAATTAGCCTCGAGATGCGCCGAAGCGACATCGTCGGCATACGTCGGCGGCAGTCCGACGTTCACGGCAGCGGGCCACGCGGTGTCATCGACCAGCACCAGACCCTCATACACGCCATCGGCAGGCACCTGAATACCGTCGGGAACCTGCAGGTTTGCCGTGGGAAAGCCCATGCCAGAACCCTCGTGACGGCCGCGAATAACACCGCCACGCACCATATACGGACGGCCGAGTAACTCAGCAGCAAGCTCCACATGGCCCTGTCCCAGCTCATGACGAATGCGGGTGGCGCAAATGGCCTCACCGCCCTCGCAAAGCAAGTCGTGCCCGTATACGTCAACGCCGCGCTCGGCACCCCAGGCGCGCATCTCGTCAACACCAGAAGCACCGCCACGACCCAGCCTAAAGTCGCTGCCAACGCGAATCGATCGAATGTCGACCAGACGCGACACCAGCGAGAGAAAAGCAACATGGTCAAGCGCCGCAACCTCAGGCGTAAAGGGAACGGCCACCACCGCATCGACCCCAGTTTGAGCCAGGGCATGCAGACGGTCGGCCGTCGTCATCAATTTTTGAGCGGGCGAAGGGCTCACCACGACGTCCGGGTCGGGATCGAAGGTAACTACGACCGCCTTGCAGCCATGGGCACGGGCATCACGGACAAGCGCCGCAATGAGCTCCCGGTGTCCACGGTGAACGCCGTCGAACACGCCGATGGCAATCGATGCGGCACCCAGGTGCTCACACTTATCAAACACATCGGCAGTAACGATGCGAGCCTCGTCCGACTCGCCCGCGAAAAAGATACGCGCGAGCTCGCGAACGGACAACATCATCGAACACCGCCGATTGCCTGCGGAAACACGTGCTCCATGACAAAGCGGCCACCCTCAATGCGGGCGAGCGCCTTGAGTCCCCCATCGAGCACCAACGCAAACGGCGCCTTCGAGGCATCGAAATCGGCAAGCGCACGCTCAACGGGAATGCGTCGGCCGCAGAGAAGGTCGTCGGCAAGATTGCCCGGCAAGTCAACACGTGTGGCGCCCAGGGCCGCAATGGGATCCAGGGCAAAGCCAGCCGCGGACTCGGGAGAAAGCTCCTCGACCGCATGACAAGCGCCAATGGAAACAACACCGGAGGCCGTGCGGCGCAGCGCGGAAATGTGCGCGGCGCTCTCGCAGGCGCGGCCCAGGTCGCGAGCGAGCGCTCGGATATAGGTTCCCTTGCTCACCGAGAACGCCACGGTCCACACGCACGTATCACCTTCGCCGCCCACGGCGATCAGGTCGGCGGCATAGACCTCGACGGGACGCGGAGGTAGGTCCACCGCATTGCCCTCGCGAGCAGACTTGTAGGCACGAACGCCATTGACCGAGATAGCCGAAAACGCCGGCGGCACCTGCATCTGCGGACCCAGCATGGAGGCCAATTGCTCACGCGCATAGGCAGGATCGCGGAGCTCGTTGGCAACAGCCACCGTGCGGACCGCCTCGCCCTCCGCATCATCGGTATTCGTCTCGGCGCCAAACGAAATATCGGCGACGTAGCTTTTGGTATCGAGCGTGAGCATGCCCAGCAGACGGGTGGCCTGGCCCACACCCACCACCATGACGCCAGATGCCATGGGGTCGAGCGTGCCGGCATGGCCGACGCGCCGCTCATGGAGGGCGCGTCGGCATTGCGAGACCACATCGTGGGACGTACAGCCCACCGGCTTATCGACGGCGAGCAGCATATTCAGTTGTGAAGGCGTACGACGAGCCATGTACCATCCAAAAAGTTAAAGCTCGACGGTCACCGAAGCGGGATCCTCCCCTACCAGCTCGGCCAGCATGGGAAGTGCCACGGTGAGCGTCTCGAGAATCGTTCCGTTGTTGGAGAAACCGGCGGCAGCATGATGCCCGCCACCGCCAAAGTTGGCAGCAATCTCGGACACATCGAGGTCCCCCTTGGAGCGCAGGTTGCCACGCACCTTGGTATCGCCCTCAATGCCCTTTAAGAACATGCAGACCTCGACGCCCATCACTGAGCGCACCACGTCAACCAGGCCGTCGCACTCATCCGAGGTGACACCGCAAGCCTCAAGGTCACTCTGGTACGCGTAGCTATACGCGACGCGCCCGTGGGCCACTGTCTTGATGCGGCCCATAACGATGGACTTGAGGTGCAAAAACTCAACGCGCATGCTCTGATATACCTCGAGTGCCACACGCGCCGGATCGGCACCGTGGGCAACCAGTCGCGAAGCCGCATGGAACGCAGCGGCATCGGCGTTTTGGTACTGAAAACGGCCGGTATCGGTAACCAAGCCGCACAGCAGGCAGGTCGCAACGCCATCACGGGCGACAATGCCACAGTTGTCCAAGAAGCGGTCGATGATCATAGCGCAGGCTGCAGCTTCAACACGCCTCAGGCTCAGTTCGGCAAACTCCTCGCGAGCCGGATGGTGATCGAAGCACACCACATGCTTGGAGCGACGAAGCACCTCAGCAGAGTCGTTGAGGCGCTCGACGACCGGTACGTCCACCGAGATGAACAGGTCCGGATTGCCAGTGTACGCAGATGCCGGCACCAGGCGATCGGAGCCTTCCATAAAGCGGTAGATACGCGGAACCGGGTCATCGTCTGCCAGCAGCAGGGCAATGTCCTTGTTGGGGAAAAACTTCATGAGCGAGAGGCCCAGACCCAGCACGGAGCCCAAGGCATCGCCATCGGGAGAAGTATGTCCCGAAATCGCAATGGAGGACGCACCCTCGATGAGCTCGAGGATGCGTCGCTGAATATCTGCAGACTCGCACGAGGCGAGGTCGGCGGAATTAGTCATCTAAAGCTGCCTCCTGGGCGGCATCCGCTATCGGATAGCCGTCCTCGTCCTTTTCGATCGCAAGCGTGGCGGGAACGTTTTCCAGCGCACGCGTGATGCGCTCGGCCTCATCGGTCGAGCGATCGATGCGAAAATCGAGCTCGGGCGTAACACGCCAATCGAGCGAGCGAGCCAACAGGCTGCGAATACGGCCCTTGGCGCTTGCGAGCGCCTCCATGACCTCATCGTAGCGGCTCGCATCGCACGACACGTACACACGCGCGAACGAACGGTCCACCGCGACCTCGACCGCGGTCAAAGTAACTAGGTCGAGACGCGGATCGGAAACCTCAAAGAGCAGGATATAACCAAGCTTCTCGCGAAGCTGCTCGCCCAGACGGCGGGTTGCCTGCGTTTGCTTCATAGCGCTACCCCCTACTCGGTACGGGCAACCTGGTCGATGCGGTAACCCTCGATCTGGTCGCCGGGCTTGATGTCCTGGAAGTTCTCCAGGCCAATGCCGCCCTCGGAACCGCTCTTGAGGCTCTTGGCCTCGTCCTTGTAGTGGCGCATCGAGGCGATCTTGCCGTTGAAGACCACGATACCGTCGCGCACCAGGCGCACGGAATCGGTCGCGGCGATCTCGCCCTCCTCGACGCGGACACCGGCGGCGATACCGACTTTGGGCACCTTGAAGGTGTCAAGGACGGTCGCGGTACCCGTGGCGACCTCGACCTCGGTGGGCTTGAGCATGCCGATACGGGCGGCGTCGAGCTCCTCGAGGCACTTGTAGATGACGTCGTAGCAACGGATCTCGACGCCCTCGCGCTCGGCGGCGGAGCGGGCCTTACCGTCGGGACGGACGCCAAAGCCGATGATGATGGCGTTGGAGGCGTCGGCCAGGACCACGTCGGTCTCGTTGATGGCGCCAACGGCGGAGTGAATCGTGTTGATGCGAACCTCGGACTGATCCATCTTGTCGAGCGAGTCCTGAAGGGCCTCGATGGAACCCTGGACGTCGGCCTTGATGATCAGGTTGAGCTCCTTGACCTCGGCGTCGGCGATGGTCTCGAAGAGGTTCTCGAGCGTGACGTGCTTGACGCGGCTCTGCTCCTCGATACGGGCCTTGAGCGAACGCTCGTCGGCAAGGGCGCGAGCCTCGCGCTCGTCCTCAAACACGCGGAACTCGTCGCCGGCGTTGGGCACGGACTGCAGGCCCAAAATCTCGACGGCGTCGGAGGGACCGGCCTCGGTGACGGCGCGACCCTTGGGGTCGAGCATGGCGCGGACGCGGCCGTAGGTAAGGCCGGCGACCAGCGTATCGCCCACGTGCAGGGTACCGCGGGTCACGAGCACGGTAGCGACCGAGCCGCGGCCCTTGTCGAGCTTGGCCTCGAGGACGTTGCCGGAGGCAAAGGTGTCCGGGTTAGCCTTGAGCTCGAGAACGTCGGCCTGAAGCAGCACGGTCTCCAGAAGGTCGTCGATACCGATCTTCTGCTTGGCCGAGATGTTGACGAACATGTTCTGTCCGCCCCACTCCTCGGGGATGACGCCGTACTCGGTGAGCTCCTGGCGCACGCGGTCGGGGTTGGCGCCCGGCTTATCGATCTTGTTGACGGCGACGACGATGGGAACGCCGGCGGCCTTGGCATGGTTGATCGACTCGACCGTCTGGGGCATGACGCCGTCGTCGGCGGCCACGATCAGAATGACGATGTCGGTCACCTTAGCACCACGGGCACGCATAGCCGTAAAGGTGGCGTGACCCGGGGTATCGATAAAGGTGATCTTGCGGTCGTTGATCATGACCTGCGAAGCGCCGATGGCCTGCGTAATGCCGCCCGCCTCGCCGGCAGCAACGCCGGTATGACGGATGGCGTCGAGCAGCGACGTCTTACCGTGGTCGACGTGGCCCATGACGGTGACGACCGGGGCGCGCGGCTTAAGGTCGGCGGGATCGTCGTAGAACGAGAAGGTGTTCTCCTCCTCGGGGGTGATGATCTTAATCTGACGGCCCAGGTCGTCGGCGACGAGCTCGACGAGGTCGTCGGACATGGACTGCGTCATGGTGAGCGGCGTACCCAGCAGGAACAGGCGCTTGATGATGTCGTTGGCCGGAACGTCAAGCGCCTCGGCAAGCTCCTGGACGGTAACGCCCTGGGAGACCTTGATGGCGTCGAGGTCCTCGGGGTTCACGCCCTGGGCCAGCGCCTCCTCTATCTTGCGCTCCTCCTGAGCCTTGGCAGCCTCGCGTTCGCGCTTCTCCTTGCGCTTCTTGCGGCGACCGGTGGACTCGCGAGAGGCCTCCTCGACGGCAGCACGAGCCTCCTCGAGCACCTTCTCGCGGCTGTACTCCTCGGCCTCGCGAGCCATGCGGCTGTAGTGGTCCTCTTCGTTGTTGTGACCGCCCTTGCGCTTCTTGCCCTTGCCCTGCTTATCGGGGTTGGGGAAGTCCATGCCGGCAGCGACGTTGTTGCTGGCGTTGGTGCGATGGCTGTGCGGACGGCTCTCGGAGGCATTGCGCTCGGAGTTGTTGTCGGAAGCGTTGCGATCGTTACGACGGCCACCGCGGCGGTCGTTATTGCCGCCACGACGGTTACCGCGCTCTGCGGCGCGCTCGGCCTTGGCCTTGTCCTCGGCGTCCTTCTTCTCCTTGAGCACGGTCTCCTGTGCGGCGATCTGGTCGAGCAGCGAACGGAAGCGCGAACCGGAGTCGGAAGCGGGAACGGCGCGGCGCTGGGCCTCGCGGGCAGCCTCCTCCTTCTCGCGGGCAAGACGCTCCTGCTCGGCCTTCTTCTTAGCCTCGGCCTCGGCGCGGGCGGCCTCCTCGGCAGCCTGGGCTGCGGCAAACTGGCGACGCTCCTCCTCGCGGGCCTTCTCGGCGGCGATGCGCTCGCGCTCGGCCTCGGCGGCGCGAGCGGCCTCCTCGGCGGCAGCTGCCTGCTCCTCGGCCTGCTTGGCGGCCTCGACTTCCTGGGCGCGGGCCTCGATCACCGAGGCGAGCTGCTTGCGGACCATGGCGACATAGGCGTCCTCCAAGGTGGAGGAAGCGGACTTAGCGGGAATCTTCATATCGGCGAGATGACCCATCAGTTCCTTAGAGGTCATGCCGAACTCTTTGGCCAGGGTGGACACACGGACTTTTGCCATATGACTTCACCTACCCTTTCTGGCACCTTGGGTGCCTAGAGACTGAACGAGCGTGGGAGACGCGCCGGGACCCGCCCGGCGCAACCGCGCGCTAGATCAGGTCCTCCGCATCATCGAAGGCGTCGGTGTCGTGGACACCGCAGAAACGGGAGCCGGGACGAGCCTGGTTGCGGCACTGGATGCCGTCCTCGGACACGTACTCGCAGCGGCGGACGTCCTCGTCCTCCTCGTCACCGATCAGGTCGGCGGCGGGCTCCTCGTGAACGGGAACGTTCTTGAGGATGTCGGCGGCAAGCGTCTCGGACTTGATGTCGATGTGCCAGCCGGTAAGGCGCGCGGCGAGGCGGGCGTTCTGGCCCTCCTTGCCGATGGCGAGGGACAGCTGGTCGTCGGGCACGATGACGCCGGCGTAGGCCTTCTCCTCGTCGATGAGGACGCGGGTGACCTTAGCGGGCGACAGGGCGTTGGCGACATAGACGGCAGGATCGGCATCCCACAGGATGACGTCGACGCGCTCGCCACGGAGCTCGCCCACGACAGCGCGAACACGGCTGCCCTTGGGGCCGACGCAGGCGCCCACGGGATCCAGACGATCGTCAAGCGAGTGGACGGCGACCTTGGAGCGCTGGCCGGGCTCGCGGGCGATCGACTTGATCTGGACGGTGCCCTCATAGATCTCGGGCACCTCCTGCTCAAACAGACGACGCATGAGCTCGGGGTGGGTACGGGAGATGACAATCGGCGGACGGCTGTGCTCGCCGCGAACCGGCTGCAGGTTGGAGTTGGGGTCGCGAACGTCGATGATCACGGCCTTGATGTGCTGGTTGTGCAGGTAGCGCTCGCCCATCGGACGCTCGTTGCGCTCGTTCTCGTAACGACGCTGGTCGAAGTGCGGAAGCTCGGCCTCGACGCCCTCGCGGATCTTGACGATCGTGAAGTCGGGCGTGGACTGCAGCACGGTACCGCTGATGAGGTCACCGATGCGGCCGGAGAACTCCTCGTAGATCTGCTCGCGGGCGGAGTTACGCACAATGGCGTTAATCTCGGCCTTGGCGTGCTGGGCAGCGATGCGGCTCGTGTTCTTGGGAGTGACGTCGATCTCCTCGAACTCGGTGAAGTTGCCCTCCTCGTCCATGGAATCGTCGATCGGCTCAAGGCGGTAGACGTAGATCTTGCCGGTGGTGCGGTCGATGGTCACCTTGGCGCCCCACTCAAGATGCAGAATCTCGGCATAGCTCTTGGCGAGCGACTGCTCCAGGCGGTCGATCAGGTAGAGCTGGTCGATGTGCTTCTCCTGGCAAAGCTCCATCAGGGCGGACATCATGTCGGATGCTGCCATCTTACTTTCCTTCCTTCGCGGGCTTGAAGTCGTAGGTGGGCTTCAATTTGCACTTTTTAACATCAGAGAAATCGAGGGTAACGGACTCGCCGTCCTCGAGCTCGAGGGTCACGTCGGCCTCGGTGGCGGCGGCAATCTTGCCGGCGTACTTGCGACGGCCCTCGGTGGCGGTGGAGGTGAGCTCGCAGTTCTCGCCCACAAAGCGGGCAAAGTCGCACGGGCGGCGCAGCGGGCGCGCCATACCCGGGCTCGACACCTCGAGCGTATAGCTCGAAGAGATGGGGTCGAGCTCCTCAATCACATCGCCGACCCACTTGGTGTTGGCCGTGACGTCGTTGAGCGACAGGCTCTGACCCTCGGCACCCTCGATACGCACGCGCACGCAGGGGGCCTTGGTGGCACCCACGAGCTCGACGTCGACGATGTCGATATCGTGCTGGGGAGCGACGGCCTCGAGCGCGTCGATGATCGCCTGCTCGGTCTTGGTCTTGACCATTGCGGCACCTCCATCCATACAAAAAAGAAGCGGGGCCGAAACCCCACTTCTTTCAATTACAACTTCATTTGCAAGCAAACTATACCAATAGCTGCGGAAACGTGCAAGCACAGTACGAATCTGCAGGTCAGCGTGCGCACAGCTTCTCCACAAGAATAGGACAATTGGACTAAAGACTCCATGAGGCAAGCGTCCGAGGGTCCAAGAACGGGCCATGCGTCCCAATCCACAGGCCCGTTCGGACCCCAAGGGCATTCCTCCCCGAGCCCCTATCGATCAGACTTACGTTAAGGGGCATTCTGCAACAAGCCAGCCAGCAAGTCGCGCAACGACGAACCTTTCGAGATCCTTTACGGTAAGGAGGCACCCATGAAACGCCTAGGCACCCTCTGCATGACTGCGCTCGCCATCGCAACGTGCTCGTTGACCCTCGTGGGCTGTGGCAAAACGAACAGCAAAACCGGAACATGCGAACCGGATCTTGGCAGCACCAAAGCCATCGAGAAAACCGAACCCCCGGCGAGCTTCGACAAAATAAACGAAGACATCGTCGATCCCCAGGGCCTGGGTCCCGATTCCCAAGAACAGCTCCCCATCGACCTTGAGGCGGACGAGAACGTCCATGTTACCTGCGTGGGCAAGGACACCGACGGCTACGGGGACGCCGCGCTCGTCTTTACGGTGTCCAACAACACCGGTGTCGACATGATGTTTGGCGATGTGGACTCCTATGCCTACGTCAACGGCGTGGTCCGCGACGTACACATGCGCCAACCGGTCGCCGCTGGAGAGGAAACGCGCGCCATGCTCACCTTTGTGGGCACCTTCGACGATCCGGACTTTGATGTGAACAACGACCTCAACGACATCTACCTCAACATTTGGATGTTCGAAGAGGCAACGGGCAACGTTTACTTTAGGGACCTGGTACACATCCCATAGAAAACGTTGCGACGCAATGACTAAGCAGGGCTAAAAACACAAGACGAGGGACGACCCAACTGGATCGCCCCTCGTTCATTGCATGTCAGCTATGCGCGCAGTGCTTACTTGACCACCAGGTTGACCAGCTTGCCGGGCACGCAGATGGCCTTGACGACAGTCTTGCCCTCGGTCCACTTAGCGACAGCGGCCTCGGCGGCAGCCTGCATTTCCTCGTTGGAGGCATCGCGGGCCACGTCGACGCGGCCGCGGACCTTGCCGAGCACCTGGACCACGATCTGCACCGTGTCCTCAACGGACTCGGCCAGGTCGAACTCGGGCCAGGCGGCGGTGTAGGCGTTGCCCTCGCAGCCGAGCGCCTCGTGCCACAGCTCGTCGGCCCAGAACGGGCAGATGGGGGCAAGGACGCTCACGATATCCTTGGCCACGCCGTAGCACAGCGCCTTGTCGCGGGCGGTACCCTCGGTGGCGTTGAGGTAGGCGCTCGCCGCGTTGACGAGCTCCATGACGGCCGAGATGGCGGTGTTGAACTGGCCGCGATCGAAGTCCTCGGTGCACTTGGCGATGGTGCGGTGACGCTCGCGATAGAGCTTCATCGCGACCTCGTCGAGCGCGGACTTGTCGAAGGCCACGTTGGCGTCGCCGGACTGGACGAGCTGCCAAACGATACGCCAGGCGCGCTTGATGAAGCGGTTGGCGCCCTCGACGGCCTTGGGATCCCAGTCGAAGTCCTTCTCGGGCGGGGCGATAAACAGGATCGCCAAACGCATGGTGTCGGCACCGTAGGGCTCGATAACCGAGCTCGGGGGCACGACGTTGCCCTTGGACTTGGACATGGTGTCGCCGTTCTCGTCCTTGACCATGCCCTGGCACAGCAGGTTGGTGAAGGGCTCGTCCACACTCAGCAGACCCAGGTCGCGCAGTGCCTTGGTAAAGAAACGGCTGTAGAGCAGGTGCAGAATGGCGTGCTCGATGCCGCCGATGTAGTTATCGACGGGCATCCAACGGTCGGCGGCTCCCTTGGAGAAGGGCAGCTCGGTGTTGTGCGGGTCGGTATAGCGCAGGTAGTACCAGCTGGAGCAGGTAAAGGTGTCCATGGTATCGGTCTCGCGCTTGGCCGGGCGACCGCAGACCGGGCAGGTGGTCTCGTAGAACTCCTTGCACTCGGCGAGGGTTTCGCCGGCGCCCAGGTCCAGGTTCTCGGGCAGCGTCACCGGCAGCTGATCCTCGGGCACGGGCACGATGCCGCAGTGCTCGCAGTGGATAGCCGGGATGGGGTTGCCCCAATAGCGCTGGCGACTGATGAGCCAGTCGCGCAAGCGGAACTCGACCTTGCGACGGCCGCAGCCCATGGCCTCGAGATCGGCCACGATGGCAGCCTCACCCTCGGAGTGCTTACCGCCGCGCATGCCAGTGTACTTGCCGGACTGGACGAGCGTGCCCTCGGCAGCGTGAGCGCAATCCCAGTCGACGGTCTCGGCATGGAAGGTATCGATGCTCTCGCCGCTGGCCTCGACGGCAGCGCGATCGTCATCGTCCAGGATGATCGGCACGATCGGCAGGTCGTACTTACGGGCAAACTCAAAGTCGCGCTGGTCGCCGCAGGGAACGGCCATGACGGCACCGGTACCGTAGTCGGCAACGACATAATCGGCAACCCAAACGGGGACCTTCTCGCCGTTGACGGGGTTTACCACATAGCGGCCCGTGAAGGCACCGTGCTTCTCGAGGGTGCCCTGGGCACGCTCGACGGCAGAGATATGCTTGGAGTCCTCGACGATCTTGGTGACGGCCTCCTCGTACTCCGTGCCCTCGACGAGCTCGTGCAAGCCGGCGTACTCGGGAGCCAGGACAAAGAAGGAAACGCCAAAGAGCGTATCGGCACGCGTGGTGAAAACGGTGATCTTGCCCTCGTCGCCCTCGATGGGTTCGCCATCCTGGTCGCACAGGGTAAAGTCGACCTCGGCGCCCTCAGAGCGACCGATCCAGTTGGCCTGCATCTGCTTGACGCGCTCAGGCCAGCCGGGGAGCTTCTCCAGATCGTCGAGCAGCTCCTGGGAGTACTCGGTAATCTTGTAGTACCACTGCTCCAGGTCGCGCTTCTCGGGCTCGGTGCCGCAGCGCCAGCACTTACCCTCGGTAACCTGCTCGTTAGCCAGAACGGTCTTGCAGGTGGGGCACCAGTTGACCGGGTTCTTCTTACGGTAGACCAGGCCCTTTTCCCACATCTTCTCAAAGATCCACTGGCCCCAGCGGTAGTAGTCGGGGCTGCAGGTCTTGACCATGCGATCCAGATCGTAGGAGAAGCCCATGCGCTTCATCGTGGCGAGCGCCTGGTCCATGTTCTTATACGTCCAGGCGGCAGCCTGCGTGTTGTGCTTGATGGCGGCGTTCTCGGCGGGCAGGCCAAAAGCGTCAAAGCCGATGGGATGCAGCACGTCGTAGCCACGCATGCGGGCCTGACGGGCCATGGCATCGCCGATAGTGTAGTTGCGCGCGTGGCCCATGTGCAGGTCGCCCGACGGATACGGGAACATCTCGAGCACGTACTTCTTGGGCTTGCTGTCGTCGGTGTCGACGGCAAAGAGGTTGGAGTCCTCCCAGGCCTTCATCCACCTGGACTCAATGGCCTGCGCGTCGTAGACAGGAATCTCGTCCTTATGATCTGTGCAATCGCACATATCAGCTCCTTTAATCTTAGCTGGGGTCGGTCGGCTTAGCTTTATTCGCTACTGCGGACAGTCCTGCGCAAGACGAAGAGCACATTAAGTGCTCTTCTTTGCGTGCGAAACTTGTAGCGAACAAAGCCAAGCCGACCGACCCTAAGGTTAACTTGACTGATGATAGCAAATACGACAAGCGAGATGCCTGCGACTTGCGGGCATCTCGCTTTATCTAAATAACGTGGTTGTGAATCAACCGCTAATTGTTACCCGCCCAAGCATGATCGGGTTTTCCAAGTGCCGCAGATTGCCGTGAAAGAGGAGCGACGCGTACTTTGGTACGCGAGCGACGGTTTGAACGGCAAGGTGCGGTGCTTGGGAAAGCCGCTTAGCGATAGCTGACGCTTTGCTGGGAGTCCTTGACGACTACGTCGTGGGCGCCGCCTTCGACGATCGAGGTCGAGCTGACCAGCGTTAGGCGTGCCTTTTCCTGGAGCTCGGGGATCGAGAGGGCGCCGCAGTTGCACATCGTTGACTTGACCTTGTAGAGCGTGCCGCCCACGCCGTCCTTGAGGGAACCGGCGTAGGGAACGTAGGAGTCGACGCCCTCGACGAAGCTGAGCTTCGCGGCGCCGCCCAGGTCGTAGCGCTGCCAGTTGCGGGCACGTGCAGAACCCTCGCCCCAGTACTCCTTCATGTACTGACCGTTCACATTGACGCGCTCGGTCGGGCTCTCGTCGAAGCGGGCGAAGTAGCGGCCCAGCATCATAAAGTCGGCACCCATGGCAAGGGCGAGCGTCATGTGGTAGTCGTAGACGATGCCGCCGTCGGAGCACACGGGCACGTAGACGCCGGTCTCCTCGTAGTACTCGTCGCGAGCGCGGCAGACGTCGATCAGCGCGGTGGCCTGGCCGCGGCCGATGCCCTTGGTCTCGCGGGTGATGCAGATGGAGCCGCCGCCGATACCGACCTTGATGAAGTCGGCACCGCAGTCGGCCAAAAAGCGGAAGCCCTCGGCGTCGACGACGTTGCCGGCACCGACCTTGACGTCCTCGCCGTAGTTGGCGCGGATCCACTCGATGGTGCGCTTCTGCCACTCGCTGAAGCCCTCGGAAGAGTCGATGCACAGGACATCGGCGCCGGCCTCGATGAGCAGCGGCACGCGCTCGGCATAGTCGCGGGTGTTGATACCGGCTCCGACCATGTAGCGCTTGTCGTTATCGAGCAGCTCGTTGGGGTTGGTCTTGTGGCTGTCGTAGTCCTTGCGGAAGACAATGCCCATGAGGTGATCGTTGTCATCGACGATAGGAAGGGCGTTGAGCTTGTTGTCCCAAATGACGTCGTTGGCAACCTTGAGGCTGATATTCTTGTCGCCTACGATGAGCTGCTCACGCGGGGTCATGAACTCGGAGACCTTCGTCTGGTGGTCATCGCGACTGGGGCGATAGTCACGGCTGGTGACGATGCCCAGGAGCTTACCCTTGGGAGTGCCGTCGTCGGTGACCGGCATGGTGGAATGACCGGTCTTCTCCTTGAGCTCGATGACCTGCTCCATGGTCATGTCGGGGGTCAGCGTGGAATCGGACTGAACGAAGCCGGCCTTGTGATCCTTGACGGCCTTGACCATAGCGGCCTCGGACTCGGCGCTCTGGGAACCGTAAATGAAGGACAGGCCACCCTCGGTAGCGAGCGCGACACCCATGTCGACGCCCGAGACGGACTGCATGATGGCGGAAACCATGGGGATGTTCAGGGTGATTGCCGGCTTCTCACCGCGCTTAAAGCGGGTCAGCGGCGTCTTAAGAGAGACGTTGTTGGGGATGCACTGCGAGGACGAGTAACCAGGGACCAGCAGATACTCCGAAAACGTGTGGGACTCACCGGGAAAGAACGTAGCCATGTTTCTCCTTTTTCCATGCGACCGGTCGGCTGCAGGCCTCGTAGGACCCAGCCCAACCTTGGGCGCCCAATACTGGGGAAGTATCTTAACGCACTTTGACTGCTACAATGCATGATTTAAGAAGAGCACATGAGGGTTTGACGCAGGCCTTGCGTTTGCCCAGCAAACACTTTAGCGGGGAGACGCGGAGCACATGGAGTACAAGACGACGGCAAAGTTGGTCATTCAAGCGTGCGACAAGGATCTGCCGGGCGTCTTCGGCCACGGCTGCGTCTTGCTGCTGCAAGGTATCGCCCGCGAGCACTCGCTCAACCGTGCCGCCAAGAGCATGGGCATGGCATATTCCAAGGCCTGGCGCATTGTGAACGAAGCCGAAGGTCAGCTTGGCTGCAAGCTCATCGAGCGCGACGGCGCCCGCGGATCCACGCTCACCCCCGCCGGCGAGCGAGCCGTAGCGGTCTACGAGGAGCTGCAGGCCGACATCAACAACGTCATCGCCAACAAAGCAAACGACCTCATCGCCAGCATCAAAGAGTAGCCAATTTGAGACGGGGCTTTATAGCCACACAACCCCTTCTTATAAGTTGCGGTGAAATAGGGACTGTTTATGCGGTTAAAGCCGTAAATCAATCCATATTTCACCGCAACTTATGAAGTTGAGGATGATTTAGCTGGTTGCGAAGGGCGTTGTCTAGGGTGGCCGCAACTACCAAGGGGTTGTCGGTGCCGGCGAAGAGGCGGATGGTGCTCCCCTGATTGCCGCGTGGGGCCGAAAGACGCGTCGTTGCGCCGCCGGCAGGCGATGTGCGAAACTCCCCCGGCAAAGCGTCGAACAGCTCTCCTGCGCTAAGCTCGATAAGGTCAAACTCAACTGCCGGGCCAAAGCCGTGCTCGAGGATTCCCGTTGCAACCGCATGGTCGGGATGCGAGGTCAGTCCGGGGTAGCGCACGTCGCGCACCATCTCGTTGGCGGCCAGATACTCGGCCAGCGCACGGGCGCGGTCGAAGTGTGCCTGCATGCGGGTATCGAGCGAGGAAAGACCACGCTCAAGCACGTCAACCTCCTCGACAGACAGGTCGAGTGCCAACGCATCGCAGCGCTCAAGCAGGGCATATGCGCACTCGGCAGCGGCATCCACACGATGGCGCTTGAGCTGCGAGCGCGCCACCGAAGCGGCAACGAGCTTGCGCGGTGACTTACCAGCACACACGCGGTCGAGTGCCTCGAGCGACAGCACGGCACCCAAGCGCAACGGATCGCACCCAAAGACACCAGCCACGGTATTATCCACCACGAGCAGCGCGCGGGCATCGCGAGCCGCGCGACCCAGGGCGCGAAGATCGGGCACGCGCAGACCAAACCCGCCGATAGAGTTGACGAACCACCACAGGTGCGGACCCTCGGCATCAAACGAAACATCAAAGCCCTCGGATGCGGCGGCAAACGCCTCGGCGCACGGATCCCCCACCAGCACAACATCGCAGCCATCAAAGCCGCACGCAAACGCATCGGCAAAGTCGTCCGCAAAGGCCACCAGGCGGTCACCGGGGCGCACAATCCCCAGCTGAGACAGCGCCGCCGGCACATGCGAAGCCACGAGCAACCGCGCCTCACGCGCGCCAGCCCTTGTAGCCCAGGCCTCTTCTAGCTGCTGTACATCCACAAGACACCGTCCCTTCATAAGCAAAAACCCACGATGCGAATGTTTCCCGCATCGTGGGCAACGGCTGAAGTATAGCGCCGATATGCGACGAATCGCCTAGATGTTGAGCGTGTGATAGTTCACGCTCGCACCCGGAGCGTCGACGGTCACACCATAGGACTCGGGATAGATGCGCGTCGAAAACGCGAGCGAGCCATCGTTCACAAACACCTCGACCGACGAGACATCGCCAACAATGCGCACGTTACGAACCTCGTCGACGGGCTCCCACCGTACGGAACGACCGCAGCCGGCAGAAGCGCGGCTCTCATCGGTAAATCGCATCTCAAAGCGCGCGGGCAGTTCGCCCTTGGCAGGCACAAACGACAGCTTCAACTCGCCATCAACGATCGCGGTAAACGCGCCGTCGACACCGTCAACAACAACGTCAAAGCAGGTATCGCCGGCAACCTCCAACGAGCCCGCCCCCACACGCACCGAGGCATAATGACGCTCGATCTCGCGCGCCGGCTGCTGCAGTACCACGCCGCCGCCACCGGCCGTAAGCTCGCGCGGCACCGTCATGCAGTGCTGCCAGCCACACGCCACGGTCGGTGCGTTGCCATAGGTCGGCTCATCGGGCATGCCCATCCAGCCGATCAGAATGTGGCGACCGTCCTCGGACGTAAACTCCTGTGGAGCATAGAAGTCAAAACCGGCGTCCCACAGGCGGAACTCGCCCAGCTCATAGGCACCGTCACCGCCGGTAATGTCGCCCGCTACAGGCATGTAGCCAGCAGCGTATACGTTGCCGCGGTCCCAACGGCCGCCTTCGAGCCCCTGGGGAGAAAAGGACAGGAACTTCGCCGGTACACCGCCATCCGCCTCAAGCTCAAGGTATCCCGGGCACTCCCACATAAAGCCAAAACGCTCGGGCGTAGACACACGGCTCTCGAGCTCCCAGCTCAGCATATCGGCCGAGCCATACACCAGGATCTCGCCCACATCACGCCCGGCGCCCTCGCCGTGCATCGCACAAAAACGGCTCTCGACATGTGGCCCATCCACGCGACGACGCGCGCCCAGCACCATGTGGTAACGCCCGTCCGCGTCACGCCACACCTTGGGATCGCGCACGTGGCAAGTCAAATCCTCGGGGTAGTCCTCGGACGCCAGCACCACGCGCTTTTGGCTGAACTCCCGACCGGCAAGGCCATCAACGCTCTCGACATAAACAGTATCGGCGCGGCGGCCGGTATTGACGTAGTCGTACGTGCCGTCTGCATCGGAAAGCTTAACGTTGCCCGTGTACAGCACGCGAATGCGGCCGTCCTCGGCAAGCGCGGAGCCCGAATACACACCGTGGCAATCGAACGGCTCATCGGGCAGCAGCGGGGCGCCAACGTAGTCCCACGTCATAAGGTCGCGACTCGTCGCATGGCCCCAGACCTTAACGCCACCCTCAACATCAAACGGCGCATACTGAAAATAGGCATGGAACACGCCGCCCGCCTGGCAAAGACCGTTGGGGTCGTTGAGCCAGCCCGCCGGCGGCATAATATGGAAGTGCTGGCCATACGCGCCATGGCCGCATTCAGAGGCGGCAGCGTCAACAGCGGCAACCAACTTTGCAAGGTCGCGACCAAGTGCATTAGACATATCAAAGTCCTAACGGATCGAAAGTAACAAGGCGCCAGAGATCGGCACCAGATACGGGAAACGCCCGCGAGCATACAACCCGCGGGATCCCCTCAATCAAAAGCTCTTAGGCCTGCTCGGAAGCCTTGGGCTCGTCCTGATACAGGACAAACGAGACGACAAAGGAAACAAGCGCGGCGACCGCAAACATGATCGCGTACTGCACGGGCTGGGCCAGGCACAGCAGGATACCGAAGATGCCGGTAACGCCCGTACCGGAAGCGGCAAGCGAGGTGAGCGCGCAGACCAGGGCGCCGCAGCCGCCGCCGATGCAACCGGCGATGAAGGGCTTAAAGAAGCGCAGGTTCACACCAAAGATGGCCGGCTCCGTAATGCCCATGAAGGCGGACAGGGCCGAAGGAAGTGCCAAACCCTTGATCTTGGCATCGCGGGTCTTAAAGGCAACGGCGAGCGCGGCGCCACCCTGGGCGATGTTGGCGGCACTGGCGATGGGCAACCAGTAGGTCACGCCGTACTGGGCGAGCTGGCCCAGGTCGATGGCGGTGTACATCTGGTGGATACCGGTAACGACCGTGGGGGCATAGAACAGGCCGACGATAAAGGAACCGATGCCGAAGGGCAGGGTGAGCAGGGCCTAGATCAGACCGAGGATGGTGTTCTCGGCCCAGACAAAGACGGGGCCGACGGCAACGAGGGTCACGAGCACGGTCACGAACACCGAGACGAGCGGGGTCACAAAGAGGTCGAACATCTCGGGGACAACCTTGTGGAGTCGCTTCTCGAGGAAGGCGAGAATGGCGCAGGCGATAACGATGGGGATCACGTGGCCCTGATAACCGACCCACTCAAAGCCGTACACGCCGGGAATGACGGTGACCATGGTCTGCACGCCCTCAGAGGCAACCGTGTAGGCGCTCTGCAGCGAGGAGTTGATGAACGCACCACCGACGACGGCACCCAGGTACGGGTTGGCGCCAAAGGCCTTAGCCGCGGAGTAGCCGATCAGGATCTGCAGAATGCCAAAGGACGTTCCCGAGACCAGGTCGGCAATCTTGTAGATAAAGTTATTGGTGTCGAGCGCGATAAAGCCGTTGGAGGCCATAAAGTTGAGGGCACTCATAATGCCCAGCAGCAGGCCCGAAGCCACGATGGCGGGGATGATGGGGACAAAGACGTCGCCGAGCACCTTAATGGCACGCATAAAGATGTTCTGCTGCTGCGCCGCGGCCTCCTTGACCTCGGCCTTGGTGGCAGCCTCGACGCCGCTGAGCGCAATGAACTCGTCGTAGACCTTATTGACGGTGCCAGTGCCAAAAATAATCTGGAGCTGGCCCTGGGCCTCAAAGACGCCCTTAGCGCCATCGATATTCTCGAGGGCCTCCTTGTCGACCTTGGCGTTATCGGCAATCACCAGGCGCAGACGCGTGGCGCAGTGCGCGGCCGAAACAACGTTGCCGGCGCCACCGATGTTGTCGAGCACCTCTTGCGCTGATTTGCGGTAGTCCATGACTTCCCTTTCCTCCAACGGGCGCATGTGCACCCGGCCATCTTTGACACTTACGCTGTAATCGTTTTCAGTTTCATTTGTCTGTAATCGTTTTCATAGTAGGGTGAACGGTAGGAAAAAGCCGGCGAATGGTAGTTTTATGGCAAAAACAGGGGCCTCAGAGGCAGGCAGACGTGCCCAGAGCCTAGACATTCATAAGCTGATGGCCGAGCTTGATCGTCTTGAGACCGCGCTTCCCCTCCACGCCATCGAGCGTGTCAAGCAGCATGCTGGTGGCCTCGACGCCACTGGTCAGATACCCATAATGCACAGTAGGAATGCCGCCCGTCAGCGCGCGCAAAAACGCGTTGTCGCCAAAACCGCTCACGCGGTGTATGCCCTCGCCCATGCCGCGAACCTCATCGATGGCACGCAGCGCGCCCGCCGCCATGGTGTCGGTCGCGCAGGCGATAAACGAAACATCGGGAGCGACGGAAAGCAGCTCACGCGCCGCACCATAGCCCGAGTCGAGCGTAAACGAGCCCAGGCGAATCAAGGCGGCATCGAGCGGGTTACCCGCGGCGCGCAATCCCGCCTCAAAACCACGACGGCGGTCATAACCGGCCGCACGGTCTTCCTCGGTAACACCGATATAGGCAATCTTGCCCTCAACATGCTTCGCGAGCGCCTGGCCCAGCTCAAAAGCGGCCTCGTAATCGTCGTGATAGACGCAAGCCGCGCCCTCGACGTTTTGGCCGATCAGCACAATGGGCACATGGCAAGACGCAATGGCCGCACGATGTTCATCGGTGATCATGGTCGCCACGAGTACGATGCCATCAACCGGGTGATTTTGGAATAAATCGAGGTACTCGAGCTCGCGATCGGGGGCGTTGTCGGTATTGGCGAGCAGCATCTGGTAGCCACGGCGACCGAGCACCTGGCCAATGCCGGCGGTAATGCGGCTAACGGATTCCGAGTTAATCTTGGGCACGATGACGCCGATGAGTTTGGTGGAGCCGGTGCGCAGCGCGCGAGCCTGGCTGGACCGCACGTATCCGGTCAGCTCAATCGCCTGCTTAATGCGTTCGGCCTTTGCTTATGTGTGATAAAGAAGCAATAGAAGTGCAAAAAATTTTGCCGTTCCTATCCGACACTTGGCCATTGTGTCGGATAGGTCGGGCGGTTATTCGGGCAAGTCAATCTTGCCGACAAAGCTGTAATAAATCTCAATGTCCTGCCTGCGGGTGCCGTTCTCATCATAGCTGCACTCATGCACCACAATTTTCTCGATCATTTCCCGCAAGAGAGTGGGGGTCAGTTCTTCAAAGGCAAGGTGCTTGCGGACAATGCCCATAAATTTCTCGGCGTTGACGGTAGCTGCCTGTGACTTGTCCAGTTCGGCTTGCAGGGCGGCGGCTCTCTTTTTCAGCTCCGCTTGCTCGGCTTCGTAGTCAGCCGACAGTTCCATGAAACGCTCATCGCTGATTTTGCCGTTTACATTGTCCTCATACAGCCGCTTGATAATGCGGCTGATTTCAGAAATGCGTTCCTGCGCCTGTTCAAGCTGCTTGATGGCTGCGGCGGTCTTTCGCTTGCCACCGATCTCGTTCTGCTGGACAAGTAGTTTCACAAACCGGCTCTCATGCTTGGCTGCGTATTCGGTCACTTGCCGGAGATTTGCCAGGACACCAGCGGTCAACAGATCGGTGCGGATAAAGTGCGCCGTACAGTTGCGGGTGCGCTTCTTGTAGCTGCCGCAGATGTAGCAGTCCTGTTTGCGGTCTTTGTTCTGATACCGCTGCTGATACAGCACATGGCCGCAGTCGGCGCAGAACAAAATCCCGGAGAACAGCCCCACTTCATCGTAGCGGTTCGGGCGTTTGCGCTGTTTGCGTAACTCCTGCACCCGTTCCCATGTTTCCTTGTCGATGATCGGCTCATGGTGGTTCTCGAAAATGGCCTGCTTCTCGACGGGGTTCTCTATGCTGTGCTTGACCTTATAAGAAGGCTTTTCCGTTTTGAAGTTCACCAGACATCCGGTGTACTCTCGGTTTTCGAGGATATGAACGACGGTGTTGGTCGCCCATTTGCACTCATAGCCTGGGTGATAACGGCGGGTGCTGCCTGTCCGCTGATATTCCAGCGTCCCCGGCGTGGGGATTTTTCCATTGTTACCCTCCATAACTTCTGATTGTTGCCGTCTTGACGATTATGTATC
>CAUCQW010000017.1 GCA_958445065.1 uncultured Collinsella sp.
GCAATACGCTTGAGGATCCTTAAAAGAAAGTCCAGTTTATCCTTCCCACTCCAAACCTCCCATTTCCCGATGTCCAAGAAATGGGAGGCAGTTCACAGGCACCTTTGTGGTGGTTTTCTTGTTCTAGTAGTATTCATTCTTATCGATACCCACGAGCACAAGGAGTCTCTTATGGCAGAGCCGCTTACCGCCGGAATCACCCGCGACCGCGCGTTCGAACTGCTCAACGAGCATAACAAGGACCCGTTCCACATCACCCATGGCGAGACGGTCGAGGGCACTATGCGCTACTTTGCGCGCGAGTTCGACCCCGAGAACGAGGAGTTTTGGGGCATCGTCGGTCTGCTGCACGATCTGGATTGGGAGGAGCATGAGGACGATCCCGTGAACCACACCATCTATGCTGCAGAGATTCTTGAGGGCGAAGGTGCGTCTCCCGAGCTCATTCACGCCATCCAGACGCACACGTCGGACTTCAACACCTCGCTGCCCAAACCCGAGCTGCAGATGGAAAAGATCCTGTTTGCCTGCGATGAGCTCACCGGCCTGATCGGCGCTGCAGTCATCATGCGCCCGAGCAAGAGCGTTATGGACTTTACGACCAAGTCGCTCAAGAAGAAGTTCAAGGACAAGCGCTTTGCCGCCGGCTGCTCGCGCGACGTGATTTCGCAGGGCGCCGAGATGTTGGGCTGGGAGCTCCCCGAGCTCTTTGACCGCACCATCGCGGCCATGCAGTCCTTCGCCCCCGACCGCGATACCTTCCAGGCCTAACCGCCCACGCCACCTAAAACCACCACAAAGGGGAAAGGCACCTTTGTGGTGGTTTTTCTTGCACGGGCGCTAGGGGCGGACCTGGCCGGTGCCGCGGAGCTTGTATTTGTAGGTGGTGAGGGCCTCGGCGGCGAAGGGGCCGCGGGCGTGGAGCTTTTGGGTCGAGATGCCGATCTCGGCACCCAGTCCAAACTCGCCGCCGTCGGTGAAGCGCGTGCTGGCGTTGGCGTACACAGCCGAAGCATCGATTGCGTCCAGGAAGCGCTCGCAGGCGTCCACGTCCTCGGCGATGATGGCCTCGGAATGCATGGTGCCGTAGCGATTGATGTGCGCGATGGCCTCGTCCTCGTTCGCAACGACCTTCACGCTCATCTCGAGCGCCAGGTACTCGCGACCCCAATCCTCCTCGGTCGCGGCCACGTAGTCGTCGCCCTCGGCAAGACCGGCGTCGGCGCATGCGGCGCACGTGGCCTCGTCGCCGTGAATCAGCACACCGTGGTCGTGCAGCACGGCCACGACCGCCGGCAAAAACGAATCTGCCACGGCACGATCGACCAGCAGCGACTCGGCGGCATTGCACACGCCCACGCGCTGGGTCTTGGCATTGACAATAATGTTGAGCGCTTTATCGAAGTCGGCGGATTCATGAACGTAGACGTGGCAGTTGCCCGTGCCCGTCTCGATAACCGGCACGAGCGACTCGCGAACGCAGCGCTGGATGAGGCCCGCGCCGCCGCGCGGAATGAGCACATCGACGATACCGCGAAGCTTCATGAGCTCGCCGGTTGCCTCGCGGTCGGTAGACTCGATCATCGAGACGGCCTCGCGCGGGAAACCCTGAGCCTCAAGTGAATCGGCCAGCAGTTCGGCAATCATGGCGCACGAGTGATAGGCCAGCGAACCGCCGCGCAGGATGCAGGCATTGCCAGTGCGGATGCAGATGCCCGCGGCGTCGGCCGTCACGTTGGGACGCGCCTCATAGACCATGGCGACCAGGCCCAGCGGCACGCTCACGCGGGTGAGGTCCACGCCGCTTGCAAGCACGCGATGGTCGAGCACGCGGCCGACGGGATCGGGCAGTTCGGCGAGCTTCTCCAGGCCGGCGGCCATGCCCTCAACGCGCTCGGGCGTCAGCAGCAGGCGGTCGAGCAGTCCGGCCGTGGTGCCCGCATCGCGCGCGGCGGACATATCGAGTTCGTTGGCGGCAATGATGGAATCGACACCGTCGCGCAGCGCCGCGGCCATGGCGCGCACGGCCTCCTGTCGCCGGGCATCGCTCGCCGTGGCAAGCGCGGCGGAAGCGGCCTTGGCCTCAACGGCAAGATCGTGGACATACGTGGCTATATCGACCGACATGGACGGCCCTTTCTCTTAGATGTTTGCCAACCATGGTAGCCGATTTATGCGCATCCTCGCCGACGGCGGTAGAATTGGTCAACCCGAAACACCGCAACGAATGGAAGCATCACATGGCGCTCATCACTTCGTACCACGTCCCCGGCCTGTATGTCGAGGACCACAGCATCGACGTCCCCCTTGACTGGCGCGGCCTGGAGCCGATGCTCCTTGCCGTCGGCAGCACCATGCGCCGCGGCGCTATGCCGGCGCCCATCGCCGGCGCGTCCGAGAGCATCAAACTCTTCTACCGCGTGGTTTGCGCACCCGACCGCATCAGCGACGATCTGCCGCTCCTCCTCTTTTTGCAGGGCGGCCCCGGCGGCGAGAGCCCGCGTCCGCTGTCGCCCACAAGCGATGGCTGGATCGAAGAGGCCGTCAAGCACTTCCGTGTCGTCCTGCCCGACCAGCGCGGCACCGGACGCAGCAGCTGTGTAGACGGGCGCACGATTGCCGCGCTGGGCGAGCGCGCCGAAGCGGCTGGCTCCGATGCGGCCCGCTCGCAGGCGGACTTTCTCAAGCGTCACCTCGCCAGCTCCATCGTGCGCGACTTTGAGTACCTGCGCCTGGTGGGCTTTGGTGGCAAGCCCTGGGTCACGCTCGGCCAGAGCTACGGCGGCTTTTTGACGCTGAGCTATCTGTCGCTCTTCCCCGAAGGCGTGGCGGCAAGCTTTACCTGCGGCGGCATTCCGCACGTACCGGCGAGCGCCAGCGAGGTCTACGCGCACACCTTCCCGCGCATGGCAGCCAAGACGCAGCAGTACTACGACCGCTACCCCGCCGACGTCGAGCGTGTGGCGGCGCTGGCCGATGCGATCGAGGAGCAAAAGTCCGCACTGCCCGACGGCTCGCCGATGACGGTCGAGCGCTTACAGCTCATGGGCAGCGACTTTGGCATGAAGCCGAGCTTTGAGCGCATGCACTGGATTATCGACCATGCTTTTGTTGGCGGCGACGGCACGCTGAGCTGCGGAGCTTCGGTATCAGACAGCTTTTTGATGCGCGCCTTCGAGCGCACCAACACGCGCACAAACCCGCTATACTGGACGCTGCAGGAGTTCATCTACGCCGACGGCGACACCATGCCCATTCGCTGGGCAGCGGCAGAAGAGAAGGCACACCGTGCCGAGTTCGACACGCTCGCGCGCCCGCTCATGTTTACCGGCGAGGCCATGTTCCCGTGGATGTTTGAGCAGATGCCCGAACTTAAGCCCTTCAAGCCCGCGATGGACCTGCTGATGGAGGACACCAGCTGGGACAAGATCTACGACCCGCAGCGCCTAGCATGCAACGAAGTGCCGCTCCAGTCCGCCGTGTACTTCGATGACATGTACGTAGATTCGGGCCTGCAACTCGACACGCTCAGCCGCGTGGGCAACTCGCATGCCTGGGTGACCAACGAGTTCGAGCACGACGGCCTGCACGGCAGCGTGGTGTTCAAGCACCTCTTCGACGAAGCCCTCAACCGCGGAGACCTGCGCCGGATCTTCTAACAAAGGAGTGTCCCCACCTGCCGGCACAAAGGGAACGTCCCCAAGTACCAGGTTAATGAAGTCATTGCAGAAAGAGGACGGAAAGCGAAAACGCCCCTAAGCGAGTGGCTTTAAATCGTAGGTCGAACAAAAGAAGCGAGCGCCGCCCAGAGCGAACAAGTTGGCATGAAAAAGGCGAGGCATAGACCTGATGGTCATGCCTCGCCTTTTGAATGACAAATTGTCGCTCTGGGCGGCGCGCAGCGTCGACCCGTTAGGCGAAGACGATCAAATTATCTCGGTGGATCGCGGGCTTCTCGGCCAGGTCTGCCAGCAGGCGGTTGCTGGCGATCTGGTCCTGGCGGCGTCCTGCCGCAAGCTCAAGCACGTCCGAATCGGCCTCGGCGATACCGCGCGCGACGACCATACCGCTCGGGTCGCACACGTCGAGCACATCACCCTCGGCAAACTCGCCATCGACCTCACGAATACCCACCGCAAGCAGGGACGACCCGTGGCCGACCAGCGCTTTCGCGGCACCGTCATCAACCGTCACCGAGCCGTGAGCCTTGTCGCCCAGCGCGATCCACAGCTTGCGGGGCGCAATATCCAGGCGCTCCGCCGGCGGGTCGAACAGCGTGCCCACGCTCTCGCCGCGGGCCAGACGCACGAGCGCATCGGGCTCCTCGCCCGAGCAAATCACGCTCTGAATGCCCGCCGTCATCAGGATGCGGCTCGCGCGGATCTTGGTAATCATGCCGCCCGTGCCCACCGATGTGGAAGAATCACCCGCCGAGGCAATAATCTTGGCATCGATCTTATGCACGACAGGAACAAACTCGGCCGTGGGGTCCTCATGCGGATTGGCGGTATAGAGGCCATCGATATCCGAGAGCGTCACGCACAGATCGGCAGAAACCAGGCAGCTCACAAGCGCCGCCAGTGTGTCGTTGTCGCCAAACTTGATCTCATCGACGGTAACGGTATCGTTCTCGTTGACGACCGGCACCACGCCAAGCTCCACGAGGCGCAGCAGGGCGTCGCGCGCGTGCAGGTAAGACGTGCGGCGGGCCGTATCGTGGCGCGTGAGCAGCACGAGCGAGGTGAGCAGGTCGCGCGCATGAAACTCCTCGTCGTAGGCCGACGAGATGATGCACTGACCAGCCGAGGCGCAGGCCTGCAGGCTCGGCAGGTCGCCGACCGGCTTGCGGTCGAAGCCCAGCACGGGATAGCCGCAGGCGATAGCGCCCGAGCTCACCACGACCAGACGCCAGCCGAGCTTGCGCAGGGCTGCGGCCTGATCGGCAAGCCCGCCGATAAAAGAGCGGTTGACCTTGCCATCGGCGCCCACAACCGTGGACGAACCGATCTTTACCACCATCGTTTTATAAGAAGTCGTCATACGTCAAACCAATCAACTGTTCAGCGAACGGCCGAGCTGGCGGCCAAGGGAGCGTGACTCGCCCCTACCGCCCAAGGAATTAGTGAGCCCAGGGAAAGGCAGAGGCCGCGGCCATGTTCTTGCGCACGAGCTCGTCGCGCACCTGAGCCAGGCCCTGCTCCATGCCCACCACATAGGTCTGCGGGTACAGGAAGCGCTTGAAAGCTGCGTCCAGATGATCGAGCGCCCAAGCACAGCGCTCGCGCGCGTCCTGGATGCTCTCACGCGGAGCCACCGCACTGCCATCGCGCACGATCGGCACCAGCAGCTCGCGATACTCAAGTTCGGACACGTCGGTCACCAGGGCGGCATCATTCACGGCCACGAGGGTATTGCCGCGCGCGGCGCCCTCCCCCGCCAGATGGTCCTCGTCGTAGATCATGTCGCAGACCGGGCCGCCAAAGCCGTCGTAATAACGGCGCACGCGTTGCACACCCGGGATCGTGCGCTTGTAGGGCTGCTCGGAGAGCTTGACCACCGGCGTCCATGGATCTACCTCGCTCGCACGGCGGGCGGAAAGCTTGTACACGCCGCCCAGCGCCGGCTGATCGTAGCAGGTCGCGAGCTTGGTGCCCACGCCAAAGCTGTCGATGGGCGCGCCCTGGTCGAGCAGCGACTGAATCGTGTACTCATCCAGATCGTTGGAAACCGAGATCCCCACATAGGGCAGGCCCTCGGCATCAAAACGGCCGCGAACATACTTGGAGAGCTTGGCGAGGTCGCCGGAGTCGATGCGAATGGCCGACAGACGCTCGCCCACCGCCTCCATCTCCTTGGCAACCGTAATGGCATGCTCGCAGCCCTCGCGCACGTCATAGGTGTCGATGAGCAGCGTACAGTTCTTAGGGCTCGACTTGGCAAAGGCGCGGAAGGCCTCGAGCTCGGAATCGAAGCTCATCACCCAGCTGTGCGCATGCGTGCCAAAGACGGGAATACCGTAGCGGCGGCCGGCGAGCACATTGGACGTAGAGGAACAGCCGGCAACGTAGCTCGCGCGCGCGACGGCCAGGCCGCCATCGGGGCCCTGGGCACGGCGCAGGCCAAACTCGGCCACGGGACGGCCGTCCGCCGCCAGCACCACGCGCGCCGTCTTGGTGGCGACAAGCGTCTGGAAGCCGACGATGTTGAGCAGCGCCGTCTCGAGCAGCTGGCACTCCAGCGCGGGGCCGGTGACGCGCACCATGGGCTCGCGCGGAAAGACGAGCTCGCCCTCGGGCACGGTGTCGATGTTTACATGCGCACGAAAATCGCGCAGATAGTCGAGGAATGCGGACTTAAACATCGCGCCGCCGGCCGGGGCCTCAAGCGAGGCGAGGTAGTCGATATCCTCGGGCGTAAAGCGCAGATTCTCGACCAGCTCGGGCAGCTCGGCGGTGCCGCACATGACGGCATAGGCGCTGCCAAAGGGATGGTCGCGGTAAAACGCGGTAAAACAACCCTGCTCATTGGCCTTGCCGCTCTCCCACAGGCCCTGGGCCATAGTGAGCTCGTACAGATCGGTGAGCATTGCAATGTCGGTGGGATGCGAGATGTCGGTCAAAGCCATGGGGCGACCTTTCGGATGTGTGGTACAGAATTTGAGGGTTAGACGAGAGCAGAGGATGAGGACATGACACCCGATGCAAATCGGTTAGAGCAGGCCCATGCTGGTCAGGATCGTGTAGCCCATAAAGATGACAAACGCGATGAGGGCAAGGACAATGATGACTTTTTGAGCCGGCGCCATGCCAGGGATCTCGTTCTCGCCCGTAGGTTCCTTGGAGGTAACCATGCGCTGGGCAAAGGTCATCTCGTCACGGCTCGGCTTGGGCTCGACGGACTTGGGACGAGCGGCCTTTTTAGGCTGAGGTTTGGGCGCGGCAGGTGCAGGCTTCGCTGCAGCGGGCTTGGGTGCGGGCGCGGGCTTGCGCTCGGATGCGGCGTTCGAGGCGACCTCCTCGGCCTTCGCGCGCTCGGCACGCAGGGCAGCCAGCTCCTCGCGCTCGCGACGGGCCTCTTCCCGAGCCTCGCGGCGGGCCTTCTCAGCGCGGAGCTCTTCCAACTCAGCGCGCTCCTCGTCGGACAATGGTTGGGACTCAAGCTCGGCCATGGTATAGCCCTTTCTTTTAAAAAAAGCCGCCGACACAATGTCAGCGGCTTATCAAATCCATGGGTGGAGACGAAGGGAGTCGAACCCTCGGCCTCTGCCATGCGACGGCAGCGCTCTCCCAACTGAGCTACGTCCCCAGGACAAGTCGATATTTTACCTACGGCTCGCCAACTGTCAACGCCCAATAACCAGTCTTTTTGGGACGCGGCTATTTTGACAACTTTTCGAACAGGCGATCCTCTCGATGATTTTTTAATCCCCGTCCCAGAAAAATCATCAGCGTGCGCTCTACTTTGCGCTGGTGAGGACGCCGGTGGTGTCGAAGGCGGGGGTGAAGCTCTCGTCTACCGCGCCGCCCTCTTGCCAGAACATCGTCGTAAAACCCAGGTCGTCGGCATGGTCGAGCACCTGCTCGTACTCCTCACGCGTCACGGCGCGTGCCAGGTCGCCGCCCTGCTCGCGCATGAGCGCATTGGGCGTGTACTGGTTCATAACCGAGATCGGCACGTCGCCCACCGTCTGCCACACCAGGTCCAGCACGCGACACGAATCGTCTGCATGCCCCGGAAGCACCAGGTGACGCACGATCATGCCACGCTTCATAAGCCCGTCCTCGTCCACCAACTCTCCCCCGCGGCGCTCGATCTCGCGCGCCATCTGGGCCAGACCCGACACGGCCACACGCGGGTAATCCTTTATATGGGAGAGCGACTGCGCAAGCCCGGCATCGGCATATTTAAAGTCGGTGAGCCACACATCGACCAGGTCGCCCAGCGCCGCCACGGCACTCGCGCGCTCGTAACCACTCGTGTTGTAGACGATTGGGATAACCAGTCCGCGCGCCCGTGCCGCGGCAATCGCGGCAGGCAACAGGTGCGCATAGTGCGTCGCCGTCACCAAATTGATGTTGTTGGCACCCTGGTCCTGCAGTTCCAGCATAATCTCGACCAGGCGCTCAGGCGAAATCTCAAGGCCAAAATTGCCGGTCGAGATCTCGTGGTTCTGGCAGTAGATACATTTGAGCGAGCAGCCGCTAAAGAAGATCGTGCCCGAACCGGCCTCGCCCGAGATAGGCGGCTCCTCCCACATATGAAGCGCGGCGCGGGCCACCTTGAGCGTGTCGTTAGCACCGCAGACGCCGTGCGCGCCCTCATCGCGCGCCGCACCGCAACGGCGCGGACACAAATGGCAGGCGGGCGAAAAAAGTTCGGTCAACGACGTCGGCATAAAACCATGCTCCAAAACAACGATTCAGCAGCTCAAACGTAAAGGGATCAACCCCACAGACGGCTCGAGCCCAAGGCGCCGTAATCGTCCGACACGATTTTTGTAATGTCAAGACTGGAATCGATAAAGTGCCGCTTTATGATGTAGGTATTCCGCCCCCCGCGGAGCAACTGGGTGAACCGTCGCGTTTATTTAGGGAGCCCACACAGTCGTACCTAGTACAGGTATCCTTCGTTGTTAAGGACGCTGGAACAGTCGATGAGGGCACCCACCTGTTTTAGGTGGGTTCATTTTCGTAACGTGGGGGGTGGTTTTCTTTTGCCGAAAATCACCATTACAGTCCATATGGATCCCCGCCGGCATCCCGACAAGCCATCGACAACATCCCAATATCTGGTAAGCGCGTGATTATCGCTGCGTGCAATTCCATGCACCCCCCTTGGTCGAGTATTATGGTTCGGCTATGCCCTTTGCGCATGGCGTTCTTCTGACCTTTTCCTTCGACGCTTGGCGGTTTTTAGATTCATGGCTTCATCCCCGAGCTACATACCGTACCTATGCGTGGCAGCGGCGGCCTTTATCACGACCTTCCTCACGGTACCCCTGGTCAAGCGCCTGGCAATCAAGCTCGACGCCGTCGACTATCCTTCTAAGCGCCGCATCAACACCAAGCCCATCCCGCGTTTGGGCGGAACGGCGGTGTTTTTGGGCCTGGTCGTCGCCTGCACTGTGCAAATCCTAGGCACCTGGTACCTGGGTTGGCCGCCCGTTTTGGTGCCCCACCCCCGTCTGCACATCAGCTACCCCATACTTGCGCTTTCTTTTACCGTTATCTTTGCGACCGGCGCCATCGACGACGTCTTCCAGCTCACGCCCAAGCAAAAGCTGGCCGGACAGGTCCTCGCCGCGCTTATCGCCTGCATGGGCGGCCTGCGGATCGGCGTCATCGTCAACCCGTTTGCTCCCGGCGAGATCATGCTCGGATGGCTCGCCTACCCCATTACCGTGATCTATCTGGTGGCATTCACCAACATCATTAACCTCATCGACGGCCTCGACGGCTTGGCCACGGGCATCTGCGGCATCGCATCGTTCACCATGTTTTCGATGGCTGTTCTCTCGGGCCGCATCGACGCCGCCGCGCTCTCCATTGCGCTCTTTGGCGCCTGTCTGGCCTTTTTGCGCTACAACTTCAACCCCGCAAGTATCTTCTTGGGCGACTCGGGGTCGTTGCTTCTGGGCTTTGCGCTGGGCTCCATCTCGCTGCTCAACGTGAGCCGCACCGCCGCACTCACCTCGCTTATCATCCCGCTCATCGTTGCCGGTGTGCCCATCATCGACACGTTTAGCGCCATTGTGCGCCGCAAGCGCGCCCACATTAGCATCGGGCAGGCCGACAAGGGCCACATCCACCACCGCCTGATCCAAGAAGGCTACAACCAAAAACAGGCTGTGCTGCTCATCTATGCCTGGTGCATTATGCTTTCGGCCGGCGCCGCCGCCATCAATCAGGTCGAGGTGCCCATGCGCGTGCTCATCTTTACCGTGCTCGCCATTGGCTCGGCGGCCTTCGCCAAGCATCTACATCTATTTGAGCCCGTGCTGCTCCACCATTACAACAAGCGCACGCACGAGGACGAACTGGTCACCCCCGACGACCCCGCCTTTAAGCAGGAGGAGCAGGCAGCCGAGGAGCGCAAAGAAGAGCGCCACCACAAGCTCTAGGGCAAGCTGCCGAGGATGTGCCAAGGCACCGTTAGCCAAGCACGGCCGCGCCGCACCCATCGCACATGCCGCACCACGCGCGTCCCTCTCCCGCCCCTCGCCTACTTACGCACCACCCCTCCAATAAACGCGTTATCATCTTGACCCATGAACATACGTTAGGAGCAATCATGCCAAACGAGAACAGCTACGAAGTCGCGCTGCAAAAGAGCAACGCCATTCGCGAGGGCCTGACCAAGACGCCCGAGAAGTTCACCATGCTCACCGGCGACCGCCCCACCGGCCGTCTGCACCTGGGCCACTACTTCGGCACCCTCAAGGGCCGTGTTGAGCTGCAGAACATGGGCGCCAAGACCAACGTGCTCATCGCCGACTACCAGGTCATCACTGACCGCGACACGACCGAGCACATCCAGGACAACGTGTACAACATGGTCATGGACTACCTTGCCTGCGGCATCGACCCCGACAAGACCATGATCTACGCGCACTCCGCCGTGCCCGCCGCCAACCAGCTCATGCTGCCGTTCCTGTCGCTGGTGTCCGAGGCCGAGCTGGCGCGCAACCCCACCGTCAAGGCCGAGATGGAGGCCTCGGGCCACGAGCTCACCGGCCTTCTGCTCACCTACCCGGTACATCAAGCCTGCGACATCCTGTTCTGCAAGGGCAACGTGGTACCCGTCGGTCGCGACCAGCTGCCGCACATCGAGCTTACCCGCACCATCGCCCGCCGCTTTAACAACCGTTACGGCAAGGTGTTCCCCGAGGTCGACGCGCTGCTGTCCGAGACCCCGCTACTGCCCGGCCTTGACGGTCGCAAGATGAGCAAGAGCTACGGCAACGCCATCAACATCTCGATGACCGCTGAGGAGACGGCCAAGCGCATCAAGAAAAGCCAGACCGACTCTGAGCGCATGATCACGTTCGATCCCGAGAACCGCCCCGGCGTGTCTGGCCTGCTTTCGACAGCCGCCATCTGCACCGGCCGCTCCGAGGTCGAAATTGCCGAGGAGATTGGCATGGGCGGCTCCGGCCAGCTCAAGAAGTACGTGACCGAGGTCGTCAACGAGTACTTCGCACCTATCCGCGAGCGTCGCCAGCGCTACGAGAACGATCTGGATTACGTGAAGGACGTGCTGCACGAGGGCAACCGTCGCGCCAACGAGATCGCCGAGCAGACCCTGGCAGAGGTTCAGGACGCCATGGGTATGGTGTACTAGGCCGATCTGCTGGCTTGAGCTTTCGATTGCTATAGGGCGGGCGCTACGGCGTCCGCCTTTTTTGGAGCCGGACCGCTTCGGCTCCGTCCATCGCACTCCCCCGACAAACAGGAACAGGCCCGCCGGCAGTTAGTTGCCAGCGGGCCTGTTCCCGAAGTACACCGTTGAATCGCACAGAGGGGAGGAATGCGAATCAAACTCAACAGGGCAGGCTTTTTCATCGCCTATTGCCTGCTCCGTTGCTGAAACCAATATAGTTCGCCGTGGTTTACTTTGCAGCATCAATATCCGCCGCCATAGCTTCTCCATAAGTTAGCCCAAGTAAACTAAACCACCACAAAGGGGTAGGCACCTTTGTGGTGGTTTTGGCCACGGCAGAGCCGTTAGAGTCCGGCAAGCCAGCGACAGGCGGCCAAGTCGACGTGCACGGGATCGGTAAACGTCACACCCTCCCCCATTAAGAGCTCACGCTGAGCATCGGGGCCGCCAAAGGCAAAGCCCTCACAGATACGGCCGTCGGCAAACACCACGCGGTGACAGGGAATCTCGCCGGGGCGCGGATTGCTATGCAGGGCATACCCCACGTACCGCGCACTTCGTGGACGACCGGCAAGCAGCGCCACCTGGCCATACGTGGCTACCATCCCCTCGGGGATCTGCTCGACCACCTCGTACACCCGTTCAAAAAAGCCCTCAGACGTCATTGCTCGCTCCCTTCCACCCTGAAAAGCATAAACCACCGCAAAGGGGACAGGCACCTTTGTGGTGGTTTATGGCAGGTCGGTTAGTTGGCGGGCTGGAAGAAGGCTACGGCTACGGCGCCGGGGCCTACGTGGGTGCCGATGGTGGCACCAATGGTGTGAACGGGCAGTTCGCCCTCGGTGTGACCAGCCCACAGTGCCGCACTGTCCTCGATATACTTCTTGAGCACCGCATCCGAAAGGCCCGTATAGCCGAGCGCCAGCGGCATGGAAAAGTCGATGCCGCCTGCCTTTTCGACCTTCTGGTTGAGCAGGTTCCGGCCGTTCTTGGAGCCACGAGCCTTGCCCAGCTGCACGATCAGACCGTCCTCCGCTGCCACAACGGGCTTCACATTGAGCAACGTGCCCACAGCACCAGCCGCAGCAGACAGGCGACCGCCGCGAACGAGGTACTCAAGCGTCTCGAGCAGGCCGATGACGACTACACGGTCGCGCACGGCCTCGACAGCCGCCGCGATCTGAGCCGCGCCCTGGCCCTCGTCCACCAAACGCAGCGCGTACTCAACCAGCACGCGCTCGCCCAGGGTAACGTTATTGCTATCCACCACATACACATCGCCGCCCGGCGCCTCGGCAAGTGCGGTGCGGGCACTTTGGTTGGTACCCGAAAGCTTAGCGCCCACGGTAATAATCACTGCCTCATCGCCGGCCTCACGCGCCTCGGCAATAGCCTGCGAAAACGCGTACGGGTTGACCTGGCCGGTCTTAGGCAGCTCATCGCGCTCCACGAGCATCTCGTAAAAGCGCTGGTGATCGATGTCGACGCCATCCATGTACACATCGGTGCCAAAGGTGACGGACAGTGGCAAAACGGCCAATGCTGGGTGCTCGGCCGGTGACATATCGCTTGCGGAATCGGTAATAATACGGACGGACATAGCGAATCCTTTCTTGCGCAGGTCCCGCGCAGGGAATTTTGACAGCAAGCCCCGGCACGGCATACGCGCTCAAACGGGACTATGCAGTTGTTAATTGGAAGCAAATGCCTTGGCGGCCTTAGATCTCGCGCAGGGTGTTGAGAATCGTGCGTAGCGACGCATACATCTGCTCGCGCTGCTCCACACCCATAGCCTTACCGGTGGTATCGAGCACCTCGCGAATGATGCGGTCCGCCTCGCTCATACTCTCGCCGCCCAGAGCGGTCAGGCGCACCGGAGCACGATACTTAACGGCGGCATCGCCCGAATCATCGACCTCGACGTAGCCGCCCTCCTCCAGATGCGCGAGCGTGCGCGAGACGGCGGCGCGGGTCACGCCTGCCATGCGAGCGAGGTCGGCGCCAGTCAGGCCGTCCTTGCTGCGCTCAAGATAGTACAGGCACATAACGTCGGAGCCCTTGAGGCCCAGCCTTGCGCCCTCGGATGTCTTAATGCGCTGGATCTCCTTGTAGAGCCCGCTGATCAGTCCGACAAAGTCCTCGAAACGTGTCTCGTCGTTCTGCTGCATGGGAGACGACCGCCTTTCGCTTGCATAATGCTAACGGGTAAACATCTTAACCGTACTTATCGGCCGCCAGCCCTGCGCACCCTATTTGTTAACCCATCAACATAAAAACCACCACAAAGGGGACAGGCACCATTGTAGTGGTTTTGACCGTCGAGTTTGATCCGCAGACTTCGCTACAGCTCCACGCAGGGATTGTCGCGGGTCACAAGCGTCTTAACGACAACCGTCGCCCCCAGATAGCGCTCAAGAAGCTCGGCCAAGCGATCGATGGCGGCCTGGCAGTCCCCCATGCGCTCGGGCTCAACACATTCAATCGCCAAAAACACGTCGGCCGAATCGTCGGACAGAGCCGTTCGAACGCCGTCGCGCCAGTTCCAGCAGCGGCACACGGCACCTGCATCGTCGATATAAGCGAGCTCGCCGGGCAGCGTCGGGTCATCCGCTTCCTCGCCAAGCGGCAAGAACGCATCGCCACCGTCGGTCACCTTCAGGCGAAGATCTCCCTCAATCGCATGCAAATCCTCGCCTCCCACGGGCAGTGCGTAGGACAGCGACACCGTGTTGTAAATATCCACCGCCGGTGTGATATGACCGACCGGCTTGCCTTTGAGCACACGTTTGAGCAAGTTCTCGATCGAACAACGCGCACCCTTTTTGGTCTTGAACAGACGATAGGCCTCGCGCCATGCCTTGACCGGCGCATTCTCGCTGATAGTATCGCTGGTCAGATGACGCTCCGCATCGATATTGGCGCGGTCGAGCAGCGCGGCGATCGCATCCACGTCCTCCTGGGGAATCTGAGCCGCGGGCTTCATGCCCTTTACGACCACAACACCGATTGCCGCCTGCGGAAACAGCTCCCAAAATGAATCCTCGGCAATAAAGCTCTTCATACGTGCTCCCTTCACGATTCGCCCCACGCAAACGCCTAAACAAAAAGCGCCCTTACAACGGCCACCTTCAAAGTCCTACGGTGCCGTCACAAGAGCGCTTACGCTGTCCCCATCCGGAGAAGGGGACGATATGTCAGGCGTATTGTAACCTGAGTCATCTGCGCGAGCAAAACCACCACAAAGGTGCCTGTCCCCTTTGTGGTGGTTTTGGGTCTGAGGCAACGCTAGTGGCGGAGTCCCAGCAGGCCACGGCCGCGATGACGGGCCTCGGCGGGCATCTGGGCGTGAGGGCCGGCAGCCTTGACGGACTCGGGCAGGTGCGAGTACTTCTTCTCGAAGTTCTCCTCGAACATCACGGCAAGATTGTGCGCTGCCTCGTCGTAGCGAGCGGTGCTCTGCCAGTACTGGCGCGGCACCAGAATGCCGTCGGGCACGCCATGGCACGTGGTGGGAATGTCGACATTAAAGATATCGTCGTGCACGAACTCGCTGTCCTCGATGGTACCGTCGAGAGCGCGGGCCACCAGGGCGCGCGTGTAGGCGAGCTCGATGCGACGACCCACGCCGTAGCCGCCGCCAATCCAGCCAGTGTTGACCAGGTAGACGCGGGTGCGGCCGTCGGCAATACGCTCGCCGAGCATCTTAGCGTAGACCATGGGGTCGAGCGGCATAAACGGCTCGCCGAACAGCGAGGAGAACGTGGGCGTGGGCTCGGTGACGCCGACCTCGGTGCCGGGGATCTTGGCCGTAAAGCCCGTCACAAAGTGATACATGGCGGCGTCGGCCGTCAGGCGCGAGATGGGCGGCAGCACGCCAAAGGCATCGCAGGTCAGGAACAGCACGACGCTCGGAGTGGTGCCCATGCCCTTGGTCCACGCGTTGGGGATATGCTCGACGGGATAGGCCACACGCGTATTGTGCGTGATCGAGACGTCGTCATAGTTGGGCTTGCGGTTCTCATCGAGCACTACGTTTTCGCAGATGGCGCCAAAGCGAACGGCGTTGAAGATCTCGGGCTCGTGGAACGCGTCCAGGCCCTCGCACTTGGCATAGCAGCCGCCCTCGACGTTAAAGATACCCATGTCGGACCAGCCGTGCTCGTCGTCACCGATTAACAGGCGCGTGGGGTTAGCCGAAAGCGTGGTCTTGCCCGTGCCCGAAAGGCCAAAGAACACGGCCGTCTCGTGCGTGACGGGATCCATGCTGGCCGAGCAGTGCATGGGCAGTACGTCGTCCTCGACAGGCAGCAGGTAGTTCATGACGCTGAAGATGGACTTTTTGATTTCGCCGGAGTAACCGGTGCCGGCAACCAGAATCACGCGCTCCTGGAAGTTGATGACCACGGCGGCGCTGGAGTTGAGGCCCTTGATGGCGGGGTCGCACTGGTAGCCAGGTGCCGCGAGCACGCAGAAGTCCGGCTCGCCGGTGCGCGCAATTTCGCGGGCGAGCGGACGGGCGAGCATCTGCTTAATGAAGAGCGCTTGGCTGGCGCGCTCGCAGGCGACGAGCAGGCGACGCGTGTGGTTGCGGTCGGCGCCCGCCATGCCGTGCGTAACGAACACGTCGCGCTCGTTGAGGTAGTCGACGATACCGGCCTTGATGGCCTCGTAGCTCTCGATCGAAAGCGGGCGGTTGACAGCGCCCCAGGCAATCTTGTCGTGAACATCGGGGGTGTCAACGATAAAGCGATCGTTGGGAGAACGACCAGTGCGCTCCCCCGTCTCGATCACCAGCGCGCCGTTGGATGCCATGCGACCTTCTTCGCGGCGGATAGCGTGCTCGACGAGCTCCGCGGCGGGTAGATCGACCAACAGGCGGGGCTGATTCTCGGCGGGATCTTCGACCAGCGTAATGCCAAAGTTGGACAAAACTTCTGCAGGGGTAACACCAGGCATGGGGCCTCCTTTAAAAACGCGGCACGTGGACGCGGCGCGCACTTTACTCACGTAAAGCCCGTTGTACCCGATATGCAAAAACGTTTTTGCGGCAACGGCGAAGCGCCCGCCCAACGGTCAAAAATCGCAGGCAAGCGGCCTAGTCATTGGGGACGCTTTTAAACGACTAGTCATTGGGGACACTCTTGAACAGACAACATTCAAGGAGTGTCCCCGGATGCCGGCACTTAGGGACGTTCCCAGAGTGCCGGCACATAAGGAACGTCCCTAAGTGCCGACTACAGCGGCAAGCCTTGGCCGAGCATGGCTATGGCGCTCATCAGGACCAGCATGCCGGCGGCGTAGGGCAGGACGGCGCCCAGGAGTTCGGCATCCTTACCGCGCACGAGCACGGCGGCAAGACCAATGGCGAGGGTCTGCGGCGAGATCATCTTACCGGCGGCGACGCCCAGGGCGTTCAACGCGACCATCCAGTAGTCGCTCACACCCAGCGCAGTGGCAGCCTGGCTCTGAATGGGGCCAAACAGCATGCCCGAGGACGTGCCCGAGCCGGTCACAAACGCACCGACTGCGCCGATCCACGAAGCCAGAATCGGGTACAGCCCACCGGCGACGGCGATGCAGAACGCGCTGATCGAAGAGATCATGCCCGCATAGCCCATCACCTTGGCACAGCCCAGCACCGAAAGCATCGTGATCACCGTCGGCATCATCTGCTTCACAGTCGCGGCCAGCACCTCGCCCATCATGCGTGGCGAAGCACCCTGAATGGCACCGCCGACAAACGCGGCCAGGAAGATCCAAACACCCGGCGTGTTAATCCACGAAAACGTAAGCGTACCGGGGTTCTCGCCGCAATACACCTGCACGTGGCTTGCAAAGGGCGCAAGCGCGGCATGCACGGCGGGCACCAGGTTGGACGTACCCAGCAGCAGTACAAAAATCAGAATGAAGCACGACCAGGCCGAAAGCGCCGATTTAACGGTGAGCTGTTCGCCGGCCTCGATATTCATATGGAAGCGTGCGTCCAGATGCCCCGACTTCTCGGCACGCATGGCAAGCGCAGCTGTCAGCGCGAGCGAAACGATGGATCCTACGACCACGGCCAGCTCGGGGCCCACAAACATGGCAACGACCAGAGCCGCGCCGACAAACGACACGCCGGAGAGCAACGCCACGCCGGCAACACCGTGCAGACGCTCGCCCACACTCGCGGCATTGCCCTGGTCATCGGCAACACGGCCCGCAACCAGCACAATAAATAGCGGCATCACCACAAAGAACGGTGCGAGCTGCACCAGCTGAACGGTCGCTAGGTGAAGGGAATCCAAACCCACCAGGTCGGCAACGGACACCGTGGGGATGCCGATGGAGCCGTAGGGCGTGGGCACGCCGTTGGCCAGCAGGCAGATGAGCACGGCAGGCACGGCCTCAAAGCCCAGGCCCGCGAGCATGCCGGCGGGAATGGCGACAGCGGTACCGAAGCCGGCCATGCCCTCCATAAAGCCACCGAAGCACCAAGCCACGAGCAGCGCCAGCAGACGGCGGTCGCTGCTGATGGAGGTGATCATGCTGCCGATCACGTCCATGGCGCCCGTACGAACGCACAGGTTATACGTGAACACCGCGGCGATGATCACCAGGACGATGGGCCACAGAGCCATCAAAAAAACCTTCGAGCGAGGCGGTCGCGATCTGCGCTGCCGGCAGGTGCCACCATGCGAAGGCAAGCAAGCACGAAAGGACAAACGATCCGATAGCGGCCTTCCAAGCTGGCCATTTAAAGCACAGCAGCATCACGACCAGCCAAATAATCGGCACAAGAGCCAGTAAGAATGCGGCGACGTCCATAGGTAGAAGCTCCTTGGTACCGCGTGGGCGGCATCGGGGGTGTCACAAAACTTCAACAGGATACCGCACGTTTACCGACAAATTACAGCCGCCCGCCGAAATTATTGAACAATCCGTTCAAAAACACGAGCGAACACCGTCGCGTCTATACTAAAGCGCAGCAATAGAAAGGACTCCGCTTTGAGTATCACGCCCCTCGATAGCATCCGCCGCGCCATCGCCCGTCACAACGGCGTCTCCGACCCCACCGTATCGGGCGGGGCACCCAGCCAGGGCGGTCGCATCGAGAACGGCCTGTTCCCGGCCTCGCACACCGCCGAGGAGCTCGCTCGCATCCAGGAGCTGAGCCAGCGCAACGCCGGCGGGCCCGATAGCAGCCAAGCCACACGTCGTCGGCGCGAACGCGATCGGGAGCCCGGCCCCGTTCGCCGCATGGTCAACGCTTGGTGGAACCGTCTGCTCGGCGCCGTCTACGGCGGCGGCTTCTCCATGCAGGAAGCGGAATACGAGGAGCACGCCACCAGTCGCGACTATCTTTGGAACACCCTCGGCACCGCCGTGTGGGGCTTGGCGTTTCCACTGCTCACCATCGTGTCTACGCAGCTCGTGGGAGCAGAAGAAGCAGGCAAATTCTCCATCGCCTTTGTCACCGGCACGCTCATCATGATCGCGTGCAACTATGGCGTGCGCAATTTTCAGGTCTCGGACATCGACGAAACGACGTCCTTTGCCTCCTACCAGCTCAACCGCTGGCTTTGCGGAGCGCTCGCCCTAGGCTGCGGCCTCATGTACAGCAGCGCCCGCGGCTATGACGCGCAGATGGCGACGATCGGCCTGGGCGTCTACCTGTATAAGGTGATAGACGGCGTCGCCGACGTGTACGAAGGCCGCCTGCAGCAGGCCGACAAGCTCTACTTGGCTGGCATGAGCCAAACGCTACGCTCCGTCGGCGTCATCGCGGTCTTCAGCGTGGCGCTGCTCCTCACGCGCAGCATGCCCATCGCGGCCATGGCCATGGGCGTCACCGCGATCGCCTCGCTCGTGCTGGTCACCGCGCCGCTTGCCCTGCTCGAGACCGAAAAATCGCGCCGCGTGAGCCTGCGCGAGGTCGGCCACCTGTTTGTCCAGTGCGCTCCACTCTTTGGCGCGCTATTCCTGTTCAACCTTATCGAGAGCATGCCCAAGTTTGTGATGGAAGGCACACTGGCCTATAAATACCAGCTGTACTTTAATGCCCTCTTTTTTCCAGCTCAGGCTATTCTGTTGAGCATTGGATTTGTCTATAAACCGCAGCTCCTGCGCTTGTCGAGCATTTGGGCTAATCCTCGCAAGCGTCGTCGCTTTGACCTGATTATTGTTGCCGTTATGGCGCTGATCGTGGTCATCACCGGCGCGTGCGCCGCATTTATGGCAGGTCCCGGTATTCCCCTCATGAGCTTTATGTACGGTCTCAGCTTTGAACGCTACCGTACGCTGGCGCTGCTGATGGTCGTCGCCGGCGGCGTCACCGCGGCCATCGACTTTATCTACGCCATCATCACGGTGCTGCGCCACGCCGGCGACGTCACCAAGGTCTACCTGATTTGTTTTGCCGCGAGCGTGGTACTGCCGGTGATTCTAATCAATCTGCTCGGCCTGATGGGCGCCGTCGTAAGCTACCTAGCCATCATGGCCCTGCTGCTGGTACTGTTGGTTATCGAGTACGCCCACATCCGCCAACGCATAGAGAGGGACCGGAATCCGTACGGCGCCTAATTGCGGCGATGGGAGCAGCTAATTTGCGGTGGAATCACCCCGGCTGGGGTCACATTGCGAACAATATTCATCACGCAAAACTAAGTGAGTAGACTTTTACCGAATCTCCGACCACACCAACAGAGCACAAGTCTGTGACCTGCGGTTTTATTGAGGCAAATATGTTGGGTGCTCGGCATTTCCAAAAAAGTCTACTCACTTAGCCAGCGGGCAGCCAAATGATTATTTAATCCCCGTCCCAGAGAAATCAATTAGCGGGCAGAAGGGCAAAAGTAGTCAAAAAAGCCCCGTCCCAAATTAGCTACCCCTTGCACCGATTATTCGCCCGGGTTGATGTTCGCGTAGAACTCCGCCCCGTCGTCCAGGCGCAGGATGCCCACGCGACCGAACTCGGAGCCGGTGGCGGCAGCGCAGTCGATGTCGATGCGATCGGGCACACCGGCGGCATCCTCGCCGCCCAGGCGCACGATCTGCCCGCGGCCCGACTCCTCATCGAGCCCCGCAAGACCACCGACCTCGCAATAACGCCCGAGCGACACCGTTGGCGTGTGACCGCTCACCACGACCGGACCCTTGCCCTCGGCAGAAAGCAGCCCGGTCGGCACATCCCAATAGCCGTGACGAATCCACAGCAGGTCATCGGACGACTGCACTGCGAGCATCTGCTGCAGCAGCTCGCGATCAGCACCCACCGCTCCGACGCCATCGGCACAATCGACACCATGCTCAAGCAAAAACGCACGCGCCGCCTCGGTCTGAATGCCGGCGTGCACCAGCAGGTACGGCCGCTCGGCAGTCTCGACCACCGCGTAGAGCGGCAGCGCGGCCATCCATCGCACGAGCTCCTCGTATGCCTCAAATTCCATGTCGTTGAGCTGCTCGCGCGTCGTCCAGCCACCGTTGATATCCCAGGTCTCGGCATCGAGCGGATCCTGGCCAATGATGGCATCGAGCATGATCTGCTCGTGATTGCCCTTGAGCACGCGGGCGTTGGGCAGCGAGCGCACGAGCTTAATAACACCGACCGGATCGGGCCCGCGATCGATCATGTCGCCCAGCACGTACAGTGTGTCGTCGGACGTCAACGAGATCTTAGACAGGGCCTCGTCAAGCGCACGCACGTGCCCGTGAGCGTCAGATGTCACATAGATCGCCATGGTACGCCTCTCCTTGCATTGCGGCCGAAGCCCGGTGCCGCAACTAAAACTTCAAGTTGAACTTAAACGTTACCCATTGTACTCCGTTGCAATAAAGCTGGAAAGGGTTTCCGAGCAGAGGCAAAGACGGCAGCCGTCTATGACGATATCGCGCACGCCCGCAATCCAACCCCATAAACCCACCATCTTTGGGTACAAATAACCGCAGACAACTGACCGTGCCACGCCAACCACTCAGGAGCGGACACCATCTATGAACCAGATCCTTCTCTTTATCGGCCTCGTCATCATTTTGTGCCTGACCATCAAACCCGTCGGCAAAAAACTCCCCTTCCCCACCCTGCTCATCTTTATCGCGCTCGGCATGCTGTTGGGCGTCAACGGCCCGGCGCATATCGACTTTAGCGACTACGCGCTCACCGAAACCGTCTGCAGCACGGCGCTGCTGTTCATCATGTTCTACGGCGGCTTTAACACCAACATCGACCGCGCCAAGCCCGTCGCCGTGCCCGCGGTGCTGCTGAGCACGCTCGGCGTCGTCATCACTGCCGGCATCACCGGCGTATTCGCCCACTTTGTGCTGGGTTTCGACTGGATCGGCGGCCTGCTGCTGGGATCGGTCGTGGCGTCCACCGACGCGGCCAGCGTCTTTAGCGTTCTGCGCGAGCACAGCCTTTCGCTGAGGGGCGGCACCGACTCGCTGCTCGAGGTCGAATCGGGCTCCAACGACCCCGTCGCCTACATGCTCACCGCTGTGCTCGCTACACTCGCGGCCGGCGGCGACATCAACATTCCCGCACTGCTGGCCAAGCAGATTATCCTGGGCGTGGGCCTGGGCCTTGCCATCGGCTGGGCGGCGGGCCGCCTGATTGAACGCGCGCACGCAACGGCCAAGGACGCGCAGACCATCTTTTTGTTCGCCGTGGCCATCGTCGCCTACGCGCTGCCGAGCTACCTGGGCGGCAACGGCTTTTTGGCTGTATACCTGGCCGGCATTGTGCTGGGTGCCAGCGACATCACCGGCAAAGTCGAGATGGCGCACTTCTTTGACACCCTCACCGAGATGGCAGAGATGACCATCTTCTTTTTGCTGGGCCTGCTCGTTACACCCGCACGCCTGCCGCAAATGCTGCTACCGGGCCTGGCACTCATGGCGTTTATGCTCTTTGCGAGCCGCCCCATCGCCGTAGGCATGCTGCTGGCGCCGTTTAGGACGAACCCTCGCCAGGTTGCGCTCGTAAGCTGGGCGGGTCTGCGCGGAGCAGCTTCGGTCGTCTTTAGTCTCTTTGCCGTGGTGGCCGGCGTTCCCGGCGGACACGACCTATTTGACCTGGTGTTTGTGATTGCCGTGTCGAGCATTGTGGTGCAGGGCTCGCTTCTGCCGGCGGTGGCGAAGAAGCTCGATATGATCGATGCGACCGGCGACGTGCGCCGCACCTTTAACGACTACCGCGACGAGGACGGCATGTCGTTTGTAAAGCTCAAGGTGGGCGCTGGACATCCGTTTGCCGGACGCTCGCTCGCGGACATTGGCAGCGCCACAGATATGCTCGTGGTCCTGGTGCTGCGCGACGGCGCGCACCCGGTGCTGCCCAACGGCGATACCGTCATCGAGGAAGGCGATCTGCTGGTGATGGCCGCACCGACGTTCGAAGAGCGTGCCGAAGTTACGCTGCGCGAGGTCACTGTGACGCCCCACGGTCGCCTGGCCGGCCAGCGTCTTCGCGATGTGCCGCAAGGCAAGCATCCCTTTATCGTCGTGATGCTCAAACGCGACGGCCAGACGATCATCCCCGACGGCAACACCCTAATATACGCCGGCGACGAAGCCGTCATCGCCACGCTGGCGTCGTAGTGACCAGGAGGTAGCTAATTTGCGGCGAAGAGATCAAGCGCCTAGAGAACCTCATGCCTTCGCTCGCAGATTTGGATTTGCCTGAGGAGTAAAGCACCCCTCCCCCATGTAACCATCCTGTAAATCATAGCGGCGCACTCGAGTTTTACCGTGATGCGGTCGCGCCTGGCGCTCCACTGTGCTAAAGTATCCCGAACGTTCAAACGACTACGAGGGGAACTAGAAGATGGCACGTGTGCACAACTTCTCAGCTGGCCCGGCCGCGCTGCCCACAAGCGTGCTCGCCGAGATCGCCGACGAGATGATGGACTACCGCGGTTGCGGCATGTCCGTGCTCGAGATGAGCCATCGATCTAGCATGTACCAGCAGATCATCGACGACGCCGAGGCAACCCTGCGCCGCCTGATGAGCATCCCCGACAACTACCGTGTCCTGTTTTTGCAGGGCGGCGCCACGCTGCAGTTTGCGGGCATCCCCATGAACCTCATGCGCCGCGGCCGCGCCGGCTACGTCGTGACCGGCAACTTTGCCAACAAGGCGTACAAGGAGGCCGCCAAGTACGGCGAGACCGTGCTGCTCGCGAGCTCCGAAGACACCAATTTCGACCGCATTCCCACCATGACCGATATCAACACGCGCATTGCCGCCGAGGCCGCGGGCGATGGGCTCGACTACGTCTACATCTGCCAGAACAACACCATCTTTGGCACCATGTACCACGGGCTGCCCGATTGCGGCGATGTGCCGCTGGTCGCCGATGTCTCGAGCTGCTTTCTGTCGCAGCCGCTCGACGTCGAGCGATACGGGCTCATTTACGCCGGCGCGCAGAAAAACGCCGGCGCCGCGGGCGTGACCGTGGTCATCGTGCGCGACGACCTCATCGCCGAAGGCCCCGCCTTTGCGCAGACGCCGCAGTACCTGGACCTCAAGACCCAGGCCGCCAAGGGCTCCATGCTCAACACGCCCAACACCTTTGGCATCTACGTGTGCGGCAAGGTGTTCCATTGGGTGGAGCAGACCGGCGGACTCGCCGCCATGGCCGAGCGCAACTGGGCCAAGGCCAACCTGCTCTATGACCTGCTCGAGCACAGCGAACTGTTCCATAGCACCACGCAGGCCGACAGTCGCTCCATCGCCAACGTTACCTTCCGCACCGGCGACACCGAACTCGACGCGGCCTTTGTCGTAGGCGCTGCCGAGCACCAGATCCAAAACGTCAAGGGCCATCGCCTCGTCGGCGGCATGCGCGCCAGCGTGTACAACGCCGTAACCATGGAAGACGTGCAGGCCCTGGCCTCGTACATGAAGGACTTCGAAGCACAGCATAGTTTGAGCCCGCGATCTAACTAGCCCGCAACGCGCGGGCCGACCAGCCACTTCAAACCACCTGTTTAAACCAAACCTGCTAAGGAGTTTTTCCATGCGTAAGATTAAGACCATCGACGACATCACTAAAGACGGCAAAGTCGAGTTTGGCGAGGGCTACGAGTTTGTGGGCACCGCCGAGGAGGCCGACGCCATCCTGATGCGCTCGACCGACCTGCACGGCTACGAGCTGCCCGAGGGCATCCGCGCCATCGCCCGCTGCGGCGCCGGCGTCAATAACATCCCCGTCGAGGAGTACGCCAAAAAGGGCGTCGTCGTCTTTAACTCCCCCGGTGCCAACAGCAACGCCGTCAAGGAGCTCGTCCTGGGCATGCTGGTGCTCTCGAGCCGCGGCGTGGTGCAGTCGATGAATTGGGTGCGCGACAACGCCGACGACCCCGAGATTCAGGTCGACGCCGAAAAGGCCAAGAAGGCCTTTGTGGGCCGCGAGCTCAAGGGCAAGCGCATCGGCGTTATCGGTCTGGGCAACGTGGGCTCCAAGGTCGCCAACGCCTGCGTCGATCTGGGCATGGATGTCTACGGCTACGATCCGTTCATTTCCGTCGAGCACGCGTGGGTGCTGAGCCGCGAGGTGCAGCGCGTGGGCACGCTCGAGGACCTCTGCCGCGGCTGCGACTACCTCACCGTGCACGTGCCCAGCAAGGCAGACACCATCGGCATGATCAGCACCGAGCAGATTAACCTGCTGGCGCCCGACGCCGTGCTCATCAACTACGCGCGCGAAACCATCATTGACGAGGACGCCGTCGACGCTGCCCTGCGTGAGGGCAAGCTCAGCTGGTTTAGCTGCGACTTTGCCACGCCCAAGACCGTCAAGATGCCCAATACGTTTATCACCACTCACTCGGGCGCCGGCACTGGCGAGGCCGAGGCCAACTGTGCCGACATGGCCATCAGCGAGCTCAAGGATTACCTGGAGAACGGCAACATCGCACACAGCGTCAACTACCCCGCCTGCAGCATGGGCAAGGCGCGCGCCGCGAGCCGCATCGCCTGCCTGCACGCCAACGTGCCCAACATGATCGGCCAGATCACCGCAATCCTGGCCAAGGACAACGCCAACGTGCAGCGTATGACCAACGAGTCCGCCGGCGAGAACGCCTACACCATGTTCGACACCGACGAGCACCTGGACAGCAGCACCATCGAGGCGCTCAAGCAAATTCCGTCGATGTATCGCGTGCGCGTGATCAAATAGCGCCGGCTGATCTGACGGGCAGTTCCCCATGTGGCCTGCCCGTCACTGACATTGAATGCCCGCGGGGCGCCTTTCGCACGAGAGGCGCCCCGTTTTTGTGAGCGCTCCATTAAATGCACCGAGCCGCTTCTTGGCATACAATCTGTATGTTGACCTAACTATCTGTGAGGTGCCTATGGTTGATACAGATTTTGCTTGGCGGCTTACGCAAGGACTCGTGCGGATCGACAGCTCAGACCCGGGTGCGTATGAGGACGAGATTGAGCGCTATATCAAAGCGTTGGTTGAGGAACGGTTGGCGCAGCTGAGCCATCCGGTACTCCATGCCGTGCAGGTTGAGGAACTCGAGGTGCTGCCCGGGCGCCGCAACCTTATGGTCACCGTGCCGGGACTGAGCGACGAGCCACGACTCGTCTATATCTGCCATATGGATACCGTTACGCTGGGCGATGGCTGGGACGCGGACATTCCGCCGCTCGGGACGGTTGTGCGCGACGGCAAGCTCTATGGCCGCGGTGCCTGCGATATGAAGGGTGGCCTGGCCTGCGCCATTGCCGCACTGGTCCATACGCTCGAGCGCGTGGCGACGGATGGCGCGCTGCCCCGCCGCGGCTTTTCGCTCATCTGCTCGGTCGACGAGGAAGACTTTATGCGAGGCTCCGAGGCAGCCATCGATGCCGGCTGGGTCGGTTCGCGCGAATGGGTGCTGGATACCGAGCCCACCGACGGACAGATTCAAGTGGCGCACAAGGGGCGTACGTGGTTCGAGATTGAAATGGCTGGCGTGACAGCGCATGCGAGCCAGCCCTGGAAGGGCGCGGATGCCGTCGCCGCCATGGCCGAGGTCGTGTGCTCGCTTCGCCGCGCATTTGCGGCGCTGCCCGTGCATAATGAGCTGGGGCCTTCGACCATCACGTTTGGCCAAATCGAGGGCGGATATCGCCCCTACGTCGTACCCGACCGCGCCAAAGTCTGGGTCGACATGCGCCTGACCCCGCCGACCGATACGGCCGCCGCGACGCGCATGGTAGAGCAGGCCATCGCCGTCGCCGAAGCCGCCGTTCCCGGTTGCCATGGCAGCTACACCGTGACGGGCGACCGCCCCGCCATCGAGCGCGACCCGAACTCTCCCCTTCTAGCAGCGCTCAAGCGTGCCGCCGATGACGTGACGGACGCGGACACGACCGTCGGCTTCTTTACCGGCTACACCGACACCGCCGTCATTGCCGGCAAGACAGGTAACCGCAATTGCATGAGCTACGGTCCCGGGTCGCTCGCGCTCGCGCACAAGCCCAACGAATATGTGCCCCACGCCGATATCGTTCGTTGTCAGCAGGTGCTAATCGCGCTCGCCGATAACGTGCTCTGGGACGCGAGCGGCCAAGTTGGGGCATAATAAGCCGTGAACAAACCGACTCGTGCGTTAGGACCGCCCATGAAAGCACTTCCGTTTCCCTGCATCCGCCCGGCTCAGGACCGCGTGCTCGAGGCGCTGCCTGCAATGGACAGCATCATGAGCGGCAACGATGCTCTGCGCGGAGCCATTGCCGATGGTCTGATGCTCAAGGACCCGGGTGCGGCGTATTACGTGTACGAATGCTCGGGCGAGCCGGGACGTGTGACGGGTGTCGTGGCGATCTGCCCGACGAGTGTACTTGCGGGCGGCAAGGGCGATGCCAGCGCCGACGTGGCCGCCGCCGCGCGCGCGATCGCCGAGCTCAAGGTGCAGCCGCGCCCCGTGTCGCTCGCCTACGAGGCGTCGCCCGTCATGGACATCATCCTGGGCGCTGCCAAAGAGGGCGCCTCGCTCTACGCCGTCACCGACCCCGCGGGTATTACGCACCGCGTGTGGGAGGTCAAGCGCGAGGACGCCGTCGGCGCCATCCGTGCCATGCTCGACCAGGCGCCGGAGCCGGCACTGGCCGACGACCCTGCCTACGCTGCCGCACTAGTCGAGGCATCACAGCTCCTGGCCGATGAGGCCCGTTCCGCCGGAACGTACACCGGCAAGGAGCCGTTCAACTTTACCGTTGCCGTGCTCTTCCCCGCTGCGCAGGTCAGCGGCGGCGCACCGCAGGTTCCGACGGGTCTGCTCACGCACCAAGTCGCGCGGTTCTAGCAAGACCAGACCGCGCAGCACAAAAATCGGCAGCTCAACAAACAGGGGGCGGAGATGCAGCAGGTACATGCATCTCCGCCCCTTTTGCGTCGAGAAGTTATGCCAGCGACCCGTGCCGCCACGCTCGCGTTATCCCCGTTGCGGGCCTGCTGCCGCCACAAGTGGTTCAAGCCCCAGCTCGCGCGCGTAATCCTCCTGCGTAAAGACTTCGACAAGTTCAAACGTATCGGCCGTATCGTCAAACGCAAAATGCAGCACTGAGCAGTTGCCCGGCACGCGTTCGCGCTCGTCTGCCGCCGCGCCCCGCACGTGGTCCAAAAACTCCTTGATAGCCGAGCCATGGCTCACCGCGAGCACGCACTCGTGGTCCGGACGTCGCATAAGATCGGTTATCGTCGCCGCCATGCGCTCGCGCACCTGCATCTGGCTCTCGCCGCCAAACTGACGATAGAAATCTCGCCACGGGCGCTCGGGCATAAGCATCACGCGCTCGGCCTCAAAGTCGCCAAAGAACCACTCACGCAGACCGTCCAGGCGCTCGTACGCCAAGCCCGGCCACAGGTTGGCGATAGTCTGCTCGGTGCGATGAAGCGTGGAGGTGTAGGCATGATCGGGCTCAATGCCGCACGCACGTAAAAACATGCCGGCGCGCGCCGCCTGGTCGCAACCCAACTGCGTAAGCGGCGAGTCACTCCACCCCTGAATGATACGCTTGAGGTTGAATATCGTCTGTCCATGACGGACCAGATACAGATCTTTATTCATAGGGGTCCTTTCGTTCGTTACCAATCAAGGAGCGAAAACGCCCCGTCGCAATAGCCAAAATGAAGCACGGCTCCGTTGTCGGGTAGCTCTCCCCTGCCAGTCACATACTCAAGAAACTCCTGGCAGGCTGAGCCGTGGGAAACCGCCAGCACGCAGTCGTGCTGCGGCCTGGCCATGATGCGCGACAGCACCGCGACCATACGCGACTGGAGCTGCACTTCAGACTCGCCACCAAAGGCCACCGGATAATCACCCCAGGGCTGCGGCGGCATATCGCGATTTGATGTGCCCTCCAGCGAGCCCAAATGCCACTCGCGTAGGTCATCGACCAGCTCTATCGAGCGGCCCTCACCAGCAATTAGCTCAGCCGTACGCCGCGCCCGGCCCAACGGGGAGGAATACACACGGTCAAAGGTCACGCCACGCGCCTCAAACGCCGCGCGCGTCGCCAGCGCCTGCTCGCGCCCGCGCGCCGTAAGCGGCGAATCGTGCCCACCCTGCAAAATGTTCTGCACATTGAGCTCAGTCTGCCCATGCCGCACCAAATACAGATCTGCCACACGCCCTCCCCTCGTACCACCACAAAGGGGACAGGTACCTTTGTGGTGGTTTACCGCCGGATCACACCGCGGTGACGCTCAACTACAGCAGTACGTCGGCGAGCGAACGCTTGGGTACGTGGTGCACCTGTGCCTCGTCGCGCCAATAATTGATGGAGCCATCGGGGTTGGAATCGATCGCATCGATCACCTGCGTTTCGGCCGGAACGCCAAACGCCATGATCAGCTTGAGCTCATACTTGTCGTTATCGAGCCCCATGGCATCGATCGCGTGGGGCGTAAAGGCCTTGAACATGCAGGCAGCCACCTCGGGCGTGGCGCTGCGGGCGGCGAGCATCATCGTCTGCGCGGCAATGCCCGTGTCGACCTCGGTAATGGGAGCGGCGGGCTTGCCCGGAACGGCGCGCTCGGCAAGAATCGCGATGTAGCCGGTCGGGCGCTCGCCCTCATCGGGACCCGACCAATCCTTGAGCGCACCGGCCCATGCAAGCTCGTCAAACACGCGAGCGCAGTCCTCGGAACCGCCCACCACATGAAAACGAAGACGCTGAGCATTGGCACCACAGGGAGTCAGGTGCGCCAGCTCCGCCAGCTCAAGCAAAAGCTCACGCGGCACGCGCATGGACTCGTCAAAGCGACGGCACGTGCGGGCGCAGCGAACCAACGCATCAAACGCGTCCAAGCCGAGCTTTTCGCAACCCTGCTTTGCCATCGACTCAGCGCTTACCGGCGCTGCGGGAACTGCTTCGTTCATAGGGACCCCCAATTTCGGGCAATTGTTCTTAGGAAAATCTAACCTAAAACGTAGGCAATAACGAACAGGGCTGCAATGTTCTACACCTGTTGAATAGAAAATCGCGACGTGGGGAACAACGGAAACAATTCGGGGCCTTTGGGTTACGTTTCGCCCTCCCCGACCCATACGCCAGCGCCTTTAGGCGATACTGGTTGTAACGATCAAGGCTTACGCCGCACGGAAAGGAGACATTATGGGCATCTTTAAGAACGATGACCAAAAATCGAGCCAGTTTGGATTTGACGAGAAAAGCATGGCAGGCAAGGCCGTCAAGGCCGTGCGCTGGATTTACGCCATCACGGGCGTCTTGGCGCTCGTCGCCGGCATCGCACTGCTGTTTGCGCCCGCCAAGTCCCTCGTCTTCCTAACGACCGTCTTGGGCTTCTACTTTGTGATCACGGCCGCGATCAGGCTGTTTACCGCTGTTTTCGAGCCACTGCTGCCCACCGGCTGGCGCGTGACGAGCATCATCTCCAACCTACTCATTATCTTGGGCGGCGTCATAATCCTGCGCAACCAGGCCTTCTCGACCGCAACGCTCACCACGATGGTGGTTATCGTGGCCGGCTTTGGCTGGATCGTCGAAGGTGTCATGTCCATTCTGGAGTCCGAGCTTTCGTCCAACCGTGCCCTCGCCATCCTGAGCGGCGCGCTCTCCATCATCGCCGGCATGTTCGTGTTTATCTATCCGCTGTGGTCGGCCAAGATGCTCGTCATCTTTAGCGGCGCCGCACTGCTGGTGTTTGGCGTAACGCTGATTGTCCGCGCCATTCAGTTTGGCAAACTGGTGCACTAGATGCCAAGGACGCTCTTTATTGATGCCGACGCCTGCCCGGTCACGCGCGAGTCGATTGACTGCGCGCGGCGGGCGGGCGTCGCCGTTGTTATCGCCGGCAACAGCACGCAAAACCTGGAACGGCACATTCGCCGCGACGACCCGCGCGATGCCGAGCACGCGCGACGCGGCTTTTGGGTCACGACGCTCGATGTGAGCGTGGGCGCCGACAGCGCCGACTTTGCCATTGTCGAACGCCTGCAGGCGGGCGACGTAGTCGTGACGCAGGACATTGGCTTGGCGAGCATGGCGCTCGGGCGCGATGCCGCCGCCATCGGCGTGCGCGGGCGCGTCTACGACAAAGCGACCATCGACATGCAGTTGTTTATTCGCCACGAGGAAAAGAAGGTACGCCGCGCCGGGGGACGCACTCGCGGACCGGCGGCATTTACCAGCGAAGACCGGGCCCGCTTTAAACGCAACCTCACCGAGCTGCTGCGCTAACCAAGGTAGATTTTCGGGACATGCCCGGAAATCTACCTTTTTGTTTTGAGCGGTGTGAGCGCTCGGAATCCATGGCTCAACAAAAAAACGGGCTTCAAAATGCCATGCGTCGCCGCATTGCGCAGGCGCCGAGCATGGCTATTTGAAGCCCATTTTTTAGGCCTACTTAGAGGCCGAAGGCGGATAGGATAAGGCCCCAGCCGGCGCCGATGATGTACATCATGACCAGGAACACGGCGTTTTCACGAGCGCTGCGGTTGGTGCGGAACAGGACAAGATAGCCCACGCCGGCGGAAATGAGCGTGCCGGCGAGCATCGGCGCCAGCTGTAGCGCGCCCTCCAGGTACAGCTGCGTAATGACCACGCTGGCCGAGCAGTTGGGGATCAGGCCGACGAGTGCCGAGCCCAAGACGGCGAGCGTCTCGTTGCCACGCAGGAACTGCTCGATCGCGGACTCTCCGAAGGTCTCGAGCACGGCAACTAGAATCAGCGTCACCAGGAAAATAAAAACCGAAACCTGCACGGTGTGCGAGATCGCGCTGCGGATAATCGACAGGACGGGCGCACCTTCGTGGGAGTGACCGTGGTCGTGCCCATGGCCGTGGTGGTGCTCATGCTCGCCTGCGTGACCGTGGTCATGGCTGTGTCCGTGGTCGCGCTCGTGTTCATCTTCATCATCATCGCAACCGCAATGGTCGCGCTCGCACAACTCGTGGATGTGGTCGGCGCTCACGCCCGCCTCGGCCACTTCATCAATGATGTCGCCCCCGGTATGGTCGTCATGCGCGCAGTTCACATGAGCCGGATTGGCAGCGGTCCCCAGCACGGTACGGCGAATCGCCGCATGCGCGCGGGCATTACGACGAAGGCCGCGGATAGCCGCGTCCACGATAAAGCCCGTGACCAGCGCGATCAGTGCCTTCGAAGCCAAAAGCATCGCCATGGTCTGCACGGGCACCTGCTCGGCGAGCAACAGCGGCAGCATCTCATCGGAGGTCGAGAGGAACACGGCGACCAGCGTGCCCAGCGTCACGACACGGCCGGCGTACAGCGTTGCTGCCATGGCCGAAAATCCGCACTGCGGCACAATGCCCAGCAGCGAGCCAGCCACGGGACCCGCAGCGCCGGCGCGCTTGATAGCGCCGTTGACGCGGTCGCCCGCAACGTGCTCAAGTGTCTCGAGAGCAAGATACGTCACCAACAAAAACGGCGCCAGCGAGAGCGTGTCCTTGCCGGCGTCGAGCAGAATATCAATCAGCAAATCCATGACGGATGGAACCTTTCATGTCTTTCGGCAGCATTGTAAAAGTCCTAGCGGTCAACTAGGGTATTGTAGTTGTCCTAGGCGCGATGCCAATAGTTGCCCATGGTAAACTATCATCTCGCCACATCTCAATGAACCCGAGCCGCGCGGTGCGGCCCGTCCAAGGAGCAGTTATATGAACGTTTCACAAGCACTCGAATACGAGCGCCAGCCGTTTATTCCCATGTTTATCTATGGCGATCACGGCGCCATGGAGTCCGAGCGCCAGAAGGGCGAAGAGGCCCTTAAGGTGCTCGAAACCGAGTACTTTACCGCCGAGGGCGACCCCAGCTTCGACTTTGCCACCGTGCGCGACCTGGCTGACCGCAACCGCGACCTGTGCGACCAGATTGGCGAGGCACGCCTGCGCAACGTGACGCCCGCGACGCTTTCGCGCGGCCTGTCCGATGCCGACACCTGCGCCGCCATCGGCAAGATGCAAAAGCGCACCGCCGCGTCCGTTATGCGCGAAATCCGCGGCGACCGCGACGCGCTCGGCGTGGCCTACGCCCGCAAGCCCATCCAGGGCACCGTGCTCGGTATCGACATCGAGACCACCGGCCGTGCACCCGAGCGCGGCTATATCATCAACGTGGGCTGGGAGATCATGGAGCTCACCAGCGACGCCGTCCCGCATGACGCCGAGGCACACTACTGCGGCCTGCCCGACATCTACCGCGGCGAGGATGTGCCGCTATCGAACATCCATCACATTACCTGGGACGACATCGACGGCAAAAAACCATTCCGCGAGAACAAGGAACTGCAGAAGCAGCTGCTCAAACTTATGAAGAAGTACCCGTACATGGCGCATAACGCCGCGTTCGAAGACAGTTGGTTCAAGATCCACCTGGACGGTTACGCCGAGGCACGCCGCGCCGGCAAGATCATCGTCATCGACTCGCGCCAGATCTGCCGCAGCCTGGATGCCGACGTCCGCTCGCTCCCCCGCGAGTCCGCGCCCGCCGCGCTCGAGAACTGGGCGCGCCGCCGTGGCACCCTCGCCGCCGACGCCAACGAGCAGCACCTGGGCCTCGACGACACCGACCTCATGCTCCGCACGGTTCAGGCCGAGTTCAACCTCAAGAACCTATTCGCGAAATAACCGATCCATCTGCGGGAGCGCCTGCCAGGCACAGCGCAATCCGTCTGGGCACACCGACACGCAGTAAACTAGGGCGCAGCCTTATGCTGCACCCTAGTTTTCATCAAAACGAGCAAATACGCGTGCTTCACATAGTCGGCAGGTTGGCCCACCTACATTTTTCGAGTTGTTCGGCCAGCTGAACCACTAGTCAAGGCCCCTTGAACCGCAATCGAAGCTAAAATCGCCTTAATTTCGCAACCAAGCCCCATAAATCTACCTGAATCAATTCGAATAGGACGTTGCGATCGCACCTATTTGTATAGGATAAGGCCGAATAACTCAAATTATGTTGGTGAGGCATCTGAGCGGTCGGCAAAAACGCTTAGAAGCTACGAATCCGCAACTAAAGTTCATCAAAAAGGGGCAGCCGGCAGAAACCTCCCCAGCCAAAGCTGCTCCCTCAATACGACAGCTCAAAAACCCACCGTTCGCAGAAGATAAGCCGCGCCCCAATACCGTTGCCCGAAGTTTCGGGCGTATGCGGCGTCCGCTATGCCATCATGCGCGTATGGGAATCATTCTGTCACATACCACGGCACGCGCTGTATACCAAACAGCCAACTCGCTCGCAAGCTACGCGACCGGTCCCATACCTATGGAAAAGATCAGGGTGTCTGCGCCGACCACGTCCGACCTGGAAGCGGCACGAGCATGGCTCAACAGAAAGAATGTCGATTCTGAACGTATCCATGTGCTGACGTTTTCCAATAATGCCAAAAGGCACCGCAAGGGCTGCATCTGCCACTGCACGCACTATACGTTTGATGCAGAAAGCTACCTAGAACTCGAGCCGAACGTCTACATCGTCGATATCAAGCTGTGCGCGTTAGAAGCAACAGCCGACCTCAACCTTTCGGAGCTCGTTGAGTATTACTTTGAAATCTGCGGCTCCTACGCGCTTGGAACGTCCGACGAAACTCAATATCGCGAGCGCCCAGCCCTAACCAGCGTTGAAGAGCTCAGAGCCTTCTTTTCAGAGGCACCGGGGTATCGTGGATCTAATAAAGCACTTAAGGCACTTTCTTATGTACACGAAGGCTGTCGCTCCCCACTCGAAACGGCGTTTGTCATGATGCTGACAATGCCCAAGTCAATGGGTGGCTTAGCCATACGCGCTATCAAAACGGATTATCCAATCCCAGTCCCCAAAAGATACGCCGCCCTAACGCGACGGACGGTTTTCTACCTCGACGCGCTGCTCGAAAATTCGATGACCGATATCGAATACAACGGCTTTTACCACGACGAACCCGAGCAGCAATCAATTGACGAGGAGCGCCGAAACACGCTGCGAAACATGGGATATGCCGTTATCACAGTTAATCGTCATTCGTTTTTCAAACAGTCCGCTTTTAAACGGGTCATGGAAGCGATTCGCATTCGCGAGAAGATATGGCCCGGTCGACTCCCGGATAACTTCGCCATCCTGCAAGAAACTCTTCGTCAATTTGTCTTGCGGCGCTACTTCGAATACGGTCGCCGCGTCCTGGAGACACTCAAAGAAGAAGAGGCCGCCAAGCGCGAAATTGCAAGCCAATATCCGCAAGCTGATGACCCGAGCATCAACGATGTGCCCGAACCCGACGACATGCAACACGTCGGGGCCCTTGCTGAGGAAATCAATGGGGCTTGGGAATGCGACATGTTCGCAAAAATCGATGAAAACCGCACGGAAGACGACACGATTATTGATCTAATTGAGAATTCGCTCTTCTAAAGGCGATCTCTGCGGATGTCCACCTACATTTTTCGACTTATTCGGCCACCGATGTGCCAGATTGGCTGCAGCAATGCTCAATATAACTTTAGATAAAACTGATTCTGCAGGAACTCCCGTAGAGGAAGAACTGATTCTCGCGGTATTTGACACGATAAAGTACAAATATGAACAGTTCTAATGCTTCTCAAGGTGGCTTTCTTAGCATGCTAGCCGAACATCTCGAAATATGTTGGCGAGCATTGCGTCGATGTCTCCCAACCCACAGAAAATCGCAGAGGCGGCAAGCAGTCATCGAAATTAACGCAAATTGTATTGACATATGAACATACACTCATATAATCGAAAGCAAGTTATATGATCGCATGTTCATATGAAAGGATATTGCAATGAGCATCCGCGTTGATGAAACGAAACCCGACATCGAGGCCACCGAACCCGCGATCCCCACCACCTGCTCGCCCGAGGACCTTCCCGACGAGGAGCTTCTCTACGACCTCGCCGACCTGTTCAAGGTCTTCAGCGACACCACGCGCATCAAGATCCTTTACGCCCTCATGGGCCGCGAGCTCTGCGTGGCAGACATCGCCGAAGCGACCGAAACCTCGCAGTCCGCGGTGTCGCACCAGCTGCGCACACTCAAGCAGTCGCACCTGGTTAAATTCCGGCGCGACGGGCGCAATATCCTATACTCGCTCGCCGACGACCACGTCTACACCATGCTCAACCAGGGCATGAGCCACATCTGCGAATAGCAGCCAACCACGGTACCAGCGCGGCCTGCACCCAAGCCGCAAAAACGGGAAAGGAACCCACCATGAAAAAGCAGTACAAGCTCGATGAGATCGATTGCGCCAACTGTGCGCGCGAGCTTCAGGACGAGCTGGCCAAGCTCGAGGGCGTCAAATCCGTGTCCGTCAACTTTATGACCCAGAAGCTGACGCTCGAGGCCGATGATGCTGAGTTCGACGAGGTGCTCAACCGCGTTGTTGAGTTTACGGCCGACGCCGAGCCGGACTGCGAGATTATTCTCTAGCCCAGGTTTACGCCAACCTGCAAGGCCGCGCTTGCTGCGGCCTTTGCTCGCGAAATTATATGAGCGAATGTTCATACATTCAAATGGGAGGATACGAGTCATGGCCACCGCCGACCCCAAAAAGAAAAAGAAGAAGCGCAAGAAAAAAGAATCACTCGAGCATAAGCGCAACCGCATCCTGGTAGCGCTGGGCATTTTTGCCGTGGTGTACGCCCTCGATGAGTTCAGCACCCTTACCGCCGCATTCGGCACCCCGGGCGACATCTACGCCAGCTTTGTGCTGTTCCTCGTGCCGTTTTTGATTGCCGGCTACGACGTACTGCAAAAGGCATTCAATAACATCCGCCGCGGCAAGGCCTTCGACGAGAGCTTCCTCATGGCCGTCGCAACCATCGGCGCATTTGCCATGGTGCTCTTCCCCGACACAGACCCGCACATGGCCGAAGGCGCCGCCGTCATGCTGTTCTACCAGGTCGGCGAGCTGTTCCAGGCATACGCCGTGGGCAAGAGCCGCAAGTCGATCAGCGCCATGATGGACATCGCGCCCGACTACGCTAACGTCGAGCAACCCGACGGCTCACTCGAACAGGTCTTCCCCGATGACATCGCGGTCGGCACCGTGATCGTGGTCAAGCCCGGCGAGCGCGTGCCTATCGACGGCGTCATCGTCGAGGGCGAAACCCAGCTCGACACCGCCGCCCTTACCGGTGAGTCGGTCCCCCGCCCGGCCAAAACCGGAGACGATATCATCAGCGGCTGCATCAACATGACGGGGCTCATCCACGTGCGCACCACCAAGCCCTTTGGCGAGTCCACCGTCGCACGCGTCCTGGAGCTCGTGGAGAATGCCAGCGAAAAGAAGGCACGCACCGAGAACTTCATCACGCGCTTTGCCCGCATCTACACGCCCGCCGTCACCGGCGCTGCCGCGGTGCTCGCGCTCGGCGGTGGCCTGGTCACCGGTGCCTGGTCCGACTGGATTCTGCGCGGCCTGACCTTCTTGGTCGTCAGCTGCCCGTGCGCGTTGGTGATCAGCGTGCCGCTTAGTTTCTTTGGCGGCATCGGCGGCGCATCCAAGCTGGGCGTTCTCATCAAGGGTTCTAACTACCTCGAGACGCTCGCCGACGTGGACACCGTCGTCTTTGACAAGACGGGCACCCTCACCAACGGCACGTTCTCGGTGGTCGCGGTACACCCCGAGGCCGGCTATACCGAGCAGTCGTTGCTCGAAGTCGCAGCCCTTGCTGAGTCGTTCTCCGATCACCCCATCGCGCAGTCCGTACGTGTCGCCTACCAGGGCGAGGTCGACCCCAAGCGCGTAAGCGACTCCACCAACGACGCGGGCCATGGCGTGACGGCAACCATCGACGGCAAGCACGTCGTCGTTGGCAACGCAAAGATGCTCGCCGCGGCCGGAGTCGAAGCGCCCGATTGCGAGGTCGTCGGAACGATTCTGCATGTGCTCGTTGACGGCGTGTACGCCGGCCACATCGTGATTGCAGACACCGTCAAGGCCGATGCTGAGCAAACGATTCGCGACCTGCACGCCGCCGGTGTCAAGCGCACCGTCATGCTCACGGGCGACCGCGAGGAGGTTGCGGCGTCTGTGGCCAAGCAACTCAGTCTCGACGAGTTCCACGCGCAGCTGCTGCCGGGCGATAAGGTCGAGCGCGTCGAGGCGCTGCTTGCAACCGAGAGTGGCAAGGGCAAGCTCGCCTTTGTGGGCGACGGCATCAACGATGCGCCCGTGCTTACGCGCGCCGATGTGGGCATTGCCATGGGCGCTATGGGTTCTGACGCTGCGATCGAGGCCGCCGATGTCGTGCTCATGGACGACAAGCCGTCCAACATTTCCCGCGCGATCCGCGTGGCACGCAAGACCATGACGATCGTCTGGCAGAACATCATCTTTGCGCTGGGCGTTAAGCTGCTGATCCTTGTGCTGGCAGCGCTGGGCATCGCCAACATGTGGCTTGCCGTGTTCGGCGACGTAGGCGTGGCGATCATCGCCATCCTGAACGCCATGCGCGCGATGGGTGTCAAGAACCTGTAGCACTCGTGGTCCCTCCGGCCGGGGCCGGGCTTGGTTTTGAAAACGTCCTCGCGCATGAGGCCCGCCTTTCCTGCTCCTGCGGAGCAACGGAAAGACGGGCCTCGCGCTGCGGAGTGTTTTCAAAACCAAGCCCGGCCCCGGCCTGCGGTGACGTAGCTGGCAGTTCTTGGGCATCGCTTGCTGGCAGGGTTCCTTTGCTGAAATGGACTTGGCCGAAAGGGCCGCTGGTCCCGGTCGCTGGTTCGCGCTTTGCGCGAACTCCGCGCTACTGGGGGTTCGTTAGGATTCCGCCGCTTGGCCCGTCGCCTCGCCCCGGTTCAGCATCGCACTCAGTTTCTCGAAGCTTTCCTCGCTCAGGCAGTGCTCCATGTGGCAGCCCTCTTGCGACGCGACCTCAGCCGAAACACCCGCATCCTCCAGCAGCCCCACGAAAAAGCAGTGGCGCTCCCACATTTGGCGAGCGACCTCCAGCCCTCGCTCTGTCAGATGAACATCTCGTTTGCCCATTTCGACATAGCCGTTGCTTTCCAGCGTCGCCATGGCCTTGGAAACGCTCGCCTTGGTTACGCCGAGATACTCCGCAACGTCGATCGAGCGCACGATGACCTGACGTTCCGACAGAACGTAGATTGATTCGAGATAGTCTTCTCCGGATTCACGTAGGGCCATGGGCCGCCTTTCGCGATGATTGCTAGTTAGCCTTTGGATACTTTCCACGGCTAACTTTACCGCAAAAGTTGCCCATGTCTTACTACTTTGTCTAAAAGTTAGCCGTGTTTCACAAAACGTGCGGGACGAAAACAAAATGGGGACGCCCCGCAAGGAGTGTCCCCAGGTGCCAGGTGCCGGCCCGCAGTTACATCAATCCAAAGTGCTTCGCGGCGTTGCAGATGCCGTCGTCGTCCACGGCGGTCGTCACGTAGGTCGCTGCAGCCTTCACCGTGTCCTGCGCGTTGCCCATGGCCACGCTCGTGCCCACGGCGGAAAACATCGACAGGTCGTTCTCGCCATCGCCAAAGGCAATCGCCTCGCTCGCATCGATGCCCAGGCGCTCCAGCGTCGCCGCCACGCCCAGGTCCTTACCGCCGTTGGCAGGGATAATGTCGCAGAACAAATCACACCAGCGCGTAGTGAGAGAATGCGCCACCGCATCGGTCACGATATGCTCGTCGGCCGGGTCCACAAAGGCGCAGAACTGGTAGACCGGTGCGTCAAAGGCGTGCTCAAACGGCTCCTCGTGGTAGACAATCCCCGCGTTGCTTCCGGCCGTCACCACGCGCTCGGACAGGCGGTTCACAAACGAGTTCTCGCCCTGCATGCACAGCGAGTCATAGCGCCCCTGCGCCACCTGGTCCACAATCACCGCAACGTCGTCCGGGTCAATCGGGCAGCTACGGTAGACGCCCTCGGCATCAAAGCAGTGCTGGCCCGAAAGCGTAATGTACGCATCCCAACCCAAGTTGAACAGCCAATCAGGCATCTGGTAGGTCGGGCGACCCGTGGCAATCACGCACACAATCCCCTGCTCGTGAAAGCTGTCGAGCACCTGCTGCGCCGACGCCGGAATCCGGTGGGTCTTAAAGCTCAGCAGCGTGCCGTCGATATCGAAAAACGCGGCTTTGATCATCCTCGTCTACTCCTCGCCCTCGAGCTTTTCGCTCGCCTCGAGCCACGCCATCTCCAGCTCGTCCATGGCGGCGTGGGCCTCGTCGATCTTTGCCTGCTGCTCGCCAAGCGCCGTGTAGTTGGTGGGATCGACCTGGGCCATGGCGGCCTCGGCCTCCTCCACGCGGGCACGCTGCGTTTCCATCTTGCGCTCGAGCGAGCTCACCTCGCGGCGGAGCTTCTGGCGCTCGGCGTTGGACAGGCCGTTGGGCTGCCCGCTCGCCTTGGGCTTATCGGCCACAACCGCTGCGGCGCCGGTGTCGAACGTGCCGGTCTTGGCGCTCGGCGCGCCCACGGGCTCGCCCTCGGCGGTGGCGTTGCACAGGCGCAGGTACTGGTCGACGCCGCCGGGCATATGCGTCAGGTGGCCGTCGAGCAACGCCCACTGCTGGTCGGTCACGCGCTCCATGAGGAATCGGTCGTGCGTCACCAGGATCAGCGTGCCCGGCCAGCCGTCGAGCAGGTCCTCGACAATCGCGAGCATGTCGGTATCCAGGTCGTTGCCCGGCTCGTCCAGGATAAGCACGTTGGGCTCGTCCAGAATTGTCAGCAGCAGCGACAGGCGACGGCGCTGGCCGCCCGAAAGGTCGCCGATGCGGCTCCAGAGCTGCTGCGTCGTAAAGCCCAGGCGCTCGCAAAGCTTCTCGGGCGAAGTCTCCTTGCCGTCGATGACGTAGTACTTCTTATAGTTGCTAAGCACCTCGCGGATCGTGTCGCCCATGTAGGGCTCGAGCTCCTCGAGCTGCTGCGACAGCACGCCAAAGCGTACCGTCTGGCCGATCTTTACACGGCCGCGCAGGGGCGCAATCTTGCCCTGGATTACGTCAAGTAGCGTCGACTTGCCGGCGCCGTTCTCACCCAAAAGACCATAGCGGTCGCCCGCGCCGATAAGCCAGGTCACGTCGGAGAGCACCTGCTTGGGCGCGCCGTCGGTATCCGCATAGCCGGCGTCCACGTCGATCACGTCGATGACCTGCTTGCCCAGGCGGCTCACCGCCAGGCGCTTGAGCTCCAGCTCGTCGCGCACGGGCGGCACGTCGGCGATGAGTTCGCGAGCGGCATCCACGCGAAACTTGGGCTTGGTGGAGCGCGCCTGGGCGCCGCGGCTCAGCCACGCGAGCTCCTTGCGCGCCATGTTGCGACGACGCTCCTCGGTAACTGCGGCCATGCGGTCGCGCTCCACGCGCTGCAGGATGTATGCCGAGTAGCCGCCCTCGAAGGGATCGACCTGGCCGTCGTGGACCTCCCACATGCTGGTGCAGACCTCGTCCAAGAACCAGCGGTCGTGCGTGACCACGAGCATGGCGCCCTGGCCGCGCTGCCAGCGGGCCTTTAAGTGACGCGCGAGCCAGTTGATGGTGCGCATGTCCAGGTGGTTGGTGGGCTCGTCGAGCATGAGCACGTCGTAGTCGCCGATCAGCAGGCGCGCAAGGTCCACGCGACGGCGCTGACCGCCCGAAAGCTCGCCCACCGTGCCCTCCCAGGGCACATCGCTAATGAGACCGGCGAGGATCTGGCGCGTACGCGGACTCGACGCCCACTCATACTCGGGCGTGTCGCCCACGACGGCATGGTGCACGGTGTCGGTGTCGACAAGCTGGTCCTTTTGGCCGAGCAGACCGATCGTGGTGCCTCGGCGGTGCGTCACGCGGCCGTCGTCGGGATCCAGCGTGCCGGCGAGCACGCTCAGCAGCGTCGACTTGCCGTCGCCGTTTTTGCCGACGATGCCAATACGGTCGCCCTCGCCCACGCCGAGCGTTACGCTATCGAAAATATGCTTGGTGGGAAACTCTAGGCTGATGGAATCGCATCCCAAAAGAATCGCCATATGCCCTGCTCCTTCGTAGAAATTCAACGTTGTCCATGATAGCAGCGAGCCCCACCCCAAACCACCACGAAGGTGCCTGTCCCCTTTGTGGTGGTCGGTCTGGCAGCGACACAAAAAGGCGGGCCATCTCACAAAAGAGATAACCCGCCCCTCCAATCAGTCCCGTGGCGACCGTGGCCGCCGCGGGCCTCAAGCATGTCCCGGACTAGGAGAACATGCCGGTGAGGTAATCATTCAGCCGCTGATCCTTGGGCCGTTGGAAAATCTCGTCAGTCTCGTCGTACTCGACCATATCGCCCATGTAGAAGAACGCCGTGCGGTTGGACACACGCGAAGCTTGCTCCATGTTGTGCGTCACGATGACGATAGCGCGGTCGGCCACAATCGAAGACATGAGGTCCTCGATCGCCAGCGTCGAGATGGGGTCGAGTGCCGAGCAGGGCTCGTCGAACAGAATCACGTCGGGGTTGAGCGCCAGCGTGCGTGCGATGCACAGGCGCTGTTGCTGTCCGCCCGAGAGCGCATAGGCGCTCTTATCGAGCTTGTCCTTGACCTCGTCCCACAGTGCCGCGCCGCGCAGGCTCTCCTCGACCATGCGGTCGAGCTCGTCGCGGTCGGTAATGCCGTGGCGCTTGGGCGCAAACGTGATGTTGTCGCGAATGGACTTGCGGAACGGGTTGGGCTGCTGAAACACCATGCCAATGGAGCGGCGCAGCTCATAGGTGTTCTCGGTCTTGGTGTTCACGTTGCGCCCGCGGTAGTTGATATCGCCCTCCACGCGGCAGCCGCGAATCTCGCGATTCATCAGGTTGAGGCTGCGCAGAAAGGTCGACTTACCGCAGCCCGAAGGCCCGATGAGCGCCGTGATCTCGCCCTTGTGAAAGTCGAGCGACGTGTCGTGCAGCGCATGGTGGTCGCCATAGTACACGTTGACGTCCTTGGTGGAGAGCATGACCTCGTCGCTCACGGCCTTGCCGCTCACGCGCACGCGCTTCTCGCTCTCCCCCACGCTCGACAGGAAGTCCCGGGTGTCGGACGATGCCGCTTCGGTTGCGGGCGTTGCATTCATCTCGCTCATTCGGCCGTCATCTTCCTTGCCAGTTGCTTGCCCACGATGCGGGCGACTACGTTAAACAGCAGCACGCAGATCATCAGCAGTGCAGCGGTGCCCCAGACGATCTGCTGGGCCTCGGGGCTGCCCTCGCCATAGATCTTGTAGATGTGCACGGCAAGCGACTCACCGGGGCGGAACACGTTCCAGGCGCAGGTGGGGCTCGACAGGTTAAAGCTCAAGAAATTCAGGCGAACCGGCGAACTCATGCCCGAGGTAAAGAGCAGCGCCGCGGCCTCGCCAAACACGCGGCCGGCCGAAAGCACGATGCCGGTCACGATGGCGGGCATGGCCTCGGGAATCAAGATATGCAGCGTGGCCTCCCAGCGGGTAAGGCCCATGGCCAGGCACGCATCGCGCTGGGCCTGTGGCACGTCCTCGAGCGCCTGCTGAATCACGCGCACCAGGATGGGGATGTTGAACATGGTGAGCGCGACGGCGCCGGAGATGATGGAGTACTTCCAGCCCAGCTGCACCGAGAACACCAGAAAGCCGAACATGCCGACGACGATGGAAGGCAGCGAAGACAGCGTCTCGATGGCGGTGGAGGCGATGTCGCGAATGGGTCCGTCCGACGCGTACTCGACCAGGAAGACCGCGCCGCCCAAGCTGATGGGTACCGAGATGACTAGGGTGATCAGCAGCAGATAGAACGAGTCGAACAGCTGATAGAGCACGCCGCCCTGAGTTCCGTTGGCGCGCGCGGGCTCCGTGAGAAAGCCCGGCTTAAGCAGCGTCGAGACGCCCTCGAACAGGATATAGGCCACCATGGAGATGACGATGAGCATGACGATGGCGACGATCGCCGTCAACACGCCCGTGGCGATGCGGTCCTGTTTTTGGACACGCCCGAGTCTCGCCTCGTCGATATGGATGCGCGTGCTAGCCACGAGCCTTCGCCCCCTTGCGGCCAATGAGATGGATAATCAGGATGAAGATGAGGCTCATGCCCATCAGCAGCAGGCCGAGCGCCCACAGAACGTCGTCCTGGGCCGAACCCTCGGCATAGACCGCCATAGACGTGGTGAGCGTGGTGGTAATGGTCGAGGCCGGCGACAGCAGCGACGTCGGCATGGCCTCGATGCCGCCGATAACCATGCGCACAGCGAGCGTCTCGCCAAAGGCGCGGGTCATACCGAGGATGACCGCGGTCATGAGCGACGGCATGGCGGACTTGAGCACCACGTGCCAGATGGTCTGCCAACGGGTGTAGCCCAGCGCGAGCGAGCCCTGACGGTAGCTGTCGGGCACGGCGCGCAGGCCATCGACCGAAAGGGTGGTCATCGTCGGCAGAATCATGACGGCCAGCACGATGGCGCCGGGCAAGATGCCCAGGCCCGTGCTCACGTGGAAAACGCTCTTCATAAGGCCGACAACCACGTGAAAACCGATCAGGCCAAAGACGACCGAGGGAATGCCGGTCAAAAGCTCAATAAGCGGCTGAAAGACCTTGGAGCCAAACTTAGGCCGAATCTCGACCGCAAAGATGGCAGAGCCGATGGCGATGGGCAGCGCGATGAGCGTGGAGAGCACCATGACCGCAAACGAGGTGACAATCAGGGGCAGAGCGCCGGTGTAGGGCAGGCCGCTTTCGGCTGTGTTGGCCAGGTCCCACTTGGCGCCGGTGAAGAACTCGACGACCGAAACGCCGTCCTTGAGAAAAGCCGAGAGGCCCTTTTGGGCGACCATAAAGATGAGCGCGGCAACGACAAGCGTCACGAGCGCAACGCACGCGCCCGTGACGCCCAGGCCCACGTTCTCAAGGTCGCGCTTTGGCAGCTGTTTTGCCATTGCAAACCTTTCCGGGGCGATTACTTATTTAGCGGAGACCTTGCCGCTGGCGTCCTTGACGACCTTCATGGCAGAGACGGGGATAAAGCCCTGCTCCTCGACGAGCTTGCCCTGGACGTCATCGGAAAGCATGAACTCCAGGAAGGCCTTGGTGGCCTCGTCGGCATCCTTAGCGCAGTACATGTGCTCGGTAGCCCAGATCTTGAAGGAGTCGTCGGTGACGTTTGCGCTCTTGGGCTCCACGCCCTCGACCTTGATGGCGTTGAACTTGGAGTCATCGAAGTGCGAGAAATCGAGGTAGGAGATGGCGTTGTCGGTGCTGCCCATCTGAGTCTGAACGTCGCCGGACTTGTCGAGCTCGGCATCGCCCTTAAAGTCGACAGCCTCGTCGCCAAAGACGGCAGCCTCGAAGGTGGCGCGGGTACCGGAGCCGGCCTTGCGGTTGAGAACGACGATAGTAGCGTCGTCGCCGCCGACCTCCTTCCAGTTGGAAATCTGGCCGGAGAAGATGCCCTTGAGCTGCTCGAGGGACAGGTCGTCGACCGTCACGTTCTTGGAGACGACGGGACCCATGCCCACGACGGCGACCTCGTGGTCGACGAGGTTCTTGACCTGATCGGCCTCGAGCTTGGTTTCGGCGAAGACGTCGGAGTTGCCGATGGTGACGGTGCCGGCGGCGACAGCGGTCAGGCCCTTGCCCGAACCGTTGCCCGAGCCGGAGACGGAGACGTCCGGGTTGGCATCCATGAACTTCTCGGCAGCGGCCTCGACGAGAGCCTGGAACGAGGAGGCACCGTCGTAGGTCACCTCGCCGGAGACGGACTCGGCAGCAGCGGCGCTGCCCTTGTCGGCGGCGTCGGATGCGCCGGAGCCGCCGCAACCAACGAGACCGAGACCGACGATGCTGGCAAGACCACCAGCGAGGCCGAGGAACTGACGACGAGAATAAGCCTGATCGAGCATGATCTTCCTTTCATACATGCGAATCGCGGGCACCCTGCCCGCTTTGCTGTTTGGAAAGATACGGCCTCGATCGGGCGACGACCGCCTTATCTGCGGTTTCTTACGGTCATTTGATAGACCCTTACCGCAAGCTCTGCCCAGCCTTTACAAACGGATAACAATCCAGCGCCGAACATGGCGCACCTTTTACACCAAAGGAACGTCCCCAATGACTACCCCACCGCAACAGAAAAAGCCCGGGCCGAAGCACCGGGCTCGTAATGCAAGTTTGTATCCAAGCAGGATATAGGGGTTTCCCAGGTGCCCGAGATTGCCCCGAAAGAGGAGCGCCGCGTACTTTGGTACACAAGCGACGGTTTGAGGGGCAAGGTCGGGTGCCTGGGGAAGCCCTACAGCTCAAGTTCGTTGAGGCGCAGGATGGCCACGATATAAATCTTGAGCGCTTGCTTGAGCTGTTCCTCGTTGGCGCACTCGTTGGGGCCGTGCATCTGGCCGCCCCATGCGGGCAGCTCCAGGCCGGTCTCCTCGGGGCCAAACGATACGGCGCGGGCAAAGTTGCGCGCGTACGTGCCGCCGCCCATGGCAAAGGGCTCGGCATGCTTGCCCGTAAACTCGTTATAGGTATCGATAAGCGCCTTCACGGCCGGATCGTCGGCAGAGACCGAGAACGGCACCTTGGCACGACCCACGCGATACGTCACACCAAAGCGGCCCACGAGCGGCTCAAGCTGCTCGCAGATGGTATCGGCGCTGGTGCTATCGGGGAAGCGCACGTCGATGACCTGCTCGATATGGCCATCCGCCACACGGATGACGCCGGGGTTGCACGTGAGCGGGCCAAACGCCGCGCTCGTCGCATCGATACCCAGGCCGCGACCATAGGCGTCCGCATGCACAAAGGCCAGAAACTTGACAAACTCATGCTCGGCAGGCGTCAGCAGGCGCTCATCGCGCGCACCAAACGCGTCCTCGGCCTCACGCAGATACGCCACGATGAGGCCGACGGCATTGATCGTTCCCTCGGGCATCGAGGCATGACCGCCAATGCCGTGGGCGAAAATCTGCGCATGCCCGTTATCGAGTGCGGTGATCTCCAGGCGGTCGGCATTCTCAGCGGGTGCCGGCAGCTCATCGGCGGCAATCGCAAGCTCGCAGATAGACTGCGACGGAATGGCGTTGCTCGCCTCGGCACCGCTCCAGGACACAATGCGCCCGCCGTCGATCTTGGAGCTCACAAACGTCGCCCCAAACTGGCCCTTCTCGGCATTGCAGACCGGGAACTCGGCATCGGGCGTAAACAGAAAGTCGGGGTCTGTGTGGTTCTCCAGATAATGGTGAACGTCGGACATGCCAACTTCCTCATCGCAGCCCAGCAGCGCGCGGAAGGTATAGCGTGGCACAATGCCGTGTTTGAGCAGATAAGCGCCAGCGTAGAGCGACAACACCGCCGGGCCCTTGTCGTCGATCACGCCACGGCCGAGCAGCCAGCCCTCGCGACGCTCCATCGCAAACGGGTCGGTGTTCCAGCCGGGACCGGCGGGCACCACGTCCACATGGCAAATGGTCGCAAGCTGCTTATCACCGCGGCCCGGGATATCGGCGATGCCCACAAAGCCCTCGTCATCGCTCGTCTGGTAGCCGAGCTTTTGCGCAATGCCGAGCGCGCAATCGAGCGCATCACGGACCGGACGGCCAAACGGCGCACCGGGCTCTGCATCGGCAGCAATAGCCACAGACGGATAGCTCACCAGCTGCTCGATATCGGCGACGACATCTTCCCAAACCTCGTCGACATACTCGGCAACGCTCTGCTCCACCTGATTCATGGACGACCTCCTTACCAATGAGCAGCGGGCACGCCCGCCCCTCACATTACGTCATTAGATAGCGAAAAGTTTAGCAAGCTCGGCCACCGAGTGCACCACCGCATCGGCACCCGCGGCCTCGTGCTCCCCCGGCGCCGCCGCGCCCGAATAGATGCCAATGCACGGCACGCCCATCGCATGCGCGCCCTCCACATCGTTGAAGCGATCGCCGATCATCACGGCATCGTCGGCCGTCGCGCCGAGCGCCGCCAGGGCATCGCGGACCGAATCGGCCTTGGTCTCGCGTCCCTGCGGCGGATTCATGCCAGCCACGGCTTCGAACTGAGAAAGACCCAGCTCATGCACCATATCGATGCACTTCGTTTCCATGCGCGACGTCGCGACGGCCATACGCTTGCCCTGGGCGGCAAGGCCGTCGAGTAACCCGGGAATCCCATCGAACACGGGATACTCCTCCGGCCCCAGCTCATCAAAAAAGGCACGGTACTCGTCGGCCACCACAAGCGACTCCTCGCGGGAAAAGCCGTAAAAGTCGTGAAAGCTCTTCCACAGGGGCGGCCCGATCATGCGACGCAGGTCACCCATCTGCGCCTCCGAAAACCCGCGCGCAGTCAGCGTCTTGCGCGTCGAGGTCATCACCGCCCGGCCCGTATCCGCCACCGTGCCGTCAAAATCGAACAGCACGACCGGCCGTTTGCCTATCTCCAACGCCTCCATCGGCATTCCTCTTCCCCAGTTGACGATTTCCACACCGACACTTCAAACTGTTGACTATTCAACAATTGAACCTAGTAATGTGGAACGACTCTACTATACTTGTCGCACTTTGCTCTCAGAAGGCGGCGCACAAGCGCCCCAGCGAAAGGTGCAATTATGTCTTTTGCCATCATAACCGACTCCACGTCGGACATCTCCCCCGCCCGCGCCCAAGAGCTCGGCATTTACGTGATTCCGCTGCATGTGATTATCGAGGGCGAGGACCTGCTCGACCAGGTGCAGATTACCGCCGAGGAATACGTCGCACGCATGGCCGGCTCCGAGCAGCTGCCGCACACCTCGCAGCCGAGCGCCGGCGAGTTCAAGGCACTCTTTGACCGCGTGCTCGCCGACGGCCACGACAGCGCCATCTTTATCTCGCTGTGCAGCGAGTGGTCCGCCTGCTATGCCAATGCCAGCCTGACGGCCGAAACGCACGAGCTCGACGTGCGCTGTATCGACTCGCGCACCGGCTCGGGCGCCGAGGGCCTGCTGGTGGAGTACGCGCTGGCCATGCGCGAGGACGGCCGCAGCCTGGACGAGACCGAGGCGCAGATCCGCGCGACGCTACCCGACGCCCACCTGCTGCTGATTCCCCGCACGCTCGAGAACCTCGTTAAGAACGGCCGTGCGCCCAAACTCGCCGGCCAGCTCACGCAGATGCTCAACATTCGCCTGGCCGTTTCGCCGGAGTGGAAATCGGGCGAGATCAAGGCCGTCAAAAGGGGCCGCGGCGCCAGGCGCATCGTTGCCAACACCATGGCCGATTGCCTCGCATTTTTGGCCGAGCATCCGGGCTCCAGCGTGCGCGTGCTCACGACTGGCGCCGCCGAGGAGCACGAGCTCGTCAACCAAGCGCTCGCGGGCCAAGACTACGTAGACGCCGGCACCGGCCCCATCGGCTGCACCATCGCCACCCATGTAGGCGTGGATGCTATCGCCATCAGCTACTGCCCCCGCTACCAGCCCATCCACTAGGGGTACCTTTACCACTTGCGGTGGAATAGGGACTGTTTTTGGCTTATCAGCCGCAAATCAATCCCTATTCCACCGCAACTTAGAAGCAGTTCATTTGGGACGGGGCTAAAAAAGAGTGGTACGCAACGTTACGCACCGGTCTTTTAACCCCGTCCCATTTTAGCTACCCTACATCAGCCCGCTCAGGGCGATGTCGACGGCCTCGTTGAGGTCATCGGTGATGTGCACCAGCTCCGGATCGAGCGGGCTAATCATACCGGCGTCCATCACCGGGCCGTTGAGCCAGTCGAACAGGCCCTGCCAGTACTCGGTGCCCACCAAAACGAGCGGCATGCGCTTGACCTTGTGCGTCTGCACCAGCGTGAGCACCTCGAACATCTCGTCGAGCGTGCCAAAACCACCGGGAAACACGATGGCGCCCGAGCTGTATTTGACGAACATGGTCTTGCGCACAAAGAAGTAGCGGAAGTCCATACCGAGGTTCACGTATTTGTTGAGCCCATGCTCGTGCGGAAGCTCGATACCCAAGCCGACCGACTTGCCGTTAGCGCTCGCCGCTCCCCTGTTGGCCGCCTCCATGACGCCGGGGCCACCGCCGGTGATAACCGCCACGCCGCGCTGGGCGATCTTGCGACCGACCGTGCGCGCCGCCTTGTAGAGCGGATCGGTCTTGGGCGTACGGGCGCTGCCGAAGATGGTCACCGCAGGTCCAAGCTCGGCAAGCGCGCCAAAGCCATCGACAAACTCTGCCTGAATGCGCAACACGCGCCAGGGATCGGCGTGCAGCCAGTCGGTCGAATCCTCGGGCGCCAGCAAGTTGGCGTACGTATTGTCCTTAGGAATCATGGGGCCACGCATGACCACGGGGCCACGTCGGTACGTCTCGTCGTAAGCCGGCTCGCCCTCGGCGTTCTCATTCTTAATCATGGGGTACTCCTATCGAAAATAGAAACGGGCGAGGTCGACGCCATGCGTCAAACACCCGCCCGAACATCAACTATTCGGTATGGTACCCACGATGCGTTATGCGCTTGCAAGGCATCGGTCAGCGGCCGCAGCTCTTAGTAATCCACCGCCGCAGGGCTGTTCATCCAGTCGCTCACGAACGCGCCGTAACGGCCCTCGATAATGGCCTGGCGGGCCCGCTGCATAAGGTTGAGCAGGTAGTAGATGTTGTGCATCGACAGCAGAATGCCGCCGAGCATCTCCTTCTGCGTGACCATGTGGCGAATGAGCGCGCGGCTGTAGCCGCCCGTGCACACCGGACAGGTGCAGGCGGGATCGATGGGGCCGTCGTCGTGCGCAAAACGCGCGTTGCGGAAGTTGAGGCGGCCCTCGCTCGAGAACGCCGTGCCCATGCGGCCGGTGCGCGTCGGCAGCACGCAGTCGAACATGTCGATACCCACGCCCACACCGCGCACGAGGGTGGTCGGGTTGCCGACACCCATCAGGTAGCGCGGCTTGTGCTTGGGCATGTACTCGCTCACAAGCGGTGCCAGCGTCTCGAACATGGTCTCGTGGTCCTCGCCCACCGAGTAGCCGCCAATGCCGTAACCGGGGAAGTCGCCGCACTCCTCCAGATGGCGCAGCGAGCGCAAGCGCAGGTCCAGGTGCATGCCGCCCTGAACGATGCCAAAGAGCGCCTGGTCATCGCGGGTATGCGCCTTATAGCAGCGCTCGGCCCACATACTCGACAGCTCAACGGCGCGCTCAACGTAGGCGCGCGTGGCGGGATAGCCCGGGCACTGGTCGAGCTGCATGCAGATATCGGAGCCGAGCTTCATGGCGATTTCCATGTTGTCCTCGGGCGTCCAGAACACGTGGCGGCCGTCGTAGTCGTTGACGATAAAGCGCACGCCCTCGTCGGTGAGCTTGACGGCGTCGTTGTGGCTGAACACCTGGAAGCCGCCCGAATCGGTGAGGATAGGGCCGTGCCAGTTCATAAACTTGTGCAGGCCGCCCAGCTCGGCGATGGTGTCCTCGCCGGGACGCATGGACAGGTGATAGGTATTGGCAAGCACGATCTGGGCGCCGAGCTGCTTGACGGTCTCGGTAGGAATACCCTTCACGTTTGCCTTGGTGCCCACGGGCATAAAGATCGGCGTCTCGATGTCGCCGTGCGGGGTGTGCAGTACGCCGGCACGCGCGTGCGTGGTCGGGTCCTCGGCGATCAGGTCGAATTTAAAAAGGCTCTGGTCCATAAACTGGAACTCCTTGGTTGCGGTTCATACGCAAACCATTATACGGGCAACCCGCAAGAAGCACCGACTCGACAGAAACTGGTGCATTAAACGACTAGTCATTTAAGAACGTCGCCAACGACTACGTCCAACAACCAAGGTAACGCCGATGCTTTGTCAACGACAGACACTATGACCCAATCCGAGGGCACTAAAAAGATAGGAGCCCCCGC
>CAUCQW010000018.1 GCA_958445065.1 uncultured Collinsella sp.
GGGGGGGGGCGATTCCCGCGACAAGTGCCGCGGAAAGGGCGATGCCCACAGTTGCTCGTCTTGCTCTTCTTGCGAGAATGTCGTTCATCTCGGCACCTCATTTCAAGGGTCGGCGACTCAGCTGGTAGCACTACTGTAAGTATACCAATCGATTGGCGCGCCGCTGACCGGGCGTGCGCACCTCTCCGCTTCTCTGGAAACCGAATCCCATTAGAAATGACGAGTTGTTTACGCTTCTTTTGGGCTCACCGTACTATCATGATTCGAATTGAGTGTGAATGATGATAGGGAGCGCCCTTTTATGATTGAGCTGCTCAGGCGTTTTGGTGGCAAGTTTCGACGGTATATGGTGATTGGCCCTGCGTGCAAGCTGATCGAAGTGATCTTTGACCTGCTGACGCCGCTCGTGATTGCCCAGATGATCGATAAGGGCATTGGCTCGCACGACGTGAACGCCGTCGTCCACTACGGTATGGTACTTGCCGCCATGGCCGTGATCGGCATCTCGTTTACGCTCGTCTGCCAAAAGATGGCGGCGCTCACCTCGCAGGGCATGGGTACCGACATCCGCGGCGCGCTCTACGGGCACATCAATAAGCTGAGCTATGCTGAGCTCGATCGCTTTGGCACGCCGTCGCTCATCACGCGTATCACCAACGATGTCAACCAGGTGCAGCTAGCTGTGGCGCTGGGCGTGCGCATGCTCATCCGCTGGCCCTTCCTGGCGGTGGGCTCCATGGTCGCGGCCCTTGCCATCGACCTTAAGCTCGGCATCATCTTTTTGATTTGCACGCCCGCCATCGGCCTGGTGTTTTGGTTTGTCATGGCGCGCTGCATTCCGTACTACAAGCAGCTGCAGGCAAAGCTTGACCGCATCGCGCTCATTTGCCGCGAGGGGCTTTCGGGCGCCCGCGTGGTTCGCGCCTTTGTGCGCGAGGACCATGAGCGCGAGCGCTTTGCCCAAGCGGCCGATGACCAGGCACATACCGCCATCGCGGTGGGCAAGCTTTCGTCAATCCTTAATCCCGTCACGTTTTTGGTGATGAACCTGGGCGTGTGCGCCATCCTGTGGGTGGGCGGCATCCAGGTCAACGTGGGCGAGCTCACGCAGGGCCAGGTCATGGCGTTCGTCAACTACATGACGCAGACCCTGACCTCCATCGTGTATGTCGCCAACCTGGTCGTGGTCTTTACCAAGGCGAGCGCCAGTGCGTCGCGTATCAACGAGGTGCTCAATTGCGAGCCGAGCATCACCGACGAGGACAACCAGCCGGTTGCGCTGCCCGAGCCGAGCGACCTGGCGGGTGACGCTGTTCCGGTCTCCGCGCTGAGCTTTGACCATGCGAGTTTTTCGTTTGGCACGGGCGCCGCCAACGCCGTCAATGACGTGACCCTGGAGCTGCCGCTGGGCAAAACGCTCGGCATTATCGGCGGCACGGGCAGCGGCAAGTCCACGCTCGTTTCGCTTATCCCGCGCCTGTACGATGCGAGCGCTGGCAGCGTGAGCGTGATGGGCGCCGACGTGCGCACTTGGCCGCTCGACCAGCTGCGCCATGTGGTCGCGACCGTCCCGCAGCGCGCGTCGCTGGTGAGCGGCACCATCCGCAGCAACCTGACCTGGCGTGACGAGTCAGCGACCGACGATGAGCTCTGGGCGGCGCTCGATATGGCGCAGGCCAGCGAATTCGTGCGCAACAAGCCGCAGGGGCTCGATGCCCCGGTCGAGGCGGGCGGTAAGAACTTCAGCGGTGGCCAACGCCAGCGCCTGACCATCGCGCGCGCCTTAGTGGGCTCGCCGCAGGTCCTGATCATGGACGACTCCGCCTCGGCACTCGACTTTAAGACCGACGCGGCGCTTCGCCATGCCATCCGCGAGCGCAGCGTGCGCGGTGCCGCCGAGGGCGGGCTGCCGCTCACGACGGTCATCGTGAGCCAGCGCGTCTCGACCGTGCGCGATGCCGACATGATCTGCGTGCTCGACCACGGATCGGTTGCGGGCCTGGGCACGCATGACGAGCTGTATGCAAGCTGCCAGCTCTATCGCGAGATTTGCCAGTCGCAGCTGCGCCGCGAGGAGCTCGAGGGCCAGCAGGGGAGCACGGTGCCCGCGTCCGCCCCGACTGCCCCTGCGCCTACTTGCTCAAAGGAGGGTTGCTAGATGAACCCGTATACTTCTTCCGGTTCGGTCGCCACGATGACCGCTAATGTGTCCGGCAACGATAACCTCAACGACCTGGGCGACGGCCCGCGCCAACCCGGTGATCCCGAGCGCTATCCCGTGGGCGCGGTGACGCGCCGCCTGCTGGGCTATGTTCGCCCGCACCGTATTTCGTTTACGGCGTCGTTTGTGAGCGCCGCCATCTCGGTGATCTTGCAACTCTATACGCCCATCCTCATCGGCGAGGGCATCGACCTTATCGTTGCCGCCGGTCAGGTGGACTTCGACGCGCTGCTGCCGCTCGTTACCAAACTCGCGCTCGTCGTGGTGGGAGCAGCGGCCTTCCAGTGGCTGCAGGGCTACTGCGTCAACCGCCTGTCCTACGAAACGGTGCGCGACATGCGCGTGGAGGCGAGCGATAAGCTCAGCCGCATGCCGCTCAGTTTTATCGACGGCCATGCCCACGGCGACCTTATGAGTCGCGTGGTCAACGACGTCGACCAGGTCGGCGACGGTCTGCTGCAGGGCTTTACCCAGCTCTTTACCGGCGTTATCACCATCGTTGGCACGCTCGCGTTTATGCTCTCCATCAACCTGATCATGACGCTCGTGGTGGTGCTCGTCACGCCGCTTTCCATTTTTGCAGCCGGCGCCATCGCCAAGCTTTCCAACAAGAGCTTTACAGCACAGCAGCGCATCCAAGGGCAGCTCGGTGGTCATATCGAGGAGTATGTGGGCGAGCAGAAACTTGTCGACGCCTTTGCCTACGGTCCGCACGCTCAGCAGCGCTTCGATGCCCTCAACGCTGAGCTCTACACCGCGGGTGAGCGCGCGCAGTTTATGGGTTCGCTCTCCAACCCCGGCACGCGCTTTATCAACAACATCATCTATGCCGTGGTCGCTGTGATCGGCTGCGTGGGCGTGATCACGGGCGTGCCCGCGGCGCTCACGGTGGGCGGCGTGCAGATTTTCCTGTCCTATGCCAACCAGTACACCAAGCCGTTCAACGAGGTCACCAACGTCATTACGCAAATTCAGACCGCGTACGCCTCGGCGCGCCGCATGTTTGCGCTGCTCGATGCGCGCGAGCAGGAGCCCGACGCGTCGGACGCCGTAGAGCTCGCCGCCCCGAAGGGCGAGGTCGCCTTTGAGCATGTGGACTTTAGCTACGTGCCCGACCGCAAACTGCTGCAGGATATCTGCATCGATGCCAAGCCCGGCATGCGCTTTGCCCTGGTCGGTCCTACGGGCTGTGGCAAGACGACGCTCATCAACCTGCTGCTGCGTTTTTACGATATCGATGCTGGGCGCATTGTGGTGGACGGGCGCTCGTCGCGTGACTACACGCGCTCGAGCCTGCGCCGTGCCTTTGGCATGGTGCTGCAGGACACCTGGCTGTTCGAGGGCACGGTGGCGGAGAATATCGCTTACGGTTGCCCCGATGCCACGCGTGAGCAGATTATCGAGGCCGCCAAGCGCGCGCACGCGCACAAGTTTATCGTGCAGCTGCCAGGCGGCTACGATACGGTCATCGGCGAGGACGGCGGCACGTTTAGCCAAGGTCAAAAACAGCTGCTGTGCATCGCGCGCGTCATGCTCACCGATCCGGCGATTCTGCTGCTGGACGAGGCGACGTCGAGCATCGATACGCGTACCGAGCTGCAGGTACAGGCGGCATTCGACGAGCTCATGGCCGGTCGCACAAGCTTTGTCGTGGCGCACCGCCTGTCGACGATCCGCAACGCCGACTGCATTCTGGTCATGCGCGACGGCCAGATTATCGAGCGCGGCACGCACGACGAGCTGCTGGCGGCAGACGGCTTCTATGCCGAGCTCTACCGCAGCCAGTTTGCCCAGTAAGCACGGTCGTGGGGCAAATTAATCAATCGACAGAAGGTGGTTTACATCTGTCACGTTAGTACTAAGATATTCATCTAATAAATTGCATTAGTGGCTTTAGTTTTGGGGGAAACGAGGCAACGTGACTATGACGTGCTCTTTGGTGGTTAACAGCAAGAGCGGTAATACCAGGATGGTTTCGGGTGCGATCAAGCGCGCTCTGCAGGCTGCGGGCGTTGAGTTTGTCCATGCCGCGGCGTTGAGTGACGATGCGGATGCAGATCAGGTTGCGCTCGAGGCGCAGGGGGCCTGCGCGGCCGACATGGTGCTCGTCGGTTTTTGGTGCGACAAGGGCGCGTGCACGCCTTCGGTCGCGGCGTTGCTCTCCGCCTTGCACGGCAAGCGCGTGTTCCTGTTTGGCACCTGCGGCTTTGGCGCCGACCAGAGCTATTACCAGCAGATTATCGACCGCGTAGCTTCCAATTTGGCTGGGGATGCCGAGCTTGCGGGCTGGGCGATGTGCCAGGGTAAGATGGGCCCTGCGGTCAAGCAGCGCTACGAGGCCATGCTCGAGCAAGATCCCGACAACGCCCGCTTTAAGATGCTGCTCGACAACTGGGTTGCCGCGAAGGACCATCCCACCAAGGAAGATCTGGACAACATGGCTGCAGCCGCCAAGAAGGCCGTGCTGGGGGAGTAGCTCCCATCGCTGACGGCGGTCGGTCCATCTTTCTAAATGAAACGTCCTCCCGGGCGTCGGGGCACGAAGTTCCCTGCTCTACAGTCCTGCGCAAGACGAAGGCCACATTAAGTGGCCTTCTTTGCGTGCGGAACTCGCGATGAACTTCGTGCCCCGCCGTCCGGGAGGACGCCTCTTTATTGATGGGAGGCCTGATAGGTCGATGGTTCCGTGCCCGGATGCGTCCAAAGTGGGACGGGCTTTCCGGATGGGCAGGCTTTCGAAAAATGCGTCCCGGAATTTGCCTTTGGAATGGGACGTAGTTTCCCGTTGAGGTGCTTTGCGGAAAGTGCATCCCACTCTGGGCGGTCGAAGTGGGACACACTTTCCCAAAGGCGCTCCAACGGGAAATTGCGTCCCATTATTCGGTCAAGAAACGGGATGCATTTTCCCAATGAGAGCAAAACCGGAAAATGCATCCCACAATCAGCCCTCAAAGTGGGACGCCGTTTCCCAATGAGGCTCAAGCGGAAAATGCATCCCGGAATTTGCGCTCAAAGTGGGATGCGGTTTCCGGTTGAGGGTCTAAGGGGAAAATGCGTCCCAGAATCGACGCTTGAAATGGGATGCAGTTTCCCGATGAGGCGCTCGACGGAAAATACATCCCAGAAATGGCCTTTGAGCTGGGATAAGATTTCCGCGGCATCTCGGATTCTCAAAAATGAGACACGCCGTTGGCGAAAATGAGACACGTGATATCGGGCATCGGATGTATCATTTGCAAAAATGAGTCCACTCCACTCGAATAAAGCGAGGTCCCTCATGTACGTTCCACACCCCCGTATCCGTAGGCTGTCGAAAATCCCGCTTGTTGGGACGGCGGCGCTTGCTGCGTTGATCGCCACGAGCGTCGCCTGCTTCACGGCCACGCCCCAGGTTGCCCAGGCGGCAGACGCGCCCGCAATCACCGATATGACCGAGCAGGATTATCAAGCCCTGGGTCTGGGCACGAGCGAGGACATTCCGGCCGATACCGTTGGCCCCTATTCCACTGATACCCCCACGACGTTTGCCACGCGCAGCGAGGTCTATATGGCAGCTAACGGTAGCCATGGCAATCGCTACACTCTGCGCGACAAGCTCGAGAACGTCGAGCGCGGTGACATTGGCGGCAGCAGCAAACTCACCGATGGCTATGGAAGTGTGTGGGGCGCCGCAAAGTTCTGGCAAAACGTCAACAACTTCGATACGAACAGCGATCTCCACAAGCATAGCGACTACGGTGGCGGCACCTGGTCGTACCTAAGCAACAATGAGTCCTCAACAGTACTCGCCAACGACAACAACGGTTTCTCGGGCATTCACGCCACGAGTGTTGAGTTCTGCAGCGACGCCAGCACGGGCAAAAAGAGCCGCGTTGCCGAGCTCCGTGCCTACGGCGACAGTTCCTCCACGACGATTGACGGCAAGTCATACGCCGGAAAGGTTGAGCTGGTCCTCTACTCGTTTAGCAACGGGCGTACGCGCACTCTCGACACACACCTGCCGGTGACGGTCAACACTAATATGATGTACGAAGGCCGTTTTAAGTACCTGGATGCCGGTTACCTGCAAGAGCACGACGCCGTCTTTGATGTCGAGGCGGGCGATGTCGATGGCGACGGCGTCGACGAGCTTTTTGTCTACGCGGGCTGCTATGTCGACGAGAACGGCGTGCGCAAGGCTGTAGTCGACATGTATGACTTGGAGGGCGGCAACTGGAAGCAAAGCGTCGTCAAGATCGATGCCGGTAACGCCGCGGACTACACCACGCACAACAAGGGCGGGAACGACTCCTGGACGCAGCTTCAGTCAGCTCCTGTCGTTTCGCTAGCGGCCGGCGACCTCGATCGCGATTTTTGCGATGACCTCGCCATCGTGGTCTCGGCACCCTACGGCAAGAAGAATATTGATAAGTCGACGCATTGCGAGCTGTTTTCGTGGGATGCATCCAAGGGTGCGCTCGTCCATGTCGATGCTCTGGGCGACGCGGGCGCAATCTCCCTCTCCGCGAACGGCAAGACCATGGTCGCTGCGAATGCGACGTTCGGCACGTTTGCCGCCTACGATGAAGAAGGAAAGAAGACGGGTGAAACCGTCACGGGCCTTATTCTTGCGGGCTATGACTGGCAACGCAGCGCTTTTGATTACGGCGCTTCTGACGGCAGCAAGGGGCTGTACGGCGCGCTGTACCGCTACGCGTATTTTGACTCGGAGTCTGGCGAGTTCAAGCTTTCCGATTGTAAGGAATACAGAGACGGGCTCCTCGCCTCCTATGGGCTGATGCATGTGCCCAACAGCGCATGGAAGGATAGCGCTCAGGATAAGCGCTATCCGTGCACCTTGGCGCCTATTGCCCTTGCCACTGCCAACCTTGACGGCCTGTCCGAGCAGCTGGCGGTTGACGAGGTGCTCGTGGGCGGCGATGTGTTCCGCGACTTTGCCTGCAACACGGCACAGAGCGGGGCTCAGGGCTTGGGGTCCATGGTCGGAACCATGAGCATGAGCGGTCAGCAATACAACAGCAGCAACAAGCATGACCACAAGGGTATAGAACAGGTGTGGATCAGCGACGTCAAGGCGGGCAGCGTCTCGGGTTCGGACCGCTATAACGAGAGCTTTATCGCCGTGGTGGGCAAGCACCGCGACGAGGACCTGCGCAAGAACGATGACTACTATTGGATGACCGCCTCGCATTTTTCGCTCGACGAGAACGGAAAGGTGCGCCGCGGCGAGGAGCAGGTGATTAGCGAGAGCAACCGTCGCGGCACTACCTACGGCACATTTATCTCGCTCGCGCTGCCCGATGTCGACAACGACAGCGTCAAGATCACGTACAAGGACCGCTACAAGGTCTATACCAACCCGCGCGTGCTTGCCGTGCTGCAGGATGCGCCCTATGTTGAGGATCTGGAGCAGGCATACGGCTATCTGGTGTTGGGCGGCACGTCATACGGAGAGGAAAAGGGCACGGGGACATCCCAGGGCTATACCATTGGCGCCGAGTTGGGCGTTGCCGTCGAGGTGCAGACCGGTCCGCCCCTGGTCGCGATGAATGCTTCAGTCGATTTTGCCGCCGAGGGATGCTATGACTACCGGAGCGAGCGCACGGTCAGCGCAAGCGTAAGCTATGAGTCGCATGCCGGCGAGGGTGACAAGGCCGTGCTCTACACGATTCCGATGGTCTATTACGAGTATGAGATCGAAAATGAGGAAACTGGTGGCAAGGGCGTGATGGCGGCGCCCGTGTCGCTCGGCGCGCAGACCTCGGTCGTTAATGTCGAGGCCTATGACCGCATTGCCAAACAGCACAATATGACGCCGCTCAGCTACTTTTTGACCAACCGGTCGGGAGAACCCGGAACCTATCAAACGACGCTCAACGGCGAGACTCCCGTTGGGGATTCCTTTGGCCTGGGCAAGCCTGGCGTAACGCGCGCCTACACGCACGATGGGTTTAACGGCGCCGCCGCGCAGTCGGGGGCGAGCATTGAGCAGACCATCGAAGTCGAGGAGGGCAAGGAGCAGGAGCTCGAGCTCGGCTTGACGCTGAACGGCAGCGTTGTCATGGGCGCGAAGCTCGCAAAGCACGAGTTGTTTGGCGGCCTGTGCTTTGGTGCCAACGCCGGCTTTACTACGGGTAACTCCTCGAGTGAATCGACCGAATACGGCGGCACCGTCGACAACCTGCCCGAGGCCGCGCAGGGCAAGTACGGTTTTGTGTGGCGTCTGGGCGTCAACGCGGTGGATGTCGACAAGTTCGAGGCAGACTCGGGCGACAAGCTCGGCACCAAGGACACCGACCAGTTCTGGATCGTGGGCTATGACGTTAAGGACGTCGAGATGCCCGACGCGCCGGCCGTGACGGGCTTTACGGCAAACGCCGTCGATTCGACCAGCGTTACGTTTAGCTGGGACGATGTACTCGCAAACAAGAGTGGCTTTAGCTACGGCGTGGGCATGCTGCAGAGCAATGCGGCGGATGCGGTCGTCAATAGCTGGAAGATTGCCGACAACACGCAGACCTCGCTCAAGTGGGATGGGCTGCAGCCCAATACGGAGTATCGATTCGCCATCGCCGCCGTTAAGAATGGATCCACGACCGAAACAGGTATTCGCTCGGCAATCATCACGGTCAAGACCATGCCCGATGGCATGACGATGACCGTGAGCGGACCTGCGGCGGATGCTGCGGAGGGGTCGGATCTTGGATACGACTCTTCGGTTGAGCGCGCGGCGGGAAGCCACCTGACGCTCTCGGCGATTGGCCATGTGAAGCAACTCGGTGCCGACGATAGCGAAACAGGGCTGGCGCCGACCTATATGTGGTACCGCAAGGGCCGCGGCGAGACAGAGTTTAAGCTCGTGGGTGCCGATGGCAACCTCGCGGCTGGAACGGCCTCAAAGCTCGAGATTGACCTGACCGCAGACGATGACGGTGCGCAGTATTACTGCCACGTGGGATACAACGACGTGGGCCTCGACACCGGCACGACGCTCGTGAATATCGAGGCCGAGGAGACGGCGCCCACAACGGTGAACGCCACCCCGATCCGCACGCGCCGCCTGTTCTCACAGGCAAGTGCGGGCGCCAAGAAGTTCCTGGACCATACGCTGGTAAACACCGCCGGCCCAACCGATTCCGAAGGCTCAAAGGACCCCGAGACTCCTGAGACCCCGACGAACCCGGACAAGCCCAAGTCCGACAACGGAGCTAAGACCGACACCAAGGTCAAGACTACGACCACAGCGAAGAACCTCGCAAACACCGGCGACCAAACATTCGCCCTAGTCGCCACCGCAACAGCAGCGGGAGCAACGCTCGTAGTGATAGCCCTCATCATGCTGATCAAGCGCCGCAAGACCCACTAGTAGCCAGTCGAACATATCGACAACCCAAAAACCCGGGTAGCCAAAAGACAGGCCACCCGGGTTTTCTGTTGAGTGGAGACTCCGCAAGCGGAAACTGCATCCCACAATTAGCGCCCGGAACGGGACACATTTTCCGTCAAGCCCTCATCCGGAAAATCCATCCCAGTTTGAGCGCCCAGACCGGGACGCACTTTCCCAAAGGGTCCTCAACGGGAAACTGCGTCCCATAATTAGGCCGAGAAATGGGATGAACTTTCCCAATGAGAGCCAACCGGAAACCACGTCCCAGAATCAGCCCCCAAAGTGGGACGCACTTTCCCAACGAGCCTCAACCGGAAAATACATCCCGGAATCCAGCTGAATAGTGGGACACACTTTCCCAATCGGGTCCCAAGCGGAAACTGCATCCCATTCCAGACAAGAATTCTGGGACACGGTTTCCGGATGCAAAAAAGGCCACATGACGTGGCCTTCAACTTATATATGTTCAGCAGGTGTCTCCATGACAAGCCGCGCTTCAACACCGAGGCGTCTGCCCGGCGACGCGGAATGTAAGGTTCATCGCGAGTTCCGCACGAGCCGGAGAGCACTTAATGTGCTCTCCGTGCGAGCAGGACTGTCCGAGCAGGGAACCTTACGTTCCGCGCCGCCGGGCAGACGAACCAGTTATGAGCGACCCGCTATTTGATCTTGGTCGTACCCGGCGCCAGGTTGGGGTCGGTCTCGTTGGCCTCGGTCTGGAAGTGCTCCGTATAGACGTTCTTGCCGTCGCGGAACATCTCGTAGTACTGCATCTTGGCGTAATCCTCGCGCGCCTTGGTGGCGGCTGCGGCAGCGGCGTCGTCACCGGTGACGTTGGAGGAGAGCGCCCAGCGCAGGCTGGCGTCCTCGTAGCCCACCGAGTTGATAGCGGGCAGCGACTCGCGCAGCGTCATATGCGCCTTCTGGTAGTCGGTCAGCGGTGCGCCGATCAGCTGCATGAGCTGGGTGGACAGGTAGTTGGTGGACAGGTCGTCGACCTCGCTCGTCTGGTCGCAGCCGGCAACGTCGTAGTTGGCCCAGATGATGTAGTCGGTCTGCCACAAACGCTCCTGGTGGGTGGCGTCGTCCTCGCCGGTAAACCACTTGTCATTGAACTTGGACGGGAAGAACGGCTGGTGGTCGCCCCAGAACACCACGACTACCTTGCGGTCGAGCTTGCTCAGGGCGTTGAGGAAGTAGCGCAGCGCCTGGTCGGACTGTTCGATGCACGAGACATATTCATCGACATCGGAGAGCGTGCCGTCCTCGACGGTCTTGGCGTCCAGGTCGGTCGTGTCGATGTTCAGGTGCATCTGCTTGTCGACCGGCAGCAGGCCCGTGTCGTAGCCCGAGTGGTTCTGCATGGTCACATCGAAGATAAACTGCGGGTCGGCGTTCTGGTCGAGCAGCTCAAGAATCTTGTCGTAGGTTGCCTGGTCGGTCACCATGCCGCGCAGGGTATCGGCGCCTTGGAAATCGTTGATGGACAGGAACTGGTCAAAGCCAAAGTCCTTGTAGACGTTCTCGCGGTTCCAGTTGGTCGCGTGGTTGGGGTGCATGGCCGTGGTGGAATAGCCGAGCGATTTGAACTGCTCTGCCAGATTCCCGGTCGTTTCCATGTTGTAGATGGTGTAGGGGTACACGCCCGAGCCCAGGTTGGCCATGGAGTTGCCGGTCATAAACTCAAACTCGGTATTGGCCGTGCCGCCGCCGTAGGCGCTCACGTAGAGCTTTCCGCGGCTGAGGCAGTTGGACAGGTTCTTAAAGTACTGCGGACCTTCGTAGCCGGCGCGCATGTTCTGGTAGATCGACAAATCCGAGAACGTCTCGTTCATGATAGCGATGACCGTGGGCTTCTCGCTGTCGAACTGCTCCTTTGCGGCGGCGCGCTCGTCGCTCTTGGCCGCGTCGGATTTGTCGTAGGCCTTGGCGTACTTTTTGAGCGTGGCCTTGGCGTCATCGACAGAATAGTCGGCGGGTTTGGGCGGCTTGATGGACTGTGCCGCGCTAATAAAGGCAGGCAGATAGCCCTCGCGCCAGTAGCTCTCGAGCGGACGCCAGGTGTAGACGGTGATGCCGAGGGTGTTGTAGTAGTCGATGAGCGTGACATGCGCGGTCACGCCGCCCAGGCACAGCACCGCCACGAGCAGGTTGGTGAGCAACATGCGCTTGGCGTTGGCGGCGCCCTTCTGACGGTGCGGCGCGACCAGGCCGGCGTACTCGCACAGCAGCATGGCGATGGCGGTAAAGCCCATGGATAGCACGCAGAACAGCGAGATCGAGAAGGTGTAGCCGGTGCCGGCGACTGCGGCGGCGGTGGAGATGGCCGAAAGGTCGCCCGGCTGGATGGGCATGGATTTAAACGTGATGACAAAGAACTCGGCAATGCCCAGGACAAAGAGGGCAAAGGCCAGGACCGCGGGAGCTGCGCCGTGGCGCTGGAATAGGAAGAACAAGCCAGTCATGAGTGTGGCGATGATGGCCCACTCGAGCAGGATGCACAGGGGGTAGACCCAGGTAAAGTCGTGGTTGGACGAGACCTCCATGCCCAGCAGCGCAAAGACGCCGGCGAGCAGCAGGCACAGGACGGCGGCGACGAGCGGTTTGCCCACAAAGGCGCCGCGCAGGCGGGCGAGCTTGCCGGTGGGGGCGGGGGCGTTGGGCTCGGCGAACGCAAAGACGCGCGGGGCGATGCGGTCGCGGGCGATGCTGGCCCAAGCGCATCCGGTGAGGATGGCGTTGGTCAGGATGAGCATCACAAAGGCGAGCGGCTCGTTTTGGGCGACGAGGCCAATGGCACCCCAAATGGTCAAAAAGAGCTGGAACAGGCCGAAGGCGGCGCTCCACCCAAGAGCGCTTTTGGCGACGGTGCCCGACTGAGCGCGAATGGCCTTGGCCTCGCGCAAAACAAGGTAGACGGTCGCCACAAGACCGACGAGCGAGATGGCGGCAGCGAACATGCTGAGACTCCTCACAAACTAAAACCTACGAAAGCGGGGGTTTACCCGATTGTTACCAAGATATGCGCAGCAATTGGTGGCTGCGCACAACAACCAGCCATATTAACGCGCGCGTGTGGCGGTGTGGCGCAATGTAGTGGCGACCTGCGCGATAATGGACGGGAATTACACGGAAACGTAAAGGCTTCTTAAAGAAATGGCGAGGGTAGGGCGATGAGCGAGCAGGTTTGCGAGGCGGACATGGGCGGCGGCGGAGCTGCGGGCGTGGATACGTACGGCTATCCGGTCGAGACTACGGGCAACGCGGTACTGGACATTTTGGAGCACCGCTCGTCCACGCGCGCTTTTGCGCGCGATGACGACGGCCGTCCCGTGGCGGTGACCGACGAGCAGCGGGCGGCGATCTTGCATGCGGCGAGTCGCGCGCCGTCGGCGGGCGCCATGATGATGTATTCCATCGTGAGCATTCGTGAGCAGGCTACGCTGGACCGTCTTGCCGACCTGTGCGACCACCAGCCCATGATCGCCAAGGCGCCCTGGGCACTCATATTTGTGGTCGATTATGCCAAGTGGATCGATCTGTTTGAGCACGTGGGCTGCTTTGAGCCCGAGTTTGTCGAGCGCACGGGCAAGGCGCCCCGCCCCGCGCCGGGTTTGGGCGACTTTGCCATCGCGGCGCAGGATGCCGTGATCGCTGCGCAAAACGCCGTGGTCGCCGCCGAGGCCCTGGGGCTGGGGAGCTGCTACATCGGTGATATCGTCGAGAATGCTGAGGAAGTTGCCGCACTGCTGGACTTGCCTCCCTATACCATGCCGCTGTCGATGCTCATCATCGGCACGCCCCGCAAGGAGCGCCCGGCGATCGCGCATCCCGTGGTGAACCTGGTGCACGATGAGCGCTATCGCCGCGCCGATACCGCGACCATGGATGCGCAGGTGGCCGAGATGGATGCGATGTTTCGCCCGCACGCCCGCGAGGTGGGCGAGCGCGTCATCGACATCTACACCCGTAAGCACACGAGCCCCTTTATGGCCGAGATGAGCCGCTCTATGGAGTGGTGGTTCAAAAACTGGCTCGGAAAATGACGAATGTGACAAAGGGGGCGTCCCTTTGTCACATTCCATATCGCCGCGGTGGCCTAAAGGCCGCATAAATGTTTATCTAGCTGGGAAAACGATGCCATTAAAATATGGGCTGATTACATATAATCCCGTCGAACGTTAAAATTGGGAGGAAACCGGCTTATGGAACAAAAGGCAAAGGAAGTAGCCTCGCACGCTGCGATTCCTGTGAGCATCTCGGCGATGCTCGTCACGCTGGGCGTGGTGTATGGCGATATCGGCACCAGCCCCATGTATGTAACCAAGGCGCTCGTTGCCGGCAACGGCGGCATCGGAAGCGTCACGCAGGAGTTCGTGCTCGGCGCGCTCTCCCTTGTCGTGTGGACGGTCACGCTGCTGACGACCGTCAAGTACGTGCTGATCTCGCTGCGCGCCGACAACCACGGCGAGGGCGGCATCTTTGCCCTGTACAGCCTGGTCAAGCGCTGCGGCAAGTGGCTCATCATCCCCGCCATGCTGGGCGGCGCGGCGCTGCTCGCCGACGGCATCCTGACGCCTGCCGTTACCGTCACCACGGCCATCGAGGGCCTGCGCACCATCCCGGCGGTCCATGCCGTGCTCGGTGACGACCAGGGTCGTGTCGTCGCCATCACGCTTGCCATCATCATCGCGCTCTTCTTGGTGCAGCGCATCGGCACGGCCAAGATCGGTCACGCCTTCGGCCCCATCATGACGCTGTGGTTTTTGTTCCTGGGCGGCACGGGCCTGTTCTTTGTCTGCCAGTATCCCGCGGTGCTGCTGTGCCTCAACCCGTTGCGTGGCATCGCTTTTCTGCTGAGCCCCAACAACCATGCGGGCATCATGATTTTGGGCAGCTGCTTCCTCGCTACCACCGGTGCCGAGGCGCTCTATTCCGACATGGGCCATGTGGGCCGCGGCAACATCTATGCCACCTGGCCGTTCGTTAAGTGCTGCCTGCTGCTGTCCTACATGGGCCAGGGCGCGTGGCTTATCAACAACGCCGGCAACCCGGAGCTCATGGGTATCGCCGACCTCAACCCCTTCTACCAGATGCTCGCCCCGGGTCTGCGCCCCTTTGCCGTCGGCCTTTCCACCGTCGCGGCCATCATCGCCTCGCAGGCGCTCATCACCGGCGCATTCTCGCTGGTGTCCGAGGCCAGCCGCCTGGACCTCATGCCGCATATGCAGGTCTTCTATCCTGCCGAGACCAAGGGCCAGCTCTACATCCCCATGGTCAACAACGTCATGCTCGTGGGCTGCGTCGTCGTGGTGCTGCTGTTCCAGAACTCGGCGCACATGGAGGCCGCGTACGGCCTGGCCATTACCCTGACCATGATGTGCACGACAATGCTGCTCTTCTTCTATCTGCACGTGGAGCGCAATCTCAAGGTCGCGCCGTGGATCTTTGCCGCCTTCTTCCTTTTGCTCGAGGGCTTCTTCTTTGTGAGCTCGCTCACCAAGTTCTTCCACGGTGGCTACTTCACCATCCTCATGGCTGCACTCATCATGGGCATCATGGTGTGCTGGTACAACGGTACGGCGGTCGAGCAACGTCAGTTTACGCTGCTGCCGCTGCGCAGCTATCTGCCGCAGCTCAAACGCCTGCGCGACGACGATCGCTACGAGCTCATGAGCGACAACATCGTGTACCTGACCAAGGACACCAACACCGACTATATCGACCGCGATATCGTCTACTCGATTTTGGATAAGCACCCCAAGCGCGCTCGTGCCTGGTGGTTCGTGAATGTCGAGACCATGGAGGAGCCGCATACCTTTGCCTACTCGGTCGAGACGTTCGGCACCGACTACGTATTCCGCGTGCATCTGTACCTGGGCTATAAGATCAACCAGCGCGTCAATGCTTACCTGCGCCAGGTTGTTCAGGACCTGGCTGCCAGCGGCGAGCTGCCGGCGCAGACGCATGACTACTCGGTCTACAAGGACCCGGGCAACATCGGTACGTTTAAGTTCGTCATGATCCGCAAGCTGCTGGCGCCCGAAAGCGACGTGGAGCCCAGCGAGCGTACGGCCATCACGCTCAAGTACATCATCCGCCGCGCCGCCGGCACGCCTGCGCGCTGGTACGGCCTGGAGAACTCCAACGTGAGCTTTGAGTACGTGCCGCTGTTCACCAAGTTTAAGGCCGTGAGCAAGATGCAGCGCCTGGCTCCCGACGAGCGTCCGTAGTCGCCAGCGGGCTTCACGGAGTTGGTCATCGATGGATGAAATGAAAGCCGGGGAGGTAAACATGGATGCAAGGACACTTGATGTGCGCGAGGCGGGTATCGACGCCGCCGAGGACCAGTTCTTTACGAACCGAGCCAACATGGATATTGCCGATCGCGTGATCTCAGTTGTGGCGTTGGTATTTGCCGCGGCGTGCGTATGTGCCCTGCTCGCGCACGTGCTGTTTGTCTAGCGACCGCAGGTTGTAAAGGCTTTACACTAGGAACCACCACGAGGGAGAACCACCACAAAGGTGTCTGTCCCCTTCGTGGTGGTTTTTGTTTTTGAGGGAGGGCGCGGCGTCGATGGATGTTCGCTCGGATGGCGATCTTGCCGACAGTTTTTGGTGGAGGCGCTCGACGCAGACGCGGCGCGGCCCTCTGTACGACACCTGCGTGGTGGCGGGGTTGCTCGCGGCCGCGACGGTTGTCGGCGCGGTGCTCGACCGCCCCGGTCTTGCCCCGAGCATCATGATTGTGTATGTGCTTGCGGTGCAGCTGTGCGCATTTTTTACCTGGAGCCGCCTGTACTGTCTGCTAAGCTCTGCCGCCGCCGTTTCGCTCTACAACTTTTTGTTTATCGAGCCGCGTTACTCCTTAACGCTTATCGACCACATCCATCCGGGCATGTTTTTCATCATGTTCGTGGTCTCGCTCGTGTCAAGCTCGATCGCTCTGGCCCTGCGCCGCGCCCTGGCGCAGGCCGCGGCAAGCGATCGCCGCACGCAGATGGTGCTCGAGACCAATCGCATGTTGCAGCGCTGCGCCGACGAGCAGCAGATTGTGCATGCTGTGGCCACACAGCTGGCGCGTCTTTCGGGCTGTCCGGTCGTGTGGTACAGCGCCGACGCCGAGGGCGATGACCTGCTGCCGCGCGCGACGTATACGGCCGTGGGCGATGCCGCGCCGCTGCATCAGCTGGCACCCCAGATGCCGCCGCTGCTCTCGGCTTCGGTCTACGTGGGAACACCGCTCGACGCCACCTTTGGTGGCTCGGCGTTCTACGGCATCTACCTGACGGTGCGCTCGGGCGACACCATGGTACGCGCGGGCGATCCCGCCTCGGTGGTGGGGGTGCTCGCTATTGTCGCCGAGTCCGATGCTCTGTCCTCCGAGGAGCGGACTCTTGCCGATGCCATCGTGAGCGAAGGCGAGCTGGCACTCGATCGTGCCCGCGCCATGGAGGCCCGCGAGGAGGCGGCGGTGCTCGCCAAGAACGAGCAGCTGCGCGCCAACCTGCTGCGCTCCATCTCGCATGATCTGCGCACGCCGCTCACCAGTATCTCGGGTAACGCCGATGTGCTGCTCGACCAGGGCTCGACCGGCACCGCGGTGCTTGATGCCCAGACGCGCCGCAGCATGCTGCTGTCCATTCGCTCTGATGCGCAATGGCTCAACGCCACCGTCGAGAACCTGCTCGCCATCACCAAACTCGAAGGCGGCGGCATGCATCTGTCAACGACGCTCGAGCTCATGGACGATATCGTCGAGGAGGCGCTGCGCCATGTGAACCCGGCCGTGCGCGAGCACGACCTTAAAGTGGTGGCGTGCGATGAGCCGGCGCTGGTCAATGTCGATGCGCGTCTGATGGTGCAGCTGGTGGTGAACCTGGTGAATAACGCCATCACCTATACGCCCACAGGCTCGCATATCGTGATTTCGATTGGCGTCGACGATGGATGCGTGGCGTGCTCGGTGGCCGATGATGGCCCGGGCATTGCGCCCGAGGATCGCGAGCGCATCTTTGAGTCGTTCTACACCGCCAACCACGGTCTTGCCGACAGCCACCGCAGCGTGGGCCTGGGTCTTTCGCTCTGCCGCTCCATTGCGCTGGCACATGGCGGTAGCATAGAGGTTGCCGCGGCGGACCCGCACGGTTCGGTCTTTACGATTGAGCTTCCCGCCGCCGACGTTTCGTTTGATAAGGAGTAGCGCTGTGCCGAACTCTGCCGTAAAACCGCTCATCTTGGTCGTTGAGGACGACCCCGCCGTCCGCAATCTTATCGTTGCCGCGCTCGAGGCGCACGGCTTGCGCCATATGGCTGTGGAGACTGCCCACGCCGCCATCGCCGCCGCCTCATCGCAGGCACCGAGCATTGTGCTGCTCGATCTGGGCCTGCCCGATATGGACGGCGTCAAGGTGGTGGAATCGGTGCGCGCATGGTCGGGCATGCCGATCATCGTGGTCTCGGCGCGCAGCGAGGACGCGGACAAGATTCGCGCGCTCGATGCCGGCGCCGACGACTATCTGACCAAGCCGTTTTCGGTCGAGGAGCTGCTCGCACGTATTCGCACGACGCTCAGGCGCCTCTCGTATGCGCAGGTTGGCATGGGTGCGTCCGAGGGCTCGTTCGATACCGGTGAGCTGCATATCGATTTTGATGCCGGCATCGCCACGATGGATGGCGAGGAATTGCACCTGACGCCGATCGAGTACAAGTTGCTGTGCCTGTTGGCCCATAACGCCGACAAGGTGCTGACGCACCAGTTTATCCTGCACGAGATTTGGGGCACGGCGACTAAGAGCGATCTGGCGAGCCTGCGTGTCTTTATGGGCACGCTGCGCAAGAAGATCGAATCCGACCCCGCGCATCCGCGCTATATCCAGACGCACGTGGGTATCGGCTACCGATTGGTCACCCAAGGGTAGATCGCCAACCACCATCCCAATATGAGTTGCGGTGAAATACGGTCCAAATCTGCCTAATTCCAGGCAAAACAGTCCGTATTCCACCGCAACTTTGTTATCTGCCCTTGGGTTTGCTGGCGTAGAACTTCTTCTTTTTGGGTTTGCCGGCGGGGGAGGGCTTGCCGGTAAAGTTGGACTTGCCGTTGCCGGTCTGCGCGTGCGCGGGTGCCGTTGCGCGAGGCTTGCGAGCCGCGGGGTTGTGCAGCTCCTCGACGCGCTCGGCAATTTCCTCGGCGCTAAAGCCGACTTCGGCCATGGCGTCCTCGATGGGCAGACGGCGCACGATATAGCAGTGGTGCACTTTCTGGTTGCGCGCGAAATCCTCGGGGATGGTCTGCGCCGTTATGTCCTGTAGCACGACGCCCGCGCGTGCGAGCTTGCGCGCCTCGGGGCGGAAGCCGCGCAGGTTGCAGCTAAAGATGGCGTGCCCGCCCTGTGCGAGCAGGCGCGATACGCCGGCCAAAAGCTCAACATGGTCGCGCTGGACATCCCAGGTACGGCGGCCCATCTTGGACGAGTTCGAAAACGTGGGCGGGTCGACAAAGATCAGGTCCCAGCGGTTGCGCGTCTGGCGCTGGTCGCGAATCCAGGCGAGCACGTCGTCGCGCACAAAGTGATGCTGCGGACCCACAAAGCCGTTCTGGCGCATGTTGCGCTCGGCCCAGTCCAGGTAGGTGTTGGAAAGGTCGACCGTTACGGTCTCCTCGACGCCTCCGTCTGCCGCATAGCAGGTGGCGGTGCCGGTGTAGGCGAACAGGTTGAGGAAGCGGCGCGCCTGCTTGGCGTGCTCGCGCACCAGGTTGCGGGTGACGCGGTGGTCCAGGAAGATGCCTACATCCAGGTAGTCGTCAAAGTTGACGGCAAAGGTAAGGCCGCCCTCTTCGATAAGCGGGAGGCGACGGCGCGCGATGTTGGCGCGCTCTCCCGAGCCGCCCTTGCCAGCGCCCTGCTTGCCGTACTGCGAGCCGCCGCGCGAACGCATGCGGGCCTTGGCGTGCACGTGCTCGGCCGGAACATCTAGGATGCGCGGCGCGATGGCCAAGATGTCGAGCATGCGGGCCTGGGCCAGCGCGGGGTCGATGGTCTTGGGCGCGGCGTATTCGGCGATGACGAGCCAGCGGCCCGGCGTCTGCGGGCAACCCTCGTACAGATCGATGGCGGCGGAGTAGTCGGGCAGGTCGGCATCGTAGACGCGGTAGCAGCTCACTCCCTCGCGCTTCGCCCACTTGCGACGCAGGCGGGCGTTCTTGCGCAGGCGGTTGGCGAACTGCTCCGACTCGGGGATGAGCACGGGCAGCGGCTTGCCGTCGCCTAGGTCGAGCGTGGCGGCGGGCTCGGGCATGGGGGTGTCGGCGGCTTCGTCTTGGGCATTTGCGGTCTGCTCCTCGGCATCTGCGTTGGTCGCAGCCTCAAATGCCGCGGCGGCGTGGTCGAGCGAAGGCCAGACTTCGACGGTCGCCTCCTCGTTATTGGGCATGACGGCGATGGAGCGCGCGGGCTCGGCATGGAGCGCGCGGGCCAGCAATCCGTCGCGGGTGAGCGCGGCGACCGGTGCGGCGGTAAGCTCGGGCGCGCGGTGCAGCTCGCCGACCAGCGTCATGGCGTCGTGCATGAGCGAAAGCGGGGTCTCGGTCGTATCCGCGACCACGGCGGCACCGGCGACGGCGCCCGCGTGGTTCAGTACGGTGGCGGACTTGGCGGCGCAAAAATCGACAAAGCGCTTGTAGCCGGCACACGTAACCATGCGCTCAGCGGTCTTGCGTGCGGCGGGGTCAACATCTACGGCAACGATGCGCGCCTGGCGCTCTCGTGCTGCCGCCTCGCGCTCGCGTGCCTCGGCAAGCAGCTGCTCCCACAGGGCAGCGTCATGTAGCTGCCAGCCCTCAAAGCCCCAGCGCTCGCGGGCGGCGCCCGGAGCGCGGTCGTTTAGGATATTCACGGCTTCCAGCAGCAGGCCGCCGCCGGCGCACGAGGCGTCGATCAACGTGGGCAGAGCCTCGTTCTCGTAGTCGTCGGCCGTCAGCTCGCGCTCGCACAGCGCGGTCCAGCCGATCTGCGCCAACACCAGGGCGGCGTAGTCGGGGCGTAGCACGTGTGCGCCCTCGCCGGCGCGGGTCGCCGCGGGCGGCAGACGCTTGAACAGCGGGTCGCCCGAAAGGTCCAGGCTGATGCTCGCGCGGCGCTGACGCAGCGAAAGCAGCAGGTGAACGTCGGGATCGGCGGCATCGACGTCGGCGCGGCGACCCGTGGCCTCGGCCAGGCGATCGCACAGCGCGTCCTTGGCGCGCAGAGCCGAGAAGCGCGTGTTGCGCAGCTGCTCGGTCACGCCGCGGGCGGTGATGGCGATGGTGGCGCCGGGGCGGACGATGTTCTCCCAGGCGATGTCGTAAACGCCGTCGTACAACTCATCGGCGTCCTGCGCCTCAAAGCGCCCAAGCACCACAAACACGCGGCTGGTCAGGCGCGACCACAGACAGGCGCGGTAGCCTTCTTCGAGCTCGCCCTCAAACGTAGCGCGGCCCTTCAGGCGGCGGACATGCGAAAGTCCGAGCCGTTTAAGCTCGTCGGCGAGTGCGGACTCAAAGCCCTCGGGGCAGCTTGCATAAAATTCCATGGGTGACCTCTCTGGTTGCGTCGCTCCATTATATGATGGATGCTTCGTTTGCCCTTATCCTCGAAAGGAACCCATATGATTGATGCGTGCTCCTTGATTCCCATTTTCATTGCAACAGCCTCAGGACTCGGGGCCTCGCACAGGCTCCCGCCGCCTTACGGAACTGAAAGCTGGGCGTAGGGCAAATCCATGGCACGTGACCTGCGATTGCTCGGCCATAGATGGCGTAATCGAGGCTAGGGGAGAGCATCATGCGCAAGGGAAACGAGAGCTGGTTCTGGCACGCGAACGACATGGTGGTGGCGGGCGACATGAACCTCGTGGTCCGCGTCCTGTGGGCCGCGCTCATCGTAGGCATCGGCGTCGCGACGATGGCCACGCTCTGGATCGTCACGAGGTAGCGCGCCACGAACGGATGACGAGGCACGCGGCGCATGCCACGCTGGCGGAACCCTAGCCTCGCTGCTGGACAATCTGTTCGATGAGCTTCGCGACGGAGTCCTCGGCTGCGTCCCCGATCAGGTGATGGGCCGCGGCCTTCGCCTCTGGCATCGCGCCCGCGACTGCGTAGGAGTTCGGCACCTTTTCGAGGAGCGTCACGTCGTTTTCCGAGTCTCCGATAAAAGCGACCTCGTCCAGCGTGACCCCAAGGCTGCCGAGAAGCGCGTCGAGTCCGTTTACCTTGCTCCAGCCAGCCGGAACAACATCGAGGAAGAATGGGACGGGCGAGGGGAAATCAAGCTCTGGGCAGGCTTCCTTGCATCGACTCCGAACGACTTCCGTCGGGGCGGAGCTGACGTTGACGAAGATGCCGGCGGTGATGACGTCACGGTTCGTGGGCACGTCTCCGAGCGCCATGTCTCTTCCGGAGTCCTTAACGATTTCCAGGGCGAATTCGTCGCCAGGCTCGACGGCGCAGAGGAACTGCTCGCAGCGTTTGCCTGTCTCATCGACATCGGCGACTAGCCAGAGTGACGTCCCCGCGTAGGGGCGTACGGCGCTATCGAGCTTGACGAGGGCCTCCGTCGAGAGCGTCTTTTTGAACACGAGTTCGCCGCTGGAGAAGACCTTCTTTCCGTTGGCCATGATGCCGGTCGAGAAACAGCGCGCGTCGCCGTCAAAGGCATCGGCCAGGTCGGCGTAGTCGCGGCCGCTTGCGGGGCCGAACGCGATGTCCGCATCAAGCGCCGAAAGAATCGCGCTGTGCGTGCGCTCCGATACGACCCTTGAGCCAAACGGCAGCAGGGTCCCGTCCATGTCTGCGAGGATGAGCTTTATCAAGGGGTCCTCCCGTTTCGGTCTGGGCGTCGGTGCGCCGGTGTGCGTCGTCCTAGCTGTATTGCCTGTCTCCCAAGAGATTCTTCGAGATGATCCTGTTAAACTCTACCGGGTCATCCCAGCAAGAGGTCAGGAAGAGGAACAGCAGCTCGATGACGAAGTTGATCGAGCTGTGCGAGAAGGCGACCTCGGTTCCGGTGATGGCCTGATCTCGCGAGATGGCTCGGATGATATACGTGGCACGCTTCGCGAGCGGCGTATCTGGGTTGTCTGTGATCATGATGATGGGGGTGTTCGAATCCTCGGCAGAGTCGAATATGTTGACGAGGCGCTTCGAGTATCCGGACGTCGAAATGACGAGCAGGATGTCATTCTCCTTGAGGCTGGTTGCGGCGGAGACCATGGCATCGGTGGTACTGGGGCAAAACGCCCTGACTCCAACCTGTGAGAGCTTGAACGCCGCGTTTACGCCCATGCTAATCGAGTTGCCGACGCCCGCAATCAGGACGAGGTTGGCGTTGTGGAGCAGATTGACGACTGCCGAAAAGTCATCGGAGTCAATGAGCGAGGCGGTTTGGGAGAGCTCCTTGACCTTGTGAGACAGGACGTACTTAATGGAGCCCTCGACGTCGTCCAGAGTAACCTTGCCGCCCGTGGCCTTTTCCTCGCCGGAGGCCCTGCTGATGGATATGCCGAGCGCCAGACGCATGTCCGAATAGGTTCGGTAGTCAAGCGTCCTTGCGAACCTCGAAACAGACGCCGGTGACGTACCGGTTTCTGCGGCGAGTTCGCGGACGGTCATCGTTGCGACGTCCGACGGGTGGTCGAGCACATACGTTGCGATTGCCTTCTCCGAGGGGGATAGGCTGCTCATGACTGCGCAGATGTGGCTGAGCACATCCCCTGTCTTATCCATGGTTACTCCTTGGCCCTAGTTTGCTTTGTATCTTAGGTCAAGAGAGGTGAAAATAAAGCAAAATGTTTCATAAGCGGTGAAATAGCGTTTCACCGCTGATTTCCTACCGTTCGCGGTAAATCGGTGCTTCCCCGGCGCAATCTCATCTTGAGCTGCTATCTTATGAGCCGTGAAACAACGGCACGAAAACGATGAAACAACAGAACATTGTTCCAACGCCTCACAACTTCGTTTCACGCTAGATGGCGAATCACTTCGAAGCCCAGACAGGCACCCGGCGAGCAAGAAGGGAGAAGCACGATGCACAACGCCAGGACAAACGCAAGCATGACTTCGCTGTTCTTCGCGAACGTCCTCTACTGGGTCTGCGCGGGCGTGTACTCGCCGTTCCTCTCCGCTCACTACACGAGCCTCGGCCTCAGTGCAGCCCAGACCGGCATCCTCCTCGCGGCGACCCCGGTGTGTGCGCTCGCCATCCAGCCGCTCTGGTCGACGATCGCCGACAAGCTCGGGCGCCGCCGCGCGGTCATCGTGATCCTCTGCCTTGCGGCGGCGGTACTCGCTCCGCTGTATTACCTGGCGTCGACGTTCGTCCCGGTCCTTCTCGTAACCTTTGCGTTCTCGGCGTTTTTCTCGGGGCTCCTGCCCCTGAGCGACTCCCTCGTCATCGAGCTCGCGGATCGCTCTGGCCTGGACTTTTCTCGCATACGTATGGGTGGCACCATCGGCTACGCCATCGTCGTCCTGATCGTCGGTCGGCTGCTCGACATGGCTCCTCAAATCCAGTTCGCGGTGGTCTCTGCCGCGCTGGTGGTCTTCGCGGCTCACATGTGGCGCCTCCCCGAGGCGGGAATTCGCGCCAATGCCGCGGACGATCCCAAGGTCTCCCACGGAAAGGGCCTCCTCTCGCTGTTCACCAGCAATGAGATCGCCTTCGTCTTGGTCTTCGCCTTCATCAGTTCGGCCGCGATTGGCTTCATCGGGGCGTTCTTGGGCCGCTACGCGGTCGAGCTTGGCGAGGGTCAGAACCTCGTGGGCGTCCTGAGTGCGGTCTCCGCTGCGAGCGAGATCCCCATCCTGCTCGTTTCCTCCAAGCTGGTCAGGCGCTTCGGCGAGATGAACCTCCTGATCTTTTCCTGCTTCATGGCGGCGCTCAGGCTCGTGCTCGTGGGCACCGGCATCGTCCCGGTCATGATCTGCGGCCAGCTGCTGCAGAGCGTGAGTTACATGACCGTCTACTACTCCTGCGTTACCTACATTGCCAACCACACTTACGAGGATTGTCGCGCTCGAGGTCAGAGCGCCTTCGCGATGGTTCAGAGCGGTCTGTCCGTCGTGGTTGCGAACCTGTTTGGCGGTTGGGCGTGCGACGCGCTCGGCACGCACGCGGGTTTTCTGGCCTTCGCCCTCGCTTCAACGATTGCTGCGGTCGTTGCTCTTGTGGCGTACGTACTGTGGCGTCGAAGCGCAGCGCCACAGCCTGAGGGCCAGTCGGCCGCATAGGCTCCACCGCGTTTTGCAAGCGCCTGCCTGCCTTGCGCTTCTCTTCGTGTTCAACCAGCTGACGAGCTGAGAACTGTCCAATCCAATGGTTATCCAAGTGAAAGGAAGACAAAGATGTCTCTCATCAAGGTCAACGAGCTTCTTCAACATGCGACCGAGCACCACTATGGCGTGCCCGCGATCAACGTCATCAACACGGAGACCATCCGTTATGCGATCCAGGCCGCCGAGGATGAGCACATGCCTATCATCATCCAGTACTGGCCCGGCTTCGAGGACCACTGTGCCCTCGACATCATCGCCTTCGCCGCCCGCTATTACGCCGAGCGCGCGAGCGTGCCCGTCGCCGTCCACCAGGATCACTCCGCTGGTTACGAGATCGCCGTCAAGGGCGTCAAGGCCGGTTTCCCCTCCGTCATGGTCGACGGCTCCTCGCTTCCCTATGAGGAGAACTTCCAGCTCACGAAGGACGTCGTCCAGGTCGCCAAGATCTTCGACGTTGACATCGAGGCCGAGCTCGGCCACGTCGGCAACGGTTCCGACGCCAACGACTTCGTGAACAGCGACCACTATACCGACCCGAACCTCGCCGAGGAGTTCGTCGAGGGCACCGGCTGCGGTTCGCTCGCTATCGCCGTTGGCAACGCCCACGGCCCCTACGTCAAGGTCCCGAACCTCGACATGGAGCGCATCAAGGCCTGCAGGGAGGCCGTCAGCGTCCCCCTCGTCATGCACGGATGCTCCGACATCCCCGACGAGCAGCTCCAGGAGGCCGTGAACCTCGGCATGAGCAAGTTCAACATCGCCACGGAGTACTTCCGCTCCATGTACCGCGCCTTCGAGAAAGACATCAACTCCGGCAAGAACGACGGCAACGGCGTTGGCCTCCTGATGGACGCCGCCCCTGACATGCGCGCGTTCGTCGCCAGCAAGATCCAGCTTCTGAACCCTAACCACTATTCGCTCTAGGAGAGACTCGATGAAGAAAGTTCTTGTCGCGTCGCACGGCCACCTCGCAAGCGGAATCAGGAGCTCGATCGAGATCCTGACCGGCATGGCGGACATGGTGGAAGCAGTTGACTGCTACGTGGACGACTCCGATTTCACCCCTCGCATCCAGGCCTTTATTGACTCGGTGGACCCTGAGGACGAGGCCGTCATCTTCACCGACATCTACGGTGGCTCCGTCTTCCAGAAGGTCGTCCTCATGGAGCCGGAGAAGCGCGGGATCGTCCACGTCACCGGTATGAACCTCGGCCTCGTGATCGAGACGCTCCTCGGCGCCGAGCCGGTCACGGCAGATTCGATCAAGCAGAGCGTCGAGTTGGCGAGGGCGACGATGCAGGTCGTCGAGCCTCCGAGCAAGGCCGCGGACAATGAGGGGTCCGACGGAGACTTCTTCGATTAGAGAGCACTAACAAGCAGGGAGAGAGGAAACAATGATTGTTCAGGTTCGAGTCGATGACCGTCTGATTCACGGACAGGTCGCCCTGGTGTGGACCAAGGAGCTCAACACCACCAGGATCATCGTCGCCAACAAGCACGCCGTGGAGAGCGATGCCCTTCGCATGACGCTTTCCATGGGCACGCCGGCGGGCCAGAAGCTCCTCGTCAAGGATGTTCCGGATGCTTGCCGCATCGCGAACGATCCGCGTGCGGACTCCATGCGCATTTTCGCGCTCACCAACTGCGTGCGTGACGTGCTTGAGCTCGTTAAAGGCGCACCGGGCAAGATCGAGGGCGTGAACGTTGCCAATGTCGGCCGCTTCGACAAGTCCGATCCAGATAGCAAGGTCGCCCTCAACTCCACGATCATGCTCAACCCGGATGAGCTCGAGGCCGCGAAGGAGCTTTGCGAGCAGGGTATTCCGGTTTTCCATCAGCTTATCCCGTCCAATCCCAAGACTCCTCTCAAGAGTCTGATCGAGGCGGCGGAGAAATAAGGGGATTTGGCCAGGCGGCCAAATGAAATGAGAGAAAGGAAGTCAAATGATTGGGTTAGCAGTAATGGCCTATTTGACCGTGCTGATTTGCTACGGCGGCAACTGGGTTCTTGGTCAGTGTATGATCGAGCGTCCTCTCGTGGTCGGCCTCGTTGCGGGCCTTCTGATGGGCGACGTCAAGACCGGTGTCATCATCGGTGCCTCTCTCGAGGCGATCTTCATGGGCGCGGTTAACATCGGTGGCGCCATCTCCGCCGAGCCCGTTACCGCGACCGCCCTCGCCGTCGCCTTCACCGTTGGCGCCGGCATCGACCAAGGCGCCGCCATCACGCTGGCCGTTCCCGTTGGCGTCGTCACCGCGTTCCTCTCGATCTTCATGAACAACGTGTTCCTCGCGTTCTTCGCCGCCACCTTTGACAAGATGGCCGCCGAGGGCAACGAGAAGGGCCTCGCGCTTCAGCACTTCGTTCTCTGGTTCGTTAAGTACGCCGCCTTTGGCCTCATCGCCTTCCTCGGCGTTTACCTTGGCGCTGAGCCCGTTGCCGCTATCGTCAACCAGATTCCGGCCAATGTCATGAGCGGCCTCAACGCCGTGGGCGCCCTCCTGCCCGCCGTTGGTATGGCGCTCCTGCTCCAGATGCTGTGGAGCACCGAGCTCAGCATCTACTTCTTCCTGGGCTTCACGCTCTACCAGTACCTCGGCCTCCCGATGATCGCCATCGCGGTTCTCGGTGTCATCATCGCGGTGGCCTCCGCTCTTCGCGACAAGGAGATCTTCGATCTCACCAAGAAGGGCTTGGCCACCCAGGCCGTTTCCAACGACTCTGTAACCAGCGACGAGGAGGATTTCTTCGCATGAGCAACCTGACCAAGAATGTGAGCCCTGAAGACAAGAAGATGCTCAACAGCATTTTCCTGCGCTCTTTCTCCGTGTTCGCCTCCTGCGCCGGCGGTTCCGTCAAGGCTGGCGCCGACGGCTGGCTGTACTCCGTCCAGCCCGCGCTTAACCGCTACTACGCCGATGACCCCGAGGCCCGTGCCGAAGCCATGAAGCGTCACACGACTTGGTACAACATTACCCAGAACGTCGGCACGTTCGCCATGGGCCTCGTCGCCTCCATGGAGAGGGAGAACTCGCAGCACGAAGACTTCGACACCGAGTCCATCGACGGCATCAAGGTTTCCCTGATGGGCCCGATGTCCGGCATCGGTGACGCAATCTTCTGGGGCGTCCTGCGTGTCATCGCTGCCGGCATTGGCATCAACCTCGCCATGAGCGGCTCGCCCCTCGGCGCGATCATGTTCCTGCTGATCTACAACATCCCGTCGATCCTCTGCCGATACTTCATGACCTACCTCGGCTTCAGCATGGGCACCAACTTCATCTCCGAGATGTACGAGGGTGGTCTCATGAAGCTCATCACCAAGGCGACCTCCACGGTTGGCCTCGTGATGATCGGTGCCATGACTGCGGCGAACGTCCAATTCAACACGATCCTGTCCATTCCGGTTCAGGACTCTGACCCCGTCATGATCCAGACCTACCTCGACTCGATCTTCAAGGGCATCGTGCCCCTGGGGCTTACGCTCGTCGTCCTCTGGCTCCTGCGCAAGAAGAACGTGAACGTCAACATCATCCTGGTTGGCATCATGATTCTGGCGCTCGTCCTCGGCCTCGTGGGCATCGTGTAGGGCGGCTTCCGGATCATTCGAAGCTTGTTTAAGGCAATTCCCGGCGGCACGCGATCGAGGACATTCGACGCGTGCCGCCCCATTAGAAGGAGAGAACATGCGCTACACGCACCTCAAGAACTCCGATGTCGACGTCTCCCAGCTCGCTGTGGGCACCTGGGCGATCGGCGGCGACTCCTTTGGTGAGAACGATGACGCCGCCAGCATGTCCGCCATCCGCACCATGCTCGATCACGGCGTCAACATCATCGACACCGCGCCGTGCTATGGCAACGGCACGTCCGAGAAGGTCGTCGGCAACGCGCTCAGGGGCGTCGACAGAGAGAGCTACCTGCTCTCGACCAAGGTTGGCCTGATCACCAGCGCCGCCGGCTATGACCGCGACTCCTCGTTCAAGAACATCATGAGGGAGGTCGAGAGCTCGCTGCGCAACCTCCGCACCGACTACATCGACTTCTACTTCGTGCACTGGCCCGACGCTAAGACTCCGTTCTCCGAGACGATGTGCGCCCTCCAGCTCCTCAAGGAGCAGGGCAAGATTCGCCACATCGGCGTCTCCAACTTCACGACCGAGATGATCGAGGAGTGCGAGAAGGTCGCTCAGATTGACGTCCAGCAGCCGCCCTACTCTATGGTTGACCGCTCCTCCGAGGACCTCATCAAGTGGGGCTACGAGCGTGGCATCGACTCCTTCACCTATGGCTCCCTTGGCGCGGGCATCCTGTCGGGCAAGTTCCGCGAGCTGCCGAAGTTCGAGGAGGGCGATGTTCGCGGCGGCTTCTACGACTACTTCCAGGAGCCCAAGTTCTCGCGCGTCCAGGAGCTGCTCAAGGTCATGGACGAGATCGCCGAGGCTCATGACAAGCCCGTGGCACAGGTCGCCGTGAACTGGAGCACCCAGAAGGAGTACGTGGGCACCGCGCTCGTTGGCGTGCGCACGGACGCCCACGCGATTCAGAACTGCGAGACGTTCGAGTGGGAGCTTTCCGCCGATGAGATGGCCAAGCTTGACGCTAAGCTTGACGAGCTGAAGATCGGCTAGCCATGGGCACCGAGGAGAGGAAGTACCCCACTTCCGAGCTTGAAGTGCTTGAGCGTGGATCTAGGGAGGTCGTGGAGCCCAACGGGCTGAAGCTCCTGCTGAAGCCCGTGCCGGGAGACGAGCGCGAGCACGTGCTCGATCCGCGCGTCTATGCGCGCGCCCACGCGAAGCTCGCTGCTGGTCCGGCGCCGGCGGGGCCGGTGGACGTGATCGCGTGGCGTTCCGCTCCCAACAAGGAGACCCATGTCGTGAGGGGCTCGAACGTCGCCAAGAAGACCGTCGTCATGAATTTTGGCGACAGGGGCATTCCCCTGCACATCTTCACGCCCGAGAGCCACGAGAGCGGTTCTGCCGCGCTCGTGTTCATCCATGGCGGCGGCTTTATGGTGGGCAACATCGGCCAGTACGAGAACTGCCTGCGCGACATCGCGGAGCGAACGGGCTGCGTCGCGATCTACCCGGAGTACCGCCTGTCTCCCGAGACGATGTTCCCCGGTGGTGTCGAGGACTGCGTGAAGACGCTCGACTGGCTTGTCGAGCATGCGGATGAGCTGGGTGTCGACGCGACGCGGGTCGCCGTGGCTGGCGACTCCGCGGGCGGAAGCCTGACCAACGCCGTCGTCCTCGACGGGTCCCATGCGGACAGGATCAAGCTCGTGGCCGAGCTGTATCCGCTCGTCGACGGCGGCCCTGTTCCGGAGGAATGGTCCTATGACCTCTATGAGATCGTGAACGACCAGAGGGCCGAGGCTCTGAGCAGGGTGGATCGCATCCGCAACGCCAACGACGACCTGCCAGTGATGTATACCAACAGCAATGCGGAGAAGATGCTCGACCCGAGGGTGTCTGCCCTGTTCGCGGAGGACGTGAGCGCGTTCCCCCGCACGGTCATCATCTCTTCCGAGTATGACTACCTGCGCTATCAGGACGAGCTATTCGCGAAGAGGCTGCAGGATGCGGGCGTTGACGCCACCGCGATTCGCTATCGCGGCTGCGACCACGGCTTCTTCGAGATGTACGGCGTGATGCCTCAGGCTGAGGACGTCTGCCGCGTCATCTCCGAGGAGCTTGCGAAGATCTAGAGGTTCGTCGCGGTGGCCTCCTGGACGAGTGACGGTCCGGCGGGATGCTAGGTGCGTCCCGCCGGACCTTTGCGTTGGGGGGGCGCGTGTGGGGTTTGCCTCGGCGGTGCCGGATTGACTGGGAGACGCGTTTACCGCCGATCTTCCAAGCGAGCCCAGCAAGCAAACCGCGAGCTGAGCCCCAAGGGCATCGACAAGGGCGTGGGCGTGGCGCGGGCGCTGGAGTATCTGGGCCGCGCTGGCAACGAGCGCACCTTTGGCTTTGGCGATTCGGGCAACGACCTGGGCATGCTCGCCGCCGTCGAGACGGCTGTGGCCATGGGCAACGCCATGCCCGAGGTCAAGGCGGTCGCCGACTACGTGACCGACGACGTCGCACACGACGGCACTGTCACGGCCATGCGCCACTTTGGGTTGATTTAATAAATGGCCGGATCGCCTGCAGTGGGGGCGACCCGGCCATTTGAGCTATTTTGCAATATAGAGCTTGGGATGACTGCGACTGCTCTCAATCGCCGCCGTCATGATGCCCTCGTCGTCTCCATCAACGATGATGCCATCGAGGTCATCGATCTGTGCTGACTGATAAAAACTGGTCTTATTGAACTTTCCCTGATCGACCATCATGTAACCTTGGTTCGAATTGGTCAGATATATACGCTTGATCATAGCCGAGAAGTCGTGTTCGACGGTAAAGCCATGGTCGGGATGGAAGCCGTCGGCGCTGACAAACGCCTTGTCGGCATGAAGTTTGCTCATGCAGTCGAGCGTTAGCGCGCCCGCGAGATAGAGATGGCCCTTTCGCACGGAGCCGCCCAGCAGCACTACCGAAGCGTTAGGGAGATTAAAGCTGGCATAGTTCGCGATAGCAAGATCGCCGGTGATGATGGTGATCTCTCGCTTGTCCATGAGGGCCTTAGTGAAGTAAAAACCCGTGGTGCCGATGTCAATCACCAGAACGTCGCCATCGTCAACAAGAGTTGCCGCGGTTGCGGCGATGGCCTCCTTGGCTTCGACTTGGATATTGATGCGCTCCTTGGGATAGGAGATTGCGTTGGAGCGAGAAAGAGATACCGCTCCTCCGCGTACGCGACGCAATTTTCCTTCCGATTCCAGTGAGATGAGGTCGTGTCGTGCAGTGACTTCCGAAACCGAAAAACGTCGGACAATGTCGGATACTGCGATATTCGGTTTTTCGGCCAGCCAGTTCATGATAAATCGCTGACGTTCGGCGGGTGAAAGGTCTGCGGTTGATGTCATTGTGTGCTCCTTTGAACGAAAGATATCGGAACTCATCTTTCGTAATTGAAATAAAGATTATCATTTCGAAAGTAGGATAGCTATAGCGATATTTAATTATGAACGAGCAGTAAATAGGTAAAGCGAATCGCAGGCATTAGCTTTGAATACAAGATATAAGTGCTCCGCATAGGTGCGTTGTACGTTTAACCGAAATAATCAACCGTTCACGGATTGATATAACAATATCTTTCGATATGTTTTGAAGTAGTTTATAAATGAAAGCCGAAAAGCTTTTGAAACAAAGCTAAAAGCTTTCGAATGCAATGGTGTTAAGTGAGAAAGGACCGCACATGGCGATTAAGGTGTTTGCCGATGGCGCTAACCTCGAGGGCATGCTGGATATGCACGACAACGGGAACGTTCAGGGCTTCACGACCAACCCTTCTTTGATGAAAGCTGGCGGCGTGACGGACTACCGTGCCTTTGCCAAGACGGTTCTTGAGCACATCACCGACGTGTCGGTCTCTTTTGAGGTATTCGCCGACGACGAGGCGGGTATGGAAGCCGAGGCTCGCGAGATCGCAACCTGGGCAGACAACGTCTACGTTAAGATCCCGGCGCTTAACACCAAGGGTGAGTCCACTGCCGCGCTGGTCAAGCGCCTTTCTGCCGACGGCATCAAGGTGAATGTCACCACTATCTTCACGCCCGAGCAGGTCGACGAGTTTGTCGATGCTGTCTCTGCTGAGACCCCCTCTATTCTGTCCATCTTTGCCGGTCGCATTGCCGATACCGGCGTCGATCCGCTGCCCCTCATGGCGGAGTCCGTAAAGAAGGCTGCCGTTAAGCCTGCTGCCGAGGTTCTCTGGGCGTCTACGCGCGAGGTCCTCAATATCTTCCAGGCGGAGTCCGTTGGATGCCAGATCATTACGGTCCCCAATGCCCTTCTTGCCAAGCGCAAGAATTTCGGGAAAGATTTGCTCGAGTACTCGCTTGATACGGTCAAGGGCTTTGCCCGCGACATTCAGGCGCTTGGTTTTCATATCCTGCCCGAGGAGTAGGGGACGAGCATGCTGACCGATCTTCTTAAGCCCGAGCTTGTTGCCTGCCACGTCGAGGCCTCCGACTGGGAGGAAGCGATCAGGGCATGCGGTAAGTTGCTCGTAGGCGCTGGCAAATGCGACCAGAGCTATGTTGACGCCATGATTTCATCGGTTCACAAATTTGGCCCCTATATGGTCTTGGAAGAGGGCATCGCCATGCCCCACGCTCAGGCAGATGGCAATGTGAGTGAAGCGGGGATCTGTATCGTCACGCTTGACCCTGCCATTGCGTTTGGACACGAGGATTTCGATCCGGTTCACGTGCTCGTGGGTATTTGCGCACCCGACCCCAAGGCTCATCTTGGCTGCTTGGCGGAGCTTTCGCAGATGTTCGAGGACGAGGACTGCGTTGCCAAGCTCGGCGCATGCGATACGCCCGAGCAGGTTTTGGAGACCATGCGTTCATTCTTTTAGGCCTTAATGGCACGGCGATGCGTCGCCGCTTTTGGATAGACGGAAAACCGTCACGTGTAGGAGAGGAAGGTTGCCATGCATATCATCACCGTATGCGGAAACGGCATCGGGTCCAGCCTGATGCTCGCTGGCAAAGTCGAGGAGCTTTGCGAGGAGGAGGGCATCAAGGCCGACGTTGAGTCTATGGACCTAAATGGTGCTTCTTCCGCAAATCCGGATCTGTTCATCACCGTTAAGGAACTCGCCCCCGAGCTCCACGGCAACGTTGTGATCGTTCGCAGCTATGTGAACAAGAAGAAGATCCGCGAAGACGCCCTCGAGGCAATCAAGGCGGCCGCCGCTAACGCCTAAAGCGGCACAAAAAAGGGCGGTTCCCTGTGGAAGAGGGAAACGCGCCCACGTTAGAGAGAAAGGAAGCGCAGATGCAAGCCATCCTTCCCATACTTGAGTTTATCCAATCGATTCTGACCAAGCCAGCGTGGATTATGGGTCTATTTGCCTTTGTGGGCCTTGTCGCGCTTAAGCGTCCTGCCCACAAGGTGATGACGGGCACCCTGAAGCCCATTCTTGGTTACATCATGCTGTCCGCCGGCGCCGCTGTTGTTCAGGAGAACCTTGCTCCGCTGGGTACCTTCATCGAGACCGGTTTCCACATCACCGGCGTCGTGCCCAACAACGAGGTCGTCGTTTCGATGGCTCAGAGCGTCCTCGGCGTTCAGACCATGATGATCCTGATTCTCGGCTATGTCGTGAACATCATCATCGCTCGCTTTACGAAGTTTAAGTACATCTTCCTGACGGGCCATCACAGCATGTTTATGGCTTGCCTGCTGTCCGCTGTTCTGCAGGCATCCGGCTTCCAGGACGCTCAGCTTATCATTGTGGGCGGTATGTTCCTGGGTCTCGTGAGCGCCATGCTTCCCGCCGTTGGCCAGCGTTTCACCGAGAAGGTTACCGATGGCGACGAAATTGCTATGGGCCACTTTGGTTCTCTCGCCTATTACATCTCCGCTGCGGTCGGTACGCTTTTTGCCAAGGATGCCGAGGAGAACAGCACCGAGAAGATCGAGGTCCCCGAGAAGTTTGCCTTCCTGCGTGACACCACCATCTCCACGGCACTTACTATGGCCTTCTTCTACCTGGTTACCGCATTTGCCGCTTATATTGCGGATCCTGCGGTTGTTACCGAGACCGCTGGCGGCGACAACGTGATCGTCTATGCCTTGACTTGTGCTCTGTCCTTCGCCGTCGGTGTCACCATCGTCTACAACGGCGTCCGCATGATCCTCGCCGACCTGGTCCCGGCTTTCCAGGGCATCTCCAACAAGCTGATCCCTGGCGCTATCCCCGCCGTCGACTGCGCCGTTTTCTTCCCCTATGCACCCACTGCCGTCATCCTCGGCTTTGTTGCCTCCTTCATCGGCGGTGTTGTCGGTATGTTCATCGTGGGCGCTACCCTGGGCATCTTCATCATCCCGGGCATGGTTCCCCACTTCTTCTGCGGTGCTACCGCAGGCATCTACGGCAATGCTACCGGCGGTCGCAAGGGCGCAGCTCTCGGCGCTTTCGTCAACGGCCTGCTCATCACCTTTGCCCCGGCCCTGCTCCTGCCCGTTCTTGACGTCTTTGGCTTCAAGAACACTACGTTCGGCGACTTCGATTTCTCCGTCATTGGTATTACGCTTGGCCGCGCTGCCGAGGCCTTCGGTACCACCGGTGTCTACGCGATTCTCGCTGTCCTTCTGATCGTCGCTTTCATCCCCAACTTCATCCACACTAAGGGTGCTGTGATTAACCACGTTGAGGAAGAGTAGTCCAGACGTACGTTAGGCCCTATTCGGGCGGAGCTCCGATAACCGGCTCCTACACGGAAGCGGTGACGTCTCAAATGAGGCGTCACCGCTTTTGTTTTGGAGTGGTTGTGAAAACGTACCGGTGAAGCGCTGCCTTCGCGCCGCGAACGGAATCAACGGCGATGATCAGCAAAAACGTTTTGCCGCTGGGGTGTCGATATAAAAATGGTAAAACTGCAAAACCGTTCGCCGAGAAGATAAAAAACCGCAGTTCACGCCTTGATAAACGTAGGTAAAGTGTTTAGCAGCTCAACGCCCATATGCAAACGAAAGGAATCAGGCAGATGGCAATTAAGGTGTTCGCTGACGGTGCAAACCTCGAGGGCATGCTCGACATGTACGAGAACGGCAACGTTCAGGGTTTCACGACCAACCCGTCCCTTATGAAGAAGGGCGGCGTGACGGATTACCGCGCGTTTGCCAAGGAGGTCCTGGCCCACATCACCGATGTGTCGGTGTCGTTTGAGGTCTTTGCCGACGACGTCGAGACCATGGAGGTCGAGGCCCGCGAGATCGCTACCTGGGCCGAGAACGTCTACGTCAAGATTCCGTGCGTGACCACCAAGGGCGAGTCCACCGCCGAGCTGGTGCGCAAGCTTTCCGCCGACGGCATCAAGGTCAACGTCACCACCATCTTTACGCCTGCGCAGGTCGACGAGATGGTCGAGGCCGTTGACGCCGAGACGCCGTCCATCATCTCGCTCTTTGCCGGCCGTATCGCCGATACCGGCGTCGATCCCATTCCGTTTATGACGGAGTCGGTCAAGAAGGCCGCCGCCAAGCCCAACTGCGAGGTCCTGTGGGCGTCCACGCGTGAGCTTATCAACATTTACCAGGCAGAGGCCTGCGGTTGCCAGATCATCACGGTTCCCAACAGCATTCTGGCCAAGCGCAAGAACATCGGCCGTGACCCGTACGAGGTTTCGCTCGATACCGTGCGCGGCTTTGCCAAGGATATCGCCTCGCTCGGCTTCCATATCCTGCCGTAAGCAAGGGTACCCCCTCTCGCGACGTGCAAAATCGCGAATATTCAGCATGGTAAAGACTTTTATCAGCCTTTATCAGTTTTTATCAGTTGGTTGAAGCACGGAACGGCCCCCGTTTTGGCTCTAAAAACGCCAAAACGGGGGCCGTTTTGCTTTTATGGCTCTCCGAGGTGCCGCGGGGCTATCGGGAGATGCTGAATATTCGCGATTTTGCACGTCGCGAGAGGGGGTACCTCTGCTTTGGCGGTTTACTTTCCCTGCACCATGGTGAGCGAGATCTTTTTGCGGTCGCGATCGACCTTTTCGACCCACACCTTCACCGTGTCGCCGACGCGCACCACGTCGCTCGGGTGCTTGACAAAGCGGTTGGCAAGCTTGGAGATGTGCACGAGGCCGTCCTGGTGCACGCCCACGTCGACGAAGGCGCCAAAGTCCACGACGTTGCGCACCGTGCCCTTGAGTTCCATGCCGGGCTCCAAGTCGTCGATGGAAAGTGCCGAGCGGCTAAAGACCACCTCGGGCGCGTCGTCGCGCGGGTCGCGGCCGGGCTTCTTGAGCTCGTTGACAATGTCGATGAGCGTCAGGGTACCGCAGTCCAGGTCGCTTGCCAGCGCCGAGATGCTGCCCAGACGGCGCTCGATGTCGGGCACGCCGCCGCGGCTGAGCTCGCTTGCTTTAACGCCGGCGCGCTCCAGGACGGCCGTGGCCACCTCGTAGCTCTCGGGGTGGACGCTTGTCGCATCGAGCGGGTTTATACCGCCGCTGATGCGCAGGAAGCCCGCGGCGTTGAGATATGCCTTGGGTCCTAACTTGGGAACCTTCTTAAGCTGGCGACGATCGGTAAAGGCGCCGTTTTCCTCGCGGTAGGCCACGATGTTCTTGGCCACGCTCGGCGTGATGCCCGATACGTATCCCAGCAGGCTCGCGCTCGCGGTGTTCACGTCGACGCCCACGCGGTTGACGACGTCCTCCACCACGTGGCCCAGGGCGCGCGAGAGCTCGGCCTGGTCAAGGTCGTGCTGGTACTGGCCCACGCCGATGGACTGGGGCGGAATCTTGACGAGCTCTGCCAACGGGTCCTGCAGGCGGCGGCCCAGGCTCATGGCGCCACGCACGGTGACGTCCAGGTCGGGATACTCCTGGCTGGCGAGCTCGGAGGCGGAGTACACCGACGCGCCGGCCTCGTTGACGATGGTGTATCGCAGCCCAGGCGCCTGCTCGGCGATGAGCTCCGAGACGACTTCCTCGGTCTCGCGGCTGGCGGTGCCGTTGCCGATGACGATGGTGTTGACGCCGTCCTTCTTGACGAGGCGGGCGAGCTCGCGCTTAGTGCCGGCGACGTCGTGGCGCGGCTTGGTGGGGTAGACTACGCTGTGGTCGAGCAGCTTGCCGGTCTCGTCCATGACGGCGACCTTGCAGCCGGTGCGGTAGCCCGGATCGAGCGCGAGCACACGGGCGCCGCGGACGGGGCGTGCCGAGAGCAGGCCCTCAAGATTCTTGGCAAAGACGTTGATGGCCTCGGTCTGGGCACGAACGGTGAGTTTGGCGCGGGCCTCGCGCTCCAGCGAGGGGGCCATGAGGCGCTTGTAACCGTCAGCGATGGCGGCATCGAAGATGGGAGCAAACACGCCCTGGCGTCGGGGCCAACGGCTGCCGAGGCGTGCCGTGGCGGCAGCGCCGTCGACGTTCACGCGCACGCGGAGCTTGCCCTCGCGCTCACCGCGGTCGATAGCCAGCACGCGGTGGTTGGGAATATGGCGCAGCGGCTCGTCAAAGTTGTAGTACGGCTCATAGGGGGTCTTCTCGGCAGGGTCGGTGGCCTCGACGACGATGTCGGCGGTGTTTTGCGTAAAGGCGCGCAGGTCGGCGACGTTCTCGGGGTCCTCGGCCACCGTCTCGGCCACGATGTCGGCGGCGCCGGCGAGCGCTTTCTCGGGCGTGTCGAAGCCGGCCTCCTCGTTGACGTATGCCGCGGCGGTGTCGAGCGCGCTGCCCTTGGCCGAGGCCTGCATGATGATCATGTTGGCGAGTGGCTCCAGGCCGGCCTCGCGGGCCTTCTGCGCGCGAGTCATGCGCTTTTTGCGGAAGGGCTTGTAGAGGTCCTCGACACGCTGGAGCTGCGTGGCCTCGCGAATCTGCTGCTCAAGCTCGGGCGTGAGTTTGCCCTGGGCATCGATGAGCAGGATGACGTCCTCTTTGCGCTGTTCAAGATTGCGCAGGTAGGACAGGCGCTCGTCGAGTGCGCGCAGGGCGACGTCGTCCATGCCACCCGTGGCTTCCTTGCGGTAGCGCGAGATAAAGGGGATGGTGTTGCCATCGTCGATGAGCTTGACGGCCGCCTCGACGTTGGCGGCCTTAAGGTTGAGCTCGCGGGCGAGCTGGGCGATAAGATCCATGGGACTCCTTGCGTTTAAGGTGCGTTTGCAGCACGGGGCTACCAAGGATACCACCCGTCCCAAAAGACTGTTTTGGGGCGAACGAATCAAGCCGAGGTGCAAAATAGCCCCCGCCCCAGAAAAATCGTCGGCAACGTAGCAAAATACCCCGCGGGCAGGAGGCTGCTCGCGGGGCAAAGAAGAGGGGCTTATTTGTGGCAGACCGAGGGGCCCGGCATGGGGTTTCTGCCGCGGCCGCTCTCAAGGCATTACAGCTCGACGAGCTGGCCGGTCTCGGCGGCCTCCTTGATGGCGTTGAGAAGCGTGAGCGTCTTGACGTTATCGGCGGGGGTCACGACGGGCTCAACTTCGCGGCGGACGACCTTCACAAAGTGCTTGAGCTGCATCTTGTGCGGCAGCGCCGGGTCGACGGCCGGAATCTCCATCTGCAGCGGCTTGTGCCAGTTGGAGGCGCCGTCGTAGGAGAACTGGTGCAGGCGGGGCAGCGACAGGGCGCCCAAGGTACCGCCGATAAAGTAGGCGTCGGCGTCGAAGGGGCGGTACTGCGGATCCTCGCGAGCGGTTGCCTCCCAGTTCCAGGGGCTGGCGGTGGCGTCGGAGATGGTCATGCTTGCGAGCGCGCCATCGGCAAAACGGACGTTGACCACGGCGGAGTCTTCGGTCTCAAAACCGCGGGCGGCGCTGGACTGCATGCCCTGGACGGCAACGGGCTCGCCCAGCAGGTAGCGGAGCAGGTCGACGTCGTGCACCAGGTTGACCAGGATCGGGCCGGCACCCTTCTTGCGACGCCACTCGACATCGAAGTACTCGTCATTCTTATAGATCATGTAGTGGAAGCTCGACACGGTGAGCTTGCCCAACTCTCCGGACTCGATGATCTCCTTGGCCTTGTTGACGAAGGGATTGTGGCGACGGTGCTGACCCACGAGCACGGGCACGCCGGCGGTCTCGGCCTCGGCGGCGAAGGCCTGGGCATCCTCGAGGTCGTTGGAGATCGGCTTTTCGACCAGCGGCACGATGTTGCGCTTCACAGCCTCGCGGGCAACGCCCAGGTGCAGGTCGTTGGGCGTGGCGATGATGACGGCCTCGGGCTTGATCTCGTCCATCATCTGGGCGGGATCGGTGAAGAACGGCACGCCGGCGGCCTCGGCCGTGGCGCGGGCACCCTCAAAGGCATCGGCGATAGCGACGAGCTCGGCCTCGGGCTCCTCGGTGACGAAGCGGATGTGGTTGCGGCCCATGGCGCCGGCGCCGATAACGGCAATGCGGACGGGGTTGAGCTCAGACATTTCGACTCCTTAATACTGGTGACCGGTGAATGCGACAAAGGGGCTGTCCCTTTGTCGCATCGGTAGAACTAGGCGGACTTCTTCTTGCTATCGGAGACCATCATGTAGACGGTGAGTACGACGGCGATGGCGGCGATCACAATGGCGCCGTAGAAGGACTGCTGGTAGGCGGCGCTGCCGGCCTCGGCGTGATACAGCACGGCGGTGATGGGCTGGCTGATCCAGGTGGAGGCGGCGTAACCCAAAAACATGATGCCGTAGTTGACGCCGATGTTGCTGGTGCCAAAGGCGCCACCGGTGAGCGGCGGGTAGATGACGAGCAGGGCGCCAAAGCTAAAGCCGAGCAGGGCGAGCGCCACAAAGAACATGCTCTGCGTAAAGCTCATCGACATGATGACGAGCGCGACGATGGTGACGACAAGGCTGATGAGCAGCGACTTGTAGGCACCGAGCTTGTCGATGATCTGACCAAAGGACAGACGGCCGACCAGGTTGGCGCAGGTGTTGACGGAGACCACCACACCGCCGAGGGCGACGGCCGCGGCGCTCGTGGGGTCGGCGAAGAGCTGGACAGCGGCGATGGAGGCAACCTTGCCCACGAGCAGGGTGCCCGCGGTGGCGGCGAAGGCGAAGGTGGCGATGAGGACCCAGAAGCGCGGGGTTTTGACCATCTCACCCGGGGTGAGGTCGCCGAAGGTGCCGGCGTGCGCGCCGCCCTTGGGGGCCTCGAAGCCCTCGGGCAGCCAACCGGCCTCGGGGGCCTTCAGGAACAGGGCGGAGGCGGCGATCGCCACAAAGAAGATGACGCCGAGTGCCTTAAGGGCGCCAAAGATGCCAAGGCTCGGGATGAGCAGCGAGGCGAGCACCGGGGACAGCACGGCGGGGCCGGCGGTCGAAGCGGCCAGGGTGATGCCGGAGGCGAGGCCCTTTTTGTCGATGAACCACTTTTGGCCGGTGGTGAGCGCGGGGTTGTAGCCCAGGCCGTTGCCGATGGCGGCGACGAGCGAGAACCACAGGTAGAACTGCCACGGCTCGGTGACGGTGCCGGACATGAACCAGCCCACGCCGTAGCACACGGCGGCAGCGATCACGACGTTGCGCGGGCCGATCTTATCGGAGATGCGGCCGGCGAAGATGCCCGTCACGGCCATGATGGTCTGGAAGACCGGGAAAGCCCAGGTAAGTGCGCTGGACCACTCGGGGTAGACGGCGAGCAGGTTCTTGGACACGACGGAGTACAGCGCGATGGAGCTGATGAAGAACATGGTGACGCACGCGGCGGAAAGCACGACGGCGCGACCCTTGTTGGAGTTGGTGGAAGCCATTGGACTCTTTCTAATCGATACGGGGGAGGAGCGGGCGTGTCCGCGGTGCCTCCCTGTCAGGTTGGTTTACTGGTCAGTCGGCTTTGCGACGCCGGACTCGTCGGACCAAAGCTCGACACCCTTGTTCTTGAGGTAGTTGTCGGCAAAGGCGCGGCGGCCGCCGGGCTTGGCGGTGAGGTCGCCCATCATATTGGAGAAGCCGCCGTCGACCTTGATGGCGTCGCCGGTGGTAAAGTCCGAGCGCTTGGACGCCAGGAACATGACAGCGTTGGCGATATCGCTGACCTCGCCGATGCGGCGCGTGGCGATAAGGCGGCTGCGGCTCTTCTCGACCTCGGGGTCGGCGTAAAAGCTCGCTGACATGGGGGTCTTAACAAAGCAGGGCTCGACGCAGTTGGAGCGCACGCCGTAGGGACCCCACTCGGCAGCCAGCATCTTGGACATCATGTTGACGCCCGCCTTGGTGGAGCTGTACACGCCCGAGAACGTTTCGGGGGAGTGACTGGCGACGGTGGAGATGTGAACCAGGCGGCCCTGGCCGGCCTTGATCATCTCGCGACCAAAGCGCTGCGAGGTGATGAAGTAGCCGGTGAGGTTGACGTTGAGCACCTGCTCCCAGTCGCTCAGCGGCAGGTCCTCCATGGCGGCGAAGCGCAGGATGCCGGCGGTGTTGACGAGGACGTCGACACGGCCGAAGTCGGCGATGGTGGCGTCGACGGCAGCCTGAACCTCGGCCTCGTCGGTGGCGTTCATCTTGTAACCCTCGGCGTGGATGCCAAACTCGGCAGCAAGGTCGGCGGCAGCGGCCTTGACCTTCTCCTCGTCCAGGTCGAGCATGACGACGTTGGCGCCGTTGCGGGCGAACTCGCGGCAAATCTCGACGCCCATACCGCCGAGCGCGCCGGTCACGGCGCAGACATCGCCCTCGAGCTTAAGCCAATTGCTCATAGGAACTTCCCTTCTTGTGCCTCCCGGTGGGTCGCTCCCATTAACCGACCCACGTGGTTTTCGCTGGTTATCGTATGCTTTGCATTTGCGCAGGTGAATTGCATATTTGTTAGAATGGCATTAACCGTAGGTTTATACTGAGCATTGAGGTTTGTTCTCAATTGAGCGCGTGACCTGCGAAAACGACCCCCTGCGGTGCTGTGGGCCCGCGCGTGCGAAAACGGGAGATTGACGTGTACGATCGACGACTTGAGGCCATATCGGCCGCCGCGGAGCTGGGAAGTTTCTCGCGTGCCGCGGCAAAGCTGCGCGTGTCGACCCCGGCGCTCGTTAAACAGGTGTCGGGGTTCGAGGCCGAGTTTGGCATCACGTTGTTCGAGCGCTCGCACTCGGGCGTCAAGGTGACGCCGGCGGGCGCGCTGTTGGTGGACGACGCGCGCTCGATCATGCGCCAATCCGAGGACGCGCTGCGCCGTGCCCGACGCGCGGCGGGCGATGGCGGTGCCGTGCGTCTGGGTGTGTCGATGATGTGCCCGGGGCGCCAAACGCTGTCGATGTGGTCGGGCATCCACGATCTGGAACCGTCGCTGCGATTTGAGATCGTGCCGGTAAGCGATCTCTACGACGAGCGTGAGACCGTCATGCGCAGCTTGGGCCGCGAGGTCGATGTGGTGCAATCGAGTTTTTCTACCCCACGCTGGGGTGATGCCTGCCAAAAGCTCCGCATTGTCAACGTGCCGTTTTATATCGATCTGCCGCGCACGAGCCCGCTGGCGCGCAAGAATCGCATTGCGGTCGCCGACTTGGAGGGTATGCGTCTGCGCGTACTGCGCCACGGCAACGACGCCATGGACAGCCTGCGCATCGACCTGTTGGCCGACGGCGGCGTGGACGTGATCGACGTGGACAGCTTCGACTTTGCGCTCTTTAACGAGGCGGAGGAAAAGGGCGATGCGGTGCTCACCTGCGGAGCGTGGTCGGGCGTGCACCCGGCCTTTGTGGGCGTACCGTTCCTATGCGGCCGCGAGGTGCCGGTCTATTTGCACTACCCGCTCGAGCCCACCCTCCAAGTGCAAAAATTCGTCAACGCCATGGCCCAACTCCTCAACTAGCTCATTTGGGACGGGGCTTTTTTAGCTACTTACAAAGCGAGGCCCTGGCCAAACGGCCAGGGCCTCACAAACTTTTATTCCGTTCTAAATGACGGGCTGATCGCGCGCAGGAGGGCGCCCCGGGGACGGGCGGGGTATTTCCTCCGCGCGCAGTTTCGCAGCGCAGCGAGAATGTTTGAGCACGGAGGAATTATCCCGCCCGTCCCCGGGGCGCCCTCCGTCAGTAATCGGCCCTACTCCAGCTCAAACGCACCCGTGTACAGCTGGTAGTAATACCCGCGCTTGGCGATCAGCTCGTCGTGGTTGCCGCGCTCGATGATGCGGCCGTGGTCCAGGCAGATGATCGCGTCGGAGTTGCGCACGGTGGAAAGGCGGTGCGCGATGACAAACGTCGTGCGGCCCTCCATGAGCTTATCCATGCCCGCCTGCACGATGGCTTCGGTGCGGGTGTCGATGGAGCTCGTGGCCTCGTCCAGAATCATTGCCGGCGGATCGGCGACGGCGGCGCGCGCGATCGAAATCAGCTGGCGCTGGCCCTGCGACAGCTGGGCGCCGTTGCCGGTGAGCATGGTGTCGTAGCCGTCGGGCAGGCGGGTGATAAAGTCGTCCGCGCCCGCGAGCTTTGCCGCCGCGATGCACTCCTCGTCGGTGGCGTCCAGGTTGCCGTAGCGGATGTTATCCATCACGGTGCCGGTGAACAGGTTCACGTCCTGCAGCACGACGCCCAGCGAGCGACGCAGGTCGGACTTACGAATCTTATTGACGTTGATGCCGTCGTAGCGGATCTTGCCGTCGGCGATGTCATAGAAGCGGTTGATGAGGTTGGTAATGGTCGTCTTACCGGCACCGGTGGCACCGACAAACGCGACCTTCTGGCCCGGCTTGGCGTATACGGACACGCCGTGCAACACCTCGTGGTCGGGCGTATAGCCAAAGTCGACGTTGTCCATGACCAGGTCGCCGCGCAGCGGCACGTACTCGATCTCGCCGGTTGCGCGGTGCGGATGTTTCCATGCCCACATGCCGGTGTGGTGGTCGGCCTCCTCGAACTGCCAGGTCTCGGGGTTCACCTGCGCGTTGACGAGCGTCACGTAGCCTTCGTCGGCTTCGGGCTTCTCGTCGATGAGCTCAAAGATGCGGTCGGCGCCGGCGAGGCCCATGACCACGGCGTTGATCTGCTGCGAGATCTGGCCGATCTGTCCGCAGAACTGCTTGGTCATGTTGAGGAACGGCACCACGACGGCGATCGACAGCGCCATGCCCGAGATGCTCAGGTTGGGTACGCCCAGCGCCAGGAAAATGCCGCCGGCCAGTGCGACCAGCACGTAGAGCAGGTTGCCCAGGTTCATAAGGATGGGCATGAGGATGTTGGCGTACATGTTGGCCTTCTGCGAGACCTCGAAGAGCTTTTCGTTGCGCTCGTCAAAATCGGCCTCGGCGGCAGACTCGTGGCAGAATGCCTTGACGACCTTCTGGCCGTTCATGACTTCCTCGATATGGCCCTCGACCACGCCGAGTTCGGTCTGCTGCGCAATGAAGAAGCGCGCGGAGCTGGAGCCGAGCAGCTTGGTCATAAAGGTCATAAAGGCGACGCCGGCCACAATGACCAGGCACATCCACACGCTGTAGTACAGCATGATAAAGAACACCGTGACGATGACGATGGTCGTCATGAGCAGGTTGGGCAGCGACTGGCTGATCATCTGGCGCAGCGTGTCGATGTCGTTGGTGTAGTGGCTCATGATGTCGCCGCGCTGATGCGTGTCGAAGTAGCGGATCGGCAGGTCCTGCATGCGGTTGAACATCTTCTCGCGCAGCTTCTCGAGCGAGCCCTGCGTGACGATGGCCATGGCGCGGTTCCAGAACAGCGAGGAAAGGATGCCGACGCCGTAGATGCAGGCGAGGGTGGTCACGAGCTGTGCGATCTTGGGCTGCGCGGCTTCCCAATCGCCCGACTGCCACGATTCGCTAATAATCTGCAGGGCGCTCTGAAGGAAGGTCGCGCCGATGGAGTTGATGATGGCGCAGAGCACCACGCCGACGACGACGAGGGGCAAAAGCACGGGGTAGAAGCCAAAGAGCGTCTTGATGAGGCGCGACATGGTGCCGCCCTTGCGGTTGAGCGCGCGCTCGGCGGTCGTTGCCTTACTCATGTGCCTCGCCTCCTTCCTGGGTCTGAGCTTGCGTTACGGATGCCTCGGTGTCGGCCTCGACAGCCCCTTCGCCCTCGGCAGACATTTTGTTTTGCGAGGTGAAGGTCTCGCGGTAGATCTCGCTCGTCTTAAGCAGCTCGTCGTGGTTACCGATCTGCGCGATGCGGCCGCCCTCCATGACGATGATGCGGTCTGCATCCTGCACGGAGCTGATGCGCTGGGCGATGATGAGCTTGGTCGTGTTGGGCAGATAGCTTGCCAGTCCTGCGCGAATCTTGGCGTCGGTCTTGGTATCGACGGCGCTGGTGGAGTCGTCCAGAATCAAGATCTTGGGGCGACGCAGCAGGGCACGCGCAATGCACAGGCGCTGCTTCTGACCGCCGGAAACATTGGAGCCGCCCTGTTCGATCCAGGTGTCATAGCCCTTGGGGAAACCGTCGACAAACTCATCGGCGCAGGCCAGATGCGCCGCCTCGCGGACTTCCTCGTTGGTGGCATTCGGGTCGCCCCAGCGCAGGTTCTCGGCGATGGTGCCGCTAAACAGCACGTTTTTCTGCAGCACCATGGCGACCTGGTGGCGCAGTGCGTCCAGGTCGTAGTCGCGCACGTCCATGCCGCCCACGCGTACAGTGCCTTCGGTTGCGTCGTACAGGCGGGCGATGAGGTTAACGAGTGTGGACTTGGCCGAGCCGGTACCGCCGATGATGCCGATGGTCTCGCCGCTCTTAATGTGCAGGTCGATATCGTCGAGCGCCTGGCGCTTCGCGTGCGCGGAATACTTAAAGCTCACGTGGTCAAAGTCTATGGAACCGTCGGCAACCTCGAGCACGGGCTCGGCGGGATTGGCGATCGTGGGCTTGGCGGCCAGCACCTCGGCAATGCGGTGTGCCGATTCGTCGGCCATGGTCACCATGACAAAGATCATCGACAGCTGCATCAGGCTCATGAGGATCTGGAAACCATAGGTAAAGATCGAGGAGAGCTGGCCCACGTCGAACAGCGTGCCCTGGCTCGTGATGATGAGCTTGGAGCCCAGGTAGATGATGACAACAAACGCGCCGTTGACGCAGATGTTCATCATGGGGTTGTTAAAGGCCAGCAGCTTTTCGGCGCGGGTGAAGTCCATCTGGACGTCGCGTGCGGCGGTCGCGAACTTCTCCTTCTCAAAGTCTTCGCGCACGTAGCTCTTGACCACGCGCATGCCGGTGACGTTCTCCTCGACGGACTCGTTAAGGGCGTCGTACTTGTGGAACACGCGCGAGAAGATGGGGCGCACCTTAAAGATGATAAAGAACAGTCCAAAGCCCAGCAGCGGAATGATGACCAGGTAGACCATGGCGACGCTGCCGCCCATGATAAATGCCATGGTAAAGGCGAAGATCAATACCAGCGGCGCGCGCACGGCGATACGGATGATCATCATAAAGGCCTGCTGCACGTTGTTGATATCGGTGGTCAGGCGCGTGACGAGCGAGGAGCTCGAGAACTCATCGATGTTGGCAAAGCTGAACGTCTGGATCTTGTAGAACAGGTCGTGACGCAGGTTCTTGGCGAAGCCGCAGCTCGCATGGCTGCAGGTGACGCCGGCCGCGGCGCCAAAAGCAAGCGACGTCAGCGCGATGAGCACCAAAAAGCCCGCGGTGGGAAGCATCTCGGCTACGGTGGTGCCATCTTTGATGGCGTCGATCAGGTTGGCGGTGATAAATGGAATCAGCATCTCGCAGAGCACCTCGCCAAGCACGAGCAACGGCGTGGCAACGGTGACTTTTATATAGTCGCGGATGCTGCCCATGAGGGTTTTAATCATCCAGTTCCTCCCAGGTTACACGGATTTTCTCGAGCATTTCGGCGAGCTGCTCGCGCTCGTCGTGGGTGAGGGCACCAAAGGCCTGCTCTCTAAAGCGAATGCGGGCTGCCTGGTCGATGCGGGCGTTTTCCCGGCCGGTTTCGGTCAGGCGAATGGTGAGCTGCCGTCGATCCTTGGGGTTACGGCTGCGCTCGATGAGGCCGTTGAGCTCGAGCTTGGACAGGATCTCGGAAAGCGACCCCGGCTTGAGGTCAAAGTGCATGCCGAGTTCTTGCTGCGACATCTCGCCGCCGGGTTGCTTGGCCAGCAGGCAGATGATGGGCGCCTTGCCGGACACGCCTCCGCCATGAAAATGCATGTAATGGCCGCAAAAACCCAGGCCGCTCAGGATGCGCTTGGCGAGCTTGTCTTCGCCGTTAACTGCTTCGGGCACGTCTGCCGGCTCCGAAGGATCGCCGCCGGGCTCATGCGGGCGAAGGTTAAGGGGTTCATCGCACATGAATTCGTATCGCTCCTTTCTTTAGTTAGGTAGTGGAATTGTTTTGTGCCTAACTAATCTAGGAGTGCCACACAAGAATGTCAAGGTACCAAACTTATTTAGTTACGGCGCCGCAAAACATCGGGGTAGTCGTTGGGGACGTTCTTAAACGACTAGTCGTTGGGGACGTTCTTGTTTGACTAGTCATTTAAGAACGTCCCCAATGACTAACTTCAAAACTATGCCGGATTACGGGGCTGAACTGCGGATTGTCGACCATACCGAAATTGGTAAAAAGAAAACCGCAGGTAGAAGGCTTGCTATGATTTGAAAATAGAGGGTGTGGTTGACTCATTCAGGTTCAGCCCCGTAATCCGGTGTAGTTTTGAAATGGCACTGAATGAGTGGCGGCGAATGGGCCGCAATGAAGCAGGCTAGCCCCTCGTTTCCGAAACCTTTCCGCAACAAACTGTCCTCCACGGCGCAAGCTTTCGTCCGTAGCGTTCCCTGCGCTACACTTAGTCGCACTGTGGCGCCGCCGCGCCGCGCCCGACCCAAGGGGGACACTCATGAAGAACACTCAGCTGCTGCTGATCAACGATATGTGCGGATACGGCAAGGTCGCGCTTTCCGCCATGCTGCCGGTGCTGTCGCACATGGGTTACCGTATCCATAACCTGCCGACGGCGCTTGTGTCCGATACGCTCAACTACCCCAAGTTCTACATCCACGACACCACGGAGTACGTGCGTCAGAGTCTCGCCATCTGGGAAGAGCTCGGCTTTGAGTTCGACGCCATCTCCACTGGCTTTATCGTGACCGAAGAAGAGACGCGCATCATCTCAGACTTTTGCCACCGCCGCGCGCAAAAGGGCACCAAGGTATTCGTCGACCCCATCATGGGCGACAACGGCAAACTTTACGCCGGTGTGCCCGAGTCCACGATCGGTCTCATGAGGCATCTGCTCGAGTGCGCCGACTATGCGGTGCCCAACTATACCGAGGCGTGCCTGCTCACCGACACGCCCATTGCCGAGCAAATCACGCCTGACGAGGCCCACGCCCTTGTGGACGCCATGCGCGCGCTGGGCGCCAAGTCGGTGGTCATTACGAGCGCTGTGGTCGACGGCACGAACGCCGTCATCGGTTACGACCACGTGGCGGGGGAGTACTTCACGATTCCCTTCGACCTGATCCCGGTCTATTTCCCGGGCACCGGTGACACGTTCTCGGCGGTGCTCGTCGGTCGCGTTATGGCTGGCTGGAGCCTGCAGCACGCAACGGCCGATGCCATGCGTGTGGTGGCCGAGCTTATCGAGCGCAACGCTGACCAGGAGGACAAGTCTGCCGGCCTGCCCATCGAGGCCTGCCTGGATGTGATCGACCATGAGTAGCGCCAGCGAAAGCGGCCCCGAGCCCGCGAGCGAGGGCAAGTTGCTCGGCGCGCCACGCGGCAAGCGCCCACGTATCCGCATTAGCTGCGTGGACCAGCTGGGCACGTGCCGCTGCCACCATGGCCACAAGCCCGGCGACGTCTTCGACTTCGACCGCGATCGCGGCAAGATGTGCTCCATGGCCTGCCATGTGGGCTTTCCCTATATCGACATCCTGCGCTACGGCGGAACCGTGCCCGGCAACGAGCCCGGTACGGCAAAGTTCTGCTGCCCCGAGGTCGATACGTTGAACGTCTGGCTCGCCGAGATCGTCGACGAGTAATCGAGCGTGGATTTTCTCCCACCAAGATAATGAGCGTGGATAATCTCCCGTTTAGAGCGCCGTTTTGCGTTCAAAGTGGGAGATTATCCACGCTCATTTTATGCCGATGGCGTGGCTCACGCATCCGCGCCGCCCGGGCGCCTACAGTTGCTCGAGCATGGCCGTGCAGCCGGCGAGCACATCGCGGTAGGTGGCATCGAAGTTGCCGGTGTACCAGGGATCGGCGACGTCGCCGGGGCGATCGGTCCAATCCAGCAGCCGCGAAATCTTGCCGTCGGCATCGTCGCCGAAGATGCGACGCAGGCCGCGCGCGTTCTCGGCATCCATATAGACGATGTGGTCCCAGTCACCATACTCCGCGCGACGAACCTGGCGCGCGCGGTGCGCAACGACGGGAATCCCGACCTCGCGCAGCTTGGCGACGGTGCCATGATGCGGAGGGTTGCCAATCTCCTCGGTCGAGGTCGCGGCAGAATCAATGACGAACTCCGCCTCGCGCCCAGCACGGCGCACCAGCTCGGCAAACACCGACTCAGCCATCGTCGAGCGACAGATGTTCCCATGACAGACAAATAGGATTTTGCGCATTGGCTAAAACCTCTCGAATATCAGAGTTTTCGCAGATAATCGCACTGCTTTTTGATCCCTCGTCAAGGACAGAATATCAAATTGATTCATAAATGAGCGGATTATTCTTCTTTCCAGCGTCGTAAGAATTGTCGTAAAGAACGAGGGTTTACGACTTGTTGTCACAATGTTGACCGTCCTTTGCATCCAATTTTCAGGCTCTTCGGTGGTTTCTGTGGGAGAGATTCCGGCATAGGCCCAGCTCAGCGGGC
>CAUCQW010000019.1 GCA_958445065.1 uncultured Collinsella sp.
TCTTGAACACCTTTCGCTCTTAACTAGGTGTCCAATTCATCATACCCACTCCACTACGCCGCAAGGGACTGGCTCCGGAACTCCTCCGGGGTCAGTCCCTTCAGTTTAGTCTGCGTCCTCTGCCAGGTGATCCGTTGTATTATCCGGGCGGAAGCGTGTCGCAAGTCGTGGAAGCCGCCAAGCGCAGTTCACGCGCTGCATTTTTTGCGGTGCCTGGGCCGGTGATCTCGGGCTGATTGACCGAGATTTCACTCACACCATGCGTCGCAAGACGGCGCTGCGCCTGGACGACCTCAAGCTTTTTCACTTCATCACGAGCGAGGGGGGGGAGGTTTATCTCGACGACCGCACGACTGCGGACATTGCCGATTCACTTCTCTTTAATTGTCTTCCAGATGCGATGGTCATCGGCAGTTCGGCTGCCGGTCGTGGTGCTTCGGGCGAGCTTGCCGATGAGGTCCGCGAGCGTCGCAGCGTGCGGCTGAGGCGACGGGGCTCGCGGCAGGGACACCTGTCTTAGTGGGAACGGGCGACTCTGGTGCCGAGGCCATTTCGACGGGTGTATTCCGTCCCGGCGATATGATGATTCAGTTGGGGAGTACGGCGTATTTCATCTACCTAGCCGATCATATGATCGATGATGCCCGCCTGTGGCCGGGGACGTTTATCATTCCCGGAACTTACGGGATCTGCGCGGGGACCAATACGGCGGGTGCACTCACATCGTGGCTGCGCCAAGAGCTGTATCGCGACGCCGTAGAGGCCGAGGACCACGGTGGCCCCGATGCATATTCGGTTATGGCGCATGATGCCGCCGATGTGGCGCCGGGTGCCGATGGGCTCCTGTGTCTGCCGTACTTTGCGGGGGAGCGTACTCCGCTCAACGATCCCGAGGCGCGTGGCGTCTTCTTTGGCCTGACCGGAAGGCATACGCGAGCCCATATGGTTCGCGCCGCCTTGGAAGGCGTCGCGTATACCGTTGCATCCCATGTCGACATTATCGAGCGAGAGCATGGACTGCCAATTGGGCGCATTATGCTTGTCGGAGGTGGAACCAAGAATCCAGTTTGGATGCAGGCTATCGCCGACGTATGCGGGCGCGAGGTCTCGGTTGCCAAGGTTACGGTGGGTGCATGCTTCGGTGATGCCATCATGGCAGCTCTCGCAGGTGGCGCCTATGCATCATGGGATGAGCTCGCCCAAGTCCTTGGCGTTGCGCAAACAATCGTGCCCGATATGGCTGCCCACGAGTTATATGCGTCGCGCCGTCATATCTTTGACGAATTGTATGCACGCAACCGTGATCTCATGCACGAATTGGTGTAATGCTGCCGAATTGTACTGCCTACCAATAGGGACTGCGTTGTGCGATTCGCATGCCCCTTGGCATTTTTGCCCACAGGGGTTAGCGAAGGTCAAAAACAGAGTGCGCATTTGCTAAAACTACCGACTCGATGCGCTTTGCGTCACAGTTTTTGAGTGAGGCAATGCGCATCGAGGTCCTTGCGAGCGATCTGATGAGCGACTGCGCGCTTGTTTCTGTGTTTGGCTCGGCCGGCGCATCGGTCTCGAGCAGCAGGCGGTCGAGTGGAATCTGTCGTGCGTATTCGCGACCGCGCTTGGTCGCGAGCATGCGTTCGTTGACGGAAAAATAGCAGCCCGCATTACGCGCGCGGGCGAGTTCGTCCGAAGTGCCGCTAAACCAGTGGAAGATGATAGCGGGGGAGTCGGGGTTTGGGATGAGTAGCCCATGCGATTCGAGGACGTCCAGTACGGCTCCTGCTGAACGAACGGCGTGAATTGATATCACGCGACCTGCAAGAGGATGCTGCACGAGGGCATTGCAGAGCCGGTCAAATGCCTGTATTTGTAGCGGTTCGCTTCCGGCAAAGCGCGCGGAAAAGTCGAGTCCTACCTCGCCGATATAGCGCTCTTGGTCAGCAACTTCGCAAAGCAGATTGACTTCGGCAGGACCGCAACGGCCGTCGGCGAGCCACCAGGGATGGAGGCCAGCGCCCGCGATAATGTTTGGGTAGCGGCTGGCCCGCTTTTTTGCTGCCGCGAAGTCGCGTGGGTCGACCCCGCAGTCAAAGAGCCCCAGATCCAACGCCGCCGACTCACTGGCTGCAGCATCGGGGCTGAGCATCAAATCAAGGTGACAATGCGTGTCAAAGAATCGCGGTTCCATCGCAGGGCATCCTGCTAGTCCAGGCGCTGGCCATCGGAGCGTACGCGCTCAGTGCCGCGCCCGCTGATCTGGCGGATAACCTCGCCGGCAATCATCTGGCCCATGATGGGCGGCATAAAGCTGGCGGTGCCCAACTCGGTGCGCTCGTGGATATTGGAAGGGTCGCGGGGCTGTGTCTTAACCGATTCCTCGCAGCTAAACAGTACATGTAGGCTCTTGATGCCGCGCTTCTTGCATTCTTTGCGCATGATGCGGCTCATGGGGTCACGTACCGTATCGAAAATGTCGGCAAAGCGGAGGCACTCGGGATGGAGCTTGTTGGCCCCGCCCATGGAGCTAACCAAACGAATGCCGTGGTCCTGAGCATATTTGGCAATGGTGAGCTTGGCCGAGATGGTGTCGATGGCGTCGACGACGTAGTCGAGCTTGCCGTCTGTTTGCTCCAAAACGCTCGCGAAGAACTCGTCGATGTTGTCGCTCAGCAGGTATTCGGTGCGCTTGATAACGGTGGCGGCGGGATTGATATCGCGAATCATGGCTTCCATAACATCGACCTTGCGTTTGCCGACGGTGCTGTGAAAGGCGATAGCCTGGCGATTGATATTGCTGGGCGCGACGATGTCCTTGTCCAGAATGACGAAATGACCGATGCCGCCGCGGGCAAGTGCCTCGCAGCAGTTAGATCCCACGCCTCCGCAGCCGAGCACCAGCACCGTGGCATCAGCGAGCTTATCGAGTGCCTCGCGGCCCATGATGATCTCGAGCTTGGTGTCGCGTGTCTCGTTGGGAGTTGCGGCTGTGGTTTCAGTCATAGACATCCTCCGATGGGGAAGTGAATCGTGTTCTAGCTATCGCCATTATAGGTAATCGCCCATAGGCTGCGATGGCGTTTGCTTTGATGTGGTTTGAAGCATTGCGGTTAGATAGTTAGACAAACATCTAAATATCGAGTATAGTGTGCGCGTCGAACGAAATGATGAGAGGAGGTCTTATGCCGGGAGAGGGTTTTAAGGCGCTGGCCGATCCTACACGGCGTCACATTTTGGAACTGCTGCGCGAGGGCAATCGCACGGCCGGGGAGCTTGCCGAGCATTTTGACATCAGCAAGCCGTCGTTGAGCCATCACTTGGCGACGCTCAAAAACGCCGGGTTGGTGACCGACGAGCGCCATGGCCAAAACATCGTATACAGCTTAAATACCACCGTCATGCAGGATTTGATTGGTTGGTTTATGGGCTTTACAAACACGGAAGGTGATAAGGATGAATAACGAAAACAAGGGCATTCACGCCACGGGGGTATCGCGGCGTGTGTGGATTGCGCTGATCGCTCTGTGCGTCGCCAATGTCGTAGCGCACCTCATGGTGATGCCGAGCTTGCCTGGGCAGATTCCCACGCACTGGGGCGCGAACGGCGCCGTCGACGGTTGGGGTCCCAGCTGGATGGCCTCCGCGCTCGGCGTGCTGCCTCTGGTGCTTCTCGCAATGTTCTGCGTGGTGCCGCGCATCGATCCCAAAGGTGAGGCATATCGAACCTCGGGCAAGTTCTATCAGGGCTTCGTAATCGCCTTCACCTTGTTCATGTGCGCCGTAAGCTGGTTGGGTGAGCTTACGGTCTGGGGCGTGGTGCCGGCGGTCGGTTCGGTCAACGTGCTGATTTCCGGTGCTATCGGTTTGCTGTTCATCGGCGTAGGCAACTACTTGCCGCGTGTGAAGCAGAACTATACGCTCGGTATCAAGACGCCTTGGGCGCTTGCCGATCCCGAGAACTGGCGCCGTACGCAGCGCTTTGGCGGTGCCTGCTTTATGGTGCTGGGTGTTGGCCTGATTGCGATGGGCGTGGCAGGTGCGGTGCTTTCGAGTGAAGTCGTCGCCGCGGTGATTGCGGTTCTGGCGTTTGGTTCGGTCGGAGCCGTCTACGTCTACTCGTATCTGCTGTGGCGCAAATCTCAGCGGGCTGTTCGTTAAGGTTGCGGAAAACTAGCGTACGCAGTTCATAGTGTGTCCCGGGGGACTTTTCCCAGGTAGTATTAGGGGGTGTGGGCAACCATGCCCCTTTTTCGCTAAGTTTCAGAGCCGGTTTCCTCATTTCGTTTCCACTAAAGCGAAACAAGAATATGGAAACAGCAGGTAGAAAGGATAAAACAGACAAATGGCGGAGTTTATCTACCAGATGTATCAGGCTCGCAAGGCCCATGGCGACAAGGTAATCCTTGACGACGTGACCCTGAGCTTCTACCCCGGTGCCAAGATCGGCGTCGTGGGCCCCAACGGTATGGGCAAGTCGACCCTGCTCAAGATCATGGCCGGCATCGAGGAGGTCTCCAACGGCGATGCCAGGCTCACCCCCGGCTACACCGTGGGTATCCTGCAGCAGGAGCCGCCGCTCGACGACGACAAGACCGTCATCGAGAACGTGCGCATGGCGTTTGGCGACATGATTGCCAAGGTCGATCGCTTCAACAAGATCGGCGAGGAGATGTGCGACCCGGACTGCGACATGGACGCCCTCATGGCCGAGATGGGCAAGCTCCAGGACGAGATCGACGCCGCTGACGGCTGGGATATCGATTCCAAGCTCGGCCAGGCCATGGACGCCCTGCAGCTGCCCGATTCCGACATGCCGGTTAACGTGCTTTCCGGCGGCGAGCGCCGCCGCGTGGCCCTGTGCAGGCTGCTGCTCGAGGCTCCCGACCTGCTGCTGCTCGACGAGCCCACGAACCACCTGGACGCCGAGTCGATCCTGTGGCTTGAGCATTTCCTGCACAACTACCAGGGCGCGGTGCTGGCCGTCACGCACGATCGCTACTTCCTGGATAACGTTGCCGAGTGGATCTGCGAGGTCGACCGCGGTCACCTTTATCCCTACAAGGGCAACTACTCCACGTATCTGGAGACCAAGGCCGCCCGTATCGAGGCGCAGGGCAACCGCGATGCCAAGCTTGCCAAGCGCATGGAGGCCGAGCTCGAGTGGGTACGCAGCTCGCCCAAAGCTCGCCAGGCAAAGAACAAGGCCCGTCTGGCTCGCTACGAGGAGATGGAGGCCGAGGCCCGCGCAAGCCAGAAGCTCGACTGGACCGACATCCGCATCCCTGTGGGCCCGCGTTTGGGCAACAAGGTGCTCGAGGCCCATCATCTGCACAAGGAGTTCGATGGCCGCGTGCTCATCGACGACCTTTCTTTCACCCTGCCGCGTAACGGCATCGTGGGCGTCATCGGCCCCAACGGTGTGGGCAAGACTACGCTCTTCAAGACCATCGTGGGCCTGGAGCCGCTGACTTCGGGCGAGCTCGAGGTGGGCGAGACCGTCAAGATCTCCTATGTCGATCAGAACCGTTCCGGCATCGACCCCGACAAGAACCTGTGGGAGGTCGTCTCGGACGGCCTGGACCACATGATGGTCGGCGAGACCGAGGTTCCGAGCCGTGCTTATGTGGCGAGCTTTGGCTTTAAGGGCCAGGACCAGCAGAAACGCGCTGGCGTACTCTCCGGTGGCGAGCGCAACCGTCTGAACCTGGCGCTTACGCTCAAGCAGGGCGGCAACCTGCTGCTCCTCGACGAGCCCACGAACGACCTCGATGTCGAGACGCTGTCCTCGCTCGAAGCGGCGCTGCTCGAGTTCCCGGGCTGCTCGGTGGTCATTAGCCACGACCGTATGTTCCTGGACCGCGTCGCCACGCACATTCTGGCGTGGGAGGGCACCGACGATAATCCGGGCAACTGGTATTGGTTCGAGGGCAACTTCGAGGCCTATCAAGCCAACCGCATCGAGCGCCTGGGCGAGGACGCAGCCCAGCCGCATCGTATTCACCGCAAGCTGACGCGTGACTAGTAGCAAGTAGAAAGGCCGCCAGCAAGGGCGGCCTTTCTTGTAGCAATTGCACTGCAGCTATGCCCTGGCTGCTGGTTTGATTCATAATCAAAGTCATCTCTTTGGGATTAAAGCCCGTTTTTGCTATGAGTGATTTTCTAATTCCGTTTAAAACGTAAAGACGTATTGGGTTACAAGGACATAAGCGAATCGAATTGAAATATAACCAGTGCTGTAACGTTACAAAAAAGGTTATAGAATAGGAGTATCTTATAAGTCGCTCCTCTAGAAAGAAGAACATATGCTTTCGCGTCGTCGTTTTCTGCAACTTGTCGCGTCTTCAATTGTCGCCTTAGCCGCACGTCCGAAAGAGGTTTTTGCTTCGACGGGCAATATTGATGGTGAGCAGATACAATTTACTTCTGAAATTGCGCAAGAGCTTGCCGATAAATATATAAAGGGACTCCTCGGCTCTTCGTATACGCCTTCTGACCCTATTCCTTTTGTAGACGTTGATGGGTCCCCGCTTGGTTACATTGTTCCGGTTGTGACATCCAATAGAGCCGCGGGCTATTTGGTTTTAGATGCTTCAGATGATGAAATACTTACGGGATATCGTTTTGGAGACGGCTTAGTCAGCCCTATGGATCGGGGAGGAGATCTTGGTGTCGAGCCTTATTCTTTCAATAACCCAGTCGTAATGATCAATCCATTCGAATTCGGCGTGCAATCTTTGGACGGTTCAATAACAACAAATTGCGGAAGAACAATCCCGGCTGTTTCCATAGAAGGACGGCCTGTCGTTTTATCGAATAAACCTTCAAGCTGGAACGATGTTGTAATTTACGCAACTCAAATGCAGGATTACACAGTATCTGGATTTCGTTCCATTTCTCAGTTTATGTCATATGATGAAAGCGAGATTAAGAGGCTTACCGCCCACTATGCTTGTATGGTGACAGCTTTTTCGAACGTTGCGGAACTGTATGGCATTGCCAATTTATATAGCGACCCTTCGCAATATATGCAGATATGGAATTACACCAATACCCATGCTCTTTCCGATGAAGAACAGACTGTTCCCGGTGTTGTTTTGGGCGGAACGCCGATTTCAACCTGTGCAACGGGGTTTACAAATTACTGCGCAAGCAGAGGGAGTAATCTTATCGCTCGCACTGTCTCCTCCCCGGCTATCGTGAACATTCAAAATGAGATTAACTCTAATAGACCGAATGTTTTACATGCGAGTTTGTACAACGGATCAGCCCATTCTGTAACAGCGGAGGCTTACGCCACACTTACTGGTAAGAAAACTGGAGAGACAAGGCAGATGATTGGCATAGCGGACGGCTGGAATTCATCCTTATCCTTCCTGAAGTATGATCAGAGTTATTATGCGTGGACTTATGGAACGACTTTTTCGAAGTAGGACGATTCGTTTAGTCCTGTCTTTGGTGTTGATGGCTTTATTGGTGAGCTGTTCAACAAAAGAAGAGATGCCGCGCGGAGATTCCGGAGAAATGTCTGTGACAAACTCAGATTCATTGGAAATAGCTGGTGGGCATGCCGATGTGATGTTGCAAGGTAAAGGCATGCTTAGGTCGATTGATGCTGAAGACGCTGTCTGCTCAATAGAGGAATTAAAGACAGGTGAAACTGCATCGTACCGTGTTTCAGATAATGCTGCGAATATGATTGAGTCGATACCGATTGGAGCACAAGTTTCTTTTAGGTATTTTGCTCCGCAACTTGAGGAGGAGCTTGCTTCTCTGGTGTCTATATGCGCCGATGACAACTAAAAGGCCTGAATTTAAACGGCCTCGGATGGTCAATTGGCTATCCGAGGTCGTTTTTTACTCGACCGGGGCGTTGACCTTGTCGATGGTCCAGGCGGCTCCGAGGCCGCCGGTGGTGTTGCGGCGGATGCGCACGGTGACTTCGTGGCGCTCGCCTGCCTGCGTGTAACGCAGGGGGAAGCTTGCGCGGTTTCGCGCGGCCTCGATGGTACCGCGCTCGCGGGCGATCCAGTAGTACTCGCCGACAATGCCGAGGGTATCGGCGCCGTAGGGGAGATAGGTCGACAGCTGGTGTAGCAATGGACCGGGGCAGAAGACCTCGGTTGCGAAATCGATGGGGAAGTCCTCGGGGATGGCGGGCGCTACGGGTGCGGGGGCCGGTACCATCGTCGGTGCGAAGGCCTGCTCATTGACGGGCGTCACCTCGATGACGGGCGCGGGTTCGGCGCCGAGTACTGATTCGGTGTCCGCTTTCGGCATCGCCGCGGAATCTGCGGGCTCGACGATGGCGGGTGCGTCTGCGGTCGCGGTGTCGAACTCGACTTGCGGAGCGCTCTGATTCTCGACGCTCGACTTTGCCTCGATGGGCGTGGAGGCCATGGTGGTGATGCCGGCGTTGGCGTTCTCGGGGTCATAGACGACCGTGAGCGAGATGGCAGGCTGCGGTGCCTCGGGCTCCGATGCCACCTCGGTAGCGTCCTGTTCTGCGGGCTCGCAAGGCTGATCGTCCTCGGCCTCGTCGCCAAAGACATCGCTGTTTTGGAACGCAGACGTCTCGGGCTGGTCGGCGGCTTCTTCGGTTGTCGACTTGGGAGCTTCGTTGAGCTCCGCAGTGGCTTCCTGCTCGGATATGACTTTGGGATCGGCCGTGGTGGCGATTTCGGTTTCGGCTTCTGCCGTTACCTCAATAGCGACTTCGATCTCGGGCTCGGGCTCGGGCACAGCTTCAACTACGGGCTCGGGACGCTTAACGTGCTTGGGACGCACGGCCTTGAGGTCCTTCTCACCGCGTTTTTTCTTTTTGTAGGACTGTTTAGCGCCCTTGGCTGCCTTGGGCTTGTCCTCGCCCTTGGCAAGGGCGGCATCCCAGGCATCGTTGGCGATGACGGTGGCATACAGGCGACCGCCCTTAAAGACGGTCAGCTTAATGCAGTCGTCGAGCTCCTCGAGCAGCTCGCGCGTGGACTCAAAGCCGAGGTCATAAGCGGCCATGTCACCAGCGGCGAGTGCCTCCTCGACCTGCGTCATAAACGTTTGCTTGCCGCATCCGATTGCATCGCGCAGCAGGCGATACAGATAGATGTGGTTGCCCAGCGAAAGCGTGGGCCTAACTATTGTCTTGCTCATGGCAAATCTCCTCTTTACACACCAAAGCATCTTACCATCGCACGGGGCGTGCCGCCTCGGCGCCCAAGGCAAACGGGCGCGAACCGCTTTCGATTCGCGCCCGTTGTACAGGTCGGTTATCTATGAGAGACAAATGTGCTTAGTTGCCCGATGCCGTGCCTTGGCTCGAGTTGTCAGATGCCGTGCCGGAAGCGGTTCCGCTCGAGCTGTTGGTGTTGCTACTGTCTGCTGCGCCCGTTCCCGACGTGGTGTCGCTCGTTTGGTCGCCCGTGTTCGGCTGTGAACCGTCAGTCGTTTGGCTTGAGTCGGTCGTGCCGGACGGCGTGCCACTGTTGGCCGTAGAGGAATCGGTGCCCTGCGATTGGTTTTGGGTGTTCGAGGACGAATCGGCAGAGGTAGAACTGTCTTGCGTGCCGTCCGCCTGTGCCTGCTGATCCTGCGACTGGGTGTTGCCATTTGCATCGCTCTCGGTCGTGCGCGACGAAAGGATTGGCTCGGGGCGCTCGCCCAGACCCTCACCGGCGGTGGTTATAAGGATGGCGCCGGCGCAGGCGATGACCGCGACGATGGCGATGGCGATCGAGAAGACGATGACCTTCTTTTGCGTCTGGCTGCGCTCTGCCGCCGCCTTGGCGCGCAGACTGTCGGGAGCGACGCGCGCCGTGGTCGCGCGCCCCGCAATCTGGCGCATCTCCTGCGTAGTCGCGGCGCCGCCCAGGTGCTCCTCGGCATCAAGCTCAACGGGTTCATAGGCGCCGGCAGGGTAGTCGTCGGCGGTGTGTGTACCTTTGAGGGCTTCGGCGCTGGCAGAGATAAAGTGGCGGTAGACCTGCGAAGACACAACGGTGATGACCGAGCTCACGGCGGCGCCGATTACCGATCCGGCGATACCGATCTTGGAGGCAAGCGCGACGCTCGTGGCGGCGGCTGCGGCGCCGGCAATGATCTGAGGAATGGAAATGTCGTCGAACAGGCCCTTTTTGGGCGCGATGGCCATGGTCTGTCCGATGGAGTGGTTCTCGTGCACGCCGTTGTTGAGCGATGCCGGCGTCATAACGCGCGTGCGCGGCGCGTCAGTGTACTTGGTTGTCATACGGGGTCCTCCCGGTGTAAATCTGCTTCGTTTCGTGTAGCCATCAGGGTACCCACCAGATGTGAATCGTGCGTGACGTTTAACAGATACCATCAACTCATCAAGGGGGGCTTGCTGTCTTTGGCGAAATAGCTTGATGCTAAACTGGACTTACGATTGCGAGGTGGTTTACGTGATGTACCCGTATATGACATTCGAAGACGGTACCGAGGTCATTCATTCTGACCTGATTACAGATGTCGATGTCGAAAAGGTTATCGTGCATTTTGAACGACCGACGGCAGAGGGCTTCGACTCCGCTCGTTGTGAGTTGCCTTCCTGTTCGTGGACTGACTGGGAAGGGCATTTTACTCAGAGTGAAAAACGAGCTTTCGAAGAGTGTTTGAGCAAATTATTTAGATTAGTTCGAATAAAGAAGCTGAATGCGATGACCTAAAGCGTATGCATTTTTAGTATTAGATGCGTATGAAATGGAGGATGTGAATGGATGAGCTAATAGACTTTAAAAAACGATTTCTCAAGAATGGCGAGCTGGTTTCAATTCCAAAAAAGGAAAGCTATAAAAGAATCATGCTGCTATGGGCCGTCTCTTTCTTTGAATTAAATACAAGTTATACGGAGCTTCAGGTTAATCGTGTGCTTTCACAGCTCTATCCTGATTATGCCGTGTTGAGGCGGTATTTGGTTGATTATGGATTCCTATTAAGGGATGAACGAGGCCTGAAATACGAGGTTAATCGTGATGTTCACGGTATTGAGAGCTAGCCGTCCGGTTCGGGTCCTATATATTGCTAGAGGGATAAGCGAAATAGGCAATTGGTGTGCGAATATTGCTTTGCCAATGCTGATTTACGAGGTAACTCACGATGTTTCTGCAACTGCTTTGATGGTCTGCTGCAGATTTGCCCCCTCTCTGTTTTCAGTTGCGCTCGCGCAGCTGCCTCAGAAGATGGGTATCGGGACACTGCAGGCCATGAGATTGGCAGACTTAATTCGCGCGGGATTATTCATTTGCTATATTTTTGTTGATAGTAAATGGAGTATGTTTGCTATTACGTGCGCGGTATCGCTTTGCCGAACGGTTGAAATGCCCTGCTTTTACTCGTTGTTAAGAGCCAATACGAATAGTATCAATCGCGACGTAATTAATAATTCGTTTGGGTTTCTGCAGAATTTGATGATGGTTCTGGGGCCAGTTGCCGGCGGTTTTGTTGTCGCTCAATTTGGGGCGGAGGCTGTTCTTGCATTAGACGCGCTATCTTTTGCCGCGTCGTTCTGGTTGCTGCGAGATGTTCCGTCGGTTATCGAGGTTAATGATAAAGAGGGGATAAGCAAAAATGAAAAATACAGGACTGAATTTAGTGATCTTAGCGCGAAGCACTTGGCAATTGGTTTCCTATTAATCGATATTTCTAGTGGCGTGGCATTCGGCTCTCTGAATTCTCTTTTGCCAGCTATAGCGCAATTGCAATTTGACTCGTCATCGATACAATACGGATTCCTTCAGAGCAGTCTTACAATCGGACTGTTGTTCGGAAATACAATATATGGTCGTTTAATCAGTGGTTCCGATTGCGTTAAATCATATTGTTTTGTGACGTATCTTGCGCTCGGTGCGTATCTGGCGTTTGGCTATCGCTATGCGTCTGGGATATCGTTTATTTTCCTTTTTATCGTCGGTGCCGGAAACGCCATTCAAGATGTGCTTCTCATAACATCGCTGCAGGATTTGGCGAGAGACGGATCTGAATCGATAGGCCTGTTTTCAATTAGGGAGTCTTTGCAATCGGTTGCTGTTGTTATTTCAACACTCCTTGTTTCGCTGTTCACGAGCATCGCGATGTTCTCAATTCTCGTTACAGGACTTGGTGTATTTTCAATTATGATGGTAGTTGTGTTTCAATTGAATTATTTGCGAAAGATGTGACGTTGATATGCAGATGTGACGTTGATATGCCTTAATTTTGAAATACATGCTCTTAGCACAGGTTGGCCTCTCAGTAAACTGGGAGGTTGCTTTGGCTAGTTAGAGATATGTGAACGTCCGTTAGACTGAATCTCAGGGTAGAAGGGGCCTCCAGTGTCCAGATCAACAAAGCAATGCTGCGTTTCGGCTAATAAGAACGATGGCTTTTTGCGTGTGGCGGCGGCGTCGCCGCGGATTCGCGTGGCCGATGTCGAGGGCAATGCCGAGGTTGCGCTGGCGGCCGTTCGCGAGGCTGCCGAGCGCGGCGTTCGTGCTCTGGTTTTGCCCGAGCTTAATCTGACTGGCTATACCGCGGCCGATCTGTTCCATAACCGCACATTACTGCATGCCTGCGAGACCGCACTGGCACATATTCTCGATGAAACCCGCGGGCTGCCGATTGTCTTTACCATCGGTCTTCCCGTTGCAGTTGCCGAGAGTATCTACAACTGCGCCGCCGTGTGCTGCGCGGGCGAGCTTTTGGGCCTCACGGCCAAAAAGTATCTGCCCAATTACGGTGAGTTTTATGAGCGCCGCTGGTTTGCTCCGGCGCCCGTAGATTCTGTGTGGGTCGAGTTTGCCGGTCAGGGTCCGGTTCCGCTGGGTTCGGGGCCTGTCTACCGCTGCTGTGATGAAGGTGCCGAGGATATGGTGCTGGGCGTTGAGGTCTGCGAGGACCTGTGGGTGCCGGCGCCCCCTTCGACCGAGATGGCGCTTGCCGGTGCGACGGTGATCCTCAATCCGTCGGCTTCGGACGAGATTATCGGTAAGGCGGATTACCGACGCAGCCTCATATCCAACCAGAGCGCGCGCCTGTACTGCGCCTATGCCTATGCGGACGCGAGTGAGGGCGAGTCCACGACCGATATGGTCTTTGCGGGCGAGAACCTCGTCTACGAAAACGGCTCCAAGCTCGCCGCGACCAAACTGCTTACCTGCGATATGGCCATCGCCGACGTTGACCTTGACCGCCTGGTTGCCGAGCGCCGTCGCTCGACGACGTGGGCGCGCGCGGACGATGCGCCGGAGGCCACGACCGTTGAGTTTTCGTTTGAGGGCGTGCTGGCCAAAGAGCCTGTTCTGCGCGATGCCTGCGATATCGACCGCGTTTTCCCTCGCGCGCCTTTTGTGCCGGCCGACCACGGCGACCTGGCCGAGCGCTGCGAGACCATCCTCGACCTGCAGACTGCCGGCCTCAAGACCCGCCTTGCCCATACGGGTACCAAGGCTGCAGTCATCGGTCTTTCGGGCGGCCTGGACTCCACGCTGGCACTGCTTGTAGCCGTGCGTGCCTTCGATGCACTGGGGCTGCCGCGCACGGGCATCACGGCAGTCTCCATGCCCGGCTTTGGCACGACGCACCGCACTAAGTCGAATGCCGAGTCGCTCGCCCGCGACTTGGGTGTGAGCTTCCGCGAGGTTTCGATCCACGCGGCTGTGGAGCAGCACTTCAAGGACATTGAGCACGATCCGGCCGTGCAGGACGTAACCTACGAGAACAGCCAGGCGCGCGAACGTACGCAGATTCTGATGGACCTGGCCAACCAGGCTGGCGGTTTTGTCATTGGCACGGGCGACCTGTCGGAGCTGGCGCTCGGCTGGGCTACCTATAACGGCGACCACATGAGCATGTACGCCGTCAACGCGAGCGTGCCCAAGACGCTTGTGCGCCATCTGGTGCGCTATGCCGCCGATGTCTTTGGCGGGCGCATTGCCGAGGTCTTGCTCGATATCCTCGATACGCCGGTGTCCCCCGAGCTTCTGCCGCCCACGGGCGACGGCGAGATTGCGCAGAAGACCGAGGATTTGGTGGGCCCATACGAGTTGCACGACTACTTCCTCTACTACCTGCTGCGTTTTGGCTTTGAGCCGGCCAAGATCTACCGCATGGCGCTCAAGAGCTTTGAGGGCGTCTACGATGTCAAGACCGTCCACACATGGCTACGTACGTTCTACCGTCGCTTCTTTGCCCAGCAGTTTAAGCGCAGCTGCCTGCCCGATGGTCCCAAGGTGGGTTCGGTGACGCTCAGCCCGCGCGGCGATTGGCGTATGCCGAGTGACGCAAGCTCACGTCTGTGGCTCGCGCAGATCGACGCCCTCAATCCAATTGACTAAGGTTGGCTAAATTGAACCAATACGGGGGTTGCAAGCGTTACACTTTTGCAATCTGATGGCCCGTATCGCGCGGCGCTCTTGTCGGAGCGCCGCGTTTTTTATATCGAAAGGTGGCACCATGCAGGCATCGCAGCGTCTCGACCGCTTTGGCGCGGAGGTCTTCGCCTCGCTCAACAACAAGCTTCTCGCGCTGAAGGCTCAGGGCAAGACCATTTACAACATGAGCGTGGGCACGCCCGACTTTAAGCCGTACGACCATGTGGTCGAGGCGCTCACGCAGGCAGCCCAAGATCCCGAGATGTGGAAGTATGCCCTGCGCGACCTGCCCGAACTCAAGCAGGCCGTGTGCGATTACTATGAGCGTCGCTTTGGCGTTTCGGGCATTACGCCGTCTATGGTGCAGTCGTGCAACGGCACGCAGGAGGGGGTGGGCCATTTGGGCCTTGCCCTGCTCGATCCGGGTGACACCATTTTGGTTCCCGATCCGTGCTACCCGGTCTTTGAGGCAGGTGCCAAGATCGCCGATGCCAAGCTCGAATACTATCCGCTGGTTGCCGAGCACAATTACCTGCCCTATGTGGCGGGTATCGATCCCGAGGTTGCCGATCGTGCCAAGTACATGATCGTGTCGCTGCCCGCGAACCCGGTCGGCTCGGTGGGCACGCCCGAGGTCTACGAGGAGATTATCGCCTTTGCCCGCGAGCATGATCTGTTGATCGTCCATGATAACGCGTACTCCGACATCGTGTTTGACGGCGAGCCCGGCGGCAGCTTCTTGCAGTATCCCGGCGCGCTCGAGGTGGGCGTTGAGTTCTTCTCGCTCTCCAAGTCGTTTAACGTCACCGGTGCCCGCATTGGCTTTTTGGTCGGTCGCGAGGATGTGGTCTCTGCCTTTGCCAAGCTGCGCGGCCAGATCGACTTTGGTATGTTCTTCCCGATTCAGAAGGCCGCCATCGCGTGCCTGAACGGTCCGCGCGATGAGGTCGAGGCGCAGCGTCTGAAGTACCAGGAACGCCGCGATGCCCTGTGCGACGGTCTTGAGGGCCTGGGCTGGGAGCGTCCCAACGCGCATGGCTCTATGTTTGTGTGGGCCAAGCTTCCCGGTGGTCGCACCGATTCCATGGCGTTTTGCGAGGAGCTCATGGAGAAGGCCGGCGTTGTGGTGACGCCGGGCGCGAGCTTTGGCCCTTCGGGCGAGGGGCACGTGCGCATGGCGCTGGTCCTGCCGCCCGATCAGATCGCTTTGGCTGTCGAGGCCATTCGCGAGGCGGGCCTGTATTAGAAACCTATTTCGACTCGTCAATAGCTCGAAACCGATTTCGTGCAGTTATTTTACGAATTCTGCAAACAATTTCGGTAAACGGTCGATTTTTGGCTGCGAATAGGAGCATAATCAAAGTCCCGATTGGATGTATTGGGATTACGGCAAGCCGCTCGGGTCGTTCCCGGGCGGCTTGTTTGTGGAGAGAGATGGGAGTTTCTAATGGTTAACGAGAAGAAGGTCGCTATTGTCGGCTGCGGCTTCGTCGGTTCGTCTTCGGCGTTCGCTCTGATGCAGAGCGGTCTGTTCTCCGAGATGGTCCTCATCGACGTGGACAAGAACCGCGCCGAGGGTGAGGCTCTGGATATCGCGCACGGCATGACGTTTGCCGAGCCGATGAAGATCTACGCCGGCGATTATTCCGATGTCGCCGACGCCGCCATGATCGTCGTCACCGCTGGCGCTGCCCAGAAGCCCGGTGAGACCCGCCTGGACCTGGTCAACAAGAACGTCAACATCTTTAAGTCCATTATCCCCGAGATTAAGAAGTCCGGCTTCGACGGCATCCTGCTCATCGTCTCCAACCCGGTCGATGTTCTGACCTACGCCGCCATCAAGATGTCCGGCCTGCCCGAGGGCCACGTCATCGGTTCCGGCACCGTGCTCGACACCGGCCGTCTGCAGCAGATGCTTGGTGCCCACGTTGAGGTCGACCCGCGCGATGTCCAGGCCTATGTCATGGGTGAGCACGGCGACTCCGAGTTTGTCGCTTGGTCCAGCGCTCAGGTTGCCGGCGTTCCGCTGAACACCTTCTGCGAGCTTCACGGTCATCTGGAGCATGAGGCTGCCGAGAAGCGCATCGCCGAGGACGTCAAGAACTCCGCCTACACCATCATCGAGAAGAAGCACGCTACCTACTATGGCGTCGCCATGGCCGTCAAGCGCATTTGCACTGCCGTCATGCGTGACGAGCAGACCGTTCTGCCCGTCTCCTCGCTCATGGTGGGCGAGTATGGCCTGTCCGATCTTGCCATCTCCATGCCGACCGTCGTTGGCCGCGACGGCGTTGTCTGCCGCGTCCCCGTGCCGCTGAACGATGACGAGCAGCATGAGCTTACCGCCTCCGCCAAGGCCCTCAAGGACATCATCGACAGCGTCGACTTCTCCTGCTAAATCAAGCTCTTTTGGGCAACAGGCTACAATGAAAGGCGTCCGGTCCACACGGTCCGGGCGCCTTTTTGGTGCAAAGTAACCTGACCCCAATGCGCCATAGTTGATGGGAGCGCCATGTCGGATTCGCCTAATTTTTTGACCTATGCCCAGACGGCGTTTGACCCGTTTGAGGAACGGCCGTTCTGCGCGGTGGATAGCCTGGTCTTTGCGTGGTTGTCCTATTTGCGTTTGCCGGGTGATATGGCGGAGCTGACGAACTGGCAGGGCCTAGACGTACGCGAGCTGCTGCGTGCCGAGTGCTACCGGGACATGATTGACGATTTGTGGGACCCAGAGGGGAGCAGAGCCTTGTTGGAGGCCGTGACAGCAAGCCCTCGCTACCGTGGCGTACACGTTTGCGGCTATCGTGCCGTGAGCGATGTGGTGGCGACAGAGCAGTTTGCAGCCATGGCGTTCCGGTTTCCGGCGGGGTTTAGTTATCTTTCCTTTCGGGGGACCGACAGTACGATTGTGGGCTGGAAAGAGGACTTTAACATGGCATTCCGGTGTCCTGTGCCGGCCCAGGAATCCGCGGCGCGTTATGTGGACGAGGCGGCGGATGCGATTGACGGGCCGCTTTTGTGCGGAGGTCATTCCAAGGGTGGAAACCTTGCGGTGTACGGTGCGGCGATGTGCTCCGATGTCGCCCGTGAGCGAATCGAACGGGTGTATTCCCATGATGGTCCTGGCTTCGTCGAGGAGTTTCTGAACGGCAACGCCTTTGCCGATCTTTCCGGCCGCATCGATAAGACGCTACCTCGGTCGTCGATCTTTGGCATGATGTTCGAGACGCAGGAGGACTATGCCATCGTTGAGAGCACCGAGTTCAGCCTGCTGCAGCACAATCCCTTTAGCTGGGTGGTTGATGGTCGCGACTTCGTGTACTGTGAGCGCCTGTCCGCCGGTGCTCGATACGTTGATGGCTCCATTCGCGAGATGCTGCTTGCAGTGGGGCCTAGCGAGCGCGAGCGTTTTGTAGATGCGTTGTTCTCCGTGTTTGAGGCTACGGGTGCTGAGCGGTTTGCGGATATCGCTGGGAATCTGCGCGAGAGCCTGCCCGTGATGCTCCAGACTGCGCAAGGTTTCGACAAGGATACACGACGCTTTGTCTCGCAGACCATCGTGGCAATCCTTAAATGCGCACTGCTGCCCAAACGACCCCAGATCGACATGCCCGCTGCCGGCAAGAGTTTGGCAGAACAGCTCGAGGCTTGGCAATCCGAGCTCCTGCGCTAACCATTGGTGCAAAGCAACCTGTCCCCGATGCACCAAGCTTCGATGCGCCTGGGGCGGGCTCGACCGCTATACTGGTTCGTGCCGAAATCGATCTAGAACGGAATGCCGTATATGAAAATCAATCACGCGATTCTGCATATCCTGGACTTTGACTCTGCCGTCAACGTTATGAGCCAGCGCGAGCTCGATATCGAGAGCCGTACCGTGCGCAACTTCGTGACCACGCATCTGCGCCGCGCACGTACCTCGGCCGACAATAAACGCGCCACGTTTGCCGAGAACTCTGCGTTTGGCGGCGAGCTCAAGGGCTATTTCTTTGGCGAGCGCGAGTTCGTGGACCTGTCGCAGCAGATTGCGGAGTTTATCTCCTCCGAGCTCACCAAAGCCGAGAAAGCCGAGTCAACCGACGTGCTCGTGGCCGATTTTGACGACGATGAGGATGCCCGCTGGTTTGCCGTGATGCTGCTGGGCTCCAAGCAGGCTTTTATGCACGAAGTGGGCCGCGAGGAGGGGGAGGTGCGCAACGACATCGCGCGCCACTACGCCATTCTGCCGAACCCCTCGCAAAAGGTGCCGAGCTATGCCATCGTGCGTGCGAGCACCATGGAGATCGGTTACGTGGACAAGAAGCGCAAGATTGCCGGTGAGGACCGTATGCTTATCCCCGATGGCCTGCTGCAGTGCGACACGGGCGTATCAGGCAAGGAGGTCATCGACACCGTGACGCGTGTGGTCGAGGAAGTCGCCGAGGAGCACGGTGCCAATACGGCCGTGGCGCTCGCCAAGGTTAAGGCTGCCGTCGCCGAGAAAGTCGAGGATGACGAGGAGCTGCCGCCCTGGGATATCGTCGATGAGGTCTTTGAGGACGAACCGGTTATCAAGGAGAGCGTGCGCGCGGCACTGACTGAGGAGAAGGTGCCTGAGCGTGTGCCCGTGGAGCGCAAGCAGGTCGAACGCGCGGCCGTGCGCAACCACAAGATTCGTACCGATACGGGCATCGAGATCAGCTTTCCGGCCGAGATGGGCTCGAACTCCGAGTACATCGAGTTCGTCAACGAACCCAACGGCCTCATCTCCATCGAGCTCAAAAACATCGGCAGCATCGAGAATCGATAAGTTGCGTTACGCCTACAGCGGGAAAGCAAAGGCCGAAGCCCTTTGGGTCTTCGGCCTTTTTGCTTGGAGCTCAATTGAGTTGCAGACTGAGCATAAGTCAGCGAAAGCGCCCCTAAGCGAGCAAGGTGACGTGAAAGAGGAGGGAAGCGTACTTTGGTACGCGACCGACGATTGAACGTCAGATTGCCGCTTAGGGGCGCTTGTAGCGTCGACCGGTCCGTCGTTCGTTAGAACGACGGAACCAAAGGTGCAGCGTCGAGCCGTTACGCGGGTTGGTAAACCCGCGTAACTATTAAAGTTGACGTAAGCCCTCTTCCAGGCCGGTCTTGCTATCGGTCTTCTCGTCGCGCATCTTGATGACGCGGGCGGGGACACCGGCCACGACGGCGCCGGCGGGGACGTCCTCCACGCATACGGCGCCAGCGGCAACGACAGCACCCTTACCCACGTGCACGCCCTCCAGGACCACAGCGTTGGCGCCGATCATGACATCGTTCTCGATGATGACGGGCGTGGCGCTGGCGGGCTCCACGACGCCTGCCAGCACGGTGCCGGCGCCGATGTGGCAGTTCTTACCCACGGTGGCGCGGCCGCCCAGCACGGCGCCCATGTCGATCATGGAGCCCTCGCCGATAACGGAGCCGATATTGATGATGGCACCCATCATGATGACGGCACGGTCGCCGACCTCGACGCGGTCACGGATGATCGCGCCCGGCTCGATGCGGGCGTTGATGCCCTTAAGGTCGAGCATGGGCACTGCGGAGTTGCGGCAGTCGTTTTCAACGTCGTAGTAATCGATGGAATCGGCATTGGCGTCCAGGATGGTCTTAAGCTCATCCCAGTCACCAAAGACGGTCTTGCCGCGACGACCGCCGTAGACGTGTGCATTGCCCCACTGGACCTTCATGCCCGGCTTCTCGCGCACGTACAGTTTGACGGGCGTCCTTTTGGGCGCGGTGGCGATGTAGTTGATAATCTCCTGTGCATCCATCTCGGCTGCATTGCTCATTTGCTATCTCTCCTTTGGGTGGATCCGGTTGATACCTGGTTAGGCAAACATGACCTGGTCGAACGTATAGAAGCCGTGCTCGCGGGTGACGAGCTTCTGCGCGGCTGCCAGAGCGCCGTTGACGAAGATCTGACGGCTCGTGGCGCGATGCGTGAGCGTGACTTCCTCGTCCTGGCCAAAGAAACTCACTTCGTGTACGCCGGCGACCGTGCCGCCGCGCAGCGAGTGCATGCCGATCTCCTTGGGGTCGCGCGCGCCGCACATGCCCTCGCGGCCATAGACGGGCTGGTAGCCTGCCTCGGGCTCGGCCTCGACGACGGCGTCGAGTAGCAGCTTGGCGGTGCCGCTGGGAGCGTCGACCTTTTGGTTGTGGTGTGTCTCGACAATCTCGCAGTCAAAGCCGGGCAGCTCGCGTGTGGCCTGTGTCACCAGATGACGCAGGGCTGCGATGCCGATGGAGTAATTGCCGGAGTGCATGACGCGGGCGTTCTGACCCAGCTCGCGCAGGCGATCCATCTGCTCGGGTGTGTAGCCCGTGGTGCCCGAGACCAACGCCGCGCCCGTGCGCTCGACATAGGCGACGACAGCATCGAAGGTTGCAACGTTCGAGAAGTCGATGATCACGTCGGCCGCTGGGGCGCTCTCGAGCTCGGTCAGGTCAAAACCGATCTGGGCGACAATGTCGAAAACGGGCTGGCCGGCGGCGTCGACAATGCCCTCGGCGGTAGTGCGGATGAGCGAGCCCATGCGGCCCGTTCCCATAATGACGGTCTTAATCAAGCAGACCAGCTCCCTTCAGAGCATCGGTAAGTGCGGCTCGCGTGTCGTCTGCCATGGGGCACAGCGGCATGCGGTAGTTTGCCTCGATCATACCCATCTGGGCGAGCGCTTCCTTAACGGGGATGGGGTTGACCTCGCTAAAGAGGGCATTGATGAGCGGCTGGCCGGCAATCTGGATATCGCGGGCGCGCGCTACGTCGCCGTCCAGATAGGCGCGGCACATGTCGTGCACGAGCTGCGGCTGAACATCGGCCCACACACTGATGGTGCCCGAGGCGCCCAGGCTCATGAGCGGCACGGTGAGGGCGTCCTCGCCCGAGTACATGCGGAAGTCATCGGACAGCAGGTGGGCGATCTTGGCCGCGTAGGCGACGTTGCCCGAGGCTTCTTTAATACCCATGATGTTGGGGTGCGCGGCCAAGCGCTCTACGTTGCGCTCGCTGATGCCGCAGCCGCAGCGGCCAGGGATGTTGTACAGGATGCAGGGGATATCTACGGCATCGGCAACGGTCTTAAAGTGCTGGTAGATGCCCTCCTCGTTGGACTTGTTGTAGTAGGGGGTAATGAGCAGCAGGCCGTCGGTGCCCAGGCCCTGATAGGTGAGCGACTTGGTGAGCATGGTCTGCGTGGAGTTGGAGCCCGAGCCGGCGATGACAGGGACGCGTCCTGCAACATGCTTGACCACGGCGGCGACGACGGAGTTGTCCTCGTCATCGGTCATCGTGGCGCTCTCGCCGGTGGTGCCCAGGGTGAGGATGGCGTCGGTGCCGTTTTGCAGGTGGAAATCGATAAGGCGCTCGAGTGCGTCAAAGTCGACGCTGCCGTCCTTTTTAAACGGCGTAACAAGGGCGACGATTGAGCCCTCGAGATTGCGGATGTCCATGTTCTTCTCCTTCGCGTCCGCGATCTGGATGCGTTTGTTCCATTGGGCGGCGACTGTCAGGCGCTCGTCTTGGGCGCGACGGCGGGCACTTTCGGCGCGCGACTTGGCCAGCAGCTCTCGGCCGCTCGGCAGCACGTCGAGCGTGGCAAAATAATCGCCCGGGCGCTCGGCGCGGCGGATGAGGTCGGCTGAGCCATCGGGACGCAGCAGGACCTCGGCGGAGCGCAGCCGTCCGTTGTAGTTGTAGCCCATGGAGTAGCCATGCGCGCCGGTATCGTGGATCACGAGCACATCGCCCATGTCGATCTGCGGTAGCTCGCGGTCGATGGCGAACTTGTCGTTGTTCTCGCATAGGTTGCCCGTGATGTCGTAGGTGTCCGTGACGGGCGCTGTGGTCTTGTCGTCGCCACCCGGCTGACCCATTACCGTAATGTGGTGGTAGGCGCCGTACATGGCAGGACGGATCAGATCGACGGCGCTTGCGTCGACACCGATATAGTCCTTGTAGATCTGCTTTTCGTGGATAGCCTTGGTGACCAGGCAGCCGTAGGGCCCCATCATAAAGCGGCCCATCTCGGTGCAGATGGCCACATCGCCCATACCGGCGGGAACCAGGATTTCGTCGTAGGCCGCGTGCACCCCCTCGCCGATGGCGTGAATGTCGTTGGCCTGCTGCTCGGGCAGATAGGGGATGCCGACGCCGCCGGACAGATTGATGAAGGCGACATGTGCACCGGTCTCGCGCTCCAGGCGCACGGCAAGCTCAAAGAGGATGCGCGCGAGCTTGGGGTAGTAGTCGTTGGTGACGGTGTTGCTGGCAAGGAATGCGTGGATGCCAAAGTCCTCGGCGCCTTTGGCTTTGAGCATGTGGAAGGCCTCGAAGAGCTGCTCGGTGGTCATGCCGTATTTGGAGTCGCCGGGGTTATCCATGATGCCGTTGGAGAGCTGGAACAGGCCGCCCGGATTAAAGCGGCAGCTGACCGTCTTGGGGATGGGGCCCGCGACGCGCTCAAAGAACTCGATGTGGCTGATGTCGTCAAAGTTGACGATGGCGCCCAATTTGTCGGCGAGCTCAAAGTCCGCTGCCGGCGTGTCGTTGGACGAGAACATGATGTCGTGTCCCGTGATGCCCAGCGAGCGGGCGATCATGAGCTCGGTATAGCTCGAGCAATCGCAGCCGCAACCGTATTCGTTGAGAATGGAGATGAGCGCCGGGTTGGGATTTGCCTTGACGGCAAAGTATTCCTTAAAGCCTGGGTTCCATGCAAAGGCATCGCGCACCTCTTGCATGTTGCGGCGGATGCCCGCCTCGTCATATAGATGAAACGGCGTGGGGAACTGCTCGACGATATGCTCGAGCGTCTCCTTGTCCACAAACGGCTGCTTGGCCGCATATGCCTCGTTGGGAGTCAATGCCATGTCCCGTAAACCTCGCTATCCAGACGGCGCCATCTGCGCATCGAATCCGCATAGCGTGGACCCAATGTCCGGATAGCGCTCCTGCATTGCTGCAGACAGTCCTGCGGGTGTTTCCCGCAGGCCCACCAGGTTGTTCGTGCCCGAAAAGCCCAGTTCGGCGGGTTTCGCCTCCCCACGGGGTCAAAGCCTGCCGGCTCGCCCGCGGTTCTTCGTGCCCGCGCCTCTACCAAGTGGTAACGACCCTACCACGTTGCACTTTACCAAACAAGAGTATTCGTATATAACGTTTAAAAAATGCAGGGATATGCTGGAAATAAGGGTGCGGCAATCTTGCGGCACAATAAGATGGCAACTGGCGCGCACCTATGAAAGGAACCTTTATGACCGAGCTCCAAGAACTCCGTCGCTATCGGCGCGACTTGCACAGGATCCCGGAGCTCGACTTCGATCTTCCACAGACTATCGCTTATATTGAGGGCGTGTTGAGGCCGCTCGCCTGCGAGGTGACCCATCCGTGTCCCAGCTGTGTCTGCGCTTTCTTCGATGCCGGTACGGACGCCGCGCATGCTACGGCGATTCGCGCCGACATGGATGCCCTGCCCATCGCGGAGGCAACGGGCGCGGCCTTTGCCTCGACGCATCCCGGCAAGATGCATGCGTGCGGTCACGACGGTCACATGGCCATGGCGCTCGCGGCGGCGACTTTTGTCGACCGAGCGGTTCGTGAGCAGCCGGGTGCCATCAAGCGCAACGTGCTCTTTGTGTTTCAGCCGGCCGAGGAAACGACCGGTGGCGCCAAGACGGTGTGTGAGAGCGGCGTATTCGAGCGCTATGGGGCAGATCGCATTTTTGGCTTCCATGTGTGGCCCGATCTGCCTGCCGGCACGTTGGCGAGTTGTTCCGGTCCGCTGCTGGCGCGTTCGAGCGAGACGCATATCCATATTCACGGTACGAGCATCCACATCGCTAAGACCTATGGTGTGCCGGTTGGGGAGTCGCACGATGCCGCGTTGGCGGCAGCGAAGTTTTTGGTTGCCGAGCGCGAGCTGATGGACGAGCTGGGCACCGACGAGCCCTGTATCGGTAAGTTTGGTCTGCTGCAGGCCGGTACCGTCTGCAACGCGGTGGCGGGGGAGGCCCATGTTGCCGGCAGCCTGCGTGTGTTTACGGACGACATGTTCGACCGTGCGCGTGAGGGTGTGCGCCGCGTGCTTGATGAGGCATGCGCCGCAACGGGCTGCGCATATGACCTCGATTTTGCCGAGGGCTATCCGCCGGTCGACAACGACCCCGAGCTGTTTGCCAACATCATGCCTGCCTTGCCCGAGCTGCAACTTGTGGACGAGCCGCTGCTGATCGCCGAGGATTTCGCGTTCTATCAGCGCCATCTGCCGGGCGTGTTTTTCCTGCTGGGTACGGGTATGCCAGAGGACCAAGACAACCCGAGTGATTCGGATGGCTGCCCCGCTTATGCCACAAGCGCTCTGCATACCGATAGCATGCTCTTCGACGAGGAGATTCTTCTCAAAGGCTTCGATGTCTACAAACGATTACTTTCGCTTGACTAAGGCGTGAAGGACTATTTGTTCTAGAAAACACGAACAAACGTACGATATAATAGAGATGTAAGTCTATAGAAACGTTTGACGTTACTAACGTAAGGCGATACTATGATTGCATCGTATAAAGATGAGGATACCGAACGCTTTGCCATGGGTGTGCGGGTCAGGAGGTTCGTGCCCTTTGAGCGCGTTGCGCTGAGGAAGATTCGCCAACTGCAGGTTTGTGCTTCGCTTGATGATCTTCGCGTTCCGCCGGGCAACCGCCTGGAAGCTTTGAAGGGCGATCGTGCCGGTCAATATAGCATCCGTGTTAACGAGCGCTATCGGGTCTGTTTTGAGTGGAGACAGGAGATGGCTTGGAATGTCGAAATCGTCGATTATCACAAGTGATGAGACCTCGGCCGATTTGCTGTCGCCGGTGACCCCTGGTGAGCTTCTCAAAGAGGAGTTTCTTGTTCCCATGGGCATTTCTCAATATCGCCTTGCGAAAGAGACCGGGATTCCGGCTCAGCGTATCGGGCAGATTGTCTTGGGAAAACGTCGCGTGACGGCCGACACCGACCTCCGTCTTTGCCGTTATTTTGGCCTGACGGATGGTTATTGGCTGCGCGCTCAGGTGGCGTTTGACCTTGAGGTCGAGAAAAGGCGGATCGAACCGGAACTCGATAAGATCGTTCCTGTTCAGCAGGCCATCGCACTGTAGTGCTCAGAGATGATGGGGTGGCGCGGCGATGAAGCGACGCCGACAGTCTGCTGTATATAGTCCGGGCGGTTGCGGGTGCGGCTTGCTGCTGCTCCCGGTCATCGCTGTGAGCATTGGCGTAATGTTTGCGCTTGCCGGGTTGGCAGCAGCGGCACTCGTGTTGCTGATTGTGGCCATTGGCGTGACGATTTGGCTTTGCCGCAATCGCGAGCAACGCCGTGCCGACGGTAAAACCACTGTCGGCTGGGTCGTCTTCCTGATTATTGCGTACCCGCTGAGTGCCAGCTACCTGGTGTTCTTTGTCCTGTTGATGATCAGCGCCTTTACTGGGGAATCCGTAACGGTGGGTTGACGCGCTGCCAGCAGACGGTTGCGCAAAGTGCGTTTGCTCGGCGTTTGGATAACTGCATTGGCCGTTTACTGCAGCCTTAGCTCTCAGCTAATGAATTCAAGTTCAATCCTTTCTACGATGTGCTGTGTGCCGGCGCGGTAGCCGGATCGTAGGAAGGATGAATAATGGCAAAAGAGGGAAAGAAGCCGATCGGCAAGATTGTCCTAGGCGTCATCGTGGTGCTGGTTATCGTCGGTGCCGTGGGCTCTATGGGTGGCAATTCAACCGATTCGTCTGCGAGCGATTCGGCAAAACCTGCCGAGGCGACACAGCAGGCTGAGGAGCAAAAAGAACCGCAAGAACCGTATACCATTGCTGATGAGGCTGAAGACACCTCCAATCAGTTTGCCTATAAGATCACGGGCACGCTGACCAATAACACGGACAAGGAAAAGAGCTACATTCAGATTGAGTATGTTCTGTATGATGCCGATGGCAACCAGGTTGGAACGGCTCTTGCAAACACCAATCATCTGAAGGCGGGCGGCTCCTGGAAGTTCGAGGCGCTGGGTACAGTGTCTCCCGACCAGGTTGCTAGCTGGGAGCGTTCGGACGTAAGTGGTTTCTAGCATGTTGCATGCACTGGGGGAGGTGAAGCCGTATGCCCGATAAAAAGCTGACCGAGGAGTTGCTCAATGAGCTTCTCGATGCGCCGAACATCGATGGCTATATCAGGGAGCACGACTTTGCCGCCCCGTCGCTTTCGGACTACCTGAAGCAGCTACTGCAGGAAAAGGGCTTGGAGCGTTCGCGCGTGGTTCGCATGGCCGATCTCAATGAGACCTTTGGCTATCAGATCTTTACCGGCGCGCGTCATCCGAGTCGCAATAAGGTGCTGCAGATTGCCTTTGCGATGGCGCTGACGCTCAAAGAGACCAACCGTGCGCTGACGGCTGCCGGGGTAAGCGTCCTTAACTGCAAGGACCACCGCGATGCGATTATCATCTTTTGCATCGATCGCGGGTGCAGCCTCCAAAAGGTCAACGAGGAGCTGTATCGCTTTGGCGAGGAGACGGTGAGTTAGCGGCTGATATCTGAGCCGGTGGAGCTGTCGAACAACGATGCAAACGAACGGGGCGCGGATGCCATGGGGTGTCTGCGCCCTGCGCTATGATGGAAGCTATGGATACTCAGACCCCAACATATTCCAATGACGAGCTGACCGCAGCGCTTGCCGAGCACCTGGCGTCGCTCGATCGCGACGACAGCTATCGCGTGGAGCGTGTACTTAAGCGCTCGTCCGTTGAAACAACCGAGCTCGTGTACTTTGAAGGAACCGGCGGTGGTTCGCTCGGCCCCTTTGTCCGTAAGCGCATCGATGCTTCGGCTCAAATCGGTGGGGCATACGGGCGTCTGTTTGCCGCTCAGCGGGCAGGTAGGCGTTTTGAGCACCTGCCCAGAATCGTCGATTGTCGTCGTGCGGGCGACGAGCTCAACGTGGTTATGGAATACATCGAAGGGGAGACACTCGGGGCGCTGGTGGACCGTCTGGGAGCCACCCCCGATTATGCGCACGAATTGTATCCTGCCCTATGCGATGCCGTGGGCGAGCTCCACGCCGGTTTTGCGATGGCGGGGGAGACGTCGGCGCCGGTGATCCATCGCGACCTCAAGCCGTCGAATATCATCATGACAGGTGCCAACTATACGCCTGATGACGGTCTGACGTTTTCGTCGCTGGTGATTATCGACTTGGGGATCGCGCGCGTATGGCGCGATGGCGCCGATGCCGACACCATCAAGTTTGGGACACGGCCCTATGCGCCGCCCGAGCAGTATGGGTTTGGGCAGACGAGCGTGCGAAGCGACGTCTACGCACTTGGCGCCCTGTTGTTCTTCTGCTTGACGGGAGTCGACCCTAAACCAGGGCTCGACATGCGCGAGCAATGCGAGGCGCGTGGCATTCCCACCCCACTTGCCGATGTCATCTGCATGTCGATGGCGCTCGACCCGGCCAAGCGTTTTGCGAGCGCGGAAGCGTTGGGACGGGCGACGCGCGCGGCATACGATCTGAGTCGCCCCGTGCGGCCTCCTGCGCCTGCGCCTGTCCGTACTCCGGCCTCGGAGACGGTGTTGACGCCCCAAGGGCTCCAGAACCCCACAGGGCTTCCTAGGCCTGCCGCCTCCGCTGCATGCGGTTTGCTCTCTCGCGTTCCGGAGTCTCTGGGGCGTATTTGGAATACGCTCGTCTGCTTCTCGCTGCTTGTGTTCTTTGCCGGAAGTCACTTTGCCGTCTTTCACCCCACGGGAGCAAACCAAAGCTACCCGACGTGGCTTCTCATAATCGAGTATTTTTTCTTTGTCGATGGCCTTATGGTGCTTATGCATTTTGCGCTGCTCGATAAGCGCCGTCTTCGTCGGCGATTCGCACTGCTCGACAGCTATCGCGGCAAGAAACTCGCGAAACTCTGGCTCAAGGCATTGGGTGTGCTGCTCCTATGCATGATCGTCATAGTCGCGGTTGCCAATGCGACCGGCGTTGTCGATACCTCCGCTACCTAAAAGAAAAGGGCCCCATTGGGGCCCTTTGCAGTTGCACTTAGATGCGGTTCATCTGAGCGGCGACTTTGTTGTACCAGTCCTGCCACGTGGGCGGGCAGTACTTTTTGGCCGCAGCCGGGGTAAGGGTGGAGCCGTAGTTGGCGCCCAGATAGGCAACGTGAGCGGAGATGCCCTCGCTCCAGCTGCCAAAGCTGCGCCAACCGCCGCCACGTGCACTCCAGCCCCAGGCGTTATAAGAATTGGCGCAATAAGCACCCTTGGTGCTCTCGATGCAGGCGATGGCGGGGGACCAACGGGGGTCGACACCGGTATTCCAAGCGGCGACGGCAAAGTTATAGCCCTGGCCTGCCATAGGGGAGCCGGCGAGATAATTGTCGATGCGGCTCGTCCACTCATTAATGAACGAATCGTAATCGGAGCTACCGGTATTGGAGTTGTTCACCGTGGTGTCGATGGTGGTGTTGGTGTTGGTGGCCTGGCTGCTGGAATTGCTGCCGCTTACGCCCTCGCCCGAGAGCTTCTCGGCGGCAGCGGCCTTATCGGCCTCAAGCTTGGCAAGCTCGGCGGCATTTTCCTGCTCGGCTTTTGCCTGTGCCTCGCTGCGGAGCTGCTGGGCCTGTGCCAGCGCATCCTCGGCGTTTTTCTGCTCCGCCTCAAGCTGAGACTTGGCCTGCTGGAGCTCGGCCTTGTTCTGCTCGAGTTCGGTTTGCATGCTATTGAGCTCTTCGATCTCGTCGACGCTCGAGCTCGTGATCTGGTTGGTGTATTTGCAGGTCGTGATGAACTCACCCAGGCTCTGCGCGTTGACCAGGAAGCTCACGATGGGATTGGTGCCCTTCTGATACTTGTACAGATCGCGCATGGCAGAGCTTGCCTTGGCCTGCTGCTCGGGAAGCTTAGCCTCGATTTCCTCGATGCTTGCCTCATTGGAGTCAATCTGCTTTTGCAGGTCATCGAGTTTGGTGCGGGCGTCGTTGTAGGCGCTCGTGGCGGCTTCGATCTTCTGCTGGGCTGCGGAAAGCTGGTCCTGCGTTGCCTGCGAGGCGGCATACGCCGCAACGGGGGAGAGCATCGGCGAGGCCGTCAGCGCAACGGCGAGCGCGGCGCTCGTGATGATACGAGCCGGCTTCGACGCAATGAGCGCTGCGGTGCGATGATTCGAATGCTGCATCCAGTCCCTCTGCAATCAATCGTAGGTTATGGTTCGAACGGTATTCTACTACTGCTTTCGACCTCAACTTGAACCTTAAAGGTTCCAAAGGGTCAAGTTGAACTTGAGGCTTTGGCTTTGACCTGCAGTTATGATGAATTGTTGAGAAACCATAGAGTTCAACTTTAACGTTACGGGGGCCTGTTTAAGAGGAACTTTGGGCTGTAAAAGCTATCTCAACGTGGGGTTTTACAACTACAGCGTGCCCTCCTGGCGAGCCTGCTCAATCTCTTCGAGCGCCTCGGCGGGGGTGAACGAGCAAGTGCCGTCGCCGAGCTTGACCACCTGGATTTCGTCGCCGGTATGGACCTCTCCGCCCTTTAGTACCACGCCGAAAACGCCCTCGTGGGGAAAGATGCAGTCGCCGGCGAGATAGTAGATGGCACAGCGGGTATGGCAGACTTTGCCGATCTGACTGATTTCGACGAGTACTTCGCTGCCGAGCTTGAGCTGCGTGCCCAAGGGGAGTGAGAGCAGGTTGATACCTTGGGTGGTGAAGTTCTCGCCAAAGTCGCCCTCGTGCACATCGAGCCCGCGCGCCTGCGCCGTCTGGATGGACTCCGCGGCTAAAAAAGAGACCTGGCGGTGCCAATGTCCGGCGTGCGCATCGGTAGCGAGGCCAAATTGCTCGATGACGGTGTCGCGTCCATCGGCGACGGGCGACTTGCGAGTGCCTTTGTGCTCCGACGTGTTGATTGAGACGATACGGGCAGGCCCGTTGTAAGCATCGTTTGCGGTGCGTAGGGGAGCTGCCGTCTGGGCACGATCCGCAAGTTCGCGCTTGGCGGCGTCAATGATGGGGTTGTTGATCGGATGAGCCTGGGGCACGGTGCACCTTTCGACGGGGCGGGCAACATGTTGAATCCTACAACAATGGTAGGTTCATTGCCCATTGTCATACAACGGTGAGCGCCGTCTTTGTGCTGGCCTTCGTGCTGGACGATTACGTCGATTGCCATAGATACGGTGGAGCTTTGGGCGTCGGCGGCTTGGCACGCTAGAATAAATCAGATGCGCAAAGACCGCCCGTTGTGTGGGCAGTTCATGATAGGAAGTTTCCATGGCATTGCAATTTACAGAGCGCGAGTTCATTCCCGTGCTGCTCGGTGGCGACATCAACGCCTATTCGGTGGCGCGCGCCTTCTACGAGGAGTACCAGGTCAAGAGTCTGGTCTTTGGCAAGTACCAGACGGGTCCCGCGTACCGCAGCCAGATTATCGACTACACGCCCAACGTGGATATCGATACCATGCCCGTGATGCTCAAAACCGTCAACGGCATTGCCCAAGCGCATGCCGATAAGACGATTGTCCTTGTGGGCTGTGGCGATAACTATGTTGCCCTCGTGGCTCAGGCCAAGGATGCCCATGAGTTGGCGGATAACATCGTCGCGCCTTACGCTCCCTACAGCATGCTCGAGCAGTGCCAGAAGAAGGAGATCTTCTACGAGCTGTGCGAGAAGCATGGCGTGCCTTATCCGCATACCTTTACCTTCACCATGGCGATGCTGAACGACCAAGGCGAGGCACCTGCCGAGGTGCTCGACCAGATCGATTTTCCTTACCCGATGATTCTGAAGCCTTCTGACGGCATCATGTGGTGGCAGCACGAGTTCGAGGGCCAGAAGAAGGCCTATGAGATTGCCGACCGCGCCGAGCTGGAACAGGTCATTCGCGATTCGTATGCCAGCGGCTACACTGACGACCTGATCTTGCAGGACCGCGTGCCCGGTAACGACGAGTACATGCGCGTGCTCACCAGCTATTCCGACCGCAACGGCAAGGTGCGCATGATGTGCCTGGGCCATGTGCTGCTCGAGGAGCATCAGCCCCACGGTGTCGGCAACCATGCCTGTATCATTACCGAGCCCAACGACGAGCTCATGGACGGCGTGCGCAAGTTGCTCGAGGACCTTCACTTTGTGGGCTATTCCAACTTTGACGTTAAGTACGACGAGCGCGACGGCTCGTTTAAGTTCTTCGATTTCAACACGCGCCAGGGCCGCAGCAACTACTACGTCACTAACAGTGGCTTTAACGTTGCCAAGTATGTGGTGGACGAGTATGTGTTCAACCGTCCATTTGAGCCGGAGTTTGTGACGGCTCAGGACGAGGCCCTGTGGATGGTCGTCCCCATGGGCGTCGTCGACAAGTACGTCAAGGATCCCGAGCTGCGCGCTAAGGTGCATCGTCTGGACAAGGAGGGCAAGGGCGCCGACCCTTCGTTTATGAAGGGCGACTTTGTCTTTAACCGCTGGCTGCGCATGTGGCACACCAAGCTGCGCCACTTCAAGCTGTTCAAGACGTATTACAAGTAGATGAGCGCGGCGCCCGTCCGGTTTGCATCGGGCGGGCGCGGGTATGATACGCGCAATTGCGCAAGCGTCACCAAGGAGGCGGCGATGGAAAAGCTGGGAGTTATCGGCGGCATGGGCGCCGAGGCCACGTCGTATTACTACGACCAGGTGGTGCGCCACACGGCTGCTGCCTGCGATCAGGAACATATCGACATGGTGGTGCTCTCCAAGTCGACCATGCCCGACCGCACGTTGGCCATTAAGACCGGCGAGCATGCCAAGCTGCTGGCGACCATGAAAGAGTGTGCCCAGGCACTCGAGTCGCTGGGCTGCGCGCACATTGCCATTCCCTGCAACACGTCACACTACTTCTACGATCAGATCCAGTCGTTTACGAAGGTGCCGATTATCCACATGCCGCGTGAGTCGGTGCGCTATGCTCTGGCCGGTGCGGTGATGGGGGAGTGCGAGTTCGACCCCAACCTGAGTATGCCGGCCGAGCCGGTGCACAAGATTGGCATCATGGGCACCGACGGAACCGTGGGCGCGGGCGTCTACGGCCGCGAATGTAAGGCTGCGGGTGTTGAGGTCGTCTATCCCAGCGAGAAACGTCAGAACGATGTGATGTCGCTTATCTACGATGATGTGAAGGCCGGACGTGAGCCCGATATGGATAAGTTCGACCGCGTGATGTGGGAGTTCGCCCGTAGCGGCTGCGACCGCGTCATTCTGGCCTGCACCGAGCTCTCGGTGCTGCAAAAGTACCGAGAGATGCCCGAGATCACCCTCGACGCCATGGATGTCCTGGTGCGCGAATCCATCATCCGCAGCGGCGCCCCCTACCGCCTCTAGCTTCCGACCCGCCAAAAAGGGACAGGTTAATTTTGGTAGGTTTTATCTGGTGAAACAGTAAAGGCCTCGGCTCGTTTGGTGCGAGCCGAGGCCTTTTGCGTTGGGCGGTTGCTGTCGGTGGTGAACTAGAACAGGAAGCCGATGGCGATGAGGGCGATGCTGACGATGAGCACGGCGATGTCCAGGCCCTTGATGGGGTAGCGCTTGTACGAGCTGGCGCGCGTACGCAGATAGAAGCCGCGCTGTTCTGCCGCCAAGGCTGTGGCATCGGTCTTGCCCACGCTTGAGATGAGCAGCGGCACGCACAGTGGCAACATGAGCTTAAGCTTCTTGATGGGGTTCTTGGTGTCGTACTCGACGCCGCGTGCGGTCTGCGCCTCCATGATGGCATTCATCTCCTGACCAAACACCGGCACAAAGCGCAGCGCCGTGGTAAAGGTGAAGGCATAGCGATACGGCACGTGCAGCACCTCGACGCAGGCGTTGGCAAGGTCGTTGAGCTTGGTCACCATGAGCATGAGGATGAGTGGTAACGCCACACCCAGCAGGCGCAGGCAGGCCTTCGATCCTGTGATGAGGCCCGTGTCGGTGATAAAACCCCACACCACGTTGCCATCGCGCATAAAGGCCAGCTGGAGCACCAGCATGATAAGCGCGAGCGGAATCAGCAACTTGAGCAGCGAGAACAGACGGTCGACGACGCCGGCATAGGCACCCAGTGCAAGGGTGAGTGCCAAAAAGCCCAGCAGCGCTACGTAGGTGTCGGACAAGAAGATGCCGACGATGATGGCAGCGGCGAGGCCCAGTTTGACGACGGGGTTCAGGCGATGCAGCAGCGTATCGCCCGGCATGTAGTCGATGACGTTAACCACGGTGGACCATCTCCTTGGTAATTCGAACGACATCGGTGACCTCGCTCACCTGCGCAAAAGCGGGCGAGACGGAAGATGCCAGACGGCGCGAGAGTTCAATAACCTGGGGAGGCTCCACGTAGGCATGCTGCATGAGTTCGATGTTCGAGAATAGCTCGTGCGTGCGGCCGCGGTCGAGGATGCGACCGTCGGCCATTACCACAATGCGCTCGGCAAAATCCGAGACGACTTCCATATCGTGGCAGACCATAATCACGGCGCAGCCGCGCTCGGCCATGGTGCGCACCGTTTCCATGACGGTCATGCACTCGCGGTAATCAAGGCCGCTCGTGGGCTCGTCGAGCACGACGATCTTGGGCTCAACCACTACGACGGAGGCAAGCGCCACCATTTGTCGCTGGCCGCGCGAAAGTGAGAAAGGTGCCTCATCGGCAGGCAGGCCAAAGCGGTCGATAACAAGTTGAGCACGACGCAGAGCCTCGGCACGGTCGATGCCGGCAAGCTCCAGGCCAAAAGCGACCTCGTCGAGTACGGTATCCTTGCAGATCTGGCGGTCGGGGTTTTGGAAGAGCGTTGCGACCTCGCGGGCAATGCGGCTCGTGGGAACGGCTGCGGTATCCAACCCCGTGACGCGCACGCTGCCCGAGGCGGGCTTAAGCAGGCCTGTGAGCAGCTTGGTGAGCGTGGTCTTGCCGGCACCGTTTTGGCCGACGATGCCCACGAGCTCGCCAGGATAGAGCGTCAGGCTTAGGTCGTGGACGGCGGCGCCGCCATTGGGATAGGCAAACTCAACGTGATCGAAGGTGAGCACGGGCTCGGCGTCCTTGGCATGAGGGCGCAACGACGGTGCATGCGGGGAGCCGGCGGGCGCCTGGGCTTCGCTGGCCGCGTGTGCGGGGTCGACGATGCCCGAAATCAGGCGCTCAGCCTCGTCGACATCCAAGCAAGGGGTACCGCTTACCAGGCCATCGGCCTCGAGGCTATTGAAGATACGCGTGACGCGAGGGCAGTCGACGCCGATGGCACGGAGCTCGTCGGTATGCGCGAAGACCTCGTGTGGTTCGCCCTGCAGCGCAATTTCGCCATGGTTGAGCACGAGCACGCGGTTGCAGTACTCCGAGAGCAGGGCGACCTTTTGCTCAACGACGACGATGGTGATTCCAAGTGCGCGGTTTACCTCACGCAGCGTCTCGAAGACCAGCGTGGAGCTGGCAGGGTCGAGTGCCGCGGTGGGCTCGTCGAGAACCAAGACGCGCGGACGCATAGCAAGGATGGCGGCGATGGCTACCTTTTGCTTCTGTCCGCCCGAGAGGGTGGCAATCTCGCGGTCGCGCAGGTCGCTGATGCCGACGGTCTCGAGCGTTTCGCTCACGCGCCGCTCGATCTGGTCGTGGGGAACGCCAAAGTTCTCGAGGCCAAAGAGCATCTCGTCCTCGACGACCGAGGCGACCATCTGCGTGTCGATATCCTGCAGCACACTGCCGACGATTTGCGACACGTCGGTCAGCGAGACCTCGCAGGTGTCGTGGCCGTCAACCATGACGGACCCAAAGAACGTGCCGGTGTAGTGGTGGGGCACGGCACCCGACAGGCAGGCGGCAAGCGTGGACTTGCCGGCGTCCGAGGGCCCGATGATGCCGATGAAATCTCCCTTGTTCACGCTGAGCGAGATGTGGCTGAGCGCCTGCTCGGTCTGCGTGCCATAGGAGAACGAGACATCGTCGACGTTGATGATCGTTTCCATGGATACCTTTCATAGTCATTGGGGACGTTCTTAAATGACCAGTCGTTTAAGAACGTCCCCAAGAGCTCGTTGTTTGGGACAGTCTTTACCGATGGGGCACTGTGGGTTAGTTGAGCCTAAGGGCCTTCTGGATGGGCAAGTAGAGGGCGCCGACCAGAATGGCGTTAAAGACGGCGGTCATGGCGACGACGGGCAACATGGCGGCGGCGAGCTCGCCGACCACGCCGAGCATGGCCATCTTGATGACCATGAAGATGACGCCGGAGACAAAGGTGGTCAGGAAGGTTGCGACAATGGCGATCGCGGGCTTGACCTGACCGTTCTTGCCGGCGGCGTTGACGATGCCGGCCATGAGCATGGCGGCGATGCCCTCAGCGGCAAAATCGACGAACGGCGAAGCGGTGGTGATCTGGATTACGGCAGCCGAGATGAGGCCAATGACGAGCGCCTGGCCGATGTTGGGGCGAACGACCAGGATGGTGAGGCAGAAGGCCGAGATGATGAACTCGGGGCTGATCATGCCGCCCGAGATGCCCGAGATGGCCTTGCCGACGGTGAAGTTGAGGATGAAGCCGGCAGCGAGCAGGATGGCGAGCAGGACGAGAGCACGGACGTCGAGTTTGCCGCGGTCGGCGGTCTGGACGGTGCGGGGCTGGGCGGCGGTGGTGTTCTGAGACATGGTGAAAATCCTTTCGGAATGGGGGTGCAAGAGAAAAGCGGAGGCGCGTGATGCGAATGCGATCGGGCTCGAGATAGAAAAAGGCCCCCGGTCGAAACCGGAGGCCTTCCAATCACCTAGAGCGCAAAAACAGGCGTGAGGGACTCACTGTCGACCGATCGTATTCGCATCACGCCACCACCAGTTGTTGAGAGACTTCATCGTGTTCTTCATGTTGGTGGCTCCTTTCGTGATACCGTGGCACGGTCGCACCTAGTTGCTGTTGCGCTGCACTATAGCACAGCGAAGTGCGTGCGGGGAAATCTTTTTTGAAAAGATTTCAGGCGGGTTTCCCGCCGGTCAAAAGAGCGGGCTGGGCGGGCGAGGCTGCCATTGCTGCCTTGCCCGCCCAGCTAAGACGTTACTCCTTATTGCGACGGTAGAGGAAGTAACCGCCCGCGGAGATGACGGCAACGCCAGCGATGGCGAATGCGGCCACCATGCGGCCATCAAAACGATCGCCAGTGGTGGGCAGGCCGCCCTTGGTGTTCGTCTTGTTAGTGGTTACCGTGGTCGTGGTGTCGGACTTGCTAGGCTTCTCAGGCTTGGCGGCTGGCTGCTCGGGCTTAGCGGGCTGCTCGGGCTTAGCGGGCTGCTCGGGGGTACCGGGCTGCTCAGGAGTACCAGGCTGCTCGGGAGTGCCGGGCTGATCCGGGGTGACCGGATCGGTGGCAAGAGCATCCTTGGCGTAGGTGATGGACACCTTGAGGCCGTTGGTCTCGGTGTTCAGGTCGCTTGGGGTGAAGGGCTGGTCGAAGTTTTCGGCCTTCTGATAGGCGCGCATCTCCTGGAGCAGTGCCTTGCACTTCTTGTAGGTGTTCTCGGTAGCAGCCTTGCCGGCCTTGTTGGCCAGGGCAGTGCGGCCCTCGGTGGTCGTCTCGGCCAGCATGGCGGTGTCGACTTCCTTGTTCTGCTCGATGAGCTCGTTCTGGAGCGCATCGAGGTAGGTGCGGACGCTGGTGGCGAATTGTGCGCGGTTCGCGAAGCAAAGCGAGTTGATGTCCATCAGGACGTAGTTAATGGAGTTCTCGGGCTCCTCGTTGTTCACGATGTCCGTCTCGCTGCAGTGACCATAATCAACGGTCTGGTCGCTGAAGTAGGGGCTGACTTCGGTCATCAGAGCGGAGTATAGCGGGATAGCGACGGAGAACTCGGCGCAGGAGAGCATCTCCCACTGGATGGTTGCAACCTCGGGGTCATAGCCCTTTCGAATCTGGAAGAGGTTGGCCTCGGCGTTGCGGTCGGAACCGATGCTGCTGACACCGTCAGTATTGGCATTAAGGCCGGGGACTTTTTCACCGCGGTTGCCGAAGGCGCGAATCAGCTCAAACGTGTTCCAGTCGGACTTGCTGGGCTGGAAGAACAGCGGCTGCATCTCATGAACCATGGCACCGAGCGTGACGTCATTCTTGTCCTTGTCCTTGACGATCTCGTAGTCGGTGCCCTCGGTCAGCGGAGCCATAAAGTAGTCACGGCCCTGGATATAACGCGCCCAAGAGCCCATGCCCGTATTGTTGATAGATACACCGTAGGTCTGGGCAACATCGAACTGTCCGTCTTCAAAGTACTTGGCGAAGCCCTTCTCTTCGGGCATAGTCTTGATCCCCTCAGAGTGGAGGCAGTTCTCAGGATCGTCAAGATTGACCTGGAAATTGAGGTTACTAATGTTGGGGTTGACCGAAGCGACGTCGTCGGTCAGCTTCATAGCGATCCACTGGTGGCCGGAAAGCGCGGCGAACAGCCAAGTTTCGGTGTTGTCGGCGATGACAATCTGGTCGTTGGAGCAGACGCCCTGCTCGTCAATTAGACTGCCGATAAGCTCGACGCCCTCGCGGGCCGTTGCGCTCTCGCCCAAGATGACGCCCGCGTAGCTGTACTCGCCGATGCCGGTATTTTTGACCTCGGGATTTGCTTTGTGGGCATGCTCGGTCGTGGGATCCGCTGCCTTGGCATCGTCGTTGTAGGAGGTGCTCAGTGTTGCGGAGCAGGAGACGCCCTTCTCATTGATGCCGGCCTCGGAGTAGGCATCCCAGCGTCCGTCCCACTCAGCAGGATGGTCGCGCACGTAGCTGTAACGATACGTAGTCTTGGTCGAGGTGTAGGAGAATCCGGACTCGTTCGAGCTGTAGGTATGACCAGGGCCATAAGAGGGCTCGATGCCATAGTGTTTGAGGTAACGAGTGCCAATGTCCTCGGTGCGGCCATAGTACGTGTTACCGTCGGCCGTAAGGTTCTTGCCCATGTACATCTGCGTGCAGGCGAGCGCAGATGTCGGCATGGACATGATGGTTGCAGCTCCAAAGGCGAGGCCTATGCCAAGCTTTTTGAGCGCGTTGACGGGGTGAGTTTTCCTCATTTTCCCTCCCAGCGTGCGAAAGCCCTCCGTTGCCAGAGGGCTTCAGCCAATAAAGACACCCCATTAGCGTAACGAACTGGAAACAATATTCATCTATGAAAGAAACTTACTCGATAAGCGTAATGAAATATGCGATGAGCGGTTAATTGTACTCAGTTTATAGCTTTACTTTAATAAAGACGCCCTGTAATTACTGTAGTCGAATAAAGTAGCTGGGAATGCCCGAAATGAAAATCCCCTGCTGTTTGGCAAATGCATAAACGGCAGGGGAGACGATAATTGGATGAATATCATACCAATGTAGATTTACTTCTTTCGGTGGTGAATCACGTTGATGGCGTAACCGACGAGCATGGCCAAGACGATGACAATAAAGCCGATCAGGGGATTGTCGTTCATGGGGTCCTCCTATTTTCCGAGCGGTGAGAATTCGTCGACGATGAGGTCGAGGCATTGCGGAAGCGCGCGGGCACCAAAGACGCCCGAGTTGCTGGAGATGATCTCGCCATCGAACTGCATGCCCAGCGACGGCGTGCAGGTGATCTTGGCTTCCTTGGTCTGGATGATCTTGAACTGCGGACGGCCGAGCAACTTGCCGGCGGGGTCGAGCGCGGCGGTGATCACGGTCGGGAGCAGCTGGACGGTTTTTACGGGCTCGATGACCGCGATGTCGACCATGCCGTCGTTCATGCGGCAATCGGGGAACAGGTTGATGTCGTTTTGAATGACCGAGGTGTTGCCGGCCATGCAGCAGATGCCATCGAGCTCCTCGACAATGCCGTCATGCTCAATCGTAAAGTGCGCTACCGTAGGGTTGGGCGTGGCGAGCGCAGAGAGGAAGTAGGCGATCTCGCCGATGTCGTTTTTGGTGGGGGCGGCCTTCATCATGATCTCGGCGTCGAAGCCCGAGCCGGCGATGATGATAAAGCCGTGGCGCTTCTCGTTGCCGTCTTCGTCGAGCCAAAAGAGCTCGCCCATGTCTACTTTGACCGTGCGACCGGCGCGGCAAGCCTTGGCAAGCGCCGCCGCCTCGGGGGCATTGCCGATGTTGTTGAAGAACAGGCAGGCCGTACCGGAGGGGAAGACGAGCGTGGGGACACCGCATCCGCGCATCTGGTCGAGCACGTTGGAGACAGTGCCATCACCGCCCGAAACGACCACGCGATCAAACTCGCGCACGTCTGCCACGGCGTCCTCGGGTTCCATGCCATCGCCGATAAAGCGCATCACGACCTCGTCGCCGCCCTGTGCAAGGGCGTGCGTGAATGCGAAGATTTCATCTGAGCTGGGGCCCGATGCCGGGTTGTGGATGATAAGGCAGCGCATACTTACGTTCCCGTTCTGTGACTAACCGAGTATAGTTGTAAGGCAATGCCGATATCCTACCCGTGTTTTTCGGGCCTAACCTTATTCGATGGGTTGATATGTACATTTCCACACATCAGGCTCTACTCGACTTTTGCCAGCGCGCCCGTGAGTTCGACGCGATTGCCGTCGATACCGAGTTTTTGCGCGAGCGCACGTTCCATCCGCGCCTGTGCTTGGTTCAGATTGCCACCCCTGCCGAGAGCGTCGCGGTCGATCCCCTGGTGATCGACGACCTATCGCCGCTGGCCGAGCTTATGGCAGACGAGAGCGTGACTAAGGTCTTCCACGCCTGCTCGCAGGATATGGAGGTTATGCTCCATACCGTGGGCGTGCTGCCACGACCGATTTTCGATACGCAGGTCGCCGCTGCCTTTTTGGGCGAGCGCCAGCAGATTTCGTATGGCGCGCTTGTTCAGACGTTTTGCGGCGTCTCGCTGCCCAAGACCGAGTCGCTGACCGACTGGTCGCGTCGCCCGCTGACCGATAAGCAGATTGAGTACGCGATTGATGACGTCAAGTACCTGATCGTCGCCTATACCGAGATGATGAGTCGCCTGCGCGAGCTGGGCCGTGTGGACTGGGTGCTCGACGAGCTACGCCCGCTGGCTGACGAGTCGCACTATCGCGCCGACCGTCACGAGGCATTCCGCAAGGTCAAGCGCATCAACTCGTGCAGCCGCCACCAGCTGGGCATCGCGCGCGAGCTCGCCGCCTGGCGCGAGGACCGCGCCGAGCGCCGTAACATCCCGCGCAAGTGGGTCATGTCCGACGACACGCTGCTTGCGCTCGTCAAGCGCAATCCCGTGCGCGTTGAGGAGTTCCGTAGCATTCGCGGTACCGATCAGTTGGGGGAGCGCGACGTGGACGGTGCGCTCATGGCCATCAAGCGCGGCGCAAGCTGCCCGCACGATCGCCTGCCGCTCATGGTGCGCGGGCATCGCCAGATCTCTCCGGAGCTGGAGAGCGTGACGGATCTCATGTACGCGCTTATCCGCCTGGTTGCCGAACGCTCGGGAGTGGCGACCTCGGTCATTGCCTCGCGCGATGACCTGGCCGACTATATTGAGCATCCCGAGCAGAGCCCCTTGCGCGAAGGCTGGCGCTTTGAGCTTGTGGGCTCGCGCCTGGACGATCTGCTCTCGGGCAACATGGGACTCACTGTGAAGGACGGCAAAATCGAGCTTTTGTAGTTACGCGGTTTGCCAAGCGCTGCAAACGTTTTAGAGCTGCAATGCCAAAACATCGATGGTGTCTCGTTGGCTGGGCGAGTGGGTAAAATGCCTCCAACGTGTAACTCGATTCGGAGGAATTCGCATGCCTTATTACTATGGATACGGCTTTGGCATCGACCCGCTGTACCTGCTGGTTGTTCTTGTCTGCACGGTGATCGGTCTTGCCGCACAGAACTATATCAACTCGACGTACAAAACCTGGTCCAAGGTTCGCTCGGACGGCGACACGGGCGCCACGGTCGCTCGCCGCATGCTCGACGCCAACGGCTGCAACGCCGTGGGTATCAAGGGCGTCGCTGGTGAGCTCACCGATCATTACAACCCGCAGGACAACAACCTGTATCTCTCGGATGCCAACCGTTCGGGCGGGTCGGTCGCAAGCGTTGCCGTTGCCTGCCACGAGGCGGGCCATGCCGCCCAGCGTCAAAGCGGTTATGCCATGATGAAGGTTCGCACCGCCCTCGTGCCGGTCGTCAACTTTACCCAGAACACCTGGACCATCGTGTTGCTCTTGGGCCTATTTATGAACATTGCCGGGCTCACGGCCCTCGCGCTGATCTTCTTCTCGTTTAGCGTGCTGTTCCAACTGGTTACGCTGCCGGTCGAGATTGATGCTAATCGGCGCGCCGTGGCGTATATTGAGCAGTCGGGTATGAGCTCCAAGCAGGTCAACGGTGCCAAGAAGGTGCTGACGGCCGCCGCGCTTACCTATGTGGCTGCGGCGCTCACCTCGATTATTCAGCTGCTCTATCTTATGGCTCGCTACAACAGAAACTCCAACCGATAACAAATTGGGTCGCTGGGCGCCGCGGGGATTCGTGTCCCCGCGGCGCTGTACTATGTGTTGGACTTGAATTTGCGCAGGGCCGAAGCCCTTGTGCACGATGACGAAAGGAGGCTGCGTGGCAGGCTGGAATCTGACCGGCAATACCGTTTCCGCCGAGTTCGACGGTTCGGACGATCAGGAGCGCAAGGAGCTCAGCGTGAGCCAAGCGGTGGAGATCGCCGCCGGCGCGCTCGACGCCATTCCGCAGCTGAGCGTTTTGGGTGAGGTCACGGGTTTTCGTGGTCCCAATGCCCGAAGCGGCCACTGCTACTTCCAGATTAAAGACGACTCGGCCGCCGTCGACTGCATCATCTGGAAGGGCGCCTATCTCAAGCGTACCTTCGATCTGCGTGACGGCATGCAGGTGAGCTTTAAGGGCAGCTTCAACCTCTATAAGGCCACAGGCCGCATGAGCTTTGTCGCTCGCTCGTTTTCGCTGGCGGGGGAGGGTCTGCTGCGTCAACAAGTGGCGCAACTGGCCGAAAAGCTACGCCGCGAGGGCCTGATGGACGAAGCGCGCAAGCGCCGCATCCCGGTGTTCTGCTCCCGCGTGGCGGTCGTCACCTCGCTTTCCGGTGCGGTAATCGACGACGTCAAGCGTACATTGCGTCGGCGCAATCCGCTCGTCGAGCTTGTCTGCGTGGGCGCCAAGGTTCAAGGCGAGGGTGCGCCGGCCGAGCTTATCGAGGGCCTGCGCCGTGCCGCCGCCATCACGCCGGCGCCCGACTGCATCTTGCTGGTGCGCGGCGGCGGCTCCTTCGAGGACCTCATGACCTTCAACGACGAGGAGCTTGCCCGTGCAGTGGCTGCCTGTCCCGTGCCCGTGGTGACCGGTATCGGCCATGAGCCCGATACCTCGATTTGCGACATGGTGAGCGACCGCCGCGCCTCCACGCCCACGGCGGCGGCAGAATCGGTGGCGCCGGCTATGACGGAGTTGGCCGATGTGCTCGAGGCGCGCCATCAGCGTCTGGGTGCCGCGATGGCATCGATGATTGGGTCGGCCCAGGTCGACCTGGAGATGCTCGATCAGCGCGGTCGCCGTGCCTGGGATACCTATACGGCTCGCCTGGGCGATGCGCTCGATGCGGCTGCGTGCCGCCCGTGCCTCAACGACCCCACATTTATGGTCGAGCGTCGCGAATCGGAGCTTGCGCTGACCGCCGATCGCCTGTCGGGCGCCATAGTACGCTCGGTCGGGACATTTCGCTCCAACTTTGAGCGCTTGCCCGAGCGTCTGGTTGCAAGCACCTCGGGGCTCGATGGCAAGCGCCATGCGCTCACGCTCGCGAGCTCTCGCCTGGAGCATCAGGGGCGCACGATGCTCAACAAGCCAGCGTCCGACCTGGGCCGTACGGCAGCCTCGCTCGATGCCCTGTCGCCGCTCAAGGTGCTTGCCCGCGGCTATTCCATCGCGTACAGCGTTGACGGCGTGGCTATGAGCGCCAAGACCTTTAAGCCGGGCGACGCCATTCGCGTACGCATGGCAGACGGCAACGTGGCAGCAACGGTCGATACGGTCGAGTAGGCTGCGTTTCATAGCGATAAACCTTTAGGAAAGGAAACAGATATGGCAGAGAAAACCCCGGTCGAGCAGCTTACGTACAAGCAGGCTTCGCAGGAGTTGGAGCTCATCATCCGCAGCCTGGAGTCGGGCGATATGGAGCTCGAGGAGTCGCTCGAGAGCTATACCCGCGGCGTAGAGCTCCTCAAGAGCCTGCGTACTCGCTTGTCCGATGCCGAGCAGAAGGTCTCGGTGCTCCTTAAGGACGTCGACGGCAACGACGTGCTCGCCGACGGCGAGGCCGCCAACACGGACGACAACCTCTCGTTCTAACCACCCCGACCAAATATAATTACCTTGGTCTGCGAGAAAGGAACCAACCATGTGTGATTGCATCTTCTGCAAAATTGCCAACCACGAGATCCCCTCGACCGTCGTTTACGAGGACGATCAAGTCATCGCCTTCGACGACCTCAACCCCCAGGCGCCGGTCCACACTCTCGTGATTCCCAAGAAGCACTACAGCGATATCGCCGATAATGTGCCTGCCGAGACCATGGGCGCCATGGCTCACGCCATCCAGGAGGTCGCTAAGGCCAAGGGCTTGGAGGACGGTTTCCGCGTCATCTCCAACAAGGGCGTCAACGCCGGTCAGACCGTCATGCATTTCCATATGCACGTCCTCGGCGGCAAGAACTTGGGTGAGAACCTCATCTGAGGGCGCGTAGGCCGTCGACTTGGCTGCCTTTGGAGTAATCTATGCAGCTTTCTCAACTCGAATACCTTCAAGCGGTAGCGAACTATGGCGGCGTGCGCAAAGCAGCTCGCGCCGTTCATGTGAGTCCGCAGGCCGTTTCGTCGGCAATCAAAAAGTTGGAATCTGAGTATCAGATCGTTTTGCTCAACCGATCGGCGGGGGAGGCTGTTTTGTCTCCGGCGGGCAGAGAATTTGCGCGTCGTGCACGCGTGATCCTGGCACAAGTCGACGATCTCAAAAAGTACGCTCAATCGAGGGACGACGGCGTCTCGCCCGACGGCCACTTTCGTCTTTACGCCCCCTGCCTTCATGGGCGGGGGCGCCTTTTTGCCGAAAACTGGTATGACTCGTTTGAAAGCTCGCACCCTCAGATTCATCTTGATGTGTGGCATCAGCCAACGGCAACATGCTTTGAATCACTTATACTTGGAATTTCGGACGCGGCTATCTCGTTTGAGGAACCACGGGACAGCGTCCTTTCTTCAAAATATATGGGTGAAAAGGAGCTCAGGGTTCTTTCATGTCCAGCTGGTCATCAATCTGTTGACGCTATGACCATTCGTGAGTTACTGGGCGGCAGGCTCGCTGTTCCCATTAATTTGTCACCCTGTCTCAATGCAATCAATCAATGTCCCGAAGCTCAGCTGGTTAATTTCCGCTTTCGCGATGTCGAATACGGAAACAGGGCGCAGGCTGAGTTTCTTCAAGCCGGGGGATTGATATTGAGTTTTTCTGGCTCTTCTCTCGCATCGGATGGATCGGAAGTGAGCGAGTGCTCCATTGAAGCCTCACATGACGTAGCCTTGCCCATCTACTTTTGCTATCGACAAAATGCCTGGACCGATCGACACCAGACGGTATTTCTTCACCTATTGCGTCATCTCGCTTCGTGAGGCCATTTGGCCTCGTGTCGTCAAGTGAATGTTGACGCCCTGCAACACATAGCTGACAGCTTTGCCCTCATGCTTTTCCAAGATTTCGATTTAGATTGCTGACTCTTGGAGGGCGGAGCATGAAAAACCGTACGGTTTTGCTTTATATGACGTTCGTTTTTCTGTCGAACTTCAGCACTATTTTGTATTTTCTGACGGTTTACCTTGAATTCGTCGGATTCTCGATAGTGGCGATTTCTAGCATGATGATTGCATATCAAGTGAGCAAGTTCATCCTCGAAGTTCCCACTGGCTATATTGCTGATAGGTTTGGACGAAAGGCAAGCGGTCTCGTTGGCGTCGTGGGGATGCTTGGATACTACGCCGCCCTGCTGCTCGTCCGTTCCCCTCTGCTTTTAATCGGTGCGTTCGCTCTCAAAGGTTTTGCCGTTGCATGTCTGAGCGGATCCATAGAAGCGATTTACATTGACGGCGTCTCTCAGGACCAGCTCGTAAGACTTAATGTCGTTGAGCGATTTGTTTTCTATGCCTCTTATGCCATCTCCGCTTGCGTGGGCGGTTTCATTTCGTCTGTCGGTGCATATCTCATTGGTCTTTCGGCAGATATCATCGCAATGGTGTTGACGTTGGTTGTCGTTGTCTGCATTCCTGAGATGCGAAGAGGGAGCACTGCGGGGGTACCTGAGCGTGGAATTAGCCCGAAGATGATCGGTGCCGCTATTGCGTGTAATGGCATTCTTCGTTCAGCGTTCATCATGGACTGTTCTCAGGCATTTGCTTTTGTCGCCCTGGAAGACTTTTTCTCACTGCTGCTTGCGGGCCGCGGAATGAATGCCGTCGCTTCGGGTGTGATCATTGCGGTCCAGCTCCTTGCCTCGGCCTCCATGGGGCTTATTGTGCCCAGTGTGATTGCTCATGTCGACAAGGGCCGTTTTGCGCGTATTTGCGGCATCATTCGCTTAGCATTGACAGCTTTGTTTTTGATTCCCCTTACTCCGGCTAATTTGCTGCCCGTGTTCTATGTGCTGCAGACGGTTGCGTACTCGTTGTTTGCCCCAATCAAATACTCAGTTTTCCAAAATGTTGCCGATTCATCGATGCGCTGTTCGCTGATTTCGGTTCAAAGCCAGATGGTGGCGGTTGGTGCCATCCTTTTCTATCTGCTCAACGCTGTGTTGAGTAGCGTTGCGGGCATTCGAGTCGTATTGCTTGTTGCACTCGGGATTTCTTCCCTGGTGTATATCCCCGCGCTATTTCGTCTTACAAGTCAAAGGCCGTGAGTATTTGGGCATCGATAACTTATATATCAACGCAATAAACCCGAGCGCGAGGGCGTTTGGGTTTATTATTGAAACGTATGTAACCTGGCGGCGCCACACCGCCTGTTAGTAGGGAGACACATGAACGTTCTGGTCGTCAACGCGGGATCTTCGACCCTTAAGTATCAGGTCATCGATACCAAGTCCCACAAGGTGTCCGCAAAGGGCTCCTGCGAGCGCGTCTGCTTTACCGGCGGTACCTTCACCCACGCTGCCAATGGTTCCAAGAAGGTGACCGAGAACATCGAGTTCCCCGACCACAAGGTCGCCATCGAGGTCGTCCTGAAGGACCTCGCGGCCAACGGCGTCAAGATCGAGGGCATCGGCCACCGTATCGTTCAGGGCGGCTGGTACTTCGGTGATTCCTCCCTCGTCGACGAAGACGTCCTCGCCAAGATCCGCGAGGTCGCTCCGCTTGCCCCGCTGCACAACAACCCCGAGGCCAATGTTATCGAGTACTGCCTCAAGCAGTATCCCGACCTGCCCAACGTCACGGTCTACGACACTGCTTTCCACTTCAATATGCCCGAGGTCGCCAAGACCTACGCCCTGCCCAAGGACGTCTGCGACAAGCTGCACATCCGTAAGTACGGCGCTCACGGCACCAGCTACCGCTACATTTCCAAGAAGGTTGCTGAGATGACCAACGGCGAGGCTCGCAAGGTCGTCGTGTGCCACATCGGTTCCGGCGCTTCCCTGTGCGCCATCGAGGACGGTAAGTGCATGGACACCACCATGGGCTTGACCCCGCTCGACGGTGTCATGATGGGCACCCGCTGCGGCTCCATCGACCCTGCTACCGTGTGCTACCTGCAGCGCGAAGGCGGGTTCACCTTCGACGAGGTCGACGAGATGATGAACAAGAAGTCCGGCCTTTTGGCTGTGACCGGCGGCAAGACCAACGACTGCCGCAACGTTGAGGAGCTCGCCGCTGCCGGCGACCCCGAGGCCCAGCTCGCCTTCGATATGTTCGTCTACAAGATTGCCGCCAAGGCCGCCGAGATGGCCACTTCCATGTGCGGCATGGACACTCTGGTCTTTACCGCCGGCATCGGCGAGCACGCTCCGGCTGTCCGCGCCGGCGTGGCCGACCGTCTGGCCTTTATGGGCGTCAAGATGGACCATGCCCGCAACGCCCTGCGCGGCGACGGCGCTTGGTGCCTGTCCGCCAAGGATTCCAAGGTCAAGATCTTCGTTATCCCCACGGATGAGGAGTTCATGATCGCTTCCGACGTCGAGCGCATCGTTAGCGGTAAGTAATTGATGCAAGGGGAGGGGACTGGATGGCCTTGTGCCGTTCAGCCCCCTTTTATGCTCTTTGGGCGAAGAGCCTAATAGATGTTTATTGAATTCTGATAACTTCTTATTAAAGGTACGGCCGCCTTATAGGTTTGTCGACCGTACTGTAATCACGAAGGAGTCTCATGAACGTACTTGTTGTCAACGCCGGCAGCTCGAGCCTTAAATATCAGCTTCTGGATACCGATACCCGCGAGGTTTTCGCCAAGGGCAACTGCGAGCGTATCGGATCGGAGATGGGCATCTTTGGTCACTCCGAGAACGGTGGCACCAAGCAGACCGAGGAGGTTCCCTTCCCCGATCATCGCTCTGCTATCGCTCGCGTGCTCGAGGAGCTCGAGAAGACCGACTTTACGATCGATGGCATTGGGCATCGCATCGTTCAGGGCGGTTGGCACTTCGATGATTCCGCGGTCGTCGACGATGAGGTCATGGCTAAGATCCTTGAGGTGGCCCCGCTCGCCCCGCTGCACAACTACGGCGAGGCCGCGGCAATCGAATATTGCCGCGAGAAGTATCCGGAGTTGCCCAATGTGGCCGTCTTCGACACCTCGTTCCACATGACCATGCCCGAGGTCGCCTACACCTACGCCCTGCCCAAGGACGTGTGCGATAAGTATCACGTGCGCAAGTACGGCGCGCACGGTACGAGCCACCGCTACGAGTGGATGATGGCTAAGGAGATCCTGGGTACGCGCTGCCACCGTCTGCTTTCGTGCCATCTGGGCAACGGTGCTTCGCTTGCCGCCATTGAGGACGGTGTGTGCCGCGACACCACGATGGGCCTCACGCCGCTTGACGGTTTGATGATGGGTACCCGTTGCGGTTCCATCGACCCGGCCACCGTGTGCTATCTTCAGCGCGAGGGCGGCTACAGCTACCAGGAAGTCGACGACATGATGAACAAGCAGTCCGGTCTGCTTGCCATCTCGGGCATCTCCAACGATGCCCGTGACATCCGTACGCGCGCCTCTGAGGGTGACGAGCGCTGCCTGCTCGCCTTCGATATGTTCGCCTACAAGGCCATGCAGCAGGCCGGTTCCATGATCGCCTCCAT